>JAFZSI010000057.1 GCA_017619445.1 Prevotella sp.
CCGGGAGCGTGCAGCAGCACGCCCGTGTCGGTTGACAGGTTCCAGTTGTTGTGCTTGCCGCTTCCGTTGATGCCGTCGAAGGGTTTTTCGTGCAGCAGCACGCGGAAACCGTGCTTGCGCGCCACCTTCTTCATCAGACTCATCAGCAGCATGTTGTGGTCAACGGCCAGGTTGGTATCCTCATAGATGGGAGCAATCTCAAACTGGTTGGGGGCCACCTCGTTGTGGCGTGTCTTGCAGGGAATGCCCAGTTCCAGGGCCTGCACCTCCAAGTCTTTCATGAAGGCCTGCACACGGTCGGGGATAGTGCCAAAGTAGTGGTCGTCCATCTGCTGGTTTTTGGCCGAGTCGTGGCCCATGAGGGTGCGCCCGGTGAGCATCAGGTCGGGGCGGGCCGAGTATAGGCCCTCGTCAACCAGGAAATACTCCTGTTCCCATCCCAGGTTGGAGATGACTTTCTTCACCTTCGGGTCGAAATAGCGTGCCACGGCCACGGCTGCCTCGCTCACGGCGCGCAGCGAGCGTTTGAGCGGAGCCTTATAGTCGAGGGCCTCGCCGGTGTAGCTGATGAATATGGTGGGAATACAAAGAGTGTCGTCAATAATGAACACGGGGCTGGTGGGGTCCCAGGCACTGTAGCCGCGCGCCTCGAATGTGGCGCGTATGCCGCCCGAGGGGAACGAGCTTGCGTCGGGCTCCTGCTGCACCAACAGCTTGCCTGAGAACTGCTCAATCATTCCGCCCTTGCCGTCGTGCTCAATGAACGCGTCGTGCTTCTCGGCTGTTCCCTCCGTGAGCGGCTGGAACCAGTGGGTGTAGTGGGTCACGCCGTTCTCGTCGGCCCACTGCTTCATGCCGTTGGCCACGGCATCGGCAATCGAGCGGTCGAGCGGAGCGCCGTTGTCTATCACGTCTATGAGCTTCTCATATACGTCGCGCTGCAAGTATTTGTACATCTTGGCGCGGGTGAACACGTTTTTTGCAAAATACTCCGAAGGCCGCTCCGCGGGAGCAGCCACTTCGAGAGGCTTTTTCATAAATGCCTCTTCAACAACCTGAAACCTTAAATTTGTCATATTGCGTGCAAAGGTACGATTAAGTGAGCGAAAAACAAAAGGAAAACTCTTTTTTCTTTTGTTTTGCCGAGCGTGAGTACCTTCGACGAAAGTCAAAGGTACGATAAAAAAATGAAGAATGAAGAATGAAGAAAGAAGAATCTGCACTTTCTTTCGCATATAATACAAAAAGTACATCTTAGATGCACCAAAGACACCTAAGATGTACCAAACATATCAATGTAAGAAGAAGTTATATAAGTATGTGAATCTATCTGCTGCCTCCGAACTTGCCCATGCTGGTGGCGGCGCTGCCACTGCGGACCGGCTTGTTGGCTGTCGTGCCGGCAGGGCTGCCAGAGCGGGTGTTCATGCTGCCGGAACGGCCTGCAGACTGACCGAAGCGGCTGTTGTTGTTCACGTTCACTGCCACATTGGCATTGCCTGTGCCAGCAGAACGGCTGTTGTGGTTGCGCACATTCGTATTACCCGTGTGAGGAGCACCATGGTTGTTGGCGTTGCCGTTGTGGTGAGCCACATTGGCGCCGTGAGCCGTGTTGCCGCCCCGTGGACCAGTCTCGCCCGTGCGCCTGTTGGGAGTGACGGTCTTGGGCTTGTTGAAGTCGCGGTTGGCATAGTGACTGCCTGCTACGTGGTTGTGACCACCGCGATAGCTGACAAACACCGTGGGATGAGCGTTGAACATCAGATTGCGGCCATAGATGCTGTAGATGCTGAATGTCCAGGCGCCGTTGTGCCAACCCAGCGGGCGATAGAAGTACTCGAGAGTCATGTAGCGGTCGTACTGCCAGCCGGTGAGCACATAGCGCAAGTCGGTGTTGCGGCGGCTCCAGCTGTTGCCGAACAGGTCGGCGCGAGTACCAAGGCTCAACATGTAGTCGAGATTGATTTCATAAACTGCGTCATACTGCGCGGGGCTCAGGTCGAGCTCAAAGGCCATCTTGTCAGAAAGGAACAGAGCCTCGGTGCGGGCCTCGGTGTATGTCATTGCGTTTGCAGCGATGGCTATCGTCATCAGAACTGCCATGGTGAAAATCTTTTTCATAACTCTTACTTATTAAAGGGTTAAACTTTTTGTTGTCAACATTCAGCTTGTGCAGCTTCTTGTTTTCGATGGCAAAATAAGTGCTTTTTTAGCAACCTCCAAAAGGATTATGCCTAAAACGAAGGAGGATTTTCCCTAAACCTGCAGGGGGGAAACCCATGCTCTCCCAGCAGACCCATGCCTCGTTTTCACACACCCGTGCTCTGTTTTCACACACCTGTGCTTTGTTCGCATAAACCTGCACTTGGCATTCATAAACCTACACTTTACAATCACAACTCGCAGGTTTACGCTCAAATTCTCTAGAAAATTTCATCATAAACCGATTCTTTGTTTTTGCAGGCCTGAGCTCAACAATAATAGTCCGAAGGTTTATGGATATAATGGTTATAAAAAAGAAATTGGAATAATAAGAATAATGATTAACAGCTATTTCTGTGATAGTTATTAGCTGAATTATTCTTATTATTCCAATTTCTTTCCTCTCCAGTATGTTCTAATGTCTTTCTTTATTCTTGTTTTGTTGCTTTGTGCTTGCATCACTCTTTTACAATCAGCACGGTGGCGTATGCGGCGATGCCCTCCTGGCGGCCAGTGAAGCCAAGGCGTTCGGTGGTGGTGGCTTTGATGGAAATGTTGTCGGGATCGGTGCCGATGATGTCGGCCATGCACTGCTGCATGGCGGGGATGTGCGGATTGAGCTTGGGCTGCTCTGCGCATACGGTGGCATCGATGTTGCCTAAGCGGTAGCCTTTGGTGGCAATGAGCGCTATGGTTTTGCGGAGGATGATTTTGCTGTCCATGCCGAGGGTTTCTTCGGCAGTGTCGGGGAAGTGAAAACCGATGTCGCGCATGTTGGCGGCTCCGAGGAGCGCGTCGCAGACGGCATGAATGAGCACGTCGGCATCGCTGTGGCCGAGCAGGCCTTTCGCATGGTCAATCTTAATGCCGCCAAGCCACAGGTCGCGCCCCTCAACCAATTGATGGACATCATAACCGAATCCAACTCGAATGTTCATCTCAAATCTCAATTATCAATTGTCAATTGTCTATCAATTATCCATCGGTTCACTTTCTGTGGAACAGGTCTTTGATGCCGTCCATGTCGAACGAGAGCGAGAATCGCAGGGTCTGGTCGAGCGGATTGCTCTTGGCAGTGGCGATGACGTAGCCGGCATCGAGAGAGAACACGCTCATCTTGAAGCCTGCGCCAAGGGTGAAGTATTTGCGGTTTCCTTTGTTGGCACTCTCGTGGTGGTAACCGGCACGGATGGAGAACTGGTCGTGATAAACATACTCGGCACCTACGCTCCATTGGATTTCCTGCAGCTCTTCTTTCGCGCCGTTGGGAGCGTCGCTGAAACTCTTGAAGATGCCGCTGATGGAACTCACGTCGTAGTAGTCTTTCTGCACACGCAGCTGGTATTCCTCGTTGGTTTCCTCGTCGGTGCGCTTGGGATAGGTGGGCACGAGCAGTTTGTTGGCGTCGGCAGAAATAGAGAAGCGGTTGTATTCATCGACGGGAACCATGAGCGACGCACCAAGACGCAGGTTGGTGGGGATGAACTCGCTGTTGTCGTCGCCACCGAAGGAGATTTTGCTACCGATGTTGCTGATGTTGAGACCGAGACCTAACTGGCATTCGCGGTCACCAAGGTTGAGGTAGTTGTTGTAGTAACAAGCCAGGTCGGCGGCAAAGGCCGAGCCGGGAGAGGTGTCGTCGTGATAGTCGTAGGTGAGGTCGGAGTAAATCCAGCGCACGCCTGCGGCGATGGAGAACTTCTCGCTGAGCATGAGCGAGTAGGCCACATCGATAGACATTTCGTAGGGGTTGATGGTCTCGGCGTTTGAGAAATCGTCACCGCCGGTCCAGTTGGTCATTACCTCACCGAGCGAGAAATAGCGCAGCGAGCCGGAGACGGCACTGTAGTCACCAATACGGTAGTATCCGACGAGGTTGGCCAGGTCGATGTCGCTAACCAACTGGCGCAGCCACGGTGTGTAATTAAGCGATACACCTGCGCGGCTGATGGTGAACGGATATTTGGCGGGGTTCCAGTATTGCGCGTTGACATCGGGGTCGGTGGCAGCACCTACGTCACCCATACCGGCCGCACGTGCGTCGGGGGCAATCATCTGCGAGGTGACCGAATAGTTGACGGGGTTGAACATCTCCGTCTTGTCGTCCTGTGCCAGCGCGCAAAGGGTTGTGAGCGACAGCAGCAGTGTGATGCATAATTTATGATGCATATTGCATAATGGTTTCTTATTTCTCATTTCTCGTTTCACAATTCTATTACATGACAAACGTGCCAAGTGCACTAATTATTGTTTAGGATGATTATTTTCTGTGCTTTTGAAGATTTCGAGCTGCCATCGCTGCTGATGCGGGCCCTGTAGAGATAAACGCCAGTCTCAAGGCGTGCGCCTCCCGATGTGCAAAGGTCCCAGCCGACGGTATAGGTGCCCGAGGCTGCCGTGCCCGACTCGCTGTGGTGCCACAGCTGGCGACCAGCGAAGTCAAACACGTCTATTTCCACGTCCAGTGTGCTGCCAGTACGGTCGTGGCTGATGATGAAGGTGGTTTGTGTGGTGGCCGGATTGTTGGTGCAGGCCACGCTGAAGCAGTTGGGCTCAAGCCCTTTCACCACGTTGAACGACAGTTCGGTGGTGGTGCTGTTGTTCAGTATGTCCCATGCGCGGAATCGCAAGGTGTGCTTGCCGACGGGCAGTTCGGGTATGCTGTAGAAAGTCTTGCCAGTGGTGTAGCTGCCAAACTCGTACTGGAAATTGTCGTTCAGGATGTAGGTGCGTGCCATCTCGCCGTCGATGCACAGTTCCAGGTCGTGCCCGATGCTGCTGCCAGAGGTGTTGATGCCGTCTTTGTCGGTAATCTCAGCCACGAAATAGGGGGTGCTGTTCACATTGCCCCCGTTGGTGAACGAGGGTGAGTTGAGGTAGCAATACACCGACGGCCCGATGCTGTCGTTGGTGGCGATTTGTGTGCCGCCCACCTTGAACTGGTCGCAATAGCCATTGGCCTCTTCGTTTTTTGCCTCGTTGACGGCATAGATGTTGATGAGTCCTGAGTCGTCGGAGTAGTTGATGTCCAATGGCACGGCGAAAGAGAATCCGAAGCGGCCTTCTTTCACTTTGTCGGAACCAGTGAACAGCGTTTTTGTGCGGTCGTCGTACTCAAAAGCTTCCGAAGCACCATCATTGCTTGTGTTGTTTAGTTTGCAGACAATGTGCTCCTTGGTGTCCCTGACAAGTGCGGTCACGGTGCCGTTGAACTGTGGATAGAAGGAACCTTGTTTCTCGATGTGTCCTTTCACGCTGGCCACCGAGCCTGCTTTCAGCGCGATGTTGGCTGTTGATGAAACGGGCTGGCCGTTGATGGTGTCGATGACAGCTTTCAGCACGGGTATGTTCAAACATAACGCCGGGTCGCCTAATAGCGAGTATTGGAGTTTGTTGCGGGTGCGGTCGGTGCTTGTTGATATGAGTTTGTTTTTTGCGCGTCGTTGTGCCTCGCCCAAGGAAATGCGCTTTTCTCCTTCGGTGTTGAGCAGTTCTTTGAGGAAAGCAATGTTGATGTATTTGTTGCGGTCGGCATATACGGTGCGCGATGTGCCGAAGAATGCAACAGCCCCTCCTTTCTCGTTGAGGATGGCCGACTCACCGATGTTGTCAACCTGTCCGTCGAAGGGCATGATGTCGCAAGAGGCCGTTATCCACAATGGGAGGTTTGCATTGCTGAACGCTTCGAAATCGGAAAGATGAAGCACTCCCTCGTGCGAAATCTGGTCCCACCGTCCGTGGCCGCAATAGTCCATGACGAGCGCGCCCTCAGCCTGTTGCTGCTTGACGATTTTCGTTATTTCGGGATAGGAGTTGCCTGTGGCGGTTGTCTCACGGTTGTAGGCATCCCACATTACCCTTTTCACCACCAGTCCGCCGTTGAGTTTCTCTATTTCGTTGGCGGCCTCGTTGGCATCGCGCATGTGAAGGTTGTTGTTTCCGTCATCGCCCATCACCATGATGGTGTTTTGCCAACTGCCCGCATTTTGGTTCTTGGCATAGTTGATGGTTTTGTCAACCAGGGTCTGTGCCTGCAGTTCATTGCGGACTGTGAACCGGCCCACGGCAATGTCGGCTTTGCCCGTGATGGAATAGTAGCCAGTGCCCTCGGCGATGGATTCCTCGTCGTCGAGCATGCAGAAGAAGTCGTCGGAGACAAAACAGTCGGTGTCGCTGAATGAGTTTTCGCTTTCATAGCAGAGCAGGAAGTCGTCAGGCGATTCGCTTCGCCATGCAATGGAGAGCATTCTGTTGTCCCAAGCGCAGTCGCCGAACAGCAGCAGGTAGCGGGGTAACTCGTTTTCGTTCTCTGCACGGTCGTAGAACATTTTCATGTAACGGCGGTAGGCATTGGCATCGGGCGTGCCGCTTGAGAACTCGTTGTAGAGCTCGTCGGCAGGAACGATGCGCACGATAAGCGAGTCGTTTTGCTCGTGGAAAGCTTTCAGACGCTCGGCCTGTGCGTTAAGCTTGCCTGTGAGCGGCACCACGATGACCATATCAACGGGTGTGTCGGCGTGATGGTCTTGCGGGGTGATGTTATATACATACTCGGGTTCGTCAAAAGTGCCGTTCAGCAGGTCGGGACGTGGTTTAGGCTTGTCAAGGCAGAACGAGATGAAGTCGGGCCGAATGGGGCCGCCATCGGTTGTTGTGATTTTGATGGAGTTGCTGGTCTTGAGGTCCTCCACGTCGAAGTAGGCGGTGGATTCGCAGGCACGGTCGTTGCTGCTGTCCGCACGGCTTATGCTCATGGTGCCCACATCAGTGCCGTTGAGTTCGATACTTGCCTTCGCACTGACTTCGGCGGAGAGTTTCACGGTCATGGAGCCGCTTAAAACGTTTGCGGGCAGTTCAATAGTGAACGATTTCGATGTTCCAATGCTGATAGGCGTGTCCTCATAGAGGTTTCTTCCGCCTTGATACCAGGCATAATTGTCAATCTCGCGCAGCACATGGTAGTCGTCGGCACCGCCATAGAACGAACCGATGAAGGTGGCACTGTCAACGCTTAGGGGCGCAGTGTCGCCTTCGGTGATGAAGTAGTAACCGTAATTGCTGTACGGATTGCGTATGCGTGTCTTAGCCTTCGGGTCGCTCCACGACACGGGGCCTTGGGCATGAAACAGCCGTTTGCCGCCGACAGAGCATGTGGGCACCTCTTTCAGGTCGTCGGTGGCAGTAAGATACTCGCCTGTCAATTTTTCTGGTTGCAGCTCCCCGCCGTAGCCGTAGATGCGCACTTGTCCCAACGACTTGAAGCCAGCCTTCTGAATGAGCGATTCGGTTAGCTGGTAAACACCCGTCTCGGGAACCCTGATTTTTGCCCATTTGCCTGTGGCCAAGACGGAGTGCTCGGCATAGCGCGAGGCTGCAGAAACTGAGGCACGGGCAGGAGCATGCTTCATCTGTCCGCTGTTTGCGGAGATGTTTTCGTTTCCTGAATTGATGGGAACACTTTCCAGGCGCAGCATAAAGCTCACCAACTTCTGGTATTTGCCTTCGCGCCACACCACGGGCACGAAAAACACTTCCAAGGTGCCGCGTTTGCGTTCAGTTACCGTTTGCTGGCGGACAATAGGCATAGCTGGTGGCTGTTCGGACGTTATTTTTTGATACCTCAGCACATCGGCTGTGCTCATGTTGATAAATTCTGGGTAAACGATACTGACCTGGTATGTAGAGTCGGCATAATGCTCGCCTAATGGAATGGCGTAGGTGAAATAAGGCATCACAGAGTCTATTTTCACTTCGTCGGCAGTCAGGTTGAAAAAACGCTGTGCCGAGGCTGTGAAAAGCGAACAATGGAAAACGATAAGGGCTGCCACGGCTCTCATCGTCCACTTGCTGGCAATATGGCTCTGATATTCTTTGTTCAAACTCCTTTACTCCTTTACTCCTTTTCTCCTTTATTACATCTACTCCTTTTATTCCTTCTCAATTAATTGTCAAATTACAAAATGAACAAATAAATTGTAAATTGTAAATTGTCAAATTGTAAATCCCTTCTCCTCAACTATTTCACGTTCATTTCCAGCACCTTGCGTTCTTCTACATACCCCACAAGATGGTCATTGATGTGTACTGGTCCGACACCGGCGGGAGTGCCAGTATAGAGCAGGTCGCCTGTCTTTAGCGTAAAGAACCGCGAGATATAGGCTATCAGCTCGTCCACGCGATAGAGCATGTCGCTCGTGCAGCCCTCCTGCACCGTCTGGCCGTTGATGTCGAGGTGGAAGTGAATGGCCTGTATGTCGAGGAATTTCTCCTTGCTTACCCACTGTCCGATGGCTGCCGAACCGTCGAAACCCTTGCACAGTTCCCACGGATGGCCTGCGGCGCGCAGCTGTTGCTGCAGGTCGCGAGCGGTGAAGTCGATGCCCACGGTCACAGCGTCGTAGTAGCGGTGGGCAAAGCGCTCGGGAATACATTTACCCAGCCGGCAGATGCGCACCACCAGCTCGGTCTCGTAATCCACCCGCTCCGAGAAATCGGGCAGGAAAAACGGCTTCCCGTCCTTCAGCAGTGCCGAGTCGGCCTTGGTGAATATGACGGGTGCTTCCGGTTTATATAACGCGCCATGCAGCTCTTTATTGTGCTGCAAGTAGTTCATTCCTACGGCAAAGATTTTCATTTTGGTGGAGTTTTGTGTTTAGGATAGTGTGCAAACTATTTGTCTTTATATAGAAAATGCGCCGGCACCGTTGATGGGTGCCGGCGCATGGGTCGGTAATTGTCAGGCTTTACGCTTGATTTTTCGAACCCGCATTACTCAGCCACAAGTGTGAAGCGCTTGAAGGCAACCACCTTCAGCTCCTTGTCCTGAGCCTTGAGCCACTGCGATACGGTGGCCTTGTCGCCGTCGCCGAACTGGAACTCCTGGTCAACCAGGCAGTTCTCTTTCAGGAACTTCTGAACGCGGCCCTTGGCAATGTTCTCAATCATCTGAGGATTCAGGCTGTTGGCTTTCTCCTCAGCAGCTTTCACCTTCAGGGCACGAGCCTCGTCGGCCTGCTCCTGAGTGAGCCATCCCTTTGCCATGTTCGACTCGATGTGGTCTTCGCTGTCAACGAGGTTGGGGTTGATGCCAGCCTTCTTCAGGACTACGTCAACGTACTTCTCAACCTGCTCGAGCTTGGTCTTCTCAACAGCGGTCTTATACTCCTCGTCGAGAATAGCCAGGGGAACGCTCTCTGCATTCAGGGCAACGGGCTTCATGGCAGCTACCTGCATGGCCACCTTGTGGCCAGCATCTACGTTCTCCTTGTTGGTCTGAACCATGGTGCAGAGCGTGTGCTTGCCCATGTGGTCATAGACCTCGATGTTGTCGCCTTCGAGGATGAGATATCCGTCGAGCTCCATTTTCTCACCGGTGATACCCGAACGCTGGGTAACTGTCTCCTGCACCTTCTGTCCGTCGGCCAGGGTGAGTTCCTTCACCTCGTCCAGTGTCTGGCATTTGTTGGCGATGGCAGCGTCGAGAATGGCCTGAGTCATGGCGATGAAGTCAGCGCCATTGGCAACGAAGTCGGTTTCGCACTTCACGGCAATCATTGCGGCAAAGCCTTCAACCTTC
This sequence comes from Prevotella sp., assembly GCA_017619445.1. GTDB lineage: Bacteria > Bacteroidota > Bacteroidia > Bacteroidales > Bacteroidaceae > Prevotella. The sequence continues at coordinate 9,779 of JAFZSI010000057.1, forward strand.
TTCACGAGTACACAACCGTTGGAAGTCTCGCGGTCAGAGCGCTTGGCGGCGATGGCCAGTCCGCGCTCGCGGAGCAAATCCTTTGCTTTGTCGAAGTCTCCCTCAGCCTCGGTCAGTGCTTTCTTCACATCGGCCAGGCCTGCACCGGTCATGGTGCGGAGCTTCTTGATATCGTCCATACTTACTTTGTATGCCATAATTCTTTAATTTTCAATTATCAATTATCAATTGTCAATTATCAATTATTACTACTTTTGCTTATTCAGCTGCGGGAGCCTCTTCCTCAGCAGCCTCGGCTTCAGGAGCCTCTTCCTCAGCAACGGGAGCTTCCTCCTCTACGGGAGCCTCTTCCACGGCCTTTGCGGGAGCAGCCTCTTTGCGGGCTCTGCGGGCACGGGGCTTAGCGTCCTCAGCTTCCTCGGCCTGAGCCTGAGCTGCCTTCTCGTCAGCCTTTTCTGCCTTGCGCTCCTCCAGACCCTCAGCGATGGCGGCGCAGCAAGCGTTGAGGATTACCTCGATAGAATCCTTGGCGTCGTCGTTGGCGGGAATGATGAAGTCGATGTTGTTGGGGTCGCTGTTGGTGTCAACGATTCCGAACACAGGAATGCCCAGGCGGTTGGCCTCGCGCACTGCGATGTGCTCTTTCATTACGTCAACCACGAACAGGGCGCTGGGCAGACGGGTAAGGTCGGCGATAGAGCCGAGGTTCTTCTCCAGCTTGGCGCGCTGGCGGCTGATTTGCAGAATCTCGCGCTTTGAGAGGTTGCTGTAAGTGCCGTCGCTCATCAGCTTGTCGATGCTGGCCATTTTCTTCACGGCCTTGCGGATGGTGGGGAAGTTGGTGAGCATGCCACCGGGCCAACGCTCGATGACGTAAGGCATGTTGATGCTGACGGCCTTCTCTGCCACCACGTCCTTGGCCTGTTTCTTTGTGGCCACGAAGAGGATTTTCTTGCCGCTCTTGGCAATCTGTCTCAGAGCGTCGGCAGCCTCGTCAATCTTGGCTACGGTCTTGTGCAGGTCAATGATGTGAATGCCGTTGCGCTCCATGAAGATGTAGGGAGCCATGGCGGGGTTCCATTTGCGCTTGAGGTGGCCGAAGTGGCATCCTGCCTCGAGCAGCTGGTCAAAATTTGTTCTTGACATTTTTCTTAATTCTTTTTTTTAATTGTTGTTGTTTACTTTCTTTTCAATTCTTTTGTTAGAATCAACCCTTGAGTAATTGGAATTTACAATTTGACGATTTACAATTATACAATTGATTTTTCTATTTGTCAATTTTGCAAATTTTTACCAAGTCCCAACGGTTTAGATGCTAAACTGTTCAGTTTTCAACCACAATTGACAAATTACAAAATGAACAAATAAATTGTCAAATTGTAAATTGTCCAATTGTAAATTGTCCAATTGTAAATCGTATTAACGCTTACTGAACTGGAAGCGGCGACGAGCCTTGGGACGACCCGGCTTCTTGCGCTCCACCTCGCGGGCATCGCGGGTGAGGAATCCCTGAGACTTCAGGCTTTTCTTGTCCTCGCCGTTGATTTTCACCAGTGCGCGGGCAATGGCAAGGCGCAGAGCCTGACTCTGGCCGGTGAAACCACCGCCATAGAGATTTGCCTTGATGTCATACTTTTCGGCGGCCTCAAGCAGCTGCAGCGGCTGACGAACCACGTACTGCAGAATAGCTGAGGGGAAATATTTGTCGATGTCAACCTTGTTGATGGTAATCTTACCAGTACCTTCGCTCACATACACGCGTGCCACGGCACTCTTACGGCGACCTATTGCATTAATTACTTCCATCTTTTTATTTTCTGTTTACTGTTTACTTTGAACTTTGAGTTAAATTGTCAAATTACAAAATGCAAAAAATAAATTGTCAAATTGTAAATTGTCAAATTGTAAATTATTTGTACTCGTTGATGTCAATAGCTTTCGGCTTCTGAGCCTCATGCAGATGCTCCGTGCCGTTATACACATAAAGATTGTCAATGAGCTGACGGCCCAGGCGGCCTTTAGGAAGCATGCCCTTCACGGCGTGGCGCAGAATCTTGTCCATACCGTCAGGACGGCGGCGAAGCTGCTCAGGAGTCTGGAAACGCTGACCACCGGGGTAGCCCGTGTAGCGCGTATAAACCTTGTCGGTTTCCTTCTTGCCAGTAAACATCGCCTTCGAGGCATTGATGATAATCACGTTGTCGCCACAATCAACATGCGGCGTGAAGTTGGGCTTATACTTGCCACGGATGAGCTTAGCCACCTTTGAGGCAAGACGACCAACAACCTGGTCGGTTGCGTCAACCACAACCCACTCTTTCTTCACTGTTTCCCTGTTAGCGGAAATAGTCTTGTAACTTAAAGTGTCCATTTTTGTTGAATGAAAAAATAAAATATTAAAACGTTTTCTATTCGGAGATATGTCGCCATCCCCGCACCGCGCCTGGCTTGACGTACCTGGAAACGGGCAGACTCTCCGCCTGCCAGTGAGCAGCGATTCACAAACCGCGTGGCGATCAGCACCAGGCCAAAGGCCGCTATTTACACGCTGCCCTCGGGGGTTCCCACGCGCCCAACGGCGCGCATTCTGGCCCCACAAGAATCTTTTGCGGCTGCAAAGGTACTAAAAATCCCCATACCCCAAGCCACAGCAACCCCAGCAAAACTATAATTTATGTTTTTTTAACAACAAAGCTGTCGCCTCAGCCCCGAACGCTGCCACAACAACTCATAACTCTGTATTCACAAAGCATCAGTTTACGCTCGCAAAGCATAGGTTTACGAATAAATTCTCTAGAAAATTTGTGCGTAAAGCACGGGTTTGTATTTCTGACCCGTATGTTTGTTTCCACAAAGTATCAGTTTACGATTGCAAAACACGGGTTTACACGCCCCGCTATGCGGCGTTTGGTGTGCGGTTTAGGTTTTTTTTGCGAAAAAGGTACTCGCGAATGATATTTTTTGCCGATTTTTGCATATATATAATTGAGAACAGATAATTGAAGACCATAACAAAGTGAAACAGGTGGATACAGCAACCATGCAAACCGACGAACAAACCGTCATAGAAGCCGTGCTGAAAGGCAAAACGCAGCAATACACAATGCTGCTCAGCCGCTATGGCAATGAGGTGATGGCATTCGTGGGGCGTATGATTCACAACAGGGAAGACGCTGAGGAACTGACACAAGACACGTTTGTGAGGGCTTTTGCTCAGCTTCGCAGCTATCGTCGCGAGGTGGCTCCTTTTGGTTGCTGGATTCGGCGGATTGCTTACCGCGAGACGCTCATGTATCTGCGACGGTGCAAACTGCCGGTCATCTCTCTCGACGACAGTGAGCACCCGTTGCTGTTGGCCGATTCTATGTGGGCCGACAACGTGGCGGAAGACGGATGTGAGGGCGGGCGTGTCGGATTGCTTGAAAAAGCCATCCGGCAACTCGCGCCTGCCGACCAGCAGCTGCTTCACCTTTACTACAACGACAATCGTCCGCTGCGCGACATTGCCTACATCGTTGAGCGCGAGCCGGCCTATCTGGCCACCAGACTGCAGCGCATACGCAAGAAACTATTCCAAATGATAAAAAAAGCCGAGCAACATGAACAACAACGATGACAACAAAACGCTCAACGAGGCGCTGCGCAGCATTGAGCGTGAGGAAGACTTCAGACTGTCTGATGGTTTTGAGCAACGGGTGATGAGTTGCATAGCGAGAACCCGCCGTTCGCAGCACTACCGGATAGCTGCTGCCGTGATAGCCGTGTTAATGGCCAGTGGAATTGCCTTGGGTGCTTATCTTCTGGCAACGAAATCGGGGAGCAGCACTCAAGAAACCACTCTACAGCAAACCAGCGTGAGGCAAGCTGCGGGCGAGGCCGCTACCGACGGCAGTGCTATGGTGGTGCGTTTCCAGGATGTGCGGCTCGACAGCATTCTTCAGGTTGTGGGCCGTTATTATAACAATAAGGTGGAATATCGCACCGACTCCATGCGTTCGCTCCATTTGCTTGTGGAGTGGGACAAGCGGCAGCCGTTGGATGATTTCCTCAGGCTGCTCAACAATTTCGAGGGCATCAGCGTGAAACAACAAGACCATACCATCGTGGTGGAATAACTCTGGTTAATGGAAATGCAGTCGGAATGAAACGGACACTTGCCTTCATGGCCCTCATCATGCTCTTTACAGTGGTTCACGCCCAGCGCGTGAGCCACGATTTCCGTGGCCAGTCGCTGGCTGAGGTGCTGACGCAGCTCAACATCGAGTCGCAGCAGTATCGCATCCACTGCATCCTCAACCAGATAGACACTTGCAGGGTGTTGGCACGTGTTGACAATCTTTCTGTTCCTGATGCCGTGCGGGCCGTGACGAAGGGACTGCCGGTGAAGGTGAAAATCACGGGCAGCAACATCTTTGTACAGTACAAGAAGAAAGACGAGCCGACGCTTGTGCTTCAAGGGAGCGTGTTTGACAGTCGTACCCACAAGGCCCTTCACGGGGCCAGCGTGAAGCTGCTGAGAGCCGACAGCACACAGATAGCGAGCTGTGTTGTGGATGGCAAATACATTGAAAACGGAAGCGAGGTGTTCTTGCCCACCTTCTATTTTGATGTGCCCAAGAAACCGCAGAAACTGATTATCGCGGTCAGCCATGTGGGCTACAAAACCTACTACTATGACTACTTGCTGGGCAATGTGAACAAACGCCAGAGACGCGTGGAGTTGCCGCCATTCTATATGAAAGAGGAAAGCCGTATGCTGGACGAGGTGAAGGTGGTGGCCTCGAAGGTGATGTTCTATCACCGGGGCGACACAATCGTGTATAATGCTGATGCCTTTCAGCTGGCTGAAGGCTCAATGCTCGATGCGCTGGTGAGGCAGCTTCCTGGTGTAGAGCTGAAAGAGGGCGGCCGCATTTATCACAACGGGCGATTCGTGGAAAACCTGCTGCTCAACGGAAAGGACTTTTTCAAGGGCAGCAGCAATGTGCTGATGGAAAACCTGCCCGCCTACACTGTGAAGGAGATAAAAGTATATGACAGGCTGGGCGACATGAGCCGTTTTCTCGGCAAAGAAATGCCTGGCGATGTTAACTATGTGATGGATGTGCAACTGAAACGCCACTACAGCATTGGATGGATGGCCAACTTGCAAATGGGAGCCGCTACAAACAGCCGTTACCTGGCTAAACTGTTTGCCACGCGATTTACTGACCACTCGCGTATAGGTGCGTATGGCAATGCCAACAACCTGAACGACAACCGAACACCAGGAGAAACCGATGACTACAGCCGTGCCAAGATTGCCGCGGGCCTGAAGGCCGAACGAAAAGCCGGATTCACCTATAATTTGGAGGAACGCGACCAGCAATGGCGCATTAGTGGTGAAACGGAAATTGCACATGGCGACTGCGACCTTCGCACCAACACCAGCCAAACCTTTTTCCTGCCGGAGGGCAACACGATGGACAGAATACAGCGCGCGTCGCGCGAAAAACCTGCCTCGTTCAGCTCGTATGCGTTTCTTGCGCTCAATCTGAACCGTTTAAGGATAGAGCTTGTGCCCAATATCATGTACCAACGAAAAGAGAATCGTGCAGACAGTTGGTCGGCGACTTACCAAGAGAATGTGAACACGTTGTCGGGCGAAAGCGAAGTGTCTGTGCCATTGTCAGGAACACTGCTAAACCGTCGTGACCAGCGAGAGAAACTTTCGGGCAGTGAGTTTTCCACAGGTGCAACGCTGCGGACAATACTGAAATTGGGGCCAGTGGGCGATGCACTTGAGCTGGAGGCAGTCGTGAAGCAAACCAACGACAAGGAGGAGCGTTACAACCTGTTTGCCATTGGTTATGGCGGAGGCTCTACCGAGGGTGCCGGTCAGCTGTTTGTGCCCGAAACGAATACCAAGGAAGCCCATACCCAGCTATTATACCTTTTTCCTGTCAGCAGCGGCACGACCATCGGCGCGTTTTATGCTTTCAAACACACGACGCAGGCACGGAATGCGCCGCTCTACCTGTTGGACACAAGGATGGCAAATCTTATTGAACAGAAAGATTATTCCTTTGAACAGACGGTGAGAATGATTGACGGGGCCAACAGCTTCTACAGCCGCTCTGCAGACAATCAGCACTTTATGGAACTATGGATGCATTGCGATGTGGCCTTTATGGGTGGAAAGGTGAATGCCAACATTAATCTGCCCCTTTCTTTGCTCAACCAACGGCTGAACTACCGGCGGGGCGGCATTGATACAACCATTGTGCGCCACTCGCTGATGGTCCAGTCGTGTGACGGTGCTGTCAACTATCTGTCATGGCGTTCGAATGACAATAGGCGCAGTGTGTTCTTGACGTATGGTTTGACATGCACGGCCCCGCCACTGCTCCACATGGTCAACATGCGTGATGCCACCGACCCGCTGAACATCCAGGAGGGTGTCAGTGGCCTCAAGAACGCCTATCACCATAGGTTATCGGTGGATTTCCGAAAGAATAACCCGGAAAAGCTGAAAGTGTTGCAGTTGTATGCCAGGTACGATTGCACCCAGAACGAATTGATGCAAGGCTGTCAGCAGGATCTGCAGACGGGTGCACGCACACTGAGGATGTACAATGTGAACGGCAACTGGAATGGCAATGTGGGACTGGGTTTCACGTCGTCACTCAACAGCAAAAAGACATTAACGCTGAAAACAAACGGCAGTCTGACAGCAGGTCACAGCACCAACATGATAGGAACAGCGTCAGCACAGCGCAGTAGCATCAGGATTTTCGGCATATCGGGAAAGACAGGATTGTCATACAAGTTTGGCCGCCATACATTAGGACTCACGGGCGATGTGCTACTGAGCCACATCGGTAGCAAACAAGAGGATTTCACGCCGTTCAACCAAAGCGACATTACCCTCGGGGCCACAGCCCTGCTCCATCTGCCATGGAAAATGGAACTATCCACCGACTTCACCGCTTATATTCGAAGAGGCTATGCGTTTGAAGAATTGAACACCCGTGAAATGATATGGAACGTCAGGCTCAGCAGACCGTTATTGAAGGGCAGGTTGTTGCTGATGTTCGACGGTTTTGACCTCTTAGGACAGTTGTCAAACATCACCCGTACTATCAACGCACAAAGGCGCATGGAGACATTCACCAACACATTGCCCCGCTACGCCATGCTTCATCTCTTTTTCCGTTTCTCCCAGCATCCTGTGAAGCATTGAATTTGTTTGATTTGTCTGTTTGAGCGTTAAAGAAGTCTAACGGGAAATCATAAAGTACAAAGTTCAAAGTTCAAAGTTCAAAGATTGTTGTACCTTTGTATGCAAAACGAAAGGTATTGATGTCAGAGACATTGAAACATAAGACGGCGAAGGGCCTGCTTTGGGGCGGGGTGAACAGCGGCATGCAGCAGCTGTTGGGGCTGGTGTTTGGCATTGCGCTGGGCAGGCTGCTCAATCCGGGCGACTATGGGCTGGTGGCCATGATTGCAGTGTTCTCATTGGTGGCCAACGAGCTGCAGAACAGCGGTTTCAAGGTGGCACTTGCCAACCTGCGGGAGCCGCGGGCGGAGGACTACAACTCGGTGTTCTGGACCAATGTGCTGATAGGAGCGGCGGTGTATGTGGTGCTGTTTGCCTGTGCGCCGCTCATTGCGGCCTATTACCACGAGCCGCGGCTGACTGCTTTGGCACGATACGCTTTCTTAGGGTTTGTGTTTGCCAGCTGGGGCACGGCGCAGTCGGCCTACTTGTTCAAGAACCTGCGGGCACGGCAGCAGGCCAAGGCGGCGCTGACGGCCACGGTGGTGGCGGGAGCCGTGGGTGTGGCGATGGCAGCCATGGGCTACGGCTACTGGTCCTTAGCCACGCAGACCAATGTGTATATATTAGTGTGCACGCTGCTCTATTGGCATTATTCCGACTGGCGGCCGCGCTTAGGTGTTGACTTCGGCCCTGCGCGTCGCATGTTCCGCTTCAGTTGCAAGCTGTTGGTATCGAGTGTTGTGATGGATGTGAACAACAACCTGCTGAATATTCTTTTGGGCCGCTTCTATACGGCGCGCGACGCGGGCAACTACAACCAGGCGTGGCAGTGGAACTACAAGGCTTCCTACCTGGTGCAGGGCATGATGGCACAGGTGGCTCAGCCGGTGCTGGTGGATGTGCAGGACGAGCGCGAGCGCCAGCTGCGGGTGCTGCGCAAGATGATGCGCTTTGCGGCTTTTGTGGCTTTCCCATTGCTGTTAGGGTTTGCCTTGGTGGCCAAGGAGTTCATTGTGCTGGCCATTGGGGCTAAGTGGTTAGAGAGTGCGCGGCTGCTGCAGGTGTTGTGCGTGGGCGGTGCGTTTGCGCCGTTGTCGGTGGTGCTCTACAACTTGCTGCTGAGCAAGGGCAAGAGCAACGCTTATATGTGGGCCAACATCGCGCTGTGCGTTTGTCAGTTAGTGCTGATGACGCTGTTGCGTCCGTATGGCATCCGCACCATGGTTGTTGTGTTCACGGCTGTGGGCATCGTGTGGTTTTTCGTGTGGTGGGCATGTGTGCGCAGTCTTGTTGGCTACCGCATAGGCATGTTGCTCAGCGATGTGCTGCCGTTTGCGCTTGCCGCCACGGCGGTGATGCTGTTCACGGGCTGGGCCACAGCGACGGTTTCTCCGTTGTGGCTGTTGCTTGTTGTCCGCGTGGCATTGGCAGCCGTGCTCTATGTAGGCATTATGTGGATTGCCCGCGTGCAGATTCTTAAAGAGTGTCTGAAGTTTCTGAAATTGAAGTCATGATAAGCCAAGAGGAACAACAACAGTTGCGCGAGCGGTTCAGCCCCGACGGTTCATTGCTGCGCCGTCAGCAGTTGCGTATGCTGGAACTATTGCTTGAGGTGGACAGCATCTGCAAACACCATCAAATTCGGTACTGGCTGAGCAGTGGCACGCTCATCGGTGCTGCGCGCCATGCAGGGTTCATTCCCTGGGACGATGACCTTGACATTGAGATGCTGCTTGAAGACTATGAGCGGCTCATGCGTGTGCTTCCTGACGAACTGCCTCCGACCATGGCCCTGCAATCGACCCGCACGGACAAGAACTATTTCTACTTTTATGCCAAGGTGCGCGACCGCCGCTCATTCCTTGCGGAGAGCAACCACTACGACCGTGTGTGGAAAGAGCGCGGCATCTATATCGACATTTTTCCTTTCTATAAGCAGCCGCTCTGGATTCACAAACTCTCAGAGTTGGCGCAAGGGCATGTGTATAAGATAATGAGAGAGGAGAGAGGAGAGAG
>JAFZSI010000058.1 GCA_017619445.1 Prevotella sp.
AACACCCAACACCCAACACCCAACACCCGGAAAGCCCAAGGCTGCCATCATTCGCGAAAAGGGCACAAACGGTGAGCGCGAGATGGCCTACTCACTCTATCTGGCAGGCTTCGACGTGAAGGACGTGATGATGACCGACCTCATCAGCGGCCGCGAGACCCTCGAAGAAGTCAACATGATTGTCTTCTGCGGCGGATTCTCCAACAGCGACGTGCTCGGCTCGGCCAAGGGATGGGCAGGCGCATTCCTCTACAACCCCAAGGCCAAGGAAGCACTCGACCGCTTCTATGCCCGAGAGGACACGCTGTCGCTTGGCATCTGCAACGGATGCCAGCTGATGGTGGAACTGGGGCTATTGGACAATTCAACTATTTCACAATTTGACAATTCCAACCAGCAATCCTCAAATAGTCAAATAGTCAAATCGTCAAATATCAAGATGCTGCACAACGACTCGCACAAGTTCGAAAGCGAATTCATCACACTGCAGATTCCTCAGAACGAGAGCGTGATGTTCGGCTCACTGAGCGGCACGAAGCTCGGCCTGTGGGTGGCCCACGGCGAGGGAAAATTCCATCTGCCCGAGGCCGAGAACCACTACAACGTGATAGCCAAGTACAACTACGCCGGCTATCCTGCCAACCCCAACGGCTCTGACTACAACGTGGCCGGCATCTGCTCGGCCGACGGCCGCCACCTCTGCATGATGCCCCACTTGGAGCGCGCAATCTTCCCCTGGCAGTGCGCATGGTGTCCCCAAAACCGCCGCATGGACGAGGTGACGCCATGGATTGAAGCGTTCGTCAACGCAAGGAAATGGGTGGAAACAAAAAAACAATAGTCATGAACAACATCTATTGGCAAACATTCAAGACCTTCTTCCGCATCGGTCTGTTCACCATCGGCGGCGGCTACGCTATGATACCGATGATTGAGGCCGAGGTGGTGAACCGCTACAAATGGCTCACCAAGGAAGAGTTTCTCGACCTCATCGCTATCGCGCAGAGTTGCCCCGGCGTGTTTGCCATCAACATGAGCACGTTCATAGGCTACAAGCTGCGCAAGACCAGCGGTGCCATCATCTGTTCGATAGGCACTGCCCTACCCTCGTTCATCATCATCCTGCTCATTGCCATGTTCTTCCACCAGTTTCAGAACAATCATGTGGTGCAGGCCATCTTCCGCGGCATACGTCCGGCGGTAGTGGCGCTCATTGCCGTGCCCGTATTCAACCTGGCGAAGAACGCGCACATCACCCTGACCAACTGCTGGATTCCCATCGCCTGCGCGCTGGCCATCTGGGCCATGGGCGTGTCGCCCATCGTTGTCATCCTCGCAGCTGGCATCGGCGGCTGGCTCTATGGCACATTCGTAAAACCTACGGAAGGATAGAACAACAACTCACCCCAACCTAAAGAGAACGGGAAACCCACCCCAACCCTCCCAAAGGGAGGGAGAAAAAAATTGTAAATTGGAACCCACCCTAACCCTCCCAAAGGGAGGGAGAAAAATTGTAAATTGGAACCCACCCTAACCCTCCCAAAGGGAGGGAGAAAAAATGTAAAATTGTAAATTGTCAAATTGTAAATTAAAATGATTTTTTTACAGCTGTTTTACACCTTCTTCATCATCGGCCTTTTCGGTTTCGGAGGCGGCTACGGAATGCTGTCGCTCATTCAAGGCGAGGTGGTGCACCACTGGCATTGGATGACCACCAGCGAGTTCACCGACATTGTGGCCATCAGCCAGATGACACCCGGCCCCATCGGCATCAACTCGGCCACCTACTGCGGCTACACCGCCGTGCAAAACGCTGGCTACGGCACAGGCATGGCCCTGGCTGGCAGCTTCACCTCCACCTTCGCGCTCATGCTGCCCTCGCTCATCCTGATGATTCTCATCAGCCGCATGTTCATGCGCTACATGAACCACCCCACCGTGCAATCGGTGTTCACAGGCCTGCGCCCCGCCGTAGTGGGACTGTTAGCCGCCGCTGCCCTACTGCTCATGACCCCCGAGAACTTCTCCACCCCCACGCAGAATCCCTGGCAGTTCTGGATTAGCTGTTTCCTGTTCGTTGCCACTTTCGTAGGCACCAAGTTTATGAAAATAAACCCCATCCGCATGATTTGCTACGCAGGGTTTGCAGGATTAATCCTTTTGTATTGAGTCAAATTTTTATAGCCAGATTTTTTCATGGAGTTATCGGGAGGAGTGCCTTGAGCAAAGCGAAAAAACGGAAGTTATCGCGGTCTGCGACCGCTCAGGGAGTTAACGGACATTAGCAGGGCTGTTGTCCGTTAACTCACGCTTACTCCCTTGAATACATAGAGTTGTGGAGGTCACAACTCTGGCCATCCGTCTGGCGTCCATCTAATGTTTCGTGACACAAGGATAGAGGCTCCCTCGTGGGCAATGCTGTAGCCGTGGCAAATGAAAATGTCGCGGTTGTCAATGTGATAGACAGCGCAATGGCCCAGTGCCTCAAACTCCTTTTTATCACCTTCAACGAACAGTGTGCCGCCACCCTGCAGCATCGGCCTGCCCTCGCGGTCGGTGTATGGACCTTCAACCGACCGGCTGCGGCCCACGGCCACGCGATAGTTGCTCTGGATGCCGCGGCAGCAGTAATCCCACGACACAAACAAATAGTACCATCCGTTGCGATGGAAAATAAACGGAGCCTCAATGGCATTGGTGCCAGCGAACTTCGAGGTGGGGTTGGGCTCAGCTGTCGTGTCGTCTGTGGCATGGCGGCGCGCAATGGTAACGGGCTTGCATCCCTGCGCCACGTGCATGGTGGTGTCGAGCCTTACTATCTGTATGCCGTCCCAAAACGAGCCGTAAGTCATCCAGGGCTGGTCGTCGGCATCAATGATGAAGTTTGGGTCTATGGCATTCCAGTTGTCGCGCCCTTCGCGCGAACAGACGATGCAGCCCTCGTCGCTCCACGGCGACCGCGCACTGAGCGAGCGGTTGCTGAGCAAGCCGATGGCTGAGCCGTTGCGCCCGAAGGTTGAACAAGAGTAGGCCATCCACCAGCGTCCGTGCCACTGAATGACGTCAGGTGCCCACACATGTCCAACGAACCCCGGCACGGAGTCGCGCGCCCATTGCGGGATGACGGTCATCACGGGCGTATCAGCCACCAGCCAAGTGCGCAAGTCGCGCGAGGTGGCATGCTGTATGCCCCAGCCCGTGGAGAACAGGTGGTAGGTGCTGTCGGCGTAGGCCATCACGGGGTCGTGAACCATGGGCGCGGTTGTTTCGGAAAGATGACCGCGCCTTTGGTGTTGCTGCGACTGAGCCACCGACAGTGTGGCAACTGTCCAGACTACAAAGGCCATCATCAACCTTAGTAATTCATCCTTCATCCTTATTCCTTTCTTGTTCATCGTTGTAAATATGCTAATTAGTTTTTGTTTGTTGGCATACAATCCGCACCGCGCGAGGAACTGTGTTCACCGCGTTTGCAGTTGTTTTCTTTGTAATACGAGTTGTTTTTCTAAAGCCGTGTTTTACGATAAAATTCTCTAGAAAATTCTATCGTAAAACACAGCAATAAAATCTTTCTATTTCTTCTTGCCCCAGTAAGTCTTAGTGTCATTCACACCAGCATAGACTATGGTATGCGTGCGCGGTGAAGCCTCCCAGTCGCATTCGCGCTGCACCTTGAGTTCCACGCCGTTGGCAGTGAGTGTGCTGGTGCTGGCATTGAAACTCCATTTACCGCCCTTCCACGGACCGTCGGTGATGGTGCCGTCGGCAGCGAAAGTCATTGCCGTGGAGGATTTCATCTCACCATACTTATAGCTCAGGTCAATATGCTCCCATATGCCCACAATGTCATCGGCAGCGATGGCCACCTGCGGCACTGCCGCATAGCGTTCGGGCATCACCACGGGCCAGCCGTTGGAAAGCCACAGAATGCTGCGCACTCCGCCCACCATCACCGCGTTGGGCGCATTGCCACCCGCCGTCGTGGGGAACCGCTGCTGCGAAGCGTAGTACCAGTTGCCCTTGCCGTCGTCGAACACGGCGCAGTGGCTGATGCCTACCCAGCCCTGACTGTTCTGAAACTTATAGGGATGGGTCACAATGGGATAGGCTTCGCCTCCCTTGTTGGTCACGTCGGTGCCGTTGATGCTCTCGTAGGGGCCGTCAATCTTCCTGGAGCGCACCACGCGCGTGTTGTAGGGCACATCCAGCGCATCGTAGGCCAGGAACAGATAGTACCAGCCGTCGTGATAAACCACCTCGGGGGCCTCGCTGCCCTGCCATCGGTCGCCCATCTTACGGGTGAAAATCCGCTTGCCATAGGCAGCCTCGTTCTCCGCACCCCACGGCAGTGGCAGCGGGTCAACCACGGTCTTGCCCGTCTCGGCATTCAGCTGAACGGCAGCAAAACCGCTGTGCCACGAACCGTAGATGAGCCAGTGCTCGCCATCAGGAGTTATGATGTACGACGGGTCAATGGCATTGTACTTGAAATAGCACTGCTGCCACGCCGTGGGACTCACCTTGTAGTTCAGCTCGCGGTCGCTGTAGTTGGTGATGACGTAGCCCTTGTCCTGCCAGCTGTTCACATCGCCCGGATTGCTGGTCTCCATCAGGCCGATGAACGCGCGCTCGCTCCATGTGCTTGCGCCATCAATCTGGCCGTCAATCGTTATCACATAGTACATGCGGTACAAACCGTTGCGAACCTTTCGCACACAAGGAGCCCAGTAGCCACACTTGTTAAGGTCGGCCGAAGAGGCACCCAAGCCCATGGCAGCGCGAATCTCGTTCAGCTTTTCAGCCACCCACGATGGCAACGACTGCATTGTGCTGCCCAGATACTCCCAGTTCACCAGGTCGGCAGAGCGGCGGCAGTGGAAGTGTCCATGCCCCCTCTGCGGGTCGCCGTAGCCAGCGTCCGTCTGATACATGTAGTAGTAGCCGTCCTCGGCCAGCATCACCGTCGGGTCGTGAACGTTGGCCAGATTCCACTGGCTGCGCTTGTCCCAAGATGAAATGGAGCGGTAGTCATCAGCGTACGCCGGTGCCTGCCAGCTATCCAGCGCGGGCGACTCTTCCTTGGCGAGTGTGGTGAAAGAGACATCTTCAGAATAAACCACCTGCGCACTGGTCTGTGCATAGCCGCGCACATGATACTCCGTGCCAGCCTCAAGCCCACTCAGCGTAAGACTCATGGCCGACGATGTGCCAGTCACACGAGTGTCGTTGACAGTGGGATTCGCCGACTTGCTGTAGCATACTCCGCGGCTGGTAATGGCCGAACCTTTTACCGTCACAGCCACCTTGGCCGAGTTGGTGGTTATATCCGAAACTACTGGCTTTTCGACTTCAAGCCGTGTCTCAACGACATCCTCACCGGGACCGTCGCTGCCGCCGCAGGCCGCCAAAAGCAGACCTGCGCACAGCAGACAAAACAGTTTTTTCATTTTAGATTATCAATTGTCAATTATCAATCACTCAAACACCATGTGACAACCGTCAACGGTGAGGCGGAAGAAGAGATTATCGCCGTCAGTGGGACTGATGCCAATGTAGTCCTGCTTGTAGGTGACACCGTCGTTGCCCAGCATGACACATTTCACATCGGCTTTGCCACCGTTGTTGGTAACAGAGACAGTCACCAAGGCCTCGTCCATTGCCTTGAGCCATGCACCCCAGTCGGCCTGGCCGCCGCTCAGCGTGCAGGCACCATAGCTGTCACCCCAACCGTAGTTGTCGGCACGCACCACAGCATACTCGCTGTTGTCCTCGCGCGTCAGCACCACGCAGAAGTTGTTCCAGTTGTTCTGGCCGTTGGTGAAGTTTCTGAAACGAATGCTGTAGGTCTTGCCCACAGGAACGTTGATCATCTCTGAGTGTGCGCCCCAGAACGGTGAGGTGTTGTTCTCCTCGCCAATCACGGTGTCATACTCAATGTGGCTGCCATCAACGGTGAAGCGGAAGTAGAAGTCGTTAGGATCAATGGTGTTGATGCCCTTATACTCCTGAATGTAGGTGTTGCCGTCGTTGCCCAGCATAACAGCCTTTACATCGGCTGTGCCGTCGCCATTATTGGTAACGTAGGTAGTAACCTTGGCACCGTCCATCGCCTTCAGCCAAGCACCCCAGTCAGCCTGGCCGCCGCTCAGCGTGCAGGCACCATAGCCGTCGCCCCAACCATAGTTGTCGGCACGCACCACGGCATACTCGCTGTTGTCGGCACGGCAGAGCACCACACAGAAGTTGTTCCAGTTGTTCTGGCCGTTGGTATAGTTGGTGAAGCTGCTGACGAATGTCTCCTTGGGCCCCACCTTGATGTTGTCGGAATGAGCGCCCCAGAACGGAGTAGAGTTGTCGGTAGCACCAATGCTGGTATAGAGCTTATCCACCACCTCAAACTGCGCCGAACCAATGACAGGAGCAGCGGCACCCTCGCCCTTGAAGGTCTTGCCGTAGGCAGCCACCAGCGTCTTTGTGCCTAAGGAATTCATGTCGGGAATAGCCTGAAGGGTGAGCTCGCTGGCCTTCACCTCCATCGACACGCCCTGCTCAAACTGCACGGTGGCCGTCACATTGGCAAAAGCATCCTCAAACGCAGTGCCCAGCAACACTTTCTTGGGCACGCTGTTCAGCGTCATCGACAACGGCTGCTTGTCTTCCTTTGAGGTGAAGCCGCCGATAGGCTCAATGGTAGAGCCGAGGAAGCTGATATACGACCCTTCGGGAACCAGGAAGCAGCGGATTGTGGTGTTCGACTGGTCAGCATTGAGGTTCACAAGCGGAGTAGTCTGCTTGTAAATCTTTGTCACCGTTCCGTTGGTCATCGACACAAGCAGTCCGCCATCCGTGCGGTCAACCGTCAGCGTAACCTTGCCGCCCAGGTTCTCGATGCCGCTGTCGGTATCCGAACCAAAGGTCAGTGTGCTCTGCACCAGGCTGCGGTCGATGTAGTCACCCCACTCAGAGTTGCCGCTGGGCTGGTTGTCGTAGCGTATGGCACCATACTCCTTGTAGTTGCCTGCGCCACGGTCCTCGTCGTTTGTGATAATCAGCGCAAAGTTCTTATAAGTGTTAGAGGCACTGGGGTTGATGTTCAGATTGAACTGAGTCACCCACTTCTGCCCTTCAGGAATCTGATAGTACTTGGAGAACTGAGCCCACCAGCCAGAACTGTAGTCGGTGGCACCCACGGTATATACATCCTCCTCCAGGCCCTCGATTTCATCTTCGCCGCCACCCTTGTTTGCGTTGGCAATGGAGTCGGCCATGGCCGAAATCCAGTCGGGAGCGTTCACGCTATACAAGTCGCCGCCCTCGCAGCTCGACGAAAATATAACCAATAGACAATAACCAATAACTGTTATTGCGGATAAAAATATCTTTTTCATATTCTTTTTCATTATGTATTATGCATTATGAATTATGCATTAACGAAGTTAATTATCAGAGATTCACCACGGGATGGATGGTCCATCCGTTGGAGCTGAAATAGTCGGCGTTGCTGGTACTCTCGTTGGCAGAGTTGCCCTTCAGATTGGGGTTGTCGTTCAGCGTGCCCTGATAGATGGGGAGGAATTCGTGACCAGGTTTCCAAGTGTCGAAAGAACTCTTCAACTCCTCGTCGATTCCTATCTGGCTGTAGTCAACGGCCTCTTTCACACGGCTACGGTCAGCCGAGCGGCGGAAAGTGCCATGCTGCTTGATCTGAGCCAGACGGTCGTTGCTGTAGAAGAATCCCCAGCGAATCAAGTCGAAGCCGCGGCCAAACTCACAGCCGAACTCCTTGGGGCGCTCAACGTTGGCAATCTGCTCAAAAAGCTTGTCCTTGGTGTTAAAGTCCGACTGTTTCAGGCTGGCAAGACCGGCGCGGTTTCTCACCTGGTTAATCCAGTCGATGGCCTGCTGTGTGGGGCCGTTCACCTCGTTCTCGCACTCAGCGGCACGGAGCAGCACGTCGCTGTAGCGCATGATGCGCAGGTTGATGCCGCAGTGCAGACCCGTGATAACCTTGTCATACAAACCCGTGCGCAGGTTGGTGTGCTTAGCCACGGGCAGACCACCGTTGTTGTTGTTGGTCACCATGGGAGCGTCGGCAGTCAGTGGCAGCGTGTAGCATACATTGCCATACTCAAAGCCGTCCCATTCGAGCTCATACGTGCCGATGGTCCAGTAGAGACGCGGGTCGAGCGAGCCGCTCGTGGTGCGCTCCTGCTTGAACAGACCGTAGAGCCAGGGCGATGCCGACAGGTCGGCCCATCCGCCGCAGTCGCCAGGACCAAAGTTACTTTCAATGGCGTGGCCCTGCGTGGCGTTGGGGCTCGTGTTCACCGGTGTCCACTCATCGTCAACACCCTGTGAGCCGTAGTCCAAATACTGCACCTCGAAAAGACTCTCGTCGTTGTTCTCGTAGGCAGGACCTTCGCGGAAGTTGTCGCCATAGTTGGCCATGAGCTTATACTGACCATACTGTCCGCCGATGATGGCCTTCAGCACGGTGAGCGCCTCGCTGTATTTGTGGCGCATCATCAGTGCACGGGCATAGAAACCTGCGGCAGCACCACTGGTGGCACGACCCTTGGCCCACTCACCGCCGGCATCGCGTGTCGGCAGCAGCGTCATGGCCTCCTGGAAGTCCTTCTCCACCTGGTCCCACACCTCGTCGTAAGAGCTGTTCGTGCCATAGAGCCCGTCGAGCGTGGAGTAAGTGCTGTAGTCAGTAATCAGGATAGGATTCTGATAATATCCGGCCAGGTTGTAGTAAGCCAGTCCGCGCAGGAACAACATCTGGCCCTTGATGCGCTTCATGGCTTCAGAAAGCTGGCTGTTGTCCTCGCCACAACGGCTGAGGGTGAAGTTGGTCACGTTGATGGTGTAGTACCAGTCGCGCCACGACCACATGCCAATCTCGTCGGTGACAGGCGCATTCAGGTCGTCGAAAGGCATATACCACACTTGCGACGAGTTCCACACCTCGTCGCCGCGGCACACGTCGAGCATATAGCCCACACGAGCGTAGGTGCCCTCCATACGGATATGGTTGTAGGCCGCAATGACATTCTCCTCCAGGTCGTCGGCAGAGAAGCCGTAGGTGCCCGATGTCTGTTGGTTGGGGTTCACCAAGTCCAGTTTGTCCTCACACGAGGTGAGCGTTGCAAGACCCAGCAGAAGGGCGAGTGACGTGTTGTTGAACGATAGTGAAAAAATCTTATAAAGTTTCATAGTCTTTATTTGTCTTTAGGTTAGAATGTAAAGTTAATACCAGCCATAAAGCTACGGGCACTAGGATAAGAGCAGTAGTTGTAGCCCGGGGTGAACGTACCGGGAGCAAAGTCCACGTTATAGCCATGATAACCTGTGAAGGTGTAGAGATTCTGTGCCGACACATAGAGGCGCACGCCCGTCACATAGCCGCCAAACCACTTGTTGGGCAAGTTGAGGCCCAGCTCCACGTTGGCAATCTTCCAGTAAGAGGCGTTCTGAATCTTGCGGTCGCTGAAATAGTCGTTCCAAGCCTCGCCGTCGGCAGTGATATAAGTGCGGGGCACATTGCTGAGATAAGTCAGCCCGTCGTCGCTCCAGCGGTTGGCATCGAGCACATCCGTGCCGCGGTTGTTGTAACCATAGCAAGAGTTCATGACATTGTACAGATGGTCGGACACATGGTAGCCCAATGCGCCGAAGGTAGAAATGCTCAGGTCCAGCATCTTATACTCCAGATGTGCGCTCAGACCAAAGTTGAGCTTCGGCATACCGCTGCCTAAAACCTTGCGGTCGTCCGCCGTAATCTTGCCGTCGTTGTTCAGGTCCTTGTACAGGCAGTCGCCCACCTTGGCACCCTCCTGCATGGCCACCGCGTTGTGGTCGTCCAGGTCAGCCTGCGTGCGAGCGATGCCCTCATACACATAACCGTAGAACTGACCGATTTCCTGACCCACGTAGGTAATGTAGTCGCCCGTGAGAAAATAGTCGTTGCCGAAGCCCAGCGAAGTCACCTTGTTCTTAATGGTGCTCACGTTGGCACTCACCTGATGCTTCAGGGCATGGTCGAAGTTACGGTAAGTAGCCGAGAACTCCAGACCGCTGTTCTCCATCGTGGCCGCGTTCATGGTCACAGAAGTGTTGGCCACACCTGCGCTCGAGGGAACGGGCACCGAGTAGAGCAGGTCCTTCGACTTGTTTTTGAACCACTCCGCCGTAAACTCAATGCGGTTGTTCAGCAAGGCAATGTCGATACCCGCATTCATGGTAGTCTTCTTCTCCCACGCCAGGTTCTCGTTCACAAACTCCGAGACCGCTGAACCCGTGACCGGCGTATTGCCGAAGCTGTAGGTCATGTTGTTGCGCTTCATCGTGGCCTGATAAACATACTCACCAATGTTCTCGTTACCCAGCTCACCATAGCTGGCACGAACCTTGAACATGTTCACAACGTTGTGGTCAATGGGGAAGAAACTCTCCTTGTCCAGGCGCCAGCCCAGCGACACCGAGGGGAACCAGTCCCAGCGGATGGCCTTCGTCAGGCGCGAGCTGCCGTCGCGGCGCACAATGGCCGAGAGCAGATACTTGCCGTCGTAGTCATAGTTCACACGGCCAATATACGAAGCCAGCGCATGCTTGTACTCGTAAGAGTCAGAATAAGTGTTCTTGGCATTCTGCAACTGCAGGAAATAAGGCTCAGAGAACTCAACGCCCCAGCCCGACAACGTGGAAGTGTTTTCCTCCTCGTAGGTCTGACCCACCACGATGTTTGCGTGGTGCAGGCCGAACGTGCCGTCGTAGGTCAGCGTGTTCTCAATGAGCGCGTCCGTGTATTTGCGGTGACCCTTTGTCAGACGCTCGTTGCTCTTGTCTAAATAAACGCGGTTAGACTGAATCCAAGCCGAAATCCATGTGCGGTCGTTCGCGTGCGTCGTGCTGTAAGAGAGATTTATCTTGTAGTTCAGCTTGTGGTTCTCGCTCTTGATGCCCAGCATCTGCAGCAAGTCAACATCGGCCGAGGCAGTACCCACGAAACGGTCAACGAGCGTGTTGCGCTCCAAGAGGTTGTTCATCAGCAACGGGTTGTAACGGCCCAGGTCGCCATGCACATCATCATAATAAACACCATAGCCGTAGGCATCGTAGCGGTATTTGCTGGCCGAGCCTACCTTGTCGTCCAGCACCCAGGTCGATTCGTCGTAAGCCTTGATGGTAGGCACCAGCGTCAGCACACCCTCCATCAGGTTGCCCTGGTTGCCATACAAACCCTGAACATACTCGTTGGCGTTAGAGATGGCCATGTTGTCCTGGTCCGAGTGCGAATAAACAAGGCTTGTGCGGAACTTGATGAACTTGGTGTCCATCGTGTTGTTCACACGCGCGGTGTAGCGTTTATAATTAGGACCTGCGCCCTCGAGCGTACCTTTTTGATTATAGAAGTCAAGACCGATGTTGTAGGTATTGTTGGCACCGCCACCGCTCAGGTTCACGTTGTGGTTCTGGCGCGTACCAGTCTTGAACACCTCCTTGAACCAGTCGGTGTTGGTGTTGTCGCGGAAATGATAGTAACCGTCCTCACCCTTGCTGTAACCGCCGGGAACGGCAATACCCGTGTTGGCAGCGGCCTGGCCGAGGTAACGGCTGTACTGGTCGGCGTTCATCACGTCATACACGCTGCCGTCAATCTTATCAATACCGAAGTAGCCCTTGTAGTCAACCTTCAGCGGCTGGTCTTTCTTACCGCCCTTAGTCGTGATAATCACCACACCATTGGCAGCACGCGAGCCATAGATGGCACCGGCCGAGGCGTCTTTGAGCACCTGGATGGTCTCAATGTCGTTGGGCGAGAAGTCGCGGATGGTTGTTCCCATGGGCACGCCGTCAATCACATAAAGCGGCGCGGTGCTGCCGAAGGTGCCCAAACCACGGATGCGAACCGACGGGTCGGCACCGGGCTGACCGTCTGTGGTAATCTGCACACCGGCCACCTTACCTTCGAGCATCGAGGAAATGTTGTTGTGCGACACGCGCTTCAGCTCATCGGCGTTCACAATTGACACAGAGCCCGTCAGGTCGGCCTTCTTTTGCGTACCGTAACCCACAACGACCACCTGGTCAAGTGTCAGCGCATCAGCCGTAAGCTGAATCGTACCCACCGACGAGCGCCCGTTAACAGCGATCTCGCGGTCGGTGTAACCGACATAACTCACCACAAGGGTGGCATTCGACGACGCCTCTAACTGGAAGTTACCGTCAAGGTCGGTCACAGCACCCGACTGTGAACCCTTTACCCTTACAGTAGCACCAATGAGAGGCTCTCCATCCTGGTCAACAACCTGGCCGCTGACCTTAATAGTCTGTGCCTGCTGCACCGACGCACTCACGCGCACAGGGCAAAAAGCCAGACTACCAATGACGCAAAATAATAGCATCACAGAGAATAAAAAATTCTTTCTCATTAGGCAAATGATTTTAGGTTAGAAAATTTGGTAATAAATTGATTCTGCCGCAAAAGTATGGATAAAAAAATACACAAAGGTGGACAAAACAACAAACATGGTGGACAAAACGTTTTTATTTCAATTTGGCAACAAATTCCCCTCGCCCCCTAACACCTATCACCCATCACCCATCACCTCACCCCCCCCACCGGGGGCAGGGGGCTTCCCGTCAAGGGCTTAGGGGCTTTCTCTGTTCTCGCCGTCCCATAGACCACCTCGACCGCCCCAGGGAGCAAATCGAAAACAAAAAACTTTATGCACCCAGTGTCGCGAGACAACCTCACGGTCATTGTAACGGGAACAACAATGTCAAGTGTTACGCCCGCGGATATTGAAACGGAAATAATAAAGTGAAGAGTTAATCAAAAATTTTCTAGAAAATTTGCACGTAACTCATAGCTTTGTTTACGGGCAGTTTTGGTTTCGGCAAACAACGCGCCGAATCGTTCTGCTCGCAAGGCATGTTGGCATGAGAAAGAGAAATATGAGGTGATGGGTGTTGGGTATTGGAACCCACCCCAGCCCTCCCCAAGGGAGGGGGTTGTGGTGATGGGTGATAGGTGATAGGTGTTAGGGCTCAGCACTCTCCTCGTCAGCGGAGGCGGCATTCTGAGTCTGCGGCTGGGGCGGTGGGGTCTTCGCGTCGTATGACTTCGGGCTGACGCCGTATTGCTTGGTGAAGCAGCGGGTAAAGTACTTGGGGTCGTTGAAGCCCACGCTGAAGGCAACCTCAGCGATGTTGCGCTGGTCGGCTCGTGAGAGTATCTGGCGGGCAATGTCGAGGCGGTAGTTGCGGATGAACTGGGTGGTGCTCTGCCCCACCTCCTCGTTGAGACGGCGGGCGAGAAGACTGCGGCTCATGCCCATCTTCTCGCAGAACTCGGGCACTCCGAACTCTGAGTTCATGTAGTTTTGCTCGATGATGGTCATGACTCGCTCCATGAATGGCACGGTGAGCCGCTGCTGCTGCTCGGCGTCGGCCTCCACACTCTTGGCAGAGCTTTGGGTGTAGCGCCGCTGATTGTTGAGGATGTTCTCAATGCGCTGCTGCAGCTGCATGGGGTCGTGGCTCTCGCGCAGCACTTGCTCAATGGGCTGCATGAGCCGCTGAGCGTCGCGCCGGCGCAGGGTTTCCACGCGCCGGTTGTAGGCATAGACGGCGAGGGCGGCGAGAGCGGCGAGAACAAGGAGCACAAACCACCAGCTTTTCCAGAAATAGGGTGCTACGATGATGTCGATGCTGGCGGTGGTGTCGGCGTTGGTCATGGCAGAGACATATTTCACCTCGAGGGTGTAGTGCCCTGCGGGCAGGTTGGTGTAGCGCACCTCGTGGCGGCCGGTCTCAAGCTGCACCCACCGCTTGTCGAAACCTCGCAGGCGGTAGCTGTAGAGTGCCTGTGCGGGGCCTGTGTAGTTGAGGGCGGCAAACTGAATGGTGAACGACTTGTCGCTTTCGTGGAGCCTTATGCACCGGGCGTGGCTGATGTCCTGGTCAAGGTACTTGCTGGGGACGGTGACTTCCTGATTGGCAACCAGCAGACGGGTGAAACTGAGCCTGCCATAAGCCCCTGAACCCACCCCTGCCCTCCCCTTGGGAGGGAGTGGGGATTGCAAATCCCCTTCAACAGAGTTTACACCCTGGAGTACGGAAAGGCCGTTGACGGCTCCAAGATAGATTTGACCGTCTTTTCCCGCGGCTGCCGCGTTCCAGTAGAATTGGGCAGAGGAAAGTCCGTCGCTCTCGGTGAAGTTGAGGAATGCCAGGGCGTCAACGCCCCCCTCTGGGGGGCTGCGCCGCGGATCAACCATCGAGAGGCCGTTGGTGGTGGTAATCCACAGCCGTCCCTCGTTGTCCTCCACGATGCCACGTACGGCATTATTGCACAGTCCGTCCTCGGTAGTATAGTTCTTGAATGTTTCTTTTCCATTTTCATCCACCACACGGCGGTAAAGGCCGTAGCCGTTGCTTCCAAGCCACAGCGTGCCGTCGGCGGTCTGGCAGAAACAGGTGATTTTGTCGGTGATGGTGCTCTCGGGGTTGTCAAGCTTATGGCTGAGGGCGCGTACTGTGAACTTGGAACTTTGAACTTGGAACTTTTTCTCTCCTCTCTCCTCTTTCCTCTCTCCTCTATTAAGATTGATGTCGCGCAGGCCGTCGAGGCATCCTATCCACAGGTGATTGTCGGTGGTGATGATGGAACCGATGCATCCGCGCACATCGCGGCAGCCGTCGAAGGGCTCTTCAATGAGCCTGGTCTGCAGGTTGTAGAAGTAGATGCCGCCATTGGTGGCTATCCATAGGCCACGGTTCAAGCGATCATAAGCGAGTGCTCCCACGTAGTTGATGATGTAGCGGTACTGGGGTTGCACTTCTATGGGGGTGATGGATATTGGGTGATGGGTGTTGGATGATGGGTGTTGGGTGTTGGGTGATGGGTGTTGGCTGCGGTCTGCGTGGAACACGCCGCCGCCCCATGTGCCTATCCATAGGTCGTTGTCGTCGCCGGGCTCAATGGCCGACACAGAGTTGTGGCGCAGGCTGGTGTTGGCGGTTGTAAAGTGGCTGAAAGCATCGGTGCCGGGGGCTTTGCGGTTGAGCCCTCCCTCAACGGTGCCCACCCACAGGGTGCCGTCGTCATCGGCATAGATGGCATTGACGCATCCCTGAGAGAGGCTCTCGAGCTGTGAGGGATTGTGCTGATAGTTGCGCAGGGTGAGATAACGTGGAAAGAGCTTGCAGATGCCTGCATTGTCGGTGCCCACCCACAGTATGCCGTGACTGCTCCAAAGGCAGTGAACAAAGTTGCTGCTCAGTGGGTTACTCTTGTCGGTGGCGTTCCAGTGGGTGATGGCAATAGAGGAGAGAGCGTCAGCGTCAAATTTTCCGCTGTCGCTCAACAACATGTGTGCATTCTGAATAACATCGATGCCGCCAAGGGTTCCCACAAGGAGCTGCTGGTCTTCGGGAAGCAGGCAGGTGATGTATTGGTGGGAGAGCGAGGCTGGCGTATTGCCATGTTCCAGGCGCAGCGTCTTGCGCGATGTCATGTTGTAGCCTACAAGCCCGACGTTGGTTCCAAACCATACGGTGTTGCCCTGACGGGTGATGCAGGTAATGAAGTTACCAGCAATCTCGGTGGTGAGCGGGCGGGACACTTCCTGACGCTCCAGGTAGAGCTCCCCTGAACCAGCCCCTGAACCCACCCCTGCCCTCCCAAGGGGAGGGAGTGGGGAGGCTGTCAGACGATAGATACTGCCGTCGATTGCCACCCAAGGGCGGCCGTTTTCTTCCACGTCGGCTATGGCAATGTCAAATGCGCGCACATTGTAGTTGTGGGTGAGCAGGCTGCTGATGCTGCCATTGTCGTTGAATGCCAACCGGCACACCTGCTTGTCGGTGATAATCCAGATGCAGCCTTTCGCGTCGAGAAACACCCGACGGGCAGGCTGG
Organism: Prevotella sp.; assembly: GCA_017619445.1. Taxonomy (GTDB): domain Bacteria; phylum Bacteroidota; class Bacteroidia; order Bacteroidales; family Bacteroidaceae; genus Prevotella. The sequence goes on from JAFZSI010000058.1 coordinate 15,931, forward strand.
CCCATGACGGTGTTGGGTGTTGGTCGTTTGGAACCCACCCCAGCCCTCCCCAAGGGAGGGGGTTGTGGTGTTGGGTGTTGGGTGGTGGGTGTTGGAAATTGAAAATTCTCAACGGTGGTCATGGTTTTGAGGTCGAGCACATTGACGCCCTCGTCGAATGCTATCCACAGACGCCCGAAACGGTCCTCGCACAGGTTGCGGCACGAATAGCTGCGGAGTCGGCCAAGTCCTAAATGCAGGAAGGTGTAGCCGTCGTAGCGCACCAGACCGCCCACGTCGGATGCTATCCACATGAAGCCGTAGCTGTCCTCAAAGATGTCGGTGATGGAGTTGCTGGGCAGCCCGTCGTGCATGCTTATATACGACATGTTGCGACTGTTGACCCAATCGGGCTGGAGCTCCGCCTGAACCCACCCCTGAACCCACCCCTGCCCTCCCAAAGGGAGGGAGGAGAGAGGAGAGAGGAGAGAAGGAAATATGTTAGTATGTTACTATGTCTAAACCCCAGATACTATGTCTAAACTCCAGTTACTATGTCTAAACTCCTCCAATCGTCCAATAGTCTAATTGTCTAATTGTCCAATCGTCTAATAGTCCAGTTGTTCAATTGTCCAATTGTCAATTATTTCCCCATCTCGAGTATGAGTGTCTGGCGGGGCTGTAGGGTGAGGTCGTGGTCAAGGGGCAGGGTGCGTCGTGTGATGACATCGGTGGCTCGGGAGTTGGTGCCGATGATTTCGGCGTAGCGGGCCACTTCGAGGGTGGCGGTGGTGCTCCAGCCGTTGATGATGGTCATGACGGTGTGGCCCTTGTGTTGGCGTGCGATGACATAGACTCCTTTCCAGGGTATGAACTGGGTCATCTTGCCGCGAATGATGGCTTGGTTGCCCTGACGCCAGTGCAACAGGCGTGAGAGCCAGGTGAACATGGCTTGCTGGGCTTTGGTGCGGCCCTCGGGGGTGAAGGCGTTGCGGGGGTCGCCGGGGAATCCGCCGGGGAAGTCTTTGCGCACGTTGCCGTCGGTGACTTCCTTGGTGCCGTTCATCAGTATCTCGGTGCCGTAGTAGAGCTGGGGTATGCGGCGAACGGTGAGCAGCAGGGCGAGTGCCTGCTTGAGGGCGAGAGTGTCGGTGCCGTTGCCGAGGAAGCGGTCGGTGTCGTGGTTGTCGATGAAGGCCATGACGTGGTCGGGGTCGGTGTAGAGGTAGTCGTAGCAGAAGGAGTTGTAGAGGCGGTTCATGCCGTTCCACCAATCGTCGGTTTCTTCGTTCTTGGCTTGTGACAGGCGGTCGAAGAAGGCAAAGTCCATGACGGTTTTCAGGTAGCTGTTCTCCTTGCTGAGCCGTGAGTCTTTCTGCCAGGCGGCTGTGTAGGCGGGCTCTGTGACCCATGTCTCACCCACGGTGTTGAAGTTGGGATATTCGTCGTCGAGGCGTTTCATCCAGTTGGCCATGGCCCGGGCATCGGCGTATGGGTAGGTGTCCATGCGTATGCCGTCGATACCGACAGTCTCAATCCACCAGATGCTGTTCTGTATGAGATAGGTCATGACGTGGGGGTTGCGCTGGTTGAGGTCGGGCATGGAGGGCACGAACCATCCGTCAACGGTCTCTTTAAGGTCTATCTGCGATGCATAGGGGTCTTTGACGGGTGTCAGTTTGTAGCTGGTCTGCAGGTATTGGCTCTTGGCGGGCTCGCTGCCGTCGGCATTGGCAGTGAATCCTGTCATGGGGTCGCGTCCACTCTGCTGCTCGTTGAGCCACTGGGGGGTGTTGAGCCAGTCTTTCGTGGGCATGTCCTGGGTCCAGGGGTGCTCGAATCCGCTGTGGTTGAATATCATGTCCATCACCACCTTGAGTCCTTTCTGGTGGGCTTCGTCGCAGAGGCGGCGGTAGTCGTCGTTGGTGCCGAATCGGGGGTCAACGCGGTAGTAGTCGGTGGTGGCATAGCCGTGGTAGGTGCTGTATCCGTTGTCGCTGTCGGGCGAGTTGTTTTCCAGCACAGGCGTGAGCCACAGGGCGGTGACGCCCAGCTCCTTGAAGTAGTCTAAGTGCTCGCGTATGCCTTCAAGGTCGCCTCCGTGTCGGAGCGAAGGTTTTGTGCGGTCCTCGCGGTAGGTGTTCATGCCTTTTATCTGGGGGTTGTGGTTCTTGCCCTGTGCAAAGCGGTCGGGCATGAGCATGTAGAGCACGTCGGCATTGGTGAATCCCATGCGTTTGTCGCCGCCCATCTCACGCTGGCGCAGTTGGTATTTCACTTTTGTCTTATCGAACTTCAGGGTCATCTCTCCGGGCTGGGCCCCACTGAGGTTGAGATAGACGAGCAGGTAGTTTGGCGAGTCGAGCCGCACGATGCTGTCAATGGCCACACCGGGGTAGTCGGTGGTAACGTTCTGTACGCTTTTGATGTTCTTGCCATAGACCATCAGCTGCAGTTGCGGGTTCTTCATGCCCACGTACCAGTTGGTGGGGTCGATGCGTGTGATTTTCACTGCTGCGCTCATGGCTGTTACACTCATAAATAATGCGATTGCAAATAGTATTCGTTTCATAGGGGTTAGGAGTTAGGGGTAAAGGAGTAAAGGGGTAAAGGAGTAAAGGGGTAAAGGAGTAAAGGAGTAAAGGAGAAAAGGAGTTATCGGGAGTTATCGGAAGTTAACGGGAGTTAGCGGACAAATGCTTTTCTCTCTCCTCTCTCCTCTTTCCTCTCTCCTCTTTTATATTAATTGTCAAATTGTAAATTCCTTAATCGTGTATAATCAAAGCTGACTGCGGGGCGACTTCCACTTCGTTGGCTGTCAACTGATTGAAGCCTTCCTCGTTGATGCAGTCGTCTTCGCAGACTACCGTATAATTGCTTTCCGGCACATTGATGGCACATGACTTTCGACTTCCGTTGAGAATGACAATGATGTTTTTCCAGGTGTCACCTCCGGCATGGTTTTTCAGCCGGAAGGCGACGGTGCCAGCGGGACTGGGCAGAAACTCTAAGTGCTTACGCACCAGCTGGGCGCTGCCGAGACGGAAAGCGGGATGGTTGCGGCGCAGTTGGATGAGTTTCTGGTAGTATTCAAATACCTTGGGATAGCGTTTCAGGTTGTTCCAGTCCAGCTGGTTGATACTGTCGGGGGACTCAAACGAATTGTGCACTCCTTTCTTGGTTCGCAGCATCTCCTCGCCGCTGAGCATGAAGGGTACTCCCTGGGAGGTGAAGACGGCGGTCTGTGCAAGCAGGTCGAGGCGGATGAGCTCGTCTTCGGTGATGCCAGGAATGGAGGCGCGCAGACGGTCGGTGAGACACATGTCGTCGTGACACGACACGTAGCTAATCATCTGTGTTGGCTCGTTGGCCCACGGCTCTTTCGAATAGTTCACCTTTGACATGTCGATTTGCGGATGGCTAATGGCTCCGGCAATGCCGAATTTGATGCTCTCTTCCTCGCCGGGCAGTCCTGCAAGGAAGGCTCCCTTGGTGTCGTCGCTGAACGGGCCGCGCAGGGCATCGCGAATCTCATCGCTGAAGGCGGCAATACGGGGCATCTGGTTGATGTGGGCCTTCATGCCGAGCTTTTCCTGCGGATATGCGCACGTGCCGGCACTCCAACCCTCGCCATAAATAAATATGGTGGGGTCAATCTCATCCACGGCCTTGCGAATCTGGTTCATGGTCTCAATGTCATGAACACCCATGAGGTCGAAGCGGAAACCATCGATGTGGTACTCGTTAATCCAGTATTTCACGCTCTCAATCATAAAGCGGCGCATCATGGGCTGCTCTGAAGCTGTCTCGTTGCCGCAACCCGAACCGTTGCTGTAGGTACCGTCGGTATTTTTGCGATAGTAATAATCGGGATAGGTTTTCTGGAAATTGCTATGCTCAATATCGTAGGTGTGGTTATAGACCACATCGAGGATGATACGAATGCCTGCCTTGTGGAGTGCCTGCACCATCTGCTTGAACTCGCGTATTCGGCAAGCAGGTTCGTAGGGGTCGGTGCTGTACGAGCCTTCTGGCACGTTGTAGTTCACAGGGTCGTAGCCCCAGTTGTACTGCGGCGAGAAGTCGGGTTTAGCAGGGAACACGCCAGCGGGCAGGTTCTCGTAGGCATGTTGCATGTACAGGTCCTCGTCGATGCGCGTTTCATCCACCGAGCCATAGTCGTAGCTGGGGAGAATGTGGATGGCATTCACGCCGAGAGTCTTCAAGTGATTGATGGCTTTCTCTTCCGTCAAAGCCAGGAACTTGCCTTTGTTCTCAATGCCCGACGTGGGCGAGACGGAAAAGTCGCGGTGGTGCATCTCATAGATGACAAGGTCGGCGGGCGACTTCACCACGGGCCGTTTGTCGTGTTCCCAGCCCTCGGGATTGGTTTCTTTCATGTCTATGATAGCCCCACACTTGCCGTTGATGCCCACAGCCTTGGCAAAGACCCCAGGAGTCTCGCCTTTGCCGCAGTCGAAAGTATAGAACTTGTCTTTCAAATTGCCTTTCACTTCGGCTTGCCAGTAGCCCTGCTGATTGTATTTCATTTTCACAGCCTTCATGCGGCTTGACATGCCATCTTTCTGATAGATGCGCAGCCTTGGCTTGCTGCTTTTGGGGGCAAACAGGCGGAATGTGGTTTTCTCCGGTGTGTAGGTCACTTCGTCGAAACGGAAGTCCTGTGCTTTCGATAGATTTATTGCCAAAGTCAATGCAGCTAATAATACCAGTTTTCTCATATCTTTATTTTGCAATTAGTGAAACGGCGAATCCTCCGCCTGGTGCTTCCTTGATTTTGAGCGTCTGACCAGCCTTCACCGTTTTCTTCGTGATGGTGTAGGCCTGCGGATTTGTCTCGTAATGGGCATTGGGCGCATCGGCATAGATGGTACAGTCATACTTGCGGCCCTTGTCGAGGAAGTCGAGACGCACAACAGCAGTATGGCCATTCTCATCGCACTTACCTCCCACGAACCAATTGTCGGTGCCCTTTGCCTTACGCGCAACTGTGATGTAGTCGGCAGGCTCGGCTTCAAGATAACGGCTGTCGTCCCAGTCGCAAGCCACGTCACGGATGAACTGGAAGGCATCGTCGAACTTCTCGTAGTTCTCGGGCAGGTCGGCTGCCATCTGCAAGGGCGAGTACATGGTGAGATAGAGTGCCAGCGAACCGGCGAGCGTAATGCGTGCCCACGACGGGTTGTCGCTCCACTCGCTCAGCTTTGTGACGAAAATGCCAGGCGTATAGTCCATGGGACCGCCCTGCAGACGTGTGAACGGCAAGATGCAGGTGTGGTCGGGGCGGCTGCCGCCGAATGCCTCGTACTCCGTGCCACGTGCACTCTCGTTGCCTACGAGGTTTGGCCATGTGCGGCACAGGCCCGTGGGACGTGTTGCCTCGTGAGCATTGACCATGATGTGGTGTTTGGCAGCCTCTTTCACCACATAGAGGTAGTGGTTGTTCATGGACTGCGAGTAGTGGTGATCGCCACGCGGGATAATGTCGCCCACATAGCCCGTCTTCACGGCATCGTAACCGTAGTGGTTCATCAGCTGGAAAGCTTTCTCCATGTGGCGCTCATAGTTCTGTGTCGAGCTGCTGGTTTCATGGTGCATCAGCAACTTCACCCCCTTCGAGTGGGCGTAGTCGTTGAGCATCTTGATGTCGAAGTCGGGATAAGGTGTCTGGAAGTCAAACACATCGCGCTTCCACATATTGGCCCAGTCTTCCCAGCCAACGTTCCAGCCCTCAACGAGCACCTCGTCGAGTCCGTTCTTGGCGGCGAAGTCGATGTAGCGTTTCACCTTCTCGTTGTTGGCAGCATGGCGTCCGTGGGGTTTCACGCTCTTCCAGTCAATCTGGTCGAGTTTGATGCTGGGGAAGTCGTCGGTATAATGCCAGTTGCTTTTGCCCACAATCATTTCCCACCACACGCCGCAGTATTTCGTGGGATGAATCCACGAGGTGTCCTCAATCTTGCACGGCTCGTTGAGGTTCAGAATGAGGTTTGAGGAAAGCATGTCGCGCGCATCATCGCTCACCATCACCGTGCGCCACGGAGTCTCACAGGGCGTCTGCATGGCACCCTTCAGTCCGGTTGCATCGGGAGTGAGGTGGCTCACAAAGGTGAATGGCTTGGGCAGCGGCCAGGCAGAAGCCGACGGGTTTGGCGTATAGGCATTGCTGCCGCCGCCTAACTTCGTAGAAAGACCCTTGGTCTGCGCATCCACCAGCTCGAGGTGCATGGTGGCATAGTCGGCACAAGCAGCCTCATGGATGTTGATGTAAAGGCCGTCTGTCGATTTCATCTGCAACGAGGTCTGCACGCCGGTCTCCGAGAACACAGCCACACTGGAGTTGCCCCAGTTGACGGCTTTCTGCATCCGTGCGCGAATCTCTGAAAGTTTGGTCTGCTGCGTCTCCTGCTCCTGCGTGTCATAGTCGCCGGGCAGCCACCACGCCGTGTGGTCGCCTGTCATGGCAAACTCGCTGTGCTCTTCCTTGATGAGGAAATAGTTCAGCTCCTTCTGCTGCGGAAACTCGTAGCGGAATCCCATGCCGTCGTCATAGACACGGAAGCGGATGATGATGGTGCGCAGACGCTCATGGAAAGCGCGTCCTTCCTCGGTGGGATTGACTGCCGTAACCTTGCTGTACTCAGTACGTTGCTGCAAGGTCACCGCCATTTCGTTGTAGTGGTTGCGAATGGTTGCCGTTTCGCCCCACACGGGTTTCCACGTCTCGTCGAACGAAGTGTTTTCCACATTAACCACAGAGAATTGGTCCATGAGGTCGGTTTCATCCATACCCGCCGACGCATGCTTGTCCTTGGCCAGCTCTAAACCCAAATACGACCTGTTCACCACGGGCTTGCCCTTGAAACTCATCTCGTAGCAGGGCCTGCCGTTGTCAACAACCGCAAACTTCACCGCAATGTTTCCATTGGGTGAAGTCACAGTCTGTGCTGCCGCCAGCATGGGCAGCAGCATCAACATAGATAACAGGATTTTTTTCATAGCAAATCTTTTGTTTTTCTTATTTTCTTCCTGCATGTGAAATCAGCTCTTTCAAATTATTGTTAAACTCGTCGCTGGCCATGAGCTGCTCAATGGTGAGGTGCATGCGGTAGCGCCAGTAGTGCCTTGGGTTGGCCGGAATGTTGATGCGCTCGGCATTGGCATCGGGCAGCCGCAGTTTCTCGTCAAGGGCAAGCCAGTCCTGAATAGAGAGGATGCAGAGCATGCTGGGCGAGGTAAGGTGGCGCGAGATGATGTCGCCGGCCAGCCAGCCGGGCAGCGGATGAGGCGCACCGTCGCCGCGGTGCAGCATGGTGTTGTAGTACTCCTGCGTGCGCTCATAGTCCTCGTCCCACCACTGGCGCAGCGTCGGCATGTCGTGGCTGCTGATGGTGCAAACCGAGCGGTAGGGGTTGCGCGACAAGTGGCCAAACTTGGTGGTCGGGTCCTTGGGCATCGACTGCAGCTCGAGCGACAGGATGCGCAGTTCGTTCATCACCCAGGGCACACAGTCGGGCACCATGCCCAGGTCCTCGGCACATACCAGCATACGGGTGGCCTGCACCAGCTTGGGCAGTTTCTTCATGGCCTCGCGATACCAGAACTGGTTGTTCCTGCGGTAGTAATAATCGTTGTACAACTTGTTGAACACATACTTGTCGCCGCCGTTGAGACTCTCGTAGATGAAGTCAAACTGCACAGAGATGCGCGGGTGGAATTTCTCGGCATCCTTATGGTCGCGCACAAACAGCACATCGCTGATGAGCGCATACAGCCCGTCGCGCAACCAGATATCCTTGTCGCTGGTCTTGCCCTCGAAGGCTGCCTCCACCTTGCGCTGCGTGTCGAAGGCGGGCTTCATGCGCCACACATCGTCGGCCACATGGTCCAGATAGTTTGCTTTCACCTCCTCGGTATGCTCCTTGAAGATGCGGTCCAGCACCCAGTCGCGGATGTAAGGCTCGGTGAACAGCTGCTCCTGCCATTTCAGTCCGTAGGCCTCCACCTCCTCGCGGGTCATACCCAATGCAGGCTGGAACTGTCCGAGCAGTCCGTGCACGGCATTGACGGGTATTTCCCAGATACGGAAGAAGCCCAGCACATGGTCAATGCGGTAGGCATCGAAGAACTTCGCCATGTTCGAAAAGCGGCGCACCCACCACAGGCAGCCGTCCTTTATCATCTCATCCCAGTTGTAAGTAGGGAATCCCCAGTTCTGCCCGTTCACCGAGAAGTCATCGGGCGGCGCCCCAGCCTGCCCGTTCAGGTTGAAGTAGCGCGGCTCCTGCCAAGCATCGCATCCGTAGCGGTTCACACCAATGGGTATGTCGCCCTTCAGGATGACACCCTTCGAACGGGCATGCTCGTGGGCAGCCTTCATCTGGGTGTAAAGCACAAACTGCACATAGTAGAAGTAAGCCACCTCTTTGTAGAGCTTCGTGCGCGGGTTCTCCAACGCCTTGCGGTCGTCCTCGCAGAAAGTGTTGTGGTCGGGCCACTGGGTATAGTCGGCCGTGCCATACTGGTCGCGCAGCAGTGAATACTGAGCGTATGGAGCCAGCCAGTGCTTGTTCTCAGCGAAGAAACGCTTGTAGGCATCCGAGCCAAGCACCTGCTTTCCCTCCTGCGCAAAAAGCAGCCGCAGGTATTCGTTTTTAGCCTGGTTCACCCGCTCGTAGTCAATCTGCTTGAGGGCGTTGAGCTCCTGGCGCAATTTTTCATTTTCAATCTTCAGTTTTTCATCCTTCAGCTCAGGCAACTGACGGAAATCGGCATACTGCGGGTGCAGGGCAAAGATGCTGATGCACGAGTAGGGATAGGAGTCGGTCCAGGTGTGGGTGATGGTGGTGTCGTTGATGGGCAGCACCTGCAGCACGCGCTGGCGTGTCTGCGCCACCCAGTCGATCATCATGCGCAGGTCGCCGAAGTCGCCCACACCGAAACTGCCCTCCGACCTGAGCGAGAACACGGGCACCAGAGTGCCTGCGCACTTGCGGTTGTGGATGGGGAAGAACGCCTGCGACAGCTCATACACCACCACGTCGCCCTGCTCCATGGCGGGCAGCACCACCGTGCGGTTCATGCCGTCTTCCCACATCGGCGTGACATCCTCCTCCTCGTCCAACACCACGAACTTAAACTCCAACAACGGCCGCGCCAGACGCGTGGCATCGATGCACACCACCCACTCGTTGTAGTTGTGCTCCGTCATGTTCACAGCCCGCTTGGCCTCCCACGACCCAAGCACCTCGTCCTCGCCCACGATGGCAAGGCGCTCGCCGCTGCGCAGCTGCGGGGCACGCACCTTGATGCACACCGTCACGGGATAGACCGTCTTCGGCGCGAGCTGCTGCTCGTGCGTGGCAATGCAGTCGGTGAATGCCGAGCTGTAGAGATAAGCGTCCTCGGGCGTGTCAATCCAGTGGTCGTAGATCGTGTAGTTGTCGCCCGCCATGCTGCGCAGTTCCAGGCGGTGCATGGCCACGAGCCACTCATGGCGCGTCTGCTCACCGTCGCGCTCCACGGCATAGTAGTAGTCGATAAAATCAGCCCCCGCCGTCTTGCGGCGGATGTCGCACATCCAACGGCCTGTGCCGTCAGTACTCATACGATAACAGGAAACCCTTTGCTCCCCGTTCGCCTTCAGCCCCGGCTGAACAATGTTCAAAACCAGCTCCTCGCCAAAGGCAGTCTGATAGTCAATATTGAAATGAAGATTCATGAGCATTGTGTTTGGTTAGTATTCTGCCGTAAAATTACAATTTTATCCCATTCGTTGTCATCACAAACACATACTTATTTCATTTTTTCTTGCGCAAACGTTTGCATTTTACTATTTACAATTTGACAATTTACAATTTACAATTTATTTCTTCATTTAACAATTTACAATTTATCACCCTCCCCTTGGGAGGGTTGGGGTGGGTTCCATCACAACCCCACCTGCACCGAGACCCCCGTGGGCAGGAGGCTGAGCTGCACGTTCTGCTGCCTGCGGTTAAAGAGTTTGTCGGAAAGCCAGTAGCAGGCTTCGGCGGAGAGGGTGCCGATGGCGGCACCGGCGCACACGTCGTACCAATGGTGGCGGTCGCGGCGCACACGGTCGGCGGCGGTAAGCACAGCCACGCCATATCCGGCCACGGGAATCCACGGCGACAGATGGCCATACTCATGCCGCAGCACCGACGCGCCCGCAAAAGCAAAGGTAGCATGGCCCGAGGGCATAGAGCGGCGGTCGGTGTGGTCGGGGCGCCACTCGTTGACGGTGTGCTTCAGCGCGTAAGCCACGCCCGCCGATACCACCCACGAGCCAACTGTCACAGCGGCAAACCGGGGCCAGTCGTGGCGGCTCTCCGCACCGCACACCTTCAGAACAATGGCCGAGGCGTAGGGCACATACTGCAGCACGTCGTCCGCACCGTCGCCCTTTGACTGACGCTCAACGGTCGTTTGTTGCGCATGGGCCGACAAACAGAACAGGAGCAATGCAAAATGCACTATGCAGAGTGCGAAATGCCTTTTACCAAGTGACGATATGCTGACGCGATTGTACATGCAGGTTTTCTATACCTTTATTTAATTGTCAAATTCTCTAGAGAATTTTCGCGTAAACCCATGAGTTGTTCCAACAACTGCAAGTGCTGGTTTTTCATCTCCGAACGCTGAGTTTATAAAGTGCGGAGTTACGATGAAATTCTCTAGAGAATTTTAGTGTAAACCTATGAATTGGAAAATGAGAGTAAGGAGCCTGGTTTCCAACTCCCCACTCTCTGAGTCTTTATTCTGCCTTCTGCGTCTTGATGAGTCCCACGCAGCAGGCACCGATGGCGAGCAGCACGCCCGAAACAATCATCATGCTCGACTGGTGGCCACCGATGAGTGTGAAGATGGTGCCTCCGCAGAGTGCGGCGATGATCTGGGGCAGACAGATGGTGCCGTTGAACAGTCCCAGATAGGCTCCCATGTGACCGTAGCCCTGCAGGGCGTTGGTGACGAAGGTGAACGGCATGGCGAGCATGGCAGCCCAAGCGCATCCTATGAGCAGGAAGGGAATGATTTGCAGGTACTTGTCGGGGCAGAACGGGATGAGGGCGAAGCCGATGCCGCCGATGAGCAGGCTCAGCGCATAGGCCATCTTGGTGTTCTTGAAGCGGGGCAGCACGGCGGCCCAGGCCACCGAACCGAGGGCCTGGATGGCATAGAGCACACCCGTCCAGTTGCCCGCCACCTGATAGGCCTCAGAGGCCGAGTCGGTGGTGTTCCATACGGTTTCGCTGACGGCATCGACGACGTAGGTCCACATGTAGAGCAGTGCCGACCAGCAGAAGAACTGCACGAGTCCCACCTTCCAGAATGTTGCGGGTGCGTTTTTGAGCAGCGTAATCCAGTTGGCGGAGGTTTCGTTCTCCTCCTTCACGGGGTTGTATTCACGATACTCCTTCGGAGGCCACTCCTTCACCTTGAGCGTGGTGTAGATGACACAGAGGATGAGGATGGCGGCACCAAGATAGAACGACCAGATGACCGAGTCGGGCACCACGCCCTCGGGGGCCACGTTCTTGATGCCCAGCCAAGTGAGCACGAAGGGGAAGATGAATCCCACCACGCTGCCCGCGTTGCACAGGAACGACTGAATGCTGTAGGCCTTGGCCTTCTGCTTTTCGTTCACCATGTCGCCCACGAGCATCTTGAACGGCTGCATGGCCATATTAATAGAGGTGTCGAGCAGCATGAGGGCAAACAGACCGAAGATGAGGGCCGTGCCCACGGTCATGCCAAACGAACCGGCATTGGGCAGCAGGCACATCACGGCCACGGCCATGGCGGCTCCTACAAACAGATAGGGGATGCGGCGGCCCCAGCGCGTCCATGTCTTGTCGCTCAGTGTGCCCACAATGGGCTGCACCAGGATGCCCATCAACGGGGGCAGAATCCAGAAGAAGCTCAGCGAGTGAGGGTCGGCACCGAGTGTGCGGAAGATTCTGGAAATGTTTCCACTCTGCAAGGCGTAGGCAATCTGCACGCCAAAGAACCCGAAACTCAGGTTCCACAGTTTCCAAAAGGATAAATCTGGTTTTTGTTTCATGGGTTATTGGATATTGGTTATTAGTTATTGTTTATTGGTTATTGTAAATCTATCTTGTTGTTCCGCGGATGATGAGGCGTGTGCGCACAACGCGGCGCTCCACCTTTCCGTCAGGGATGCGGCCCTCCACATGGCCAATCATAATATCCACAGCCTCGGCTCCCACTTCCCTGCCCCGCTGCTCAACGGTGGTGAGCATGGGGTCACAGGCCACGGCGCGCTGTCCGTTGGTGAAGCCGCAGATGCTGATGTCGTCAGGCACACGGAATCCCATGCGCTTGGCGGTGTAAAGAATGCCAATGGCAGTATCGTCGTTCACGGCGAAGAACCCGTCGGGATGTTCGTCACGGCTGAGCACCTCAGGCGTAATTTCCTCTGCATCAGCACGGTTGTCGCAGATGGCGCACAGCTGCTCATCGTAGGGGATGTGGTGGTTGAGCAGCGCGTCCTTATAGCCATTGAAACGGTTTTTGGAAATCTCCAACTGCATGGGCGAGCCATAGAAAGCAATGCGCCGGCAACCTGTCTCGATGAGATGGGTGACGGCATTATAGGCTCCCTTGTAGTCGTCCACCACCACGCGGCTGGCATTGATGCCCGTGCAGATGCGGTCGTAGAACACTAAGGGCACGCCACAGTTGATAAGCCGCTCAAAGTGGGCGTAGTCGCGCGTGTCCTTGGCCTGCGACACGATGATGCCACACACCTTGTTCTCGTAGAACGACTGGCAGAGCCTCACCTCGCGCTCGTACTCCTCGTCGCTCTGAGCCACCATGATGCGGTAGCCATAGCTGGAGGCTTCTTCCTCGATGCCAGCCAGGATGGATGAGAAATAATAATGTGCTAATTCGGGAATGATGACGCCTATCACCTTGATGGGCTTCTGGTGGCTGTGCCGCAGCGATTCGGCCAGAATGTTGGGAATAAAATTATGTTCGCGCGAGTATGCCTGAACTTGCTCCCTGCGGGCGGCACTGATGCGCGGACTGTCTTGCAGGGCGCGCGAGACCGTGGCCACCGATATGCCCAAGTCGCGGGCAATGTCTTTCATTGTGATGGGAGCTGAATCTTTCATGGGTGGTGGGTGAAATCACTAATCTGTCTGCAAAGATAGTGCAAAACAAAAAAAGTTGTTCGCGTACCTTAAATAAAAATATAAATATATAATGCAAACGTTTGCGCAGTAGTTTTATTGTTTTTTAAGATTAAAAAAGAACAACGTATGCGCAAAGAAGTTAAATTTGCAGCAGAAAACACAAAGAAAACAATTTTGACAAAACTATTAACCTGGTTTGAGTAACCCGAAGAATACTTCATACTATAATACTAACACTAAAAATGTAAAACGATGAAGCAGGTAAAATTCAAATTCCCTGTTAGGATGCTGGCCCTCATCTGCGGGCTGTTCCTATCTATCAGCGCCTTTGCACAGCAAATCACTGTCAACGGCCATGTGAAGGATGCTACCGGCGAAGGAATTATCGGCGCAACAGTACGCGTTACGGGCACACAGATTGCCACCGTAACCGACTTTGACGGTAATTTCTCACTGAAAGCTAATCAGGGTGCAGAAATCACCATTTCGTATGTCGGTTATCAAACCGCCTCGGTGAGTGCTGCGCCGAATGTTACAGTTACTCTACAAGAAGACCAGACGGTCCTGCAGGACGTGGTGGTTATCGGTTATGGTACCGTTCGCAAGAGCGATGCAACGGGTTCAGTGATGTCGGTGGAGGCCGACCAGCTGAACAAGGGTTTGGCAACATCGCCGGCCGACCTGCTGCAGGGTAAGACGCCTGGTGTGCAGATTACCACCGATGGTGGTGCTCCTGGAGCCGGTGCAAAAATCCGTATCCGTGGCGGCTCATCGCTTTCTGCCTCTAACGACCCGCTGATTGTTATCGACGGTCTGCCCATCAGCTCGACAGGCATCTCGGGTGGTGACGTGCTGAACACCATCAACCCCAACGACATCGAGAGTTTCTCAATCTTGAAGGATGCCTCTGCTACCGCCATCTATGGTAGCCGTGCATCAAACGGCGTCATCCTGATTACCACCAAGAAAGGTAAGGCAGGAGCAAAGCCTCGCATCAATGTGGATATGAGCGGTACGTTCAAGACCGTGGCCAAGAAGGTGGATGTGCTGAGTGCAGATGCATTCCGCGAGTTCTTTACAGCCAACTACGGTGACAATGCCGACGCCATGGCCGCTCTGGGTAATGCCAACACCAAATGGCAGGATGAAATCTACCAGACCGCATTTGCAGAGGAAATTAACGCCAGCGTTACTGGCGGATATGTTGCCAAGAATTCTGACTTCAAGATGCCTTATCGCGTCAGTGCTGGTTTCCTGAACAACGATGGTAACCTGAAGACTTCTGCCATGCAGCGTGGTACCGTAGGTATCAACCTGACTCCTACGCTGTTGAAAGACCGTCTGACCATCAACCTGAATGGTAAGGGCGTGTTCACTCACAATGCATTTGCTGACGAGGGTGCCATTGGTGCAGCCGTGCAGTACAACCCTTTGAAGCCTGTATATGCCAGTGAGGGTAAGTACTTCCGTTGGGAGAGCAATGGTGTTCCCAACACCATGTCAACGCTGAACCCTGTGGCTCAGCTGTTCGAGCAGAACAAAGACAGCTACATACGTCGTTTCGTTGGTAACGCTCAGTTCGACTATAAGTTCAAGTTCCTGGATGGCCTTCGCGCCAACTTGAACCTGGGTCTTGATTTCTCAACCACCTCTGGTTGGAATGTCACTCAGCAGGGAAGTGAGATTTCTTATCACAATAAAGTAGAGAATGGAACGGGTTTGTGGGAGAAATACACACAGCTGCGCCGCGACAAGACTTTAGAGTTCTATCTGGCATACGCCAAGGAGCTGAAAGAAATCAGCAGCCGCTTCGACATTCTTGCTGGTTACAGCTGGCAGCACTTCTATAACAAGACGACCGACGACAAGAAGTCGAACGATGGAAATGAAACACTTCTGTATGGCGAGCCTACACTCTTCAAGACCGAGAGCTATCTCATATCATTCTATGGACGTTTGAACTACTCGCTGTTAGACCGCTACCTCCTCACCTTCACACTGCGTGACGACGGTACATCGCGTTTCCAGAACAACAAGTGGGGTCTGTTCCCATCGGCAGCTCTGGCATGGCGCATCAGCGAGGAGCCGTTCCTGAAGGATGCCGACTGGCTGTCGAACCTGAAGCTGCGTCTGGGTTACGGTATCACTGGTCAGCAGAACATCGGCCAGGGTGACTATCCCTCTATTCCTACTTATCACACCAACCAAGCAGGTTCGTTCTATTGGTTTGGCAACCAGAAGATTATCCCAATCACTCCGAAGGGTTATGCTGCCCAGATAAAGTGGGAGGAGACCACCACCTATAACATCGGTTTGGACTTCGGTTTCGCCCGCAACCGCATCAACGGTAGCATCGATGTGTATCAGCGCAAGACCAAGGACCTGCTGAACACGGTTCCCGTTGCCTCGGGAACCAACCTGACCAACTACTTGCTGATGAACGTAGGTGACTTGGAGAATAAAGGTATTGAGGGTGCCCTGAATGTGGTTCCTATCGAAACGAAGGACCTGCGCTGGGAAGTGGGCTTCAACATTGCCTATAACAAGAATAAGATTACGAAACTGACAGCCAGCGACGACCCCAGCTATCTGGGTGTTGAGACTGGTGGAATCTCAGGTGGTGTGGGTAACAACATCCAAATCCACAAGGTGGGCTACCCCGTCAGTTCGTTCTTCGTGTTCCAGCAGGTTTATGACGAGGCTGGCAAGCCGTTGGAGGGTGTGTATGTGGACCGCAACCACGACGGCCAGATTACCGACGACGACCGTTATGTGTATTACAAGCCAGATGCCGACGTGAACATCGGATTTAACACGGAGCTGAGCTACAAGAAATGGACGCTCTCTGCTTCGCTGCGCTCAAGCTTAGGCAACTATGTATATAACAACGTGGCTTCGAACACGGAAATGAAGGCCGACATGTGGACAAACACCTTTATCAGCAACCGTGTGTCAACGGCTCCTTACAGCGACTTCGCTCAGGCTCAGTACAAGAGCGACTACTATGTTCAGAACGCTTCGTTCCTGAAACTCGACAAGGTGACTCTGGCATACAACATTGCCGACTGGGTGCGCGTGAACTTCACTGCCCAGAACGTCTTCACCATTACCAATTACAAGGGTGTGGATCCTGAGGTTGGCAGCGGCATTGACAATAACATGTATCCCCGCTCACGCAACTTCATCTTAGGTGCAAGCTTTAACTTTTAATTAATAGGAGGATAAGAATATGAAATTCAACATAAAGAAAATCGGTATTTACAGCTTTGCCTTTGCTACCGCCGTGTCGCTGACAGCGTGTGTGGGCGACCTGGACGTTACGCCCATCGACCCCAACCTTGACACTCCGGAGAATGTGCTGACCAGCACAGAGGCATACAACCAGATGCTGGCAAAATGCTACTCAGGTCTTTCTGTAAGCTCGCCCGACGGTGACAGCGGAAGCCCTGACATCCAGGGTATCGACGGCGGCTTCGGTCAGTATCTGCGCGCCCTGTTCAACATGCAGGAGCTGCCTACTGATGAGGCAGTTATCGGCTGGAACGACCAGACATTGAAAGACCTTCACGGACTGCAGTGGACTTCGAGCGACGTATTTGTGAGCGCTGCCTACAGCCGCGTATTCTATCAGATTTCTATCTGTAACGAGGTTATCCGCCAGATTGACAAAGCTTCCAACGCCAGCGATGCCACCATGCAGCAGTATCGCGCTGAGGCTCGCGCCATCCGCGGTCTGAGCTATCTGCACGCCATCGACCTGTTCGGTAACGTGCCTTTCACCGACGAGACCTCTGAGGTGGGTGGTGCTAACCCCGAGCAAATCAGCCGCGCAGCTCTTTTCGACTGGTTGGTTAAGGATATGGAAGACACTGCTGAGAAGCTGCCTGCAAATCCTGACAAGTATCGTGCCGGTAAGGGTATGGTTTACATGATTCTGGCCAAGCTCTATCTGAACGCTCAGGTTTACACAGGTTCTGCCAACTATCAGAAGTGTGCCGAGTACTGCCAGAAGATTATCGACCTGGGTTACAAGCTGGAGAGCGCCAACGACTATTGGAAGCTGTTCTGCGCTGACAACGACCAGTATCTGGGCACCGGTCACGAGATTATCTTCAGTGTGTATCAGGACCACATCAACACCCAGGCATACGGTGGTACTACCTATATCATCAATGGACAGGTGGGTGGCAACATGGCATTCGCCGACTACGGACTCGGCGGCAGCGGCTGGGGTGGCCTTCGTGTAACTCCGCAGTTTGTTGACAAGTTCGAGGATGGCGACCAGCGTGCAACCTTCTTCACCGACGGACAGTCGAAGGAGATTATTGATATTAGTGACTTCTTCAGTGGCTATGCATTCACAAAGTTCACCAACCTGAAAGCTGACGGCTCAATGATCAATGGTGCCAACTCATTCCCCGACACCGACTTCCCCGTATTCCGTCTGGGTGATGTTTATCTGATGCTGGCTGAGTGCCAGGTTATGGGTGGTGTCAACTGCGACGGTATTGCCAAGTTCAACGCGATTCGCAATCGTGCAGGTGTTGGCGAAAAATCCAACCCGACCAAGAACGACATCATCAACGAGCGTGCGCGCGAGCTGGCTTGGGAGTGTCATCGTCGTAGCGATTTGGTTCGCTTCGGCCTCCTTACCACTGGCGATTACCTCTGGTCTCATAAAGGTATGAACAGCAATGTGGGCACTCCTCATGCTGTGGACAGCAAGTACAATCTGTTCCCGCTGGCTTCGAGCGATGTTATTTCTAACCCGAAGCTGAAGCAGAATCCTGGCTATTAATTTTGAACATTATAATTGAAAATTGATAATTATGAAAGCAAAATATATTTTGAGTAGTGTGCTGTTCGCAGTTTTCGGCATATTGTTCGCTGCATGTGATAGCGACCGCGATGACAATCCCACACTTGGTCCCGGTCACACCGCTAATCAGTTTGTGGTGAATCCATCGCCTGTAGCTGGTCAGTTCATACAGTTGTCGAAAGAGAACACGGTTAAACTTACCTGGAATCAGCCCAACTATGGGGTGAACACCGTGGTTAACTACAAGGTTCAGGTTAGTTTGGATGAAAACACCTGGGAAAGCCTGGAAACAGGTTTCACTTCGACCAGTGCAAACATCAGCGGCGAGGAGATTGCTTTGGCCCTCTGCAAGCTCGATGGTTTCAAGACTGAGGAAGAGTATGTAGATATGGGCTTCCGCAAGGTGGCCATGCGAGTAATTGCCAACATCCAGACCACAACCTCGAAGGAGATTGAAGGCACAAGCATTACCTCGAACACTGTTTACTTCAACAACATGGCAGCCTATTGCAATATTCCAACCAAGGGCATTCTCTATATCATTGGTAACTGCTGCGGTTGGCCAGAGCCTTCACCAGGTAATAAGCAGACGCTTGTTGACGGTGGCTGGTGGATTGAGGAAACAGAGATTGGAAGCAATGTCTTCAAGGGTGTTGCCGAGATGCCTGTCGGCGATTTGGTATTCCGCTTCTACAGCAAGCTAACCGGCTGGGACGGTGGCGACTCTTACGGATTCCAGGTTGATGACGTTGCTACAGACTTTGAATTTACAAATGGTGTATTCAAAAATACCATTAAGAAAGGTAAGGGCTCGTATTCGTTCCCAGGATTCCCTGGTGGAAAACTTGACATCACTGTCGATCTGGGCAAGGGTACTGTAGAATTCGTAATACTCTAATAGTTTCGTCAGCATTATAGACAATTTAAACAAATGAATAAGAAGATGAAAAAGTTAAGTTTATATACAATGGCTCTTCTCGGCATGGGACTCGTGTCTTGTAACCAAGACTTCGAAACCATTTTCGAGCAGCAGACCAATCAGCCTGAGAGCCAGCTCCAGGTGAGCGACGTGAGCGTGGCTGCCAGCTCAGCAACAGCTATCAATCTCGCCGACTATATCGCTGAAGATGGAAGTGCCATTAAGGCTATCCCCATCGGAACAATTAGTGTGAAGGAAGGTGCTTTGCCCGAGAACACCACGCTGAAAGCAGACGTAGAGTTCTCGCAGAGTCCCGATTTCGAAGAGGTTATCACCATCGAGGGCAACATTAGTGACAAGAACGAGATTACCGTGGATCCTACAGCCCTGCAGGACAGATATTTCAACGATGTCACCCGCAATCCGGCTTCCACCACGCTCTACATGCGCGCTGTGCTCTACACCGTGACTGACGGCACTTCCGTGGCCATCGTTGGCAATCCCAATGAGAGCCACTTTGCAGAGCGTTCTGTTACATTCACGCCGCTGTTCAAGGTACAAATCTCGCCTGCTTACTACGTAATCGGCGCAGCCGCAGGCTGGAGTGCCGACGGTGCCCGCACGCAGAAGTTCAACCACAGCGACAAGGATGTGTATGAAGATCCCATCTTCTCCATCATCGTTGACACAGGTGGCGACGACTGCTGGTTCGCAATCGGTGACGATACAGCCCTCGACGCAGTTGCCTCTGGCGACTGGACCAAGCTGTTCGGTGTGAAGGGTGCAAGCGAGGACATGCAAGGTAACATGGACTTCCGCTACAACCTTGGCGGAGACCACTCGTTCCACGTGCTGGGTGCCGAGAAGATCCGCATCACCCTCAACATGATGGAATACAGCTACAAGATTGACCCAATCAGTGTTGCTGATGCTTATTATGTGGTTGGTGGCGTGCAGGGATGGAGCGACAGCAAGAGAACCTGCCTGTTTACACCTGAGGAGCAAAAGAACATCTTCTCCTACACCACCAAGTGGACAGGAGCATGGGACCTCAAGGTCTGGGATGCCAACGGCTTCGGCAACTGGGACGTTGCATGGGGATGCGCCGTTGATGGCGACAACTCACCCAGCGGCTCGCTCATCAACAGCGGAGCACAGGCCATCTCAGCTCCCACGGGCGAGTTCTACACCTTCACCATCGACATGAACACCATGACCTACAAATGGACCAAGCTCGACAACCAGAACCCCACCGAGTATGAGAGCATCTCGCTCATCGGCGAGTTCAACGGATGGGGCGGCGACTTCGAGCTTGAGCAGGTGACCCCGCACAACTGGTACGCTGTGTTCACACAGGAAACCGACGGACAGCTGAAGTATCGTGCCAACCACGACTGGAGCACCAACTGGGGCTACGGCAACGACAAGGACTGGGATGTTTCCGAAAGCTTCAACAAGATCGGTACCAACGGCGGCGGCAACATCTTTGTGCCCGCAGGCACCTACGCCGTCTATCTGAACGACATCACCAACTCAATGCTGATTCTCGCTCAGTAACCACAATCCCGCTTCGGGCCAACTGCCCGCAGCAACGGGAATCATTTCCCCCAACAATGGAGGATGCCTCGCCCCAAACGGGAGCGGCATCCTCCTTCTTCTTTTCCCCACTGTCATTCTTTAAGATAGTGAAGCCTTATTATGCGAAATGCGAACAAGAACTATACTTCTGAATTATCTAGAAAATTTGCTCGCAAACCTAAACTTTGTGTTCGTAAACCTATGCTTTGGAAAAGCAGAGTCTCGCTTTGGAAATGTAAACCTACGCATGGGAAAAACATACGGATGCTTTACATCTGATTTTTCTAGAAAATTTGCTCGTTAACTAAAGCTTTGGAAATGTAAAGTCTCACTTTGGAAAAGCAAACCTACACTTTACGGACGCAAAGCACGGGATGGTGTTCGCAGAGCTGTGAGTGCAAACGATTGCACTGCTGTATATTAATAAATAATGTGAACAAACGAACAATGTAAGCGCAAATTTGCTATTTTTGCAGTGAAATAATTCTGCGCCAACATTTTGCGCAGTTTTACCCTAAAACCTGAAACTATTAACCAAAAACTTAAGCAATATGAAACAATTATTTACTCGTTCATTCATGATTGTGCTGACCCTGATGCTCTGCAACGTGGCTTCAGCAAAACAACTTTATGTTATCGGCGACCCCTTCGGTGGCTGGAATCCTGGCAACCCTGTGCCTATGACGCTTGATGCCGATGGCATTACCAACACCATAACCATCTCTACGGAGAAGACCGTGTGGTGGACAATCTGCGACGGTGCCGACAGCGACTGGACGGTGTTCAACAGCACCTACCGCTATGGTGTGAAGCCAGGCGACGTGGAAGTGGCCATCGGCGATTATCAGCTGCAGAAGTGCGAAGGTACTTTCAAACTGGCTGCCGGCGACTACACCGTCACCGTGAACAGCGAGACGATGATGATGACCATTGAGGGCAAGAAAGAGGATGTGGTCATCAACGTGGTCTCCATCGTGGGCGAACTGACTGGCGGCTGGGATGCCGAGACCAATGTGCTTGACCTGACCGATGCAGGCGGCGGCATCTGGACCGGCACCATCACCGACTTCGAAGCTACGGCCAAGAAATATGAGTGGAAAGCCATTGCCAACCACCAATGGGGTGTGTTTGACCTTCCTTCAAGCGGCAACTACGAATATACTTTTGAGTCTGATGGTATTTACGACATTGAATTCTCTGTCGATGTGAACGCGCAGACCGCTGAAATCAGTGTCACCAAAAAAGAAGACATCGTGGTTGAGAAAGACTACTACGTAGCCGGACAGGAGGCTCTCATGGGAGTAGATTGGGATTCAAGCTACGAAGGAAACAAGATGGAGAAGAACGAAGACGGCACTTACGTCCTCACATTTACTGCAACACTGACTGCCGGCGAGACATACGAGTTCAAGGTGGTGACCAACGGCGACTGGAATCAGCCCAGCTACGGAGGCGACACGGACAACGGCAACTACCAGTTCAGCGTGGATGAAACGGGCGAATATGAGATTACTATCTACTTCAATCCTAAGACCCACGAGATTACAATCCAACTGACCAACACCTCGGGCATCGGACAGATTGTAAATAGTAAATCTGAAAATAGTAAATACATCTACAACCTGAACGGACAGAAAATTGTAAATGGTAAATTGTCAAATTGTAAATTACCCAAGGGTATCTACATTGTAAACGGCAAGAAAGTAGCTGTGAAATAATGCGTTAGTTTTTATATAGGAAACGAATTAGAAGAGCGCCTTGAGCGAAGCGAAAAATTGGAATAATAATTTCAGAAAAAAAAGATATTATTCGTGGGAATTATGCTTATTATTCTAATTCGTTTCCTATCTCCCTTTATTTAACAAAAACCAAGAACCCATGAAAAAGATTCTCACTATTATCATCGCCCTGCTGTTCCCCATGATGGGAATGGCGCAGGGCTGGCCCGCAGAGCACAAGGGCGTCATGCTGCAAGCCTTCTACTGGGACTCGTTCGACGACACCAACTGGACAGTACTGGAGCGGCAGGCCGACGAGCTGGCACAGTATTTCAACCTTGTATGGCTGCCACAAAGTGGCGACTGCGGAGGCATATCCATGGGCTACGACGACCTTTACTGGTTTCCCGGCCACTACAACAGCTCGTTCGGCACCGAGAGTGAGCTACGCTCGCTCATCAGCACCTTCAAGGACGCCGGCATCGGCACCATCGCCGACGTAGTGATAAACCACCGCAAGAGCAACAACGGATGGTTCGGTTTTCCCAGTGAGACCTACAAGGGCGTCACCTATAGCATGGGACCAGCTGACGTGTGCGGAAACGACGACGGTGGCAAAGCCAAGGCAGAGGCCGACAGACTCGGCGTAACCCTGGGCAACAACGACACGGGCGAAGGCTGGGACGGTATGCGCGACCTCGACCACAAGAGCGCTAACGTGCAGAAAGTAGTGAAAGCCTACCTCAAGATGCTGCTCGAAGACCTTGGCTACGCAGGGTTCCGCTACGACATGGTGAAAGGTTACTCGGCCTCGTACACTGGCACCTATAACAGCGACGCAAAACCTCAATACTCGGTGGGCGAATACTGGGACGGCAACCGCACCTCGGTGCAGAACTGGATAAACAACACCAAGGTGGATGGAGCCATTCAAAGCGCTGCCTTCGACTTCCCATTCCGCTACACCGTGCGCGATGCCATCAACAACAACGACTGGACCAAGCTGGGCAATGAGAGCCTGGCTTCTAACACAGCCTCACGCCGATATTCGGTGACCTTTGTGGAGAACCACGACACAGAAAAGCGCCAGAACGCCGCACAAGACCCCATCAAGCGCGACACACTGGCCGCCAACGCATTCATGCTCGCCATGCCGGGAACACCCTGCGTCTTCTTGAAACACTGGATGGACTGCAAGAACGATATCAAGTCAATGATTGACGTGCGCAACGCCGTGGGCATTCACAACCAGAGCAACTACACTAAGTCAACTTCAGACAGAAACTACTTCGCCATTAGTACAACAGGAACGGAAGGCAGACTGCTCTGCGTGGTGGGAAAACAGGCAGGAACCTACACGCCTACCAACCAGAGCTACGTGAAAGTGCTCTCGGGCTACCACTACTGCTACTATATGTCGAAAGACATGGAGACGGCATGGGCCGACCTCGCATCGGGCGAATACGAGACCGCACAGAAAGTGATGCTCACAGCCGTGAGCACCGACGCCAATGCGAAAATCGTCTATACCACCGATGGCTCGAACCCCACGGCCAGCAGTAAGTCGGTTGCCAGCGGCGCAACCATCGACCTGCCGCTCGGAACCAACATCACCCTGAAGGCCGGCATTCTTGTGGGCGGAGCTGTGAAGGGCATCATCACCCGCGACTATGTGGTTCAAGAGCCCGAGGAGATTATCCCCACCATACCAAGCTTCTGCACACGCACAGAAGACGAGGTGTGCGCATTCTTCGAGGCTCCCGTCACCTGGACCAACACCATCAAGTGCTGGGCATGGAACAACTCGCCTGCTGAGAACTTCACCAGCGCCACCGGCACATGGCCCGGAGCCGACTGCCAACAGATTGGCGTGGCCGACAACGGCAACAAGGTGTGGAAATGGACCTGGGACGGCACACGTCAGCACAAGACCACCGTCAAACAGCCAGGATTCATCATCTTCAGCAACAACGGCTCGCCGCAGACAGCAGACCTGACGTTCACCAATGGCGGCTACTACACACGCGATGGTCTCTTCGACGTGGTGGAGGCAAGCGCCTCGGGCATCGAGAGTGTTCATAGTTCAAAGACCAATGTTCAAAACAACATTTACAACCTGAACGGCCAACGCGTTGAAAGCACAAAGATGTCGAGAGGCATCTACATCATCAACGGACACAAGGTTGTTGTGAAGTAGTTTATTGAATAAAAGAGTAAAGCGGAAATGAACAGAAAAGAATACAAAAGTCCTGCCATCAAAATACTGGTAATGGCAGACAAACTGATGGATGTCATTGAGCAAAGCCTCACTGAAGAAACGCCCGTCATTGACGACGGCGAGACAATACTCGACGCAAAACCACTGCCTACCTACAGCGTGTGGGATAATTGAGAATTGACAATTGACAATTGAGAATTGAGAATTGACAACTAAGAGTTAACAATCGAAAAATGAAGAAACTTTCAATAATCATAGCCGCACTGCTGTTCCCCATCATGGGAATGGCTCAATGCTGGCCAGAAAACTACGGCGGTGTGATGCTGCAGGGATTCTGGTGGGATTCGTTCGACGCGACCAAATGGACCGTGCTTGAAGAACAGGCCGACGAACTCTCTCAGTATTTCGACCTCATCTGGGTACCAAACAGCGGACAGACCAAGGAGGACAAGTGGAACTCACCCGGCAACTGGGGATATGAGAACATGGGCTACAGTCCTGTGTATTGGCTCAAGCACAACACCTGCTTCGGAACGGAAGAGGAGCTGCGCTCCATGATTAACACCTACAAGGAGAAAGGTGTCGGCATCATTGAGGACGTGGTGGTGAACCACAAAAACGGTCTTACCAACTGGGCCGACTTCCCCAACGAGTCCAGAACTACCAGCACAGGCACATACACCATCAACTGGAGTCAGGACATGACCAACCTGTGGGGAATCTGCAAGAACGACGAGATTTTCACCTCGGGCAGTCCTCTGGGCTATCACGACGGCACTCAGTACTGGTACAACAGCAGTGCCCACGACGACGAGCGCGACAACTTCGACGGCTGCCGCGACTTGGATCATGTGGATAGCCGTGTGCAGGCCAACATCAAGACCTACCTCGATTTCCTTATCAAAGACTTGGGCTATGTTGGTTTCCGCTACGACATGGTGAAAGGCTTTGCCGGCTACTATGTGGGTCTTTACAACACTTCGGCTAAGCCTCAGTTCTCGGTCGGTGAATATTGGGATGACTACAACAGCACCACCGCATGGATAGGTAACACTACGGAATACAGCAACGGTGCGGGGCAGTCAGCTGCCTTCGACTTCCCGCTGAAGTTCATCTTCAACGATGTGTTCAACAACAGCAGCTGGTCAAGCTTCGTCTATTCCGGCATGGCTGGTGCCGACGACTACAAGCGTTGGTCAGTGACCTTTGTTGACAACCACGACACCTATCGCGACAATAGCAAGCTCTCGAGCAACGTGCTGGCCGCCAACGCTTTCATCCTGGCCATGCCCGGCACTCCCTGCATCTTCCTGCGCCACTGGTATGACTACAAGCCGCAGCTCAAGAAAATGATACTGGCGCGCAAGGCTGCCGGCATCACCAACACGAGCGAGGTGAAGAGCCATTACTATCAAGACGGTGGCTATGTGACCATCGTACAGGGCACCAACGGAAAGGTGCTCGTCACCAGCGGCTTTCCTCAGAATGTTGACTTGACTGGCTACAAATGCGTGGTGAGCGGCGATGAGACGAATCCCAATTTCGCATATTATGTGAGCGACAATGTTACCGTGGATGAGCCAGACGAGGTGTTGCCTGAGAACATCACTATCTACGTGCGCACCTCCGACAGCAACACCCACCTCTATGCCTGGGACAAGAATGGCAACAATTTCGGCGCCTGGCCCGGCGAGGCAGTCAGCTCATTCGACACGAAGATCATTGACGGCCAAGAGTGGTACTACCGCACTTATGATGTTGGCAAACTCAACGTCATTTTGAACAACGGCAATGGCACTCAGACGGGCGACATCACAAGTCTCACCGCCGATCACTTCTTTGAGTACAGTGGCGGAACCACAGCCACAGACGTTACCTCAGCCCATGTGTATCAGTCTGACATGACCGTGGAGGAAGGTAAGGTGTATGCCTACTTCGAGCGGCCCGCAGGCTGGGGCAGCGACATCAAAGTGTGGGCTTGGAACAACACAGAGAACTTCACCGGCGGCAACTGGCCTGGCCAGAGTGCTACGCTCGTGGGCACCGCCACCAATGGCAACGAGATTTGGAAATGGGTATGCGGCAACGACAATGCCACGCCAACAGCCATCATCTTCAATTGCAACAACGGAACCAACCAGACCTCAGACCTTCCCTTCACCAACGGTGGCTATTACACCGTTGACGGTCTGCTGACCACCGCCGAGGCCAACGCACAGAAGGCAGAGGTGTTCAACCGCGAGTTCACAGCCGACGTGCGCAGCACCGTATGCCTGCCCTTCAGCCTCAGCTCCACTGACATGCAGCAGCTGAAAGGCACTGCCTACGAGCTAACCGACTACGAGGACGGCTATCTGCGCTTCACCTCGGTGGAAAGCATTGAAGCCTTCAAGCCCTACCTGCTCGTGGCCCGCGAAAGCGGAAAGATTCTGGCACCATTCTCCTCCAAGGTCGTTGAAGAGGGCTACGGCGATGCTGTTGATGCTGGTCCCAACCATGAGATTTCGTTCATCGGCACTACCGAGGCCATGACGCTCATTTCCGACAACATGACCACCTACTACGGCTACAGCAACAACCAGTTTGTGAAGGCTGGCGACACCAACGGTGTAAAGATTTTGCCCTATCGCGCCTACTTTGCCACCGACGCCGCATCGGATGCCAAGCTCAACGGCACTCTGTTCGACGACGAGCCCATGCCCACGTCCATCCAGATTGTGGAAACACAAAACTCAAAGTCCAACGTTCAAGCGGACATCTACAACCTAAACGGACAGCGCATCAGCAGCAACCGTCCGTCAAAGGGCATTTACATCTTCAATGGACACAAGGTTGTGGTGAAGTAAGTGACAGGTGTAAATCTATCAAAAAAGCAAAAGTTGCGGGTGCGGAGTTCGTCTGCATCCGCAACTTTTTTCTTTTTTCCTTGGCCGTCTCAAATAATTGGTGTATTTTTGCACAAAAACCATAGAAAGCTCAAAGTTCACAATATGAGAAATAATCTTTTTGCAGCGGCAGTAGCCCTTCTTATTTCGGTCTGTCTCACGGTTTCCATTAACCCGTGCACAGCCCAGAAATATGTTGGCGGAGACATCTCGCTGCTGCCCAAATACGAAGAACATGGTGCAAAATACCTTGACAGCAACGGTCAGGCCATCACAGGCGGCATGATTAATTATTTCAAGCAGCAAGGGTGGAATGCCATGCGTGTGCGCCTCTTCGTTGACCCCTCGAAAGCTCCCCAAGCCCACAAGGGTGAGGGCGTTTGCCAAGACCTGGCGTTCGTAAGAGAACTGGGCCAGCAGATAAAGGCCGCGGGCCTTGCCTTCATGCTCGACCTGCACTACAGCGACACCTGGACCGACCCCGGCAAGCACAGCACTCCCTCCGACTGGGCCAGCAACGACCCCGACGAGCTGGCCTCGATGCTTTCCGACTACACACGCCACATCCTGAACGAACTGAACGAGGCTGGCGCCACACCCGACTTCGTGCAGCCCGGCAACGAAATCACCTACGGCATGCTGTGGCCCACAGGCCACGTGTGGCCCGGTGGCGGAGGACAGGACGGCGGCACGTGGGAGAACTTCGCCAAGTATCTGAAAGCCGGCATCAAAGCCATCCGGGAAATGTGTCCCGAGGCGAAGATAGTCATTCAGACCGAAATGAGCAAGGCGCAAAATGTGACAAACTTCTACAAGACGCTGGCAGATTATACCGACGATTACGACGTGATAGGCCTTTCTTACTATCCCCACTACCACGGAACGCTCGCCACTCTGAAGGGTGTGCTCAACTCGCTCTCAAATACTTATCCCGATAAGAAAATACAAATCGTGGAAACCGGCTACTACCACAAATGGTATCCCGACGACGCATCCTACAAAATCAGCTCCTTCCCCAACTGGCCCGCCACCAACGCAGGACAATTGCAGTTTACCAAAGACCTCATAGAAACACTCAACACCTACGACAATGTTGACGGACTCTACTGGTGGTTCCCCGAGGCCAACGAATACGGACTGAACTGGAGCACACAACGCGTGACAGACAACTGGTACAACGCCTCGCTTTTCGACAACGAGAACGGACGCGCAATGCCCGCCCTCTACGAACTGAGGAATTTCCTCACCGAGGAACAGTTGGGAATTGACCTAAGAGGAGAGACGAAAGATGAGAGAGGAGAGAAGCAGAGTTCCCTCTACAACCTGAACGGACAGCGCATCATCTCCTCCCCTTCGGGGAGGCTGGGTGGGGTTCTTCCCAAGGGTATCTACGTGACAGGCAACAAAAAAGTGATTCTGAAATAAACAACCGCGCTAACTTTAAATCAATACTTACTGAAAACACACCGGCGGACTACGCACGCAGACTGAACACAGCTGCCGCGAAGCCCGCCATCTTTTTCACCCGTAGTTCATGGACAATCAACCGCCAATTGCACGGACAGCACATCATCTCATCCCCTTCGGTGAAGCTGGGAAGGGTTCTTCCCCTTATAAAGAGATATGAACGCAAAGCACAACGTTGTCTCACCCATGTCTAGCTTTATGAACATAAAGTGCCACTCTGCACATAAATTTTCTAGAAAATTCAACCGTAAACCATAGGTTTGTTTTCACCAAGCATAGAACCACAAATGCAAAGTGCTGCTTTACGTTCAAATTCTCTAGAAAATTTGAACGCAAAGCATAACGTTGTTCACACTATCCTGAATTGGGGAAGCATAAAGTGCCGCTCTCTCCCCTCTGGAGAGGCAGACGGGGCGGCGGGTTCCGAAATGTGGAAATCGCCGGGGCAGTCGCGGGCGTGTGGTTACGGCTGCAGGCGCAGCTCGCGCTGCCGATAGAAGTCGAGGAGTGCGCGCTGGAAGACATATTCGTAATAGGCGCGCAGCATGTCGCTCTGAGCGGTGAGCAGCGTGTTCTTCGATTCGTTGAACTCGGTGATGTTGGCCTTGCCGTACTCATATTTTGCCGACATAAGGCGGAACGCCTCCTCGCTGCTGCGGAGTGCCTGCTGGCTGCTGTTGAGTTTCTCCTGAGCATTGACAGCGGTGTAGTATGCCTGCTGTATTTCCTTGTAGAGCTGTTTCTTTGTGTTTTCGAGCTGCAGCTGCTGGTTTTTCATGTTGAGCTCGGCGGTGCGTATGCTGTTGCGGGTCTCAAAGCGGTTGAAGATGGGCACATTGAGGCTGAGGCCGATGTACTGGCTGAAATTGTTTTTCAGTTGCTTAAAGAAACCGTCAGACTGGAAGCCGCTGGTGTTGTAGTAGTTTGAGCCCAGTCCGGCCTGGAATGTGAGCGAGGGCCATAGGGCGGCGCGGGCAATATCAATGCTCTTGCCGAAGCCGCGCAGGCGCAGTTGCTCGGCCTGCACTTCGGGGCGCGTGGCCACTGCCTCGGCAAAGATGGCGTCGGGTGATGGTAGTTGGGTGTTGGTCGTTGGGTCGTTTGGTCGTTTGGTCGTTTGGCCGGGCTCCTCGATGTCAAATCCGTCGGGCGTTGGCAGTTCAAGCAGCTGGGTGAGGTCGAGGAGGGCGAGCCGCAGGTCGTTGTCGGCCTGTGTGGCGGTAAGGCGGCTTTTGGCGAGCGAGGCTTCCTGCTGAGCCACCTCTGTTCCACTGGCTTTGCCGTTGCGCATCATTTCCTTGAGGCGGAACACCTGCATGGAGTCAATGTCAATCTGCCGCTGTGCCACGCCACACAGTTCCTTGTCGTAGAGAATCTGCACGTAGGCCTTTGCCACCTGTGTGCGTATGTCGTTTTTGGCGCGTTCCAGGTCGGCGGTGGCGGCCTCGAGGTTCAGCCGGTTGAGTTCAAGGGTGCGCGGAATGCGGAAGCCGGTGAAAAGCGGCACGCTGGTTCCCAGGCTGAACGAGGTTGAGTTGGTATTGGTGTTTGTATAGGTGTTCTGTGCGGTCAGTCCGCGGCCGAACGAGAAATTCTCGCTGGCCGACGCGCTGAGGTCGGGCAGGCGGCTGTGTCGTGCGTTATCGACATCTATCTCACGCTGCTGACGGCTGATATCCTGCTGTTTGATTTGCAGGTTGTGCTCCACGGCATAGTCAATGCACTGGCGCAGGGTCCATTTCTGCTGCGCCGATGCTGTCAGGGCTGACAGCGAAACAGCAGCAACTATTATGCAGATTCTTTTATTCATTGGGCTTGATGAATTTACAATTTGACAATTTACGATTTACAATTTATTTGTTAATTGTGTTATTTGACAATTTTTTTCGCGGAGCTCAAGGAACTCCAATTCTCCCTCCCTTTGGGAGGGCTGGGGTGAGTTCCACTTACAATTGTCTATTATCAATTTTCTTCATCTTTTGTGTCTGCAACAATCTGAGGGCCGCGCACCTTGTCCTTGATGGTCAGGCCACTTTTGATTTCAATGTTCACACCGTCGCTCAAACCGGTCTTCACCTGCTTGCGCTCGTAGGTCTTTGTTTTGCCCTCGCCTTTCACGAGATAGACGAAAGTGGAGTCGCCGCTGAACTCAATGGCACTCTCAGGCACGGTCAGCACATTGTCTGCGCTGGCCAGAACTATCTCGGCATTGGCACTGTAGCCGCTGCGTATTTTGCTGCCTTTGAGCACCCGCACGGCAGCCTTAATCTCAAACTGATTGGCACCGTTGCTCTCCACCGCCTTGGGCGAAATGTACTCCAAGGAAGCGTCGAAACTCAGGTTCTGCAGTGCCCCGATGGTGATTTTCATGGGCATGCTCGGCACCAACTGTCCTACCTCGGTCTCATCGATGTTGCCACGGAAAATCAGGTCGTTCATGTTGGCTACGCTCGCGATGGTGGTACCATCGTTGAAGGTGTTGGAGAGAATCACCGAGTTGCCCACCTTGACGGGAATGTCCAAGATGATGCCGCTGATAGTGCTGCGGATGAGCGTTGAGCTGGCCTTGGCATTGCTCTTGGAAATGCCATCGCGCACCACAGCTAAAGCATCGTCGGCAGCTGCCTTTTCCTCGCGCGCTTGTTTGAGTGCCTGTTTCACTTTGTCAAACTCGTCAGCACTCACCAGTTTCTGGTTAAACAAGTTTTCCTCGCGGGTAAAGTCAATACGCGCCTGCGAAAGGTTGATGGCAGCCAGGCGCACCCGGCTCTCGGCCGAACTGAGCTGGCTCATGTCGGGAATCACCTTGACCTTGGCTATCACCTCGCCAGCACTGACGTAGTTGCCCGCCTCCTTGAGGATGGCGGTGATGATGCCGCTGATTTGGGGCTTGACGTTCACCTCGTTGCGCGGTTCAATCTTTCCCGTCACAATGGTGGTTTTCTTAATCTCGCTCATCGTGGGCACGAACTCATTATAGACCACAGATTGCGGCTGTGACTTCTGCCACAGGAACACAAATGTTCCGATGAAAATCAGTGCCACAATAGCGGCAATGACCAGTTTGCTGTACTTTTTCATATTTTCGTTTTTATTATTTCTCCATCTCTCCTCTCTCCTCTCTTTATTCATCTCTCATGGCATCGACGGGCTTGATGCTCATGGCCCTTGCAGCCGGGGCAAGTCCGGCAAGAACACCCATGGCCGAAACCACGAGGGCAGCAAAGATTGCCGTCCAGAAATTCACCTGGAAATGTGCATTCACTATACCGTCCTCGGTGTTGCCCATCTCAAGCATTTGCAGGATGCACACGGCAAACAAAATGCCGCTCATACCCGCCACAAGGGTGAGCACAATGCTCTCAGAAATGATTTGCGACAGAATCATCTTAGGTGTGGCGCCTATGGCACGGCGGATGCCTATCTCGGTGGTACGCTCGCGCACCGTCACCATCATGATGTTGCTCACGCCGATGGCTCCTGCCAACAGCGTGCCCAAGCCTACGAGCCAGATAAGGAAGTTGACCCCACGGAACAGATTGTCGAGCAACTGAAACAGCACTTCGGTGTTGAACACCATGGCTCCCTGCTCGTCGGTGGGGTCCACGTAATGGGGACGGGCAATGGTCTCGCGTATGCGGTCGGTGATTTTCGACATCACGACACCCTGGCGGCCTGTTGCCACAATCATATCCACCTGATTACCACGGTTGTAAGTTTGCTGCATCAGCGTCAGCGGCAGTGTCACTTTCTCCTCGGCCCGTCCGTTGATGTTCATGCTGAAGGCAGCATAATCCACACCTATCACCTCGTAATAGGTGGAGTCTATGCGGATGCTCTTGCCGCAGGGGTCGCCGCCCTCCTTGAAGAGGTCTTTGTATATCTTCTTACCAATGACGCAGACTTTGCGGTGCTCGCGCATGTCCATGTCGTTGATGTAACGGCCATAATAGAGTTTCGGAGCTATCACATGAGCCAGGCTGGGCGTACTTCCCTGGATGCGGGGCGTTGTTTTCTGGTCACCATAGTAAGCGGTGTTCGACCGTCCCCACGGGGCATACAAGATGGGTGCCACCACATCCAGCTCGGGCACACGCTGGCGCAACCGCTCAATATCCTTCTGGTCCATGCTCCACCAGCGCCCCTTACGGAAGCCCTTATAGGCCTTGGAAGTCTGCTGCGCCCAAACGATGACCGTGTTCGTCGCAAAACCGTCGAAGTTTTTCTGCAGCATCTCTTTCAAGCCTTTGCCGCCTCCAATAAGCGCCACGAGCATGAACACGCCCCAGAACACTCCGAAGCCTGTTAGCAACGATCTCGACTTGTTGCGCGTCAACGTGTCAAGAATCTCCCTATATGAATCTAAATCTATTCTCAATTTACTATTTACTATTTTTCTACTTTTCTCCTTTTCTCAATCAGCTCTCAATGCCTCTATTGGCCTGATGCGGCTGGCCTTGAAAGCCGGTATGAGTCCGGCTATGGTTCCTGCGATGACCATCACCATGGTAGCCTCAAAACACACATCAAGACCGACGGTGGGATTGAGGAACATCGTGGCTTTGAAGAGTCCAGTGTCGATGGTCTCATGACCTAAGGTGGCATCCATATACTCATTCGCGCACACGCCTAAAACCATGCCGATATAGCCGAAGAACGTGGTGATGATGACGCTCTCGATGATAATCAGTTTCAGGATGCTCCAGGGCTTGGCTCCGATGGCCTTGCGGATGCCGAACTCGTGGGTGCGCTCGCGCACGGTGATGAGCATGATATTCGACACGCCCACGATGCCACTGAGCAGGGTGAACAGTCCCACTATCCACAGGGCGGTGCGTATGATAGCGATGCCCTGCTCCATCTGCAGGCTTTGGGTGTAGCGGTTCCACAGCCATACAGTACTCTCATCGTCGGGATGAGCATAGTGGTTGGCATTCAGACGGCGGCGGTATTCCTTTTCAAAATCGTTGTTGGCCTTCTCTGTGGTCAGTCCGTGGAAAGTGTACTCAATGCTGCCCGCATCGTCGCTGTTGGCACCGAAGATTCCCTTCACCGTAGAGTAGGCCGAAAAAGCCTCGGCCTGCCCTTCCTCGCGGTCCTTGTAGATTCCAACCACTTTGAATGCGAAGTTTCCCACCTTCACGTGCCTGCCCATGAGCTGTTTATAGTCTTTTGGCTCCAACTCCTCGGCCTGTTTATTGCTCAGCACGAGAATCTTGCGTTTCTCGCGCATGTCTATATCGTTGACGAAGCGCCCGTAGAGCAGCTCCATCTTGTCTATTTTTGTATGGTTAGGATAGATGCCGGTGATGGTGGTATTGATATACTCATCGCCGTTGCTGATGGTGACACCAGTTTCGTAGCGGGCACCCACCTCATCGATGTGTTCTTTGAACTCGGTGTCGGTGGTGGTGATGTCGCGGGTCTGCAGGCGAATGTTCCTTCCTTCGGTCAGTCCATTGAAGGCTTTAGATGTGCGGCCGCCAAACACCACCATCGAGTTTGAGAGGAAGTCCTCGCTCTGCTTCATGCTGGCATTGATGAGCCCGTTGCCTGCTCCGAGCAGCACTATAAGCATAAAGATGCCCCACGCCACGGCAAAACCAGTGAGCGTGGTGCGCAGCTTGTTGCGGCGGGCTGTCTGCCATATTTCTGTCAGAATGTCTTTCATTTCTTTGAGCTTTGAACTTTGAACTTAATGGGAGTTATCGGGAGTTAGCGGAAGTTAGCGGGAGTTAGCGGGAGTTAGCGGACAAATGCTTTTCTCTCTCTTATCTCCTAACTTCTAACTCCTATCTCCTAACTCCTTTATTACTTCATCATTCCGTTGATACCGAAAGGCGAGGATTTGTGGTCGATATTTTCTTCTATCTGTCCGATGATGCCGTCTTTGATATGCACAATCTTGTTGGTTTCGTTGGCCACGCCACTCTCATGGGTAACCACGACGATGGTCATGCCCTGCTCGGCATTGAGTTGCTTGAGCAGTTGCATGACCTCCACAGATGTCTTCGAGTCGAGTGCACCCGTAGGCTCGTCGGCCAGTATGATTTGTGGATTGGTGATGAGCGCCCGGGCTATGGCAACACGTTGTTTCTGTCCTCCCGAGAGTTCGTTGGGGTAATGGTCGGCCCAGTCTAACAGGCCCAGGCGCTCAAGGTATTCCAGTGCCATGGTGTGGCGTTTACGGCGGCTGACACCCTGGTAGAACAGCGGCAGCTCCACATTCTCGACAGCCGTTTTGAAGTTGATGAGGTTGAACGACTGGAAGATAAACCCTATCATCCGGTTGCGGTATTCTGCCGCCCGTCGCTCGCTCAGGTCCTTGATGAGCGTGTCGGCCAGGATGTATTCGCCCGAATCGTAGTTGTCCAGAATGCCCAGAATGTTGAGCAGCGTGGATTTGCCTGAGCCCGACGCCCCCATGATGGAGACAAACTCGCCACGTCCGATGTCGAGGCTGATGCCCTTGAGCACGTGCAGGGGCTGCGCACCGAAATAAGTCTTGTTTATGTCTTTGAGATGTATCACATTTATTTTACTATTTTACTATTTTACTATTTACAATTTACAATTTATTTGTTCATTTTGTAATTTGATAATTATACATTATGAATTCTCTCTCCTCTCTCTACCTATCAGACGTGCCATTTGTTGTAAAAGTTGCACACATCATCAATTTTTATATCCAAAAGCTGCATGTTTCTAAACAGCTCTGGTAACGTCTGCTCCATGAACTCGCGTTTGCGCGCTTCCATTATCTGCTGCTTGGCCCCGGAGGTGACGAAGTAGCCCAGACCGCGCTTATTGTAGATGATGCCGTCGCGCGAGAGCGCTTCGTAGGCCTTCACTGCGGTGTTGGTGTTCACCTGCAGCATCACGGCATATTCGCGTACGCTCGGTATGCGCTCGTCATCCTGATAGTTGCCGGCCAGGATTTCGTCGCACAGACGGTCGGCCATCTGCAGGAATATTGCTTTATCGTTGTTGAATGCCATAATCATATTGTTTTAACATTATATTTTATTATCAGCGGTCAACTACACATTCACCCACTTGCGACTGATGACCTGCATACGAGTGAATATGCGGTAGCTCAGCCAGTAGAACAGTGCCGAAACGGCGGCCAGGAACAGCAGATAGGCGTAGAACATCCATTTGCCGTAATGCTCGATTAGGTTCATCGGGAGTTCAAAGTCAAAATTGCGGCTCAGGAACATCATGAACATGCCAAACACCATCGCAAGTACAATCTGTATGACGGCAGTGATGAGGAACGGCCACTTGCGGAACAGCGAGCCGCCCAGCGTGAAAGTAGAATGCAAGAGCACCAGCGACAACACCTGCATCAAAAACAGCTGCCAGTAGCCCATGGTGATGCCATTGACTTCCACATGAAACACCTGGGTGAACAGAGAACCCGCAGCCGAACACATGGGCTGATGGAAAAACAGACTCAGGGTAAGCATCCTCAGCGTGTCGCCCACGATGAAGGCCAGCAGAATGCAGGCCACCGACACCACCGACGCATAGATGACCGCGGAGAGAAATTTCTCCAGGTTGCTGGCGGGCAGCATCAGCAGCGATACGCGCCGCTGCTTGGTGGTGAACTCGCTGAAAAGGCCCGCCACGCTGATCATGATGGCCAAACCAATAAAGAAAGCGCATACGCCAGCCACTACCATAGTGGTCTGCTGATAGTTTTCAGCACCCTTGGGCGAAGTCATATAGTAAAAGAACAACTCGAGCAGGAAGATACCCAACGTGGAGCCTGCTGTCCACAGCATCAGTTTCTGACGGTTCTCCATGATTATCCATTTCAGTGTCTGGAAAAATCGATTCATATCAAAGTTTTTCATATCCGTATTCTCAATTATCAATTGTTAATTATTCATTCTCAATTACTTCACCTTTCCGCTGATTACAGCGTCGAACAGCAACTCAAGGTTCAGCTGCGTCTCGGCACTGCCCTCCCTGCGGCGCACCATCACCGCGTTGCCCTGCAACGACGGCTCCGCATAGACCACATCGCTCATGTCGCTGCCCGCTGGGCGGTATTCAAAGCTGTAATCCTTGCAGATGTCGGCCACGCTGCTGTTGAGCAGCAGCCCCGTCTGCGTCAGTATCAGAATATGGTCCAACAACTGCTCCACATCGTGCACCTGGTGGGTGCTGATGATGAGCGTTCGGTCGTCGGTCATGTTGTTGGCCACGGCGCGGCGGAACTGCGCCTTCGAGGGAATGTCCATGCCGTTGGTGGGCTCGTCCATGAGCAGCAACGACGTTCCAGCGGCGAGGGCAAAGCTCATATACACCTTCTTCTTCTGCCCCATTGAGAGAGAATTGAGCTGTAGCGACGTGGGCAGCTCGAAGTCGGCGAGACACTGCTCAAGCACCTCGCGGCAGAAACGCGGATAGAAAGGCTCGTTCATGCGCAAAAACTGTTCAAGCGACAAGGCGGGCAGGTCAAACTCCTCGGGTACGATGAAAATGTCCTGCAACATGCCGGGCAAACGCAAGCTTGCGTCCATCGTATCCACACGCACCTGTCCGCGCTGGGCGCGCAGCAGTCCGCTAATCAGGTAGAGCAGCGTGGATTTGCCCGTGCCGTTCTTGCCCAGCAGGCCGTAGATGTTGTTCTTCTCAATCTCCAGGCTGAAATTCTGAAACACCTGCTGCCTCGAGCCTGCATACTTAAAACTGATGTTATCAATCTGTATCATAATTCTTTTAATTGTTTTCTGTTTTCTGTATTTCTGTTACTCTTTCTATTCTCTCTCCTCTCTCCTCTTTCCTCTCTCCTCTATTTATTTTACATAAGCCAACAACAGGTCGGCGCGGGGATTCAACACCAGCATACGGTCAACCACCTCGAAGCCATTGTCTTGGCCGCTCCATTTCAGATAGTTCACAGACACCAGATTGTTGAACTCATAAAGATAAACAGCCTTCTCATCCACATTCTTGTAGGCGTGGCTGTCGGCATCCCAGTTGCTGCGCTCCACCTCAAAGCTGTTCTCACCGTAAGTATAGGTCAGACGGTAGCTCGGTTCCCACTCCTTGCTCACCTCGTTCCAAGCAAAAGCCTCTTTCTCAGTCAGACGCTCCAAAGCGTCGTAAGCATAACGATACTCCAGCTTCGGAGAAAGCCCCGAGGCCGAACGGTCGTAAACATACATGGCATTCACCTGCCCATCAACAATGTCAGCATTGTAGAAATACTCGCTGTTAACGTTCGAACCAGCACTCAGAAACATGTTCAGGATGGTTGCTACTGTGATGATTGTTTCCATAACTCTAATTATTTAATGGTTGATTTTGGGTTATATTTCCGTTGTGATCGAGTTTCGATTCTGTTGTTATAGTGTACCAGTAAAATAGTACACTGCAAAAGTAGTGTAAACATCAATACCCTCCAAATATTTCCGCACTTTTTTTCTCAAAAACCTTCTCTTTTAACTTCCGTTCACAGTCTTTGCGCCACAATCATCACTTTTTAACAAAACAAACCGTCAAAACAACAGAATAAACCTTTGCTTTGTTTTTCTAAAGCGGCACTTTACAATCACAACTCGTAGGTTTACGTTCAAATTCTCTAGAGAATTTCATAATAAACCCCACAATGGGTATTTGCCGCGTTAGAAGATAAATCTGTCAAGTGGAGTATAGCGTTCACAATGCCAGACGCTGAAGCTACATTATAAATATATATGTACGCACGTGAGGGTGGCGAACAAAAAATGTGCACAATTTGTTCACAAAAACAAAACTGTGAACAAATTGTGCACAAATCTCGGTGCGCCTTGTGATGCACGATGCTTTAAGAACCCACCCCTACCAAACCCACCCCAGCCCTCCCAAAGGGAGGGAGCTGAAAGGGAGGGAGCTGAAAGGGAGGGAGCTGAAAGGGAGATAGGTGTGCGTGCCGGATTACATATATCCTAACCAGCGGAGGATGTCGTTGAGATTGGCAACGACCATGAGGAGGATGAGCAGGCCGATGCCCACATACTCGGCGCGTATCATGAACGTCTCGGAGGGTTTGCGGCGGGTAATCATCTCGTAGAGCAGGAACAGCACATGGCCGCCGTCGAGGGCGGGAATGGGCAGGATGTTCATGAAGGCGAGGATGATGGAGAGGAACGCGGTCATCTTCCAGAACATATACCAGTCCCACGTGGCGGGGAACAGGCTGCCGATGGCTCCGAATCCGCCGAGCGACTTGGCACCGTCGGCACTGAACACATATTTCATGTCGTCAACATAGCCGCGGAGCACCCCAATGCCGTATTTCACTCCGGCGGGCACGCTTGCCAGCAGACTGTAGTCGTCGTGGCGCGGCTCGTAGAGCTGTGCCAGGGCCTTGGGAGCGAAACCGAACTTCAGTTCGGGGGTAAGCACAGTGTGGACGGTGTCAACTCTTTGGTTTGAGGTTTGAGCATTGAGATTTGAGGATTCATGGGCCACCACGATGCTTACGGTGCGTATGCGCAGGCTGTCGGCCGGTGTTTTGGCCCCGGCCATCATGTCCTCTAATCGTCCAAGCTCAAAGGTGAAGTCGTTCTGCGAATCCACGGCCTTGCCGTTGATGGCCTTGATGGTGTCGCCCTTGGCCAGTCCATACTTGGCTGCCGGTGTGTTGGGCAGCACGGTATCTACCACGGCGGGAATGAAAGGCCGCACAAACGAGGGCTCGGTCTTGAGCATGGTGAGCAGGCTCAGGTCGCCGGGCAACTTGATGGTCATGGGTTTGCCGTCGCGGATGATGTCTGCCCGATGTGCCGAGGCAAGGTCGCGGTAGAGGTCCACGCTGAAGTCTTTGAACTCGCGCTTGTCGGTGCCCACGAGTATGTCGCCGTCCTGGAATCCCAGCTGCTTGGCCTCGGTGTTGAACTTCATGCCGTAGGTCATGTCCTTGGGCGAGATGTAGGTGTCGCCCCAGTGATAGAGTATCATGGAATAGATGAACAGCGCGAGCAGGAAATTCACCAGCACGCCGCCAATCATAATCAGCAGCCGCTGCCATGCAGGCTTGGAACGAAATTCCCACGGCTCGGCGGGCTTTTTCATCTGTTCGGTGTCGAAACTCTCGTCTATCATGCCCGAGATTTTGCAGTAGCCGCCCAAGGGAAGCCATCCCACGCCGTAGGTGGTGTCGCTTTTCTTGGGTTTCCACTTAAAGAGACTGCCGTTCCACTTCCAGATGCTTGGGTCGAAAAACAGGTAGAACTTATCTACACGCACACCAAAAAGTTTGCTGAAGAAGAAGTGTCCGCCCTCGTGGAGCAGCACCAACAGCGAGATGGCCAGTATGAACTGGAGCAACTTAATCAGAAATACTTCCATTATTTACTATTTACGAATTTCACTATTTTACAATTTTACTATTTCACTATTAATATATGTAGTAAAGGAGAAAAGGAGTAAAGGAGAAAAGGAAATATGTTAGTATGTTAGTATGTTACTATGTCTAAACTCCTGTTACTATGTCAAACTCCTCCAATCGTCCAATGGTCTAATTATCAATTATTAATTGTTTTGCGATGCGTCGCGCCTCCTCGTCGGTTTTGAAATAGGTGTCAAGCGAGGGGCTCTTGTCGAAAGCGGTGCGCAGCATGGTCTGTTCCACCACGTCGGCCATCTGCGTGAAGGTGCAACGGTTCTGGCGGAAAGCCTCGTTCACCACTTCATTGGCCGCGTTCAGGATGCACGGCATATTGCCCCCTTGGCGCAATGCCTCGAAAGCAAGAGCCAGACAACGGAACCGCTTGGTGTCGGGTTCGAAAAACTCAAGGGGATGGGCAAAAAGGTCGAGCCGACGTCCGCTGAGGCTCAACCGCTCGGGGAAGGAAAAAGCATACTGGATGGGCATACGCATGTCGGGCACGCCCAACTGGGCTTTCACCGACCCGTCGCAGAACTGCACGGCACTGTGAACAATGCTTTGCGGGTGTATCAGCACTTGAATCCTGTCGGGCTCAACACCAAACAGCCACTTGGCCTCAATCACCTCGAAGCCTTTGTTCATCAATGTAGCTGAATCGATGGTAATCTTTGCGCCCATATCCCAAGTGGGATGGCGTAAAGCGTCGGCCGCGGTCACCGTTTTGATTTGTTCCTCACTCATCAGGCGGAACGGGCCTCCCGAGCAGGTGAGAAGTATTTTCTCCACTTCGTTGTCGTCCTCGCCAACCAGGCTTTGGAAAATGGCCGAGTGCTCACTATCCACTGGCAGTATGGGCACATGATATTGTTGTGCCAGCTGGCAGATGAGCTCGCCTGCCACAACAAGCGTCTCCTTGTTGGCCAGACAGATTTTTTTGCGTGCACGGATGGCGTGAACCGTAGGCGAAAGGCCCGCGAAACCCACCATGGCCGTCAGCACCATGTCAATTGGGCCAGCTTCAACAATGTCGTCGAGCGCCTTTGCACCGGCATACACTTTAATGTCGGGCAGGTCGGCCAGCAAGTCGCACAACTGGCTGTATTTTTCTTCGTTGGCAATCACCACGGCGGCAGGATTGTATCGCCGTGCCTGCTGTGCCAGCAGCTCCACCTTGTTGTTGGCCGTCAGACAATAGACTTCGTAGCGGTCTTTGTGCTCGTCAATGACCTGCAACGCCTGTGTGCCGATAGAGCCTGTGCTGCCAAGAATGGCTATTTGTTGCTTTCTCATAATTCAAGTATGCCCTCGGGCAATTCTATGTCGATTACTCGTTTTTCTGTATCAACTGCGACAATCAGTTCTTCGGCCGCAGGAATCAACCGTCCATCTTCCAGGCAGAAAAGCACATTCTCCGTGGAGTCGTCCACCGAGGCGATGCTTCCCACCGTCTGCCCTGTGGCTGCATCAACCATGGCAAAGCCAATGATTTGTGCCCAAGAAAGACTGTCATCGTCAGTTTCAGCCAACTGACGCGGGAAATACACGTCGCAACCCGTCAACTGGCGTGCCCTTTCTTGCGTATCCACCCCCTCAAACTTCATCAGGGCGGTGCTGTCTGAGCGAAACCGGTACTCCTCGATGAAGAATGGCACCAGGATTCCCTCGGTCTCAAGAATCAGAAAGTCGGCATCGGTGCGGTCGAACACATCATCGTCGAAGTGAAATGTCACCTCGCCCTTTACGCCATGGGCTTTGCCCAGACGGCCAATGCAATAGACTTCTTCTTTTCTTATCATGGGAATAATGAGAGTGATAAGGGAATCAAGTGAATGGATGGGGAACGCTTTGCAAACTACGAAATACGCTCAATCTTCGCACCCAAGGCATTCAGACGCCCCTCAATGTGCTCATAACCACGGTCAATCTGCTCGATATTGTCAATGCGGCTGATGCCGTTGGCACTCATGGCGGCAATCAACAGGGCAATACCCGCACGGATGTCGGGACTTGACATGCGGCCTGCGCGCAATGTAATCTTGCGGTCGTGGCCTACTACGACGGCGCGATGCGGGTCGCACAGAATGATTTGCGCACCCATGTCGATGAGCTTATCGACGAAAAACAGACGGCTCTCAAACATTTTCTGATGAAACAACACCGAGCCCCGGGCTTGTGTGGCCACCACGATGAGCACCGACAGCAGGTCGGGGGTCAGCCCGGGCCATGGTGCGTCGGCCAGTGTCATGATGGTGCCGTCGATGAACGACTGCACTTCGTAGTGCCGTTGTCGGGGAATGACAATGTCGTCGCCCTCTACCTTCACTTTGACACCTAAGCGTCGGAAGGCATCGGGAATAATGCCAAGACTGTGCAGCGAAACGTTCTTGATGCGCACACCGTCGCCCACCATGGCAGCCATTCCGATGAACGAGCCCACCTCAATCATGTCAGGCAGAATGCGGTGCACGGTTCCGTGCAGGCCTTCTGTGCCCACCACGGTAAGCAGGTTCGAGCCGATGCCACTGATGCTTGCCCCCATGCGGTTGAGCATGTGGCAGAGTTGCTGTAAGTAAGGCTCGCAGGCTGCGTTATAGATGGTGGTGGTTCCTTTTGCGAAGACAGCGGCCATGATGATGTTGGCTGTGCCCGTAACCGATGCTTCGTCGAGCAGCATGTAGCAACCTTTCAGGCGCTTGGCCTCTATTTCATACACATTGCGCCCTTCCACATGCTGGAACTTGGCACCCAAGTATTTGAATCCCAGGAAATGGGTGTCAAGACGACGGCGGCCAATCTTGTCACCGCCAGGTTTGGTGATGACAGCCTTGCCAAAGCGGGCCAGCAACGGGCCAATCATAAGCACACTGCCCCGCAGGGCGGCACATTTCTTTACGAAATCATCGCTCTGAAGGTAGTTCAGGTCCAAGTTTTCTGCTTTGAAACTGTATTCGTTGGCCGACCGTTTGCATACGTTCACGCCAATGTCTTTGAGCAACTGTATCAAGTTGTTCACATCCCGGATGTCGGGAATATTGCTGATGGTTACCTCCTCATCGGTGAGCAATGTGGCACAGATAACCTGCAGTGCCTCGTTCTTTGCCCCCTGCGGAACAATGGTTCCGCTCAGCGGATGGCCGCCTTCAATCATAAATGATGCCATACGCCTTTACTTCTTTCTGCGTCTTAGTTCTTTCTCCGAGATTTTCTCGAAACGGAACGTGTTGAGATCGAGCTGAATATTGCCGTCGGTAAAACGGGCCATGTCGGCCACCACTTTCTCATCATCGCACGAACCGTGGCTCCACTGCAACAGACTCTGTTTCATCTGATTGGCCGTAATCCGTGCCAGCTCATCACGTTCGGGGCTTGGGGGCATGGTCTTCAGCTTCTCCAACACCTCGAAAATGAGCTTTCCATAGTGGCGCACGGGAATCTGGGTCATGGGATAGCCCAATGGTTCGGGCTTTGAGTTGATTTGCTGCGCAGAGGTGACATCGAAAGGCCAGTCAATATCGAGCTGGAAATTGCTCATCAGAGCCAGATGGTCCCACAGTTTTTGCTTGTATTCGGGATTCTCGCGGTTCTGTGGCGACATACGCTCCATGATGCCGACAATGGTGGCGGCGCATTGCTGGCGCTCCTCTTTTGTAGGCAGCTGCACGGCATGGTCAACCATTTTCTGTATTTCGCGGCCATACTCGGGCAGCACCAGCCGCTCGCGCTTCGTGTTGTAGTCTAATCCTTGTATGTTCATATATAAATGTTACGATTTTGCAATTCTACGATGATGATTTCTGCATCCATGACCATTCATTCTCACAGCAGCTTTTTGGGTTTCAATGCCACGAAATCCTTCAGATAATTGGGCACGAAATAGGCCACGTCCTCGAACTGTTCGTTCAGAAACCGTTTCTCAGCCAGCGGGAACATATATTTTGCCAGCGGCTCAATGCCTGGAATGAGTCGGGCGTTGGGATGGCCGATGATGTCCATGCACTTGGCGGCTCCGTTGCCGAAGAAATAGACGGGATGCTGGTCGAGATATTCCCGGTATGTGTTTTCGTCCACCACATCGGCCATGGTCTGGCGCACAGGCCTCAACGCGCGGTCATAAACGGCTGCATACACCTCCATACGGCGTGCGTCAATCATTGGGCACAGCAAGGCATCGTCGGGCAACTCATGGCGCAGCAGCACCGGC
The DNA here is from genome assembly GCA_017619445.1 of Prevotella sp. Classification (GTDB taxonomy): domain Bacteria; phylum Bacteroidota; class Bacteroidia; order Bacteroidales; family Bacteroidaceae; genus Prevotella. The sequence continues at coordinate 60,303 of JAFZSI010000058.1, forward strand.
ATGCACAGCAGTTCAAGCGTTGGCACGGCTATGAGCTTCAGGTCGCGTGCATAACAAATGCCTTTGGCCATCGAGGCGCCAATGCGCAGTCCGGTGTAAGAGCCTGGGCCGCTGCTCACTGCCACGGCATCGAACGGAATGGCGTGATTATCGGTAAACGACATGGCCTCATCCACAAAGACACCCAGCTTCTCGGCATGGTTAGGGCCGCTGTGGTCTTCGTCCTTGTAGATGCAGGCGCCGTTCTCGCTCACGGCCACCGAACACACGTCGGTGCTCGTTTCAATGTTCAAAATGCACGACATAGGGCACGTTTCTTGAAATTCTTTGCAAAATTAATGTTTTTCCCACAAAAAAACTGTACTTTTGCAGAAAATTAACAAGAAAATCAGCATGATACAGTCAATGACAGGCTACGGCAAATCGGTTGTAGCCTACAAAGAAAAGAAAATCAACGTTGAAATCAAGTCGCTCAACAGCAAGGCCCTTGACCTTTCCACCCGCATCGCACCCATCTATCGCGAGAAAGAAATGGAACTGCGCCAGATGATTGCCAAAGAGCTTATCCGCGGCAAGGTGGATTTCAGCATCTGGGTGGAAAAAGAAGCCGGAACCGACGCTGCGCCCATCAATCGCGCACTGGTGGAGAACTATTTCCATCAAATGGACGACATTGCTGCCCTCGCAGGCATTCCCGGACCGCAAGACCCGATGGCCATCATCATGCGCCTGCCCGACGTGATGACAAAAACCGAGACCGAAGTACTCTCCGACGAGGAATGGGCTTTGGCCCGTCAGGCTGTGAGCGAGGCCCTGAGCCAGCTCGTGAGTTTCCGCCAGCAGGAAGGCGAAGCCCTGCAGCGCAAATTCACCGAGAAGATTGACAACATCGCCCGCTTGTTACAATCCATCGAGCCTTACGAAAAAAGCCGCGTAGAGAAAATCCGCAGCCGCATCATCGAGGGTCTCAACAGCATTCCCGAAGCCGACTACGACAAAAACCGGCTTGAGCAGGAGCTCATTTACTACATTGAGAAGCTCGATATCAGCGAGGAAAAGCAGCGACTGGCAAACCATCTGGCCTATTTCCGCCAGACCATGGAAGAACCCGCCGGCCAAGGTAAGAAGTTAGGATTCATAGCCCAGGAAATGGGGCGTGAAATCAACACTACCGGCTCGAAAAGCAACCACGCTGAAATGCAGAATATCGTCGTGCAGATGAAAGACGAGCTGGAGCAAATCAAAGAACAAGTTTTAAACGCATTATAGATAAGAAAAACCCACCCCAACCCTCCCAAAGGGAGGGAGTGCCTGCCGGATATGGTTAATGCAAATATAAACTACAGTTTAATTTCATATGGTAACCAAAAGAAAATTTGGATATGAGACTACCGACGGCTGGGGCTACGATATCCTGAAAGCACATGCAAAAACCAATCGGAAGTATCCAACCGAAGCTGAATCGGTTCTATGGCAGGCATTAAGAGGCAAACGGCTCGGGGTGCATTTCCGCAGACAGCACCCTATTGACGGTTATATTGCAGACTATGTTTGCCTTTCGCACAACCTTGTTGTTGAAATAGACGGCCAATATCATTTCTACGGCAACCAACCCATCAAGGACGATGAACGTACAGCAATTCTGCAATCAAGAGGTTACAAAGTCGTAAGATTCACCAACGAAGAAGTGTTGCACAGCACCGAGAGCGTCATCAACATAATCAGACAATCACTGAAACAACATTATACCATGCAACAAAACGAACAAAAAACCCACCCCAACCCTCCCAAAGGGAGGGAGAGTATGAAAACCTCCCAACAAAACCCAAACCCAACTCCACAAGACGGAGAGTGCACAAGCAACTCCCCCATTCCGGCAGGCACTCCCTCCCTTTGGGAGGGCCGGGGTGGGTTAATCGTTGTTTCCGCGCCCAGCGGCAGCGGAAAGAGCACCATCATCAACTGGCTGATGAGTGAACACCCGGAACTGAACCTGGCGTTTAGCATCTCTTGCACCAGCCGTGCCCCGCGCGGCACTGAACAGAACGGGGTGGAATACTTCTTTCTGACACCCGAAGAGTTCCGCCAGAAAATTGAGAACGATGAGTTTCTTGAGTACGAGGAAGTGTATGAGGGCCGTTTCTACGGCACCCTGAAATCGCAAATTGAGACGCAGACGCAGAAAGGCCAGAACGTGGTGTTCGACGTCGATGTTAAAGGTGGCTGCGCCATCAAACAGCACTACGGCGACCGCGCGCTGAGCCTCTTCATCCAGCCTCCCTCCATCGAGGAGCTGCGCCGCCGACTGGAAAAGCGCGGCACCGACACGCCCGAAGTCATCGACCAGCGCATCGCACGCGCCGAATACGAGCTGACATACGCCGAACGGTTCGACCGCGTAGTGGTCAACGATGACCTGGCCACCGCCGAGGCCGAGGCACTGGCCATAATCCAGGAGTTTCTTGCACAGGAGCCATGCCCAGAGGCCACAGAAGACTCCTAATCCCATTAATTACATTATTCACGGGAGTTATATGGAGTTATATGAATTTTTCGCTATCGCTCAACAACACGTCTGCGAATTCATTGGGAGTTAATGGAAGTTAGCGGACAATAGCCCGTCTATTGTCAGTTAACTCCCGGAGCGGTTGAAAACCGCGATAACTCCAGTTAACTCCCAATAACTCCAAATAATTCAGGCTTAATCAATTCATTGTTAATGCTGAAACGCACAGGCATCTACGGCGGCAGTTTCAACCCCATCCACGTTGCCCACGTCAGGCTGGCCAAACAACTTCTTGAGAAGGCCAACCTCGACGAGGTGTGGTTTGTCGTGTCTCCACAAAATCCTTTTAAGCAAGACCAACAGCTGCTTGACGACGACAAGCGGCTGCAATTGGTGCGCCTCGCCCTGAAACGCCACCCGCGGCTTGTGGCCTGCGACTACGAGTTCCACCTGCCGCGGCCCTCCTACATGCACACCACGCTCACACATCTCTCGGCCGACTTCCCCGACCGCGAGTTTGTGCTGCTCATCGGTGCCGACAACTGGGAGCGTTTCGACCACTGGTATCGTGCCGACGACATACTGCGCGACTACAAGCTGGCTATCTATCCGCGCGAAGGCTCGCCCATTGCCCCAACCGCCCTTCCGCCCAACGTGCAGCTCGTGGACACGCCGCTCATCAACCTCAGCAGCACCGAAATCCGCGAGCGCATCCGACAGGGGCGCAGCATAGCCAGACTGGTGCCCAAGGCTGTGGCCGACATCATCAGCAAAGAACATCTCTACGCCGAACACCCCAAATCTCAAAGTCCAAATCCCTAACCTCAAACCCGACAATAAAAACACCACGTTGAACGTGGCAACAACAACACCGCAAACGGCGAAACGCAAAGCAATGCTTTACGGATAAATTCTCTAGAGAATTTGAACGTAAAACCGCACTTTGGAAAAACGGCATCAAACAACCCAGAAACAAAGTCCAGCATCAGAAGGATGACAATATGAAATATCTGAAAATTGCAGCACAATGGATTGGCAAAGCCTTTGAGCCCATCAGGCTGAACGCCACGTTCTTCGTCACGATGTACGTGCTGGGCCTGCTGTGCAGCTGGATTGAGATGAAGGACAAGCCGCAGGGCTACGCCAACTTGTGGCTTGAGCTGTTCTTCGACCTCTATTTGGTCTGCCTGTTGCTCACACTGCTGCCGCTGCGCGTGCGGCGGTGGGTGCGGCGTGTGCTCTATGTGTTGTTCTACGGGCTGGCGGTGGTCGATGCGTTCTGCATTGTGAAGTTCCAGTCGCCCATCACCCCCACCATGCTGCTTTTAGTGGGCGAGACAACGGGCAAGGAGGCGGGCGAGTTTCTCACCACCTACCTGTCGGCCGACGTGCTGCTGAGCCCGCTGGGCTGGATTCTGCTGCTGATGGTTGTGCACGCAGTTTGCACAAAGGTCGTAAAATTGAAGTTAAAAAACTCAATCCTCAAACCTCAAACCTCAATTCTCAAACCTCAATTCTCAATCCTCACCCCCCTTGCGGGTCTGCTCACCATCGTTTTGTTCTGCTGGAGCGCATACGCCAGTTGGCCCAACAAGCAGGCATTCTGGCGGCTGATGAGCCTTGAGAAGATTGGATATGTGGAGCACGAGCTGACACGCAAGGACCGCGCCACGCTCTATGAGCCTGTCTATCGCCTGGCGTTCAGTATGAGGGCCAACAGCCTCACCGCCCGGCAGATTGACCAACTGATAGAGACCAAAGACCGTGTGTCGGTGGACAGTTGCTCGTTCACCAGCCCCAACATCGTGCTCATCATCGGCGAAAGCTACAACAAGTATCATTCGCAGCTCTATGGCTACGAGAAAGAGACAACGCCCTGGCAGCTGAAACGCAGGCAGCGCGGCGAACTGCAGGTGTTCACCGACGTGGTGGCACCGTGGAACCTTACCAGCTTTGTGTTCAAGCACTTGTTCTCGCTCTATGCCGTAGGCGACACGGGCGAGTGGTGCGACTACCCCCTGTTCACCGAGGTATTCCGCAAGGCTGGCTACCACGTGACGTTCCTCACCAACCAGTTCCTGCCCAAGGCCAAGGAGGCCGTCTATGATTTCAGCGGCGGTTTCTTCCTGAACAATCCCGAGCTGAGCGCGGCACAGTTTGACTCGCGCAACGAGCACATCCATGTGTTCGACGAGAAGCTCATCGACGACTACCGGCAGCTGGTGAGCAATGGGGAGATAAAGCCCGACAAGCCCGAACTCACCATCTACCACCTCTATGGCCAGCATGTGGATTACCGCATACGCTGCCCCAAAAGCCGAATGCGTTTCAAGCCTTCAGACTACGACCGTCCGCGTATGAGCCGGCGCAATCTGCAGGTGCTGGCCTACTACGACAATGCCGTGATGTACAACGACTCGGTGGTGGATGCCATTCTGCGGGTTTATGAAGACCAGGATGCCATTGTGATGTATGTGCCCGACCATGGTGAGGAGGTGTTTGGTCCTGGCGCGGAGCATTTCTTTGGCCGTATGCATAGCACCGAAATTACCGCCCGTCTGGCGCGCGAGGAGTTCGAGATACCCATGTGGATGTGGTGCTCGCACAAGTATATGGTGAACCATCCTGAGATAGCCAATCAGGTAGTGATGGCAAAGAACCGGCGGCTGATGATTGACGCGCTGCCCCATACCTTATTATATTTGGGGGGCATACACACGCGCGACTACCGCGAGCGGCTCAACGTGCTCGTGCCCGAGTACGACGAGCAGCGGCCGCGCATCCTGAAAGCCACCACCGACTACGATGAAATAATGAACAAGAACAAAAAAGACAATGAATAAGCCTCTGTTGACAAAGACCGAATGCTCGGCCATGCGAGGCGTGGCCATCCTGGGCATTGTGCTGCACAACTACTGCCACTGGCTGGGCCTGGCCGTCAAGGAAAACGAGTATCAGTTCCACCGCAACAACTGCGAGGAGCTGCTCAATGCGGTGCTCCACGCCGATTGGAACTTGCCCATCCACCTGCTGTCGTTCTTCGGCCACTATGGCGTGCCCGTGTTTCTGTTTCTCAGTGGTTTCGGGCTGGTGCTGAAATATGAGGAGAGAGGAGAGAGGAGAGAGGAGA
>JAFZSI010000059.1 GCA_017619445.1 Prevotella sp.
ACGGCCATTGCCACAGCTTTTGGTGTGTCGAGCTGCTTCTGAGGACAAATGTCCTGGTGTTCTTTGAAATGATGGATTAATACTGATGTAGATGGCTCCTTGGATAGCATGGCCGAGGGGCCATCTTTTGGCTTTTCTCTCACTTATTAGCACCTTTGACTTCGTCGAAGGTACTCACGCTCGAAAAAACTCAAGATTCTCTTGGTTTTTCACTCGCTTAATCTTACTTTGACTTCGTCGAAGGTACTCACGCTCGAAAAAACTCAAGATTCTCTTGGTTTTTCTCTCACTTAATCGTACCTTTGCAGCATGAATTTAACAAGCATTGTGTCGAAAGTCTTTTTGCCTCGGCAGAAAGAGTTGCGACACCATATTCATGAGGGCGAGCGTCTGCAGCAGCAGGTGCTCAGTCGCCTTGTGGCGCGTGCCAGTGATACGGAGTGGGGGCGCAGTCATTCGTTTGACAGTGTTGACGGCTATTCGCGTTTTATTGAGCATGTGCCGCTGAACAGCTACGAGCAACTGAAGGAGGCCATCGACCGCATGCGCCATGGCGAGTCCGACGTGCTGTGGCCAGGCCGCGTGAAGTGGTTTGCCAAGTCATCGGGCACTACGAACGACAAGAGCAAGTTTATCCCTGTGACGGAGGATGGTCTGCGCGACATTCACTTTCAGGGCACGTGGGACACGGTGTCGCTCTATCTGATGGCCAATCCCCGCAGCCGTTTGTTTGACGGCCGCGCGCTGATTCTGGGCGGCAGCCATTCACCGAACTACAATGTGAAGGACAGCATGGTGGGCGACCTGAGTGCCATCCTAATAGAGAACATGAATCCGCTGGCCAACCTGGTGCGCGTGCCGAAGAAAAGCACGGCTTTGCTGAGCGATTTCGACGTGAAGCGCGAGCACATTGCGATGGAGACATGGCGGAAAAACGTAACAAACCTGAGTGGCGTGCCGTCTTGGATGATGAGTGTGCTGATGCGGGTGCTGGAGCTGAGCGGCTGCAAGACTATTGACGAGGTGTGGCCCAACTTAGAGGTGTTTTTCCACGGCGGCGTGTCGTTTAAGCCTTACCGCCAGCAGTATGCCGATATCATCAGGAACCCCGAGATGCATTACATGGAGACCTACAACGCGAGCGAGGGCTTCTTCGGCGTGCAGTCGAGCATTGAGGACCCGTCGCTGCTGCTGCTGCTCGACCGTGGTGTGTTCTACGAGTTCATACCCATGGACGAGTTCAGCGAGAGCGACCTGCAGCAGTCTCCCGAGCACCTGCATGCGGTTCCCTTGTGGGGTGTTGAGACGGGCAAGAACTATGCGCTGGTCATCAGCACGTCGTGCGGCCTGTGGCGCTATGTGATTGGCGACACCATCTGCTTCACGCAGAAAAATCCCTACAAGTTTGTCATCACGGGGCGCACCAAGCATTTCATCAATGCCTTCGGCGAGGAGCTGATTGTGGATAACGCCGAGAAAGGGCTGGAATATGCCTGCCGTATGACGAATGCGGAGGTGAAGGACTATACGGCTGCTCCCATCTATATGGACACACACGCCAAGTGCCGCCACCAATGGCTCATTGAGTTCTCGCGCGAGCCCGACGACCTTGACCGCTTTGCCACGCTGCTCGACCAGAAGTTGCAGGAGATTAACAGCGACTATGAGGCAAAACGCTTCAAGGACATCACCCTGCAGCACTTGGAGGTGGTGAAGGCGCGCCCCAACCTGTTCAACGACTGGCTGAAATGCAAGGGCAAACTGGGCGGTCAGCACAAGATTCCGCGCCTGAGCAACAGCCGCCGACTGATAGAGGAGATAATGGAATTGGGAGAGAAGGAGTAAGGGGATTTACAATTTGACAATTTACAATTTACAATTTGACAATTTATAATTGTAATCCTCAAAACCTGAAACCAGAAACCTCCGATAAGTATAATAACTGATAAATAGTAAATCAAGATAGTGTCAAGGATAAAGAATTTCAGAATGGGAATGAGATGGTTGCCGGCAATAGTGGCCACGTTCATTCTGTCTTCCTTATTCTTCGTTTCATGTGCCAAGATGGGTGCTCCCGACGGCGGATGGTACGACGAGGACCCCCCGTATGTGGTGGGTGCATCGCCAGCCGACCGTAGTGTCAACGCGAATACCAATAAAGTGGTCATCTCCTTCAATGAGTTCGTTAAGATTGACAACCCCACGGAGAATGTGGTGGTGTCGCCGCCACAGATTGAACTGCCTGAAATCAAAAGCGCAGGAAAGAAAATCGTGGTAGAACTGAAAGACACGCTCAAACCCAACACCACCTACACCATCGACTTCTCGGATGCCATCAGCGACAACAATGAGAACAACCCGCTGGGCAACTATACCTACAGCTTCTCTACGGGCGACCATATCGACACCATGGAGGTGTCGGGCTATGTGCTCGAAGCGCGCAACCTGGAGCCGGTGAAAGGCATTTTGGTGGGTCTTTATGGCAACTTGTCGGACACGGTGTTCAGGAAAGAGCCACTGCAACGTGTGGCCCGCACCGACAGCCGCGGTCATTTTGTCATTAAGGGTATCGCCCATGGCAGTTACCGCGTGTATGCCCTCAAGGATGCCGACGGCGACTATATGTTCAGTCAGAAAAGCGAGCAGATTGCTTTTAGCCACGACATCATCACTCCCTCGTCGAAACCCGATGTGCGTCCCGATACCATCTGGCGCGACTCGCTTTTCATCGACTCTATCGTCATGGTGCCCTACACCCATTACTATCCCGACGACATTGTGCTGCGTGCTTTCAGGGAAGTACAGACGAACCGCAGTTTCATCAAGGCAGAACGCGTGAATCCCAATCGTTTCAGCCTGTTCTTCACTTACGGTAGCGAAGAACTGCCTCAAATCAAAGGACTCAATTTCAATGCCGACGACCTGGTTGTTGAGGCCAACCTGAAGAAAGACTCCATCACCTACTGGCTGCGCGATACGGCCTTGGTGAATCAGGACACGCTGCGCTTTGAAATGACCTATTTGGCAACCGACTCAACGGGTGTGCTGCAAAGCACGACCGAAGAAGACATGGAGGTGCTGGCCAAGGAGTCGTATGAGAAACGCATGAAGAAGAAACAGAAGGCCATTGACGACTGGAACAAAAAGGCAGAGAAAGCAAAAAAGAAAGGCCAGGACATAGGACCGTACAAAGAACCGGTGACACCGCTGAAACTGGACTTTTCCACGCGGTCGGAACTTGACCCCGACAAGAATATCTTCATCACGTCGCCAACACCTTTGGACCAGATGGAAACGACGGGCATTCACCTCTATTCACAGGTTGATTCACTATGGTATGAAACACCCTTTATCGTTAATCCCGTGGAGGGAAAACCGCGAACGTTCCAGGTGATAGGCGAGTGGAGGCCGGGCCTTGAATACAGTCTTGAGATTGATTCGGCTGCTTTTGTCGATATTTACGGATTGGCCAACAATGCTGACAAAGCGGGATTCAAGGTGCGCGATGCCGACGAATACAGTTCGTTGCTCATGACCATCAGCAACATGGGCGGCAACAAGGTGGTGGCCCAACTGCTCGACAAGAACGATTCAACCTATAAAAGCGTGGCGGTGACCAATGGTGTGGCCGAGTTCTTCTACATACTCCCCGGCACCTACTACATGCGGTGCTTCATCGATGAGAATGGCAATGGAGTTTGGGACACAGGCGATTATGCAGCCAACCGCGAGGCCGAAAAGGTTTACTATTACGCCAAGGCCATTGAATGCAAAACCAAATGGGATGTAACGCTGACGTGGAACCCGTTGCTCATCAATCCGTCGCGACAAAAACCACAGGAAATCATCAAGCAGAAAGCCGACAAGGAGAAAACCATCAAGCGCCGCAATTACGACCGCGCAAAGAAATTGGGCATTCCAACTCCCTCGGAAATGGAAAAAGCTGCCAAGAAAGTGAGCAAAAAAATGAAAACTGAAAAAAAGAAGAAAAACAAGAAAAATGAAGAATCTGAAATTGAAGATCAGCCCATCGACAACCAGTAAGTCGATAATCCGCAAATGGTGCCTGCTGGCATTATTGCTGACGGCCATGCATCCGTCTGCTTCTACCGCACAATGCACGTTCAAAAACACGGCCTTCAAGTCGGGAGAGTTCCTATATTACAATTTGTACTACAACTGGAAATTCGTGTGGGTGAAGGCAGGTTCGGCCTCCATGTCAACGGTGTTGAGCCGTTACAACGGAAAGCCCGCCTATCGCACAAGTCTCACTACAAAGGGCAACAACAAGGTTGATGAGATGTTTGTGCTGCGCGACACATTGCTATGCTATGTGTCCGAAGGACTCGCACCGCTTTACTACCGCAAGGGAGCCCGCGAAGGAAAGCGCTACTATGTGGATGAGGTGTTCTACAGCTATCCCGGCACAGGTGTTAACCTGCGCCAACACGAACTGCATGCCAGCGGCGACAATACATGGAAAAACACCTCGTCGAAAGAATGTGTATATGACATGATGAGCATCTTCCTGCGCGCCCGCAGCTTCAGTCCCGAAGGATGGAGCAAGGGCCACGTCATCAAGATTCCCATTGCCGACGGTGACGACATGAAGACCGCACTGCTGAAATACCGGGGCAAAACCACCATCAAAGCCGACAACGGCAAGAAATACCGCTGCCTCACTCTCTCGTATATGGAGAAAGAGGACAACAAGAAAGATTACAAGGAGATTGTGCGTTTCTTTGTCACCGACGACGATAACCACATTCCCATTCGCCTGGATATGTTCCTGCGTTTCGGCAGCGCCAAGGCCTTCCTGGTGAGCATGAAAGGCAACAAAAATCCTGTTTCGGCACAAGTGAAATAATTTACAATTTGACAATTTTTTCGCGGAGCTCAAGGAACTCCAATTTACAATTTATTTATGCATTTGACAATTTGTCAATTTCCTAACTCCTAACTCAAACGACCAAACGACCAAACAACCAAACAACCAAACAACCAAACAACCAAAGTGAAGAGCACAAGAAACACCAAAACCAACGAGCTGATAAAATATGCCGTCATAGCCGGTGATTTTATCATCCTCAACCTACTCTTTGCCGCCGCTTTCTGGTTTCACAAAAAGTATATAGGAGAGCGCGTGCCATACGAGAAGTTCGACGAGTTCATCCTTGTCATCAACTTCGCCATGGCCGTCAGCCAGATACGTTTCGCCACCGTCATGCATGAGCGGCGCGCCGCAGCCGACAGAATCATCAAGCAGGCAGCCTCGCTCGTGGCTCTCTATGCCGTGCTCTCCTACGCCATGGCCAAGCCTTTCATCTATACCGGTGCCTATGGCTCGTTCCTGCTCGTTTTCTCGTTGCTGCTGTTCGTAGTGCTTGTGCTTGTGCGCCTCGCAGAGCGTATGCTGCTCAAGCGTTTCCGCCGCATGGGCCGCAACACCCGCTCCGCATTGCTCATAGGCTCCGACCCAGCCATCCTCGACATCTACAAAGCCCTTGTCAGTGACCCCTCAACTGGTTACACCGTCAAAGGCTATCTGGCTGAAGAGCCTGCGGAAGGATTCCCCGAAGAACTCCGCTACCTCGGCACCTACACCAACTTGGAGCAGCAGGCCGCCAAACTCAATATCAGGAAGAAAAACCGCCCCGACGAAATCTACTGTTGCCTGCCCCGCAGCCGCAGCAAGCAGATACGCAACGTGGCTAACTACTGCGACAGCAACATCATCCGTTTCTACTACGTTCCCGTGTCACTCGAGCGCATCGGCATGCGACTGGAGCCCGAGACCGTGGGCGACCACCTCATCTTCACCAACCACCAGGAGCCCCTCGCACTGCCCTCAAACCGCCTCATCAAACGCCTATTCGACGTCGTTTTCTCCATCCTCATGCTCTGCGTCTGCATACCCCTGTTCCCCATCATCGCCCTCATCATCAAGCTGCAGAGCCCCCACGGCCCCATCCTGTTCCGTCAGCTGCGCACGGGCGTCAACGGCAAGAGCTTCTACTGCTACAAGTTCCGCTCCATGCATCCCAACACGCAGGCCAACACCCTGCAGGCCACACGCGACGACCCCCGCAAGTTCCCCTTCGGCAGTTTCATGCGCAAGACCAACATCGACGAGCTGCCGCAGTTCTACAACGTCCTCATCAACCAGATGAGCGTCGTAGGCCCACGACCCCACATGCTCCACCACACACAAGTCTATCGCCAGCTCATCGACCAGTACATGGTGCGCCACTTCGTAAAACCCGGCATCACAGGCTGGGCACAGGTCACCGGATTCCGCGGCGAGACACCCGAGCTGTGGCAGATGCAAGGACGCGTGGAGCGCGACATCTGGTACATCGAGAACTGGACGCTCTGGCTCGACGTCCGCATCGTATGGCTTACCTTCAAACAAGCCTTCATCCACGACAAAAACGCCTATTGACCCAAGGCAAATCTTCATAGTTTATAAAACAAGCAGTATCTTGTGAATAATACCACCGCGCGTTGTTTCCATCACAGTTTGCTTTAGGGAAACAACGCGCGGCGTTATGAAATGGGGATGTTTTTTTGATGATGAAATTTACTAGATAATTCATCCGTAAACCATTGCTTTGTGTTCGTAAAGTGTAGGTTTGTGAACGCAAAGTAAAAGTTTACGGATGTCAGTTTTGGTTTTATAAAAACCGCATCACTCAATGCAGCTTAGGTTTGTCTGTAGTTGCTGCACGGAGCTGGCACCGACGAGTACGGAGGTGACGCCCTGCTGCTGTAGAATCCACTGCAGGGCCATTTGTGCGAGCGTCTGTCCGCGCTGCACGGCGGTGGCGTTGAGCTCCTGCAGGTGGCTGAGCAATTCGGGTGTGAGCATGTCGGGGCGAAGGAACTTGGCGCGGCTCATGCGCGAGTCGGCGGGAATGCCGTTGAGGTAGCGGTTGGTGAGCAGACCTTGTGCGAGGGGCGAAAAGGCGATGAAACCGATGCCTTTTGAGTGGCAGAAGTCGATGATGCCGCTGTCTGCGGGTTCGCGGTTGAGCATGTTGAATTTGCCTTGATAGATGAGCAGCGGTACGTCGCGCTGGCTGAGATATTCAACGGCTTTTTTCAGCGGCTCAAGCGGCCAGTTACTGATGCCGAGGTAGAGAGCCTTGCCCGCCCGCACGATGTCAACCATTGCCTGCAGGGTTTCTTCGATGGGAGTGTCAGGGTCGAAGCGGTGGCTGTAGAACAGATCAACGTAGTCGAGGTGCATGCGGCGGAGGCTCTGGTCGAGGCTTGCCATAAGATACTTGCGCGAGCCCCACTCACCGTAAGGACCAGGCCACATGTCGTAGCCGGCCTTGGTGGAGATGAACAGCTCGTCGCGGTAGGGACGGAAGTCGTCGTCGATGAGCCGCCCCATGGTTTCCTCGGCACTGCCATAGACGGGGCCGTAGTTGTTGGCCAGGTCGAAGTGTGTGATGCCGTGGTCGAAGGCGAAGTGCGTGATGTCGCGTGCCCGCTCATAGGGGTCAACGCTTCCGAAATTGTGCCAGAATCCGAGTGAGATTTTGGGCAGCATGATGCCGCTACGCTCGCAGCGTGCATACATCTTGGCAGCTTGGTCGTAACGGCCAGGGTCTGCCAGGTAAGTCTGTTTTAGTTCCATGGGTGTTGGTCGTTTGGTCGTTTGGGTGTTGGAGTTAATGGGAGTTATCGGGAGTTAGCAGGAGTTAATGGACATATGCATTCCTCTCCTCTCTCCTCTATTATCTTCTTCTATGAGTTGAAGCAGTTTTTCCACGGCCAGTTCTTCGGGTATGTTTTTCTCCACGCAAACTTTCTTTCGGTAGAGAGAGATTTTGCCTTTCGCGGCACCCACGTAGCCATAGTCGGCGTCGGCCATTTCACCAGGACCGTTGACGATGCAGCCCATGATGCCAATCTTGAGACCCTTGAGGTGGGCGGTGGCTTGCTTGATGCGCTGGATGGTGGTGCGCAGGTCGTAGAGGGTGCGGCCGCAGCCCGGGCAGGAGATGTATTCTGTCTTGGTGAATTTGATACGTGCGGCCTGCAGGATGTCGTCGGCCAGTTGTACGAGTTTTTTCGTTGGGAAGCCCCCCTGCCCAGCCCCCCGCCCCCCAGAGGGGGAGGGTGAGGTGTTGGGTGTTGGGTGTTGGGTGATTACCAATTGGTGGGCTTTCTGGTCAATGAGCAAAGCTCCCACGGCCATGGCTGCTTTAAGTTGCAGCGTCTCCCAGTCGGGCTCAGCGATGTTGAGCGTGATGGTGTCGTTGGAGATTGATGCCTCTGCCTCGGCACGTAGGTGGGCGCATTCTTCAATAGACTCCACTAACTTCTTGGCCACGGGAATCTCGGCCTCGGGTTCCTCGCTGAGGCTGACGCGGATGGTGTCGCCAATGCCCTCGGTGAGCAGCGCACCGATGCCAACGGCCGACTTGATGCGCCCGTCCTCACCCTCGCCAGCCTCTGTTACACCGAGGTGCAGGGGATAGTGCATCTGCTCTTTGTCCATGGTTTGAACCAACAGGCGCACCGACTGCACCATGACGACGGTGTTGCTGGCCTTGATGCTGATGACCACATCGTTGAACTGCTCGCGCTGACAGATGCGCAGAAACTCCATGCAGCTCTCCACGATTCCCGCTGGTGTGTCGCCGTAGCGCGACATGATGCGGTCGGAGAGCGAGCCGTGGTTCACACCGATGCGGATGGCCGTGCCGTGCTCGCGGCAGATATTAAGAAAGGGAACGAAACGCTGTTCAATCTTCTGCAGTTCGGCAGCATATTGCTCATCGGTGTAGCTGAGTTGTTTGAATGTACGAGCAGGATCAACGTAGTTGCCGGGGTTGATGCGCACCTTCTCGGCGTACAATGCTGCCACGTCGGCCACATTGGGGTTGAAGTGCACATCGGCAGCCAACGGCACGTTGATGCCTTCGGCACGCAGTGCCTCGCTGATGTTCTTCATGTTGTTGGCCTCGCGCATTCCCTGCGTGGTGAGTCGCACCAGTTCGCCCCCAGCCGCCACAATGCGCTTGGTCTGCTCCACACAGGCCAAGGTGTCGTTGGTGTCGGTGGTGGTCATCGACTGTACGCGGATGGGGTTATCACCGCCCATCAGCAGGTTGCCGATGCGTACCACGGTGGATGGCCTGCGACGGTAATCAGTTTGTTTTGTATTCATAGTCTTTGATTTCTGCCAGCTCAATGTTGGCTTTCTCTATTTTCTGGCTGAGGCTGTTTTTGTACTTGGCCAGTTTTTCTGCCATTTCCTTGTTTGAGAGTGACATCATCTGCACAGCCAGGATGGCGGCGTTCATGGCACCGTTGACTCCCACCGTAGCTACGGGAATGCCCGGCGGCATCTGCACAATGCTCAGCAGGGCATCGAGCCCGTCGAGCATGCCTTTGATGGGTACGCCGATGACTGGCAGCGTGGTGTTGGCTGCAATGACACCTGGAAGTGCCGCTGCCATGCCCGCACCAGCAATAATCACCTGTATGCCCCGGCCCTTAGCTTCTTTGGCAAACGTTTCCACGGCTTCGGGAGTGCGGTGGGCGGAAAGGGCGTTCACTTCAAAAGGAATCTGCATGTCGTTCAGAAACTTGCATGCTTTTTCCATGATGGGCAGGTCGCTGGTGCTGCCCATGATTATGCTTACTAATGGTTTCATTTATTGAGGAGTTGAGGATTTAATACTTCAGATGATGGCCATGAAAGCCGTGACGAGTCCGAGGAAGAATCCCACGACCACCTGGGGCAACGAGTGCTGGCGCAGAATCATTCGGCTGCTGCCTAACAGCCCAGCCACGAAAATGATGATGCACAGCCACCATACAGGATTGAAGGTGAAAATATACGAGAAAGCCACCACTGCTCCCGCCACGCCACCGATGGCTGCGGTGTGGGTGGATATTTTCCACCATACGTTGATGATGGCGCAAAGCACTTGAATGAGCAATGCTGCCACTAAGATGCGGCCCATGAAGCCTGGCAGGTGGACGGCGCGCATGACGTAGTAGCATGTGGAATAGCAGACGATGGAAATGACGTAGGGGATGAGCCGTCGCTCGCGCACGCCTAACTCTAAGAGCGACCATCCCTGATACTTACGATAGTAATGAATGATGAGCGTTGGCAGCAGAATGGTGAACATATACACCAATGCCACCACCTGCAGTTTGAATGCCCAAGGCAGCATACTGAGGTAGCTGAACACAAACAGGATGAGCATGCCCACCAACGGCAGGTAGAAGGGGGTAAAAATCATGCTGATTACCCGTGCTGCTATGATCAGGTCTCTTGCTCTCATTCTTTTTGTATTACGAGTTTATTGTTACTATGTTACTATGTCTAAACTTCTGTTACTCTGTCAACCATCAGTTTTTTACATAAAAACTTCACGTTCGGCAAAGAAAACAAGTTTTCTGTGCACTCACTTACTCAGTTTTTTCTAAGTCTTGCCACCGGGATGCCCAGTTGCTCGCGGTATTTCGAGATGGTGCGCCGCGCAATGGGGAATCCGCGTTTGGTGAGTTCCACTTTCAGCGCATCGTCGTTAAGCGGATGTTTTTTGTTTTCGGCCTCCACAATTTCCTGCAGGGCGGCCTTGATGCGTCGTGTTGACATTTCCTCTCCGCTTTCCGTGCGGTAGCTGTCACTGAAGAAGTGTCTCAGTTTGAAGGTGCCCCATCGTGTCTGCGCATATTTCATGTTGCTCACGCGCGAAATGGTGGATATGTCCAGTCCTGTGCGGTCGGCCACGTCTTTCAGAATCATGGGCTGCAGGTCGCTCTCGTCGCCGTCCTGGAAATACTTGTGCTGGATTTCCACGATGGCTTTCATGGTGATGTAGAGCGTGCGGCGTCGTTGCTTCACAGCCTCTATGAATCCCTGTGCCCGTTCCACCTTTTCCTTGGCATAAACGAGGGCCTCTTTCTCGCTGCGCGAGAGTTTTTCCCGCTTCTCTCCTCTTTCCTCTCTCCTCTCTCCACTAACATCAAACCTCTCTCCTCTCTCCACTCTCC
>JAFZSI010000060.1 GCA_017619445.1 Prevotella sp.
CAACATTGCCAGCTACGCGCTGCTCCTGATGATGATGGCACAGGTGACGGGACTAAAGGCCGGTGACTTTGTTCACACGACGGGCGACACCCACCTCTATCTGAACCACCTTGACCAGGCCCGCCTGCAGCTTACGCGCGAGCCCCGCCCACTTCCCACCATGCGCATCAATCCCGACGTGAAAGACATCTTCGGTTTCCAATACGAGGACTTCCAGTTGGAAGGCTACGACCCGCACCCGCACATCAAGGCCGAGGTGAGTGTATAGCACATGAAGAAAGAACAAAGTAAACAAAGCACAGAAATGATCAGCATCATTGCCGCCGTGGCAAAAAACCGCGCCATCGGCTTACAGAACAAACTCTTGTACTGGTTGCCCAACGACCTGAAACGGTTCAAGCAGCTCACCACCGGCCACACCATCATCATGGGGCGGCGCACCTTCGAGTCGCTGCCCAAGGGAGCATTGCCCAACAGGCGCAATGTGGTGCTCAGCCGCTCAACAACCGACTTTCCGGGCTGCGAACGCTTTGCTTCGCTCCGCGAGGCATTAGAACACTGCTCGCCAGACGAGGAAGTGTTCATCATCGGAGGGGCTTCTGTCTATAAGCAAGCCTTGCCGTTGGCCGACCGTCTTTGCCTTACAGAAATTGACGACACACCCCAGGAGGCCGATGCATTCTTTCCGCCCTACGACGACTGGACTTTGCAACAGGCAGAGCACCATGAGCCCGACGAGCGACACGCTTTTGCCTACACCTTTGCCGACTATGTGAGGCCACAGCAGGAGGATGCGGAAATGTCACCCGCCCCGGAGTGCCAATGAACGCCAAACACGAGCAGGCAAACCACGCAGAAACCCGGAAACTGAAGAATTTGTAACTTCTGTTTCCGGGTTTTATGTTGCTGAATCAATGATGATGCGCGGCTCAGGCCTCAAGTTCGGTCTCGTCAATCACCTCGTCGGCAGGAATATCTATGACGGGCAGTTGGCGGTCGATGGCCACATTGAACGAGATGACGGTCTCTGTCCGCTGAAGTCCGAGCGGCTGCAGTTTGTCGTGGATAATGTTGAGCAGGTGGTGATTGTTGAGGGCATAGATTTTGATGAACATATC
Source organism: Prevotella sp. (assembly GCA_017619445.1). Taxonomy (GTDB): domain Bacteria; phylum Bacteroidota; class Bacteroidia; order Bacteroidales; family Bacteroidaceae; genus Prevotella. The sequence goes on from JAFZSI010000060.1 coordinate 1,119, forward strand.
GAATCCGCCCGTGGTGTAATGACATTCCACCACCTCGGGGATTTTCTTGAGAGCCTCAACCACTTTGTCGAAGTCACCGGGATCTTTCAGGTAAAGACCAATGTATGCACACGTCTCATAGCCGATTTTCTCCGGGTCGATAATGAACTGCGAGCCTTTGATGACTCCGAGATGGGTGAGTTTCTGAATGCGCTGATGAATGGCGGCTCCGCTGACGCCACAAGAACGGGCCACTTCTAAGAACGCTATTCTTGCGTCCTGAGAAATAAGTCGAAGGATTTTTTTGTCTAAAGCATCTAAATTGTGATGTGCCATACCAATAAATAATAATAAGTAATATAATTAGGAATAAAACTCTTGTTTATCTTCTTCCTGCACCCATCCTCCCTGTTGCCAAGTGCTTACTATTTTACACCCTTCCCTTTATCGATTATGCAAAGATAAACAAAAACTCCCAATTTAGCAACAAATTGAAAGTATTTTTTCTGTTTTCGGGCGTTTTTTTATTTTTTTGCTGATTTGTTCACCGCGGAATAATTCACGGTGAGCGCATTTGCCTTGCGCAGCGACTGCTTCACATCGTTCACCACGCCCATGGGTGTGTGGCGGTCGACCTTCAGCGAGACAGTCATTTGCTGGCGGTCTTCCTCCGACATCCGTTCGCGCTCAGAAGACACATAGTTGGCCACCTCGCCTGCATCGGCAAACTTGTCGTTCAGCTGGATGGCAGTCTGGCGGTTGTCTGCGCGCGTTCCTATATAAATATAGCTCACCGACGACTTTTTGGTCAGCCGCTGCAACTCAGTACCCGCAGGCACCTGATACTCCACCTTGGGTGTCACCTTACGCATGTGGGTGACAATCATGAAGAAAAACAGCACGGTGAAAATCAAATCGGGCAGCGAGGCCGTATTGAGCGTAGGCACTGTGCGGCGCCGACGGCGGAACATGCTCATGGCAGGCCTCCTTCCTCCAAGGCATTGTTCACCTCGGCTATGCGCTGCGGATAATAGGCGCGCAGCTCGTTCTTCTGCTCAGTAGTGCACTGTGCCAAGCCGTGACCAAAGCGCTTTCGGGCCAACTGGTCGCGCAGCGTGTTGTAGGCAGCCACAATCTCGTTCTGAATGTCGAAATACACTTCGTAGTCGGCATTGCGGTCGGTTTCCAACTGAATGATGTGCTTGTCGCGGTCGGCAGTCTTGCCCACAAACTCCACGACGCGCTCCCTCAACAGGCCAATTTTCATCGGCTCGTCGTTGCAGGTGAACGTACCGTCGGCAGCCACTTGCAGGCTCAGCAGGTTGCGCTCTTCCACGTCGGTCTGCTCCACGCGCTGCTCGTCGGGTGTAATCGGTGGCAGCTGACGGGTGAGTCCCTTGTCGATGTCCATTGACGACGTGACGAGGAACAGAATCAGCAGCATGAACGAAATATCGGCTGTTGACGTGGTATTCAGCGACGGAACCTCGCGTTTCTTACGTTTGAACATACTACTGCGATGACGGCCACGAGCAATAGCACAATGGCTGTATTGATAAACATATCTGCTGTCTTAAGCCATGCAGCGTCGGCATAACGAAGACCATTGATAAGCATGGGCCGAGAGGAGCCCAGAACAAAAGTGAGCAACAGGCACACGGCCAGGCCGCAGCCCGTTCCCACGGCAATGCGCGCAAAGGGAATGCCGTTCTGACGCGACTGCTGTTTGTCGCGCACACGCAACGAGCGCACCACCGACACAACGGCCATCACCAATGCCAATCCCAGCATCACCCACAGAAAAACAAGGAGCAACGAGGTGAGGCGCGGCTCAGTGAAGTTGGGATCCTCGGCAGAAAGGCGACTGAACCCAACCAGATAGAACAACACGAACACCACCGCGGCTACGCCAAGCAGCACGTAGAGCACTGCCGCCGACAAACGGGCAGCAGGCCAACGGGTAATATCTTTCCAACGGGGTACGCGCATGAAAACTCCTAACTCCTAACTCCCAACTCTTAACTCCTAACTCCTAACTCTTTCCCCTCCTTCATCTTCGCCAGCACGTCCATCAAAGTGATGGCCGACTCCTCCATCTGCGACACGAGATGCTCGATTTTCGAAAGAATATAATTGTAGAAAATCTGCAATACCACAGCCACGATGATACCGAAGATAGTGGTGATGAGCGCCACTTTCATACCTGCGGCAACAATGGTGGGACTGATGTCGCCCGCGTCCTGAATGCGGTCGAAAGCCATCACCATGCCAATCACCGTGCCAAGGAATCCTAAAGACGGGGCCAGCGCAATGAACAGCGTAATCCACGAACAACCCTTCTCTAAGTTGGCCGTCTGCACACTGCCATAACTGCTCACCGAGCGCTCAATGTCCTCCAAGCTCTCGTCAGCATGAAGAATGCCCTGATAGCACACCGATGCCACCGGGCCGCGCGTATCACGGCAAAGCTGCTTCGCGCCCTCCGTGTCGCCGTCCATGAGTTTCTGCTCCACATCGGCCATGAACCGTTTGGCATTGATTTCCGAAAGGCTCAGGTAGATGATACGCTCAATGCAGAACGCCAACCCCAGCACCAACGCCAGTGCCACCAACGACATGAAGCCCGCGTTGCCCTCAATAAACTTGCGCTTCAGCGCATGGTGAAAGCCACCCTCGTCGGCAGCCACCACCTCAGCCAAATCAATGCTGTCGGTAGAGGCCGCGGCCAGCTCGGCAAGACTCATCGAGTCGGCGGCAGCAACAGCCGTGTCGGCAACTGTTGTGGTGGATTTGTCATCCGCCCCATTGAAGTCAGCCTTCTGGGCCATGGCCACCTGCAACGAAACAAATATCAGGAAACAAGCTATTGCAAACCGTGCAATCAGATTTCTCATACTCAAAAAACAAAAAGAAAAAGCGGAGAGACGGGGATTCGAACCCCGGATACGCTTTTGACGTATACACGCTTTCCAGGCGTGCCTCTTCAGCCACTCGAGCATCTCTCCTTGATTCAAGCTGCAAAATTATCCTTTTTTCGGATAAAAACCGCACCTTTCACCTCCTTTTTTTTCATTTCCACTTCTTTTTAAAGTTCTTTATGACTTAGCGCACGCAAAACACGCTTTACAAACGCAAAGCACCACTTTATGTTCGCCAAACATCAAACTACAAATACAAACCTATGCTTTACGTGCAAATTCTCTAGAAAATTTAAACGTAACTCACCGCTTTGTGCTCGCAGGGCCAAAAGCTGCTATTCCAAAGCAATACTTTACGCCCACATTCTCTACAAAATTTGAACGTAACTCACCGCTTTGTGCTCGCAGTATTAAAAGTGGTGATTCCAAAGTCCATCGCGAGGGAGTTGCAAGAAGTAAATAAAAAGAACAACCGCCAACAATTCTAAAACATCGCAGCACAGGCTCTTTTGATATCAACCAACCTGTCAAGCAGCGTTTTCTTCTGCCGTGCCACCGACATATTGTAGCGTGCCTGCATGTTGACGAGCAGTTCGGGATTGATGCCGAGAGCGGCCTCCATCATGAGCGCGAAATCTGTTGTCACAGGACGTTTGCCGTTCAGAATCTCATTCAACTGCGTATAGGGCACAGACAGCACCTCAGAGAATTTCTTCTGAGAAATGCCCCTTGCCTCCAGTTCTTCCTTCAGTATTTCTCCTGGATGTGTTGTCGTTCTGTTCATAATGCCGTTATCGATAATGGTTTGTAATGTCTGTTACGGTGCAAATGGTTACCACGGGTTCAGTACTCTCCTGCCTAATCTTGAATTCCAGCCGATAATGGTAGTCAATACGGATAGAGTAATAGTCATTTCCCAATGCCTCGAAATTAAGAGAGTTGAACACAAACAAGTCTTCTATACGAGTAGCTGCCATCAGCGTATCTATACGCCTTTGGTACTTCGCTACTACAGGCTTCTGAAAACGGTACTTCTTGTTCTTGCAGCGTCCGTCGTTGTAGAGTTCCTCAAGATAGTCTTTTTCGTATTCAATAACCATTGCACTCCTTTTGGCTGCAAAGATAAATAATTAATTCATAATTCACAAATTTAGTGAATACTTTTTTGAGGGCAAAGCCAAAAGAATTTCTTCATTTGGCTTGATTTGCAAATCCGAACGAACAGGGCTCGCGGCACGGGGTGCGCAACAACTGGAAGCATGCAGCCTATCGACGCTGAAAGCGTCGCCTACCAATAACCGGGGGTGCGCCTGTCGGCGTACCCCCGGACAGACGACAGCCATGCACGGCCTCGACCCTGACGGGGTCGCCCATCTTCATAGTTGGGGCACTCCGCCAGAGTGCTTACCTGCCGTCAGTACCAACTCCGAGGGTGCTCGCTGCGCTCGTACCCTCGGTTACTGATAGGAGACCGCTCCGCGGTCTTTCTCCATCAGTGATATTAAAAAAACAAAGGAAAGAATGGTGCTAAACGCCGAAGATGCGGCGGACATTGGCATCGGTGATGTCGGACAACTGCTGCTCGCTGACGCCGTAGCTTTGTGCGAGACGTTGCAAGACGAAACGCACGTAAGCACTTTCGTTGCGTTTGCCCCGCATGGGAACGGGTGCCATGTAGGGGCTGTCGGTTTCCAGCACGATACGGTCGAGCGGCACATTGGGAACGGAGGCCGTGGTGTCCTGCGCATCTATAGCAACGCCAGCCAAGGTCTCGGGCAGGTGGCTTTTCTTGAAAGTGAGCACACCGCCGATGCCCAGCACGAAGCGGTCGAACTGCAACAGTTCCTCGGCCTCGTGGGCATTGCCTGTGAAACAATGGAACACACCACCGGGCAGGTCGTCGGCATAGCGTCGCAGCAGGCGCACCATTTCGTTCTGCGCCTTGCGGCAGTGAATCATCAGGGGCAGGCGCGTTTCCACGGACCATTGCACCTGCTGCTCGAAAGCTAAAAGTTGCTCATGCTCGAACTCGCGGCTCCAATAGTAGTCGAGCCCCACCTCGCCAATGGCAATGACCGCGGGGTTCTGATAGACCGCGGGTTTCATTGTGTCGAGCACGTCGCGCCAGCCGGCCTTCACTTCCTCGGGATGGAGGCCAATCATGGGATAGGCGTAGCCCGGATAGCGGTTGCAGGTGGCAAGAACGCTATCCACAGACGGCAAGTCGATGGCGGGGATGAAGATTTTGGTGACGCCTGCCTCACGGGCGCGCTTCACCACTTCGTCGCGGTCGGCATTGAACTCTTCGCCGTCAAGATGGGCATGGGTGTCAATCATGTACTTTGAACTTTGAACTTCGTCGATTATTTCTCGCGTTTCATCATTTCATCGGCGTAGGCACGGAGCTGCGTTTTGCGTTCTTCGGGCAGGGCAACGGCATCGAGATATTTGCTGGCCTCGGCAAAATAATACTCTATGCGCTCCAATGCCATGCGGTCGATGCCGATGGTGTTGTAGAGCGAGGTGACGGCCTCGATTTTCTGCTGACGGTCGAAATCCTTGGCGGTTATCCATTGCATCAGCTCGGTGCGTTGCGCGTCATCGGCACGGTTGAAAGCATTGATGAGCATGTAGGTTTTCTTGTTCGAGGTGATGTCGCCACCGATGGCCTTTCCAAAGACCTCCGGGTCGCCATAGACATCCAAGAAATCGTCCTGTAACTGGAAGGCAAGACCTATTTGCTCGCCGAATTTGTAGAGATTGCGGGCGTCGGACTCAGGAGCATCGGCCAGAATGGCACCCATTTGGGTGGCACAGGCGAGCAGCACACTGGTCTTGAGCCGAATCATCTCGATATACTCCTCTTCGCGCACGTCGGTACGCGTCTCGAAATCCATGTCATACTGCTGTCCTTCGCCAATCTCGAGGGCCGTCTCGGTGAACAGTTCGAGAATGGGCTTCAGTTTGTCAGGCTGACACTTCATCATGCGCTGGAAGGCGAGCACGAGCATGGAATCACCCGAGAGTATGGCCGTGTTGGCATCCCACTTCTTGTGTACGGTCTGGTGGCCACGGCGCAGGTCGGCGTTGTCCATGAGGTCGTCGTGGAGCAAGGTGTAGTTGTGGTAGGTTTCCAATGCACATGCCGGTGCGAGAATGTCCTCGGGATGTTCCTTGTAGAGGTTGTAGGACAGGAGCATGAGCGTGGGCCTGATGCGCTTGCCGCCGAGCGAGAGCACGTAGCGTATGGGGGCATAGAGACTGGCAGGCTGGCGGTCGTAGGGCATATTGTCGAGATATTGATTGACAAGATGCAGTATTTCTGTGGATGTTAGCATGTTTGTTTTATAAATGAGAAATGGGAAATGAGAAATGGGTATGGCCAGTTATCAGAGTTTGAACTCTACGGGGATGCAGACAAGGGTGCGGCAGGGTTTGCCGTGGTCCTGACCGGGTTTCCATGCGGGCATTGTGCTGATGACTCGTATTACCTCGCGGTCGAGCAGCACGTGCTTGGGTTTCACCAGTTTGACATTGCCGTAGGAACCATCAGTATTGATGACAAACGAGACGATGACAGTGCCCTGCTGCTTCTGCGTCTTTGCTTCGGGCGGGTATTTCAGGTTTTTTGTGAGCCATTTCATGAAGGCAGTCATGCCGCCAGGAAACTCGGGCATCTCCTCTACCACGCGGAAGTGAAGCACCTCGCCTTCGGCATCGGCAGGAATCAGTGCCTCGGGTGTTTCTTCCTGCACAACGGCCTCTTCAACAAGTCCTTCGGTTTCTATCTGTGGAGAAGGAGCCAGTTCTGCAGCTTTTTCCTCCACGGTTTCCTTCACCACATTGAGCTTTTCGGCAACCGCAGGCTCGCGATGAATTTGCTCAACAATCATGGTGGGTTCTTCGCGACGGGCAGGCATGGCCTCGAAGTCCTGGTCAAGGTCTTCGAGCAAAGCCTCGTCAATGCTGGTGCCGGGACTGAAGTTGTATTCCAATGCCACCAACAACAAAGCCGATGCGGCCACCAGCCCCAGGAAAAACCTCACGGGGCGCCGGCGTTCCAAATCGGCCTGATATGACTTTTTTACCTCCATGCTGACACACTAAATGCGTCTTTTGAGCGTTATAACACAAAAGACGGGGCAAAATTACATAAAAACTCTCTAACAAGAGGGTTTTGCAGTGTGTTTTTTTGTTTCCAAAAGCGAAAAAACAATAAAACAGACCACCCATGAGAAAATTCATCCTCGCCATGGTGCTGACTCTCAACGCTACACTCGCTCTGGCACAGGACAGCCAAACGGCTTACAACTTCCTGCGCTTGCCGGTGGGTGCACATGCCACGGCTCTTGGCGGCGACAACATCACACTCATAGAGGACGACCCCACACTGATGTTCAACAATCCGGCTCTGCTGAGTTCGGTGAGCGACAAGACCATCGGACTGAACTTCATGACCTATATGCAAGGCTCAAAGACAGCCAGCGCATCGTTCAGCCGCGTGGCAGGCGACAAAGCTTCGTGGGGCGTGACGGCACAATATGTTGACTACGGCTCCATGAAGGAGACCGATATGTTCAACACTGAAAAAGGCGAGTTCTCTGCCAAGGATATCGCTGTTTCTGGCGTGTTTTCCTACGAGCTGGCTGAACGCATTGTGGGCGGCATCAGCGCCAAGTTCATCACGTCGTACATAGGGGAATACAACTCAATAGCAGTAGGCGTGGATTTGGGAGTCAACTACTATCATCCCGACAAAGAACTGTCGCTCTCGGTGGCTGCGCGCAACCTTGGCGGACAACTCAGTGCCTATCACGAGGACTTTGAGCGCATGCCCATCGATGTGCAAATTGGCGCGACGAAACGTCTCAAAGGCTCTCCGCTGAGGTTCTCGGCCTCGCTGGTTGACATGACCCACCTGAACTACAAATTCATCAACCACCTGGTTGTAGGAGCCGACCTATTGCTCGGGCAGAACATCTGGGTGGGCGGCGGCTACAACTTCCGCCGTGCCAAGGAAATGACCCTCAACAGCGGCGACGACAACGAAAGTAGCCACGGTGCGGGCCTGTCATTGGGAGCCGGAATTAACTTGGAACGCTTCAAACTGAACCTTGCCTACGCAAAATATCATGTATCATCGAGTTCAATAGTCATTAACTTAGCCTTAAGTATATGAAAAAAATAACAATAGCTATCGACGGTCTTTCCTCGTGTGGGAAAAGCACCATGGCCAAAGACCTGGCCCGTGAAATTGGTTATGTGTATGTGGATACGGGTGCCATGTATCGCGCCGTGACGCTCTATGCGTTGCGCAACGAGCTGTTCACCGACGACGGACAAGTGATGCTCGACGCACTGCAGGAGCGCATGGACGACATTTGCATCAGTTTTCAGTTCAACCCCGAAACCAGCCGTCCCGACACTTACCTCAACGGTGAGCTCGTGGAGAAAGAAATCCGCGGCATGGAAGTGTCTGACCGCGTGAGCCTCGTTGCAGCCATCCCGTTTGTGCGCGAGGCCATGGTGGCACAGCAGCAGCGCATGGGCGACGAGAAAGGCATCGTGATGGACGGACGTGACATTGGCACCACCGTATTCCCCGATGCTGAGCTGAAAATTTTCGTCACCGCAAGTGCAGAAGTGCGTGCTGAACGCCGCTACAAAGAGCTGATTGGCAAAGGAATGGAGGCCGACTACGACGAAATTCTGAGAAACGTGCAAGAGCGCGACTATGCAGACTCGCACCGCGAAGTGTCGCCGCTAAGAAAAGCTGACGATGCCCTGGAGTTAGACAACAGCAACATGACCATACCCGAGCAGAACGCATGGGTAATGGAGCAGTATCTGCGCGTGGTGAACGAGGAGAATTGATAATTGATAGTTGATAATTGACAATTGGTAGTTCTGAAAGAATCAATTGTCAATTATCAATTGCATAATATAGTCGCGGCACTCTTCCATGAGCCATTTGGGGGTGCTTGTTGCACCGCAAATACCCACGGTCTGCACATCCTGAAGCCATTCTAAACGTATCTCAGCTGCACTTTCTATCTGATGGCTGTTGGGGTTGACCCGGCGGCACTCGTTGAAAAGCACCTTGCCGTTGCTACTCTTGCGGCCACTGACAAAAAGCACGAGGTCGTGGCGGGCGGCAAAAGTGCTAATGTTAGGCATACGGTTGGCCACCTGTCGGCAGATGGTATCGAAACTGCGGAACGTTGCCCCTTCCGCTATGTGCTGCTGAATATAGGCTATGATGCGCTGAAACTCTTCAAGCGACTTGGTGGTCTGCGAGTAGAGGAAAATATCACGTGAAAGGTCAAGCCGTCTTACGTCTTCAAACTTCTCCAGAACGATGGCTTTGTTTGCCGTCTGCCCCACAAGACCGAGCACCTCGGCGTGTCCGTTTTTTCCGAATATCACTATCTGTGCATCAGGATTGGCATCAAACTGGCGCTTGATGCGACGCTGAAGCTGGAGAACAACGGGACAGGTGGCATCAATAATCTCTATGCCGTTCTTGGAGGCCAACTCGTAGGTTTCAGGCGGTTCGCCATGGGCGCGCAACAGCACCTTCACATTGCGGAGATGCCGCAGGTCATCGTGGTTGATGGTGACGAGGCCCATCTTGTGAAGCCGCTCGCATTCCATGCTGTTGTGCACAATGTCACCCAGGCAATAGAGCGTTGCGCCCTTTGCCAGTTCTTCTTCGGCTTTCTGAATGGCGGTTGTTACTCCGAAGCAGAATCCGCTGCCATCATCAATCTCAATAAGCATAAACGGTTGAGGGATTTACAATTTAAAACCTCATTTCTCATTTCACATTTCTCACTTCTCGTTTCTTTTCAGCATCGTGAAGTAATTGTCGAGCAGGTCGAATGCGGCTGTGAACGAAGTCTTGCCACCACTGAGCACGGTGCTTTCAGCCTCTTTGAGCATTTGTTCCATGTTCGGGCTGTTGTAGAACGAGTTGCGCAGCTGCTCGTTGATGGTCTCATACATCCACCACTTGCTCTGTTCGTTGCGGCGGTACTGGAAATAACCGTTGGCCTTCACGAAGTCAATGTAGTCGTAAATCATGTCCCAGATTTCCTTGATGCCAGTGCCATAGAAACCGCTGTAACAGAGCACTTTGGGCAGCCAGCCGCTCTCGGGCTTGGGGAAGAAGTGTAGGGCGTTGCGGAAATTGGTGGCAGCCATGTGGCACTTATCCACGTTCGAACCGTCGCATTTGTTGATGACAATGCCATCGCTGATTTCCATAATGCCGCGCTTAATGCCCTGCAGCTCGTCGCCAGTGCCCGCAAGCTGAATGAGCAAGAAGAAGTCAACCATGGAATGACAGGCGGTCTCGCTCTGCCCTACTCCAACGGTTTCCACAAAAACCTTGTCGAAACCTGCGGCCTCACAAAGAATGATACTTTCGCGCGTCTTACGGGCAACACCGCCCAACGAACCCGCCGTCGGACTGGGGCGAATGAAGGCATCAAGCCGCTGCGACAGTTTCTCCATGCGCGTCTTGTCACCCAATATGCTGCCCTTCGAACGCTCAGAACTGGGGTCGATGGCCAAGACAGCCAACTTTCCACCATGCTTGTTGAGCACATGCTGGCCAAACTCGTCAATTGACGTACTCTTGCCCGCGCCGGGAACACCACTGATGCCCACACGAATAGAGTTGCCACTGTAAGGCAGGCATTTCTCTATCACCTCCTGTGCCTTGGCCTGGTGTTGCTGATTGACACTTTCCACCAGCGTCACCGCCCGGCTCAGGATGGTAATATCGCCTTTCACGATACCTTCAACCATTTCCGCAGCCGTCAGTTCTTTCTTGCGGCGACGGCTAAGGTAAGGATTGATGATGGGCGGCTGTTTCACACCCTCGTTAACGGTTAGTCCCTGATATTCTTCGCTATTTTCTGGATGTTCCATGTTCAAATTGAGAATTGAGAAATTGTCAATTGTAAATTGTCAAATTGTAAATTATTTCACGTTCAGTGTGATGACGGCCTTAGCGTTATCGGGGTCATTGGTAATCATCAGGATACGCGGCTGCGAACGCACGTTCCGCAAATCCTTGGCTTTGGCGGTGATTCTCATTTTCACCTCTTCGCCTGGAACAAGTTGTCTTTTGGGCATCGTCAACTCAATGCCACTGGTGAACACCTGCACCGACTGTATCTCAAGCGTGCTTTTGCCCACATTCCTCACCAGGATGGTTTCCTGTTGCTTCTGTTTGCCCTGGAAATCGATGTCAAGTTTGTGTGCCGACAGTTCAAGCACCGGTGCATTGGCCCGCTGGAAATCGGTCAAGGTGCTGAATCCCGGCAGCAACACGGCAGACACTTCAATCACCTTCTCAGGACTGACCTTATCGCCAGGGAACATGCCCAGATAGATGGATGTTTGCGTCAATCCGAAGTTGCGCAGTTTCTTGGAAAGCAGCGTGACCGTTGCCTCGCCCTCATGTCCCGGAGCTATGCGCGTGGGCGAAACATACCCCTTCAGATAGTCAGGCAGGTGCATCAGCACCGGCGACACCGTCTTCGTGGAGTTGTTTTTGATGTGAATCTTCTGCACAGGCATGTCGCCGCTGCCCACGTCGTCAAACTCAATGTTGTTGATATCCACCAGCACATCAGCAATCCTGTAAGGATACTCACCCGAGAAGTCAACAATTTTCTCCACCACAACCCCCTTCAAGCCCAGCACCACAGGCCTGTCAGAAGCGTTGCTGTAAATGCCAATCTGCTTGTTGAAATGGCCCAACTGACGGGCATCATACGTGGCCGAAACGGTAAAGGCGCCATCGGCGGGAATGGGATCCCTTGGGAAAGAAACCGTGGTGCATCCGCAACTGGTTTTCACATCGCTGATGATGAGTTGTGAGCCACCTTTGTTCTTCAATTCATAACTGACGGTGACGGGGTGCTCAAACATCACCTTGCCACAATCGATGACCTCGCGGTCGGCAACAATTCGCTGACCCATCGCAGGCAAAACTGCGAGGGTCAGCAATGAGAATATTACTGTTTTTCTGTTCATAATCAATGTTTAGTGACGTAAACTATTTTACTTCAAGGGTTATTGAAGCGTCGCGGGCAGTGTATTCGGGCGAGTAAGCGCACTGCACGGTGCATACGCCTGTCTCGTATTTACCGCTGCGGTCAACATAATACTCGGTTTCCACCTCATGCTCACCTTTGCTCATGCAGTCGAAATAATAGTTGGTGGAGTAGTCCTTGGGTGAGCAATAGTAGCCCCAATGGTAGCCGCTAAGCTGGTTGACGGGCTCCATACAAGCTGCACGTTTGTCGAGCACCTGCACGAAGTCGTAATCGCGGTCGGCCTTGATGGTGATACGGATGCGGATTTTGTCACCGACTTTCAGCGGAATGGCCTGTTGAGCATTCTGGTCAACTTTTGTTCCGTTCACAGAGACAATCCTGCGCGAGACGGTAAGGCCAGCCGAACTGGTAGTCACATTCTTGGTGCGCTGCTTGAACTGTGCATATAGCGCGCCCCACGATATGCCTTGTGAGGTTTTCTTTGCTGTGAATGTGCGCATGTCGCTGCCTGTGACAGAGGTCTTGACATATCCTAATCCTGCGGTTCCGTTAGGCAAATCCAACGGTTTTCCATTGACGGAAAGCACCGTAGGCTCTTGCTCGTTAAGTATCGACGTACGTCCATTGAGGAAAGCATAGACGGCATTGACACTGTTGATGGGGGTGTCCCAAGCCTGGGTGCGCTTGGACTGGAGGAGCCATCGCTGCAATTCATAAACCGTTTTCAAATCGTCGGGCTCAATCATTTGTAGTGCCTCGATGACGGATACTTGGGTTGGTATGCGATAGTCAAACCAACTGTAGCCTGCTTTGCTGGTATCATAATAACGGCCCTTCTCTTCATCATACACCGAATACTGACGCATACTTTCGAGATAAAGTTTGGCCTTGTCTGTAAGATTGTTCTTGGCAAAGATAACAGCGGCCACAGCTTTACCGTAGATAGAGAAGGCGGCGGTCTGTTTTTCCATCTTCTTCAGGAAATAGTCGCGTGCCTCCTTTACCTCACCACTGAGCTGACGTCCGTCGAGACTTGCTACGTACAGATAGCGTATGTCGCTCTCCGAGGGCCGGAGGTCGGTCTTGTGCTCTTTGTCGTACTTCTTGGTGTCTTTCATGCTTTTGACAATCTCATAACCAAGGAAGTCCATCGCCTTGTCGAGCATCTGACGGGTGGCTTTTTGTTCACCAGTCATCACATTGAGACGGGTAAGTATTTCTGCCACTTGCAATGTCATGTACTTGCTACCGGTCATGCCTGGCCACCAGCTCCACGAGCCGTCGCTGTTTTGCAGTTTCCGCATTTGCTCAATGTTGCTTTCCATCTTCTGTGCAAGCACGTCGCTGTCGAAGAAGTTGATGAGCTGAGCTTTTTGGTCGGCTTCCTTCTTAGCATCCATCACCCAGGGCGTCTCGTCAATGAGGATGTTCTTCAGCTCCTGGTTTTTGTTAAGGTTGCTCAAAAGTGAAGTCTCATTGCCTTTTTCCTGCCCCCAAAGTTCTATGGTTTTCTTCATGGCTTCCGACTGGCTGAGAATGAACGAGCCAAGTTTGTTGGCATAAAAGGCTGAGGCCTGACTAATGACATTCTCGCTGGTAGTGTTGCTTACCGTTGGCAATGCCTGAACCATGAGCCATGCGGGATTGTTTGTGTATTCCACCGTCAGTTTGTTAGACTTGTCTGTAACGGCAAAGAGCTTCTTCAGATTAACGTTCACTGTGCCGGGGTTGTTCTGCGTGAATGGATAGGTGTTGGTCACCATTTCATAGTTGGGAAGAATGGGCAGGTAGTGTTGCTCTCCATCGCTAAAGCCTTTTCCTGAAGCCACTATGCGGCAAATATAGAGCGTTGCGTCTTCGTAGGGAATGTAGCTGAATGTTGCTGGCACGGTGCTGTTGGCCTCGGCATCAAACGATTTTACCTGTGAGAACACGATGCGGTCGGTTTCTGGGTCAATAAGTTCTAAACGCACCTTACCCGACACTTTCTTCTCGCTGCTGTTTATCAGCCGTGCCACAATTTGTGCCTCGTCACCCACACGCACAAAACGTGGCATGTTGGGCTGCACCATGATGACTTTCTTTGCCACTGCCTCGCCTTCCAGCAGGCCGTGGTTCATCTGTTTGTCATGGGCCATGCCGATAAAACGCCAAGTAGTGACACTTTCGGGCAGTGTGAACCTGATGCTCACATTTCCTTGCTCATCGGACACAAGTTCTGGTGCGAACATGGCGGTCACATCCAGATTCTCGCGCACCTGATCTGATGACTTGGCAGGTTTGCCTGCTTCCTCAACGCTATCCATGTCAGCTGAGGCATTCTTGGCCATCGCCCGCATTGGATGACTTCCACGAACACGCACAGAAGACTCTTCCATCATAACAGGTGCAGCAGCGCCCAAAGCCATTCTCTCCTTCATGATTCGTGAGTTGCTGAATGCGCCATAGCCATCCATGCGGTTATTGATGATAGCCCAAGAGTTCAAGACCAACAACCGGGAATCCCAATGGCTAAACTCCAACTCATACTCCGTAAGTTCCTTGTAGTCGGCACTGCCACTCAGGCTGTAATCTCTGAACGAGACACGGCTCCAACTGGTGGAAGGCAGATTCTGCAAGAGCGTCAGTCCGCTTGTCCAGCCGTTGGACACAATCTGGTCGAGCGACTTGTCGTAGAGTGTGGCAATGAGATGTGCCTTGGCTGGAGTGCCGTCCGGATACTCCATGCGCGCTGTCCATTCCTCCTTCTGTCCGGGTGTCAGCCGGTCGCGGAACGTTTGCCATGTAACCATGAGTCGTTTGTCGGGCAATGGCTTGGCTATGGTTGTGCTGTGTGTGTAGAATACTCCTTCTTTCACCCATGCCCATGTCAGCCGCAGTCCACTTCCGTATTCCTGACGATAGGCAAACTCTCGGGTACAAAGAGCGTTGCTTTGGTCTATCACACCACTCTCTATCAGCTTGTTGCCTGCCATAATGGAATACAGGATGTGCGTGTCGGCATCGCTTGAGCCCACCTGAATGGTGACGGGACTACCATCTGTTGGGAACTCCTCGGCTGTCTGATAGAACCAGTCATGTGTCTCCACACAAGGATGCTTGTCGTCAAGGCTGAACAAAATGAAGTCGTGTTTGATGGTGTCGCCCTCGCAGATAGCTTCCAGATGGTGTTTGCCCGAAGCGCGCTGCCGCTCGTCTAAGGCCAGTGTGACTGGCACATTGGTGGGTGCCGTTCCCATGTCCTTGCCATCAATGGTATAATGCACAGTACCATCGATGTTTATGCCCGAGCCATTTTTCAGTGTAAAGGTTATGGGCTTGAGCTTCACGGTCTCCGACTTATTGGGTATGTCGCAGCTGAAGAGCGTGGGGCGTGTACCAAGCGGCAGTCGTAATTCGCCCTCATGCGTTTCACCGCCAACATCGGTAACCGTCGCATGGGCAATGATGTTGTAGAACACGCTACGTTTAGAGGCCAAGTCGCTCTCAGGCAACGTCATAGGCATTTCCACATCAAACTGGCCGTTGGCATCAGTAGTGGCCTCACCCTTCGTGAGTTCCGTGCCCGAACTGCTGTCCGAACGCCACCACCATGCGTAGCTGCGACTCACGGTGTAGGTAACCTTGGCACCCTGCACAGGAACACCCGCATAGCTTTTGGCTATTCCTTTCACCACAACAGTGTCGCCGGGAAAGTATTTCTGGTTGACTTCAGGAAACTCCACGAAAAACGTGGGCCGTTTGTATTCTTCCACCCGGATAACCTCCGAGGCCCGCTCGCCAACACCCTGCACCTCAATGATATAAGTGCCGTTTAGTCCTTTCTGTGGCAATGTGAATGTGGTCTGCGCCACACCGAACTCATCGGTTTCCAGCTCCTTCTGCTCCACATCCTGACCATTGCTGTCAATGAGCGTCAAGACAATCTTTCTTCCATCGGCAACACTCACATCCGTTCCCTTCTGGTTGTGGTATGTGACGGTTGCCACATGCACATTCTGCCCAGGGCGATAGATACGCCTGTCGGTAAAAATGTCTGTACGCGTATAGTCGTTCGGATCGCCATTATAGAAGTATCGCGCCGAAATATCCGACGTTGGAAGATACTTGTCCTCCTCCGTAAAAGGCACCACCACGTCGGCAATGTCTTTGTCTCGTTTCTCGTACTGGTAGATTATCTCACCGTGCTCATCGCAGTCCAGCACCTTGGTCCATCCTTCATCCTTATACCGTTTGTTGCGTATCAGTTTCAGCTTGGCATTGGCCACTCCCTGGCCAGTGGTGGCGTTCACCACGGCATAGCGTATTTTCTGCTGCGGCTGTTCCTGACAAATCACGGTAAGGTCGCTCACATTCAGGATAGCGCGCATGGGGTCAATCTTTTTGTTGTCGGTTGTTATCTCCACAAGATAAGCGCCCACGCCACGGCCTGGCAGCACCACGGTGTCCTTGTGCTCATAGTACGGCGCAAAGCCTGGATACTGGCGCGTGTAGGTTTCTGTGGAGCCTTTCACAATCAGTTTCTTCAGGGCATTCAGTTCTTTCTTGTCGTTCAGGTTATACCTGTCGTGCTCCAGCGGATTCCAGTTCAGTCGCGACACCTGCACCTTCAGCAGGCTCACATTACGTAGGTAATGGAATACAAGCTTGCGCTCAACATTGGGACGTAGCACGCTGTTGCCGAAATTCATCCTCACCGTGGGCTGCGTCATGCTCTTTTGCTCGTTGCGCAGCTTGTTGACGCCAGGCCAGCTGCCCCATCGTTTCAGGGCAACGTTGATGAAGCTGTAGCGCACATCGTCATCCACATCGTAGTCGTCCATCAGCTCATACTTCTTTAGGGCAACCTCACCGGCCAGCTGCAGGTCACCATAGCGTTCAATGAGCGAGTCGAGCTTTGTGACATACTCCGACTTGTTGAAATCCTTCACCCGCCAGTGCTCGTATTTGTATTCACCCTCCAACAGTTTCAGGGCCGTCACGAGCGCACCCTTGCGGTTTCCCGCCTTGTCGTAATAGTCGTGCAGCAGTTTGTAGTTCTCTGCCTCATACCCCATCACGCTCAGCAGGTCGTTATTGAAAATCTTCGCATCGCGGCCAGCCACCACCAAGGGCTCCCACAGCGGAGCCTTCTGCGCTGCCAGCAGCTCAGGGTTGGCCAATGACCGTGCGAAATACTCCCGCGCCTTGTCGGGCTTGTTCTTCGACAGCGAGTAATGGTCGGCATACAGCTTGCCCAACACCGACGCATACACCATGCCCAGCACCTCGTCAGTCCGTGTCGCCTGCTCGTACTCCCTTTCCAGCCCGGCCACCACACTTTCCAGCGAGTCGCTCGACAGCAGCACCTCAGCCTGCGCCTTCATCAGCTGAGCCTTCAGCACATGTCCGTAAGCCTTTTCCTCCTTCGCCTGCCTGACGATGCGTTCCAGAATGCCAATCTCCGTCTTTGGCAAGTCGTTCTTCATCGCCTCCGTCAGTTCATTCCACAACCCCTGCAGCGAGTCGCCGCGCATGGGCAGCGGCAGCAGAGCCGCCAATGTTATCAATGTCATCATCACCTTTTTCATATTTCACAATTCTACTATTTTACTATTTGACAATTTATAATTTTTTCGCAGAGCTCAAGGAACTCCAATTTCTCCTTTTTTCGCTTTGCTCAAGGAACTCCTCCTCTACTCCTTTACTTCTTTACTCCTTCTCTCCTCATGTAGTTGTCTCCCTTTTCCTCTCCGCAAAGGTAAAAAAAATATCCCGTCGCACAAAATAAATTGATTTTTTGATGCAAATATAAAGACTTATTAATGATTGCGACTCACTTCAGGCCCCGTCCAGTCCTTCATATACTCTTGCCATTCCCATTACTGCAACCCGATGCGCAGGATTATTGACGAAGTGCCCGGCTGCTGCTTCGAAACAGCAGCGTCTGCATGAGTCCGCGCAACAGGAGCCAGAGGATGAAGGCGAGCCAGAGGGCATGGTTGCCAAGCAACGGGCGCAGCAGGAAGAAGGCTACGAAGAACAGGGCGGTGGCCGCGGCCGCGGAGATGAGCATGGCGCGCGTGGCGGTGATGCCGATGTAGATGCCGTCCCATACAAATGCGGTCAAGCCCGCCACAGGTATGAGCACTGCCCAGGGGTAATAGTCGGTGGTGGCTGCAATGACGGTGGCGTTGTCGGTGAGCAGACGGAGGAAACGGCTGCCGCCGACACTATAGGCAGCTGTGAAAAGGAGCGCGACGGCCGCGCCCCAGAGAAAGACTCGACGCACCACAAGGGCAAAGGCCTGGCGGTTGCGCGCTCCATAGTAGCGTCCGCCTATGGCCTCGCCCGCAAAGGCGAAACCGTCGAGCACATAAGAATACAGAATGTAGAGCTGCATGAGCAAAGTGTTGACGGAGAGCACAACTGCTCCCTGACGTGCTCCTGCAGAGGTAAAAAACAAATTGACGGCCACTAAGCATAGGGTGCGCAGAAAGATGTCGCGGTTGACAGTGAAGAAAGAGGAGAGTGAAAACCCACCCCAACCCTCCCAAAGGGAGGGAGAAGAATTGTCAAATTGAAAATATAGATAGAGCCTTCGCCCGTAATAATGATGCCAGAGCAAGAGCGCGGCCACGAATCCTGTCCACTGGGCAAGAACGGTGCCGAAGGCCACGCCTTCTATTTTCATCCCGAAGCCAAAGACAAACATCGTGCTCAGCAGAATGTTGACCACATTCTGCATGATGGAAATGAACATGGGGATACGGCTGTTCTGCATGCCGATGAACCACCCGTTCAGGCTGTTCATGCCCATCACGGCGGGTGCTCCCCAAATGCAAATGCTGAAATAGAGGGCAGCCAGAGGAAGGATGTCGGCCGTAGGGTGCATCAGATAAAGGGCCAGCCAGCGTAGTGGCACCTGCAACAACAGAAACGCCATGGCGATGCCCACGCCCAGTCCCACGGCAATCAGAAACAGGCGCATCACCTCGGCCAAGTCGCGCCGCCCAAGAGCCTGCGAGGTCATGCCGCTGGTGCCCATACGCAAGAAACCGAACAGCCAGTAAATGAGGTTGAATATCATTGACCCAACAGCGATGGCCCCGATATACACGGCACTGCCCATGTGACCTACTATGGCCACATCAACAAGTCCGAGCAAGGGAACTGTGATGTTAGAAACAATGCTCGGTACAGCAATGCGAAGAATTTTGCGGTTCATTCGGAGAAAAGGAGTAAAGGAGTTAAGGAGTAAAGGAGAAAAGGAGTTAGCAGGAGTTAACTGAAGTTTCGGAAGTTATGGAGTTAACTGTAGTTATCGGAAGTTAAGAGGTCTTCGACCTCTGGAGTTATCGGACAAATGCTTTAATTTCGCAAAGTTCTGGGAACTCCATGGTGTGGGTTTCACCATAACGTTAACTATTACATAATCCGTTCCCGCTCAGCCAATTCCAAGCAAGCTTGGTTGACTTTCGCTTACCCACGGATTTGTCCGTTAACTTCAACCGACGGAGTCGGTTTAACTCCCCTTAACTCCCGATAACTCCTGAGAATAGCTCCAGATAACTCCTGAGAATAACTCCCAAGAATCATGTAAGTTTAACTTCCCATCAGCAGCCTGCTAACGGCAGCCGTGTCCTTTGCCCACTCCATGGTGTAGGCCTCGTCGGCATCTTCGGGATTCTCAACCATCTGCAAATGCTGCACCTCGGCCTTCATGCGCAGCACTTCGCCAATGGTGGTTTTTGACGCAAGGCGCTTGAGATAGGCTTGTACGGTTTCGATGTTAAGCGTCAGGATGGTTTGTCCGCCGAAGGGAATCTCCAACCAGATAATTTCGCGCTTGGCCACATCAAGCACACCAAACACCAGTCCCTTGGCCAGATTCGACTCACCCACACGCACCTGATGCTGCACCGTGGAGGGGTCGTAGGCCACACCGGTCTCGTCGGAAACAGTCATAGGATTCTCGCTGCTCATCCATCCCACCACGAGGTTTACCGACAGGTTGCCAGCACTGTAGGCATTGCTACAGAATGCGACGTAGCGGGCATTGAGACGGGTGAGCGTGGGCAGGTCGAGCTCCACGTATTCAGCCGTTCCTATCTGGTCGGGAATCGCACGTATATCGCCAGAATGCTTTGCACCGGCTGGCGCAAGATTGAAATAGGCACATTCCTCCACGCGGTTGTCATAAATGATACGGCAACTCAAATCCATGTCCAAATGCTGCGCAGGCAGTCCCTTGCCCCATTGCATGAACAGCCTGACGGCATCACCCTCCACCGCGAAACGGGTGCCTTGAAGGGCTGCAGAAGCGTCTTGAACGGTGGTGCTGCGGTCTCCTATGGCCAGCGGTATGTGATTCAGCTGCGGCTCGATGTAAATGGAGTTGGGGTGTTGGGTGATGGGGTGTTGGGTGTTGAGAATTTCGAAATGTCGGCGGAGGGCATCGGTATAGAGTTTGCGCACCCGCCGTTTCATGTTGTCAAGCTGTGCGGGTGTGTAGAGTTTCAGCATACTATTGGCGGGAATGGTCTTCATGATGCCGCCAAGCGGTCGTGCCACGCGTTCGACGGAGGGGTCGAACCATGTCTCGGCATACATGCCAAGGGTGAACAGCAGCCTCAGGGGTACTTTCTGTTCATCAGGACTCTGTAACAGCCTTTCGAACGACTCCAAAACCGCGTCGGGACCGAACCATAGCATATTGCTGAACAGGCTGCGGGCAAAAATGCCGGGCCGCTGGCTGAGCAGGCTCAGCGTTTCGATGGGTTTGCGCGCAAGGCGCGCCTTGTTGACACGTCCCTGCCAAACATCGTAGTCTTGTCGGTAGTAACGGTCCAGCAGCTCGCTGAGTTTATCAAAGCCGTCTTGCTTGGCAAATTCGGAGAGCCTCAATGCACGAATCATGCGTACCCACATATCGCGCTTGGCGTGCATCACCTCGCAATCCTTCTCAGGTGTAATGGGCAGTTCGTTGAGCCACGAGGCCACACGGCGGCACCACTTGCGGCTGTATTTCAGTTTCAGCTTCTCGCGTTTCTGCTCCGCACCGCGCTCGCTTCGGTCGAGCGGTGCAAAGATATGGGCATTGGCATAGCGGGCGTTATTGATGAGCACACGCGGCTCCACCAACTGCAGTTGGCCCGTATGCTTGTACCACAGATAGCGCAGCACATCGGTGGCTGAGCGGAAAAGGCGATTCGTCTCTTCCTCTTTCCCCAGCTCTATCAGCGCATCAACGGCCAACACAAGTGTTTCCTTAACGCCAATCTCAACGTCTGCTGGCAGCGGCAAGTGCTTGAGCAATAATTTTAGCGAATCGGCCTGTGTGGCATCAAGGGCTACAGGTGATGCCAGCAAGTTTTCCAAACACTTTTCCACGTCGGCGCACCGCCAGAGGGTGAGCGTCTTGAGCTTGCTGCCCTGCCCGCGATATATCTTGGTGGAAGTCTGGAACGGAGCACCGCAGAACGGGCAGCCATTATAGCGCTCCAGGGGGAAAGTCCCGTCGGGAATCAAGTGTCCGCACGGCAGCCGTGGACCCTGAAAGCCAGCTTCTTCACCGAAGTAGTTGGCAACGAAGGTAATGATATGGTCGATGAACGATTCGCCCGTGGGAACCTGCCAGCCTTTGACCAACGGTGCCCAGTTGAGGCCTACGCCCATCACCTCGTTCACCACGCCAATTACCTCGGCCTGCAGCGTGGGTGTCATGCCGTTGAGCGCATGCAGCAGCGGCTCGTTCACCGCATAGCCAACAGAGCGCAGCAGCGACACAAGCTGAAGGGTGGGCTGCGTAATGGTATCTGAGGATTGGAATTCGTCGGGAACGAAAATTGCGTTTTGTCTAAGCGCGACACGCAAGAAGTCTTTTTCCATAGTCGTAAATTGGGTTAAAAAGAAAAAAAGGCAATTGGGGAACTAAAAAGCTGGTCCTACGGACCACCTGAAACATTGAAGTAAGTTCCCCTTGGCCTTTTTATGAAAAAGAATTACTGTTTTGTTTATCGATGCAAAGGTACGAATAAGTGAGCAAAAATGCAAATTTTTTTGCATTTTTTCGAACGTGAGTACCTTCGACAGGGTCAAAAGTATGAAATAATTTGTTACCTGCAAAATAATTCCGCACTTTTTTGCTTTTCCTCTTCATCACACAGAGGTACAGAGTTATCAGAGTGCCGTTAGTTCTCTTTAACCTCCGTTCCTCTGTATGAGGAAATAGTAAATTGTAAATTGTCAAATTGTCAATTATCATCACCGCGCCATGTAGTAGATGGCCTTCATGTCGGCAGAGTGAATCTTCTCTATGGAGCCGAGCACAATGGTGTCGTCGCGGCTGCACTTGCGCACCATGATGTCTATCTCCTCTTCAGAAATCTCACGACCAATGAGCTCGCGGATATTGGTAGGCATTCCTATCTGGCGATAGAAAGTCTCGATGGCCTCAATGCCTCTCAAGGCTGTGCCCTCGGGGTCACTGAAATCGTTGGTTACTCCCATTACATTCACGGCAAACTGCACAAAACGGCTCACATGCTTTGGCATGACATAACGCGCCCAGCTGCCCCAAATGGCAGCAAGTCCGGCACCGTGGGTAACGCCAAACAGCGCACTCAACTCATGCTCCAGACGATGGGTGGCAAAATCTTTCTCACCGCCACACTCTGTCAGGTTATTGTGCGACAGCGAACCGGCCCACATTATCTGAGCACGGTTGCGGTAGTCCTCGGGATTCTTCAGCACGGCCAGGGCACTGTCCTTGACGGTGCGCATCAGAGCCTCGCTAATGGCGTCGGTGAGGGTCATGTCGTCGATACGGCAGAAATAGCGCTCCATGGTGTGCATCATGATGTCGGTTGCACCAGCGGCCGTCTGGTAGGGCGGCAGGGTGAACGTGCGCTCAGGGTTCATGATGGCAAATTTGCAACGGCATAGGTTGCTGTTGCAGCCGCGTTTATTCAGGTCCTCGTCACGGGTGATGACACACGAGTCGCTCATCTCGCTGCCAGCCGCAGGAATGGTCAGGATACAGCCTATAGGAACACAGGCCAGCGGCACCTTGCCGCACCAGAAATCCCACACGTCGCCATCGTAGGGGATGCCGTAGCCGATGGCCTTCGACGAGTCGATGACGCTGCCGCCGCCAACAGCCAGGATGAAGTCAACACCCTCGTCGCGGCACAGTTTTATGCCCTCGTTCACTTTTGACAGCAACGGGTTGGGCACCACGCCGCCAAGTTCCACGTAAGCGATCTCGGCCTCCTTGAGCATCTTCTCCACTTTGTCAAGCAAGCCTGAGCGGCGCGCACTACCGCCTCCATAATGGACCAGCACCTTCGTACCGCCATATTTCTTTATCAACTGAGCCAGCTGTTCTTCCGACTGCCGGCCAAATACCACTTCCGTAGGTGAATAGAAATTGAAGTCTTTCATAATAATTGTTTCGGTTGGTTTTTCTTTGATGGTGACAAAGGTACGAAAAATCTGATTAAGTGAGAGCATAGAAAACTTGTTTTCTTTGCCGAACGTGAAGATTTTATCTAAAAATCTGATTAAGCGAGGGCAAAGAATGCTAGTTTTCTTTGCCGAACGTGAAGATTTTTATCAAAAAATCTGATTAAGCGAGGGCAAAGAATGCTAGTTTTCTTTGCCGAACGTGAAGATTTTATCTAAAAAGTGAGCGAAAAGCCAAAAGGAAAACGTGTTTTTCTTCTGTGAAATCGGTGAAATCTGTGGTTTGGCTGTTTCGTTTTACCATTCTGACAAATGCCTTAAAACTGTACTCTGTGAGGAATGCAAACAGTTTGTTGCGAGTGGTGGCGTGATTTTCATATTTTGTGAAGGGCACATCATCCCACGGGAAAACATTGCCTGATTCATAACACTCAATCTCATTGATGGTGAGATTGCTGAATGAAGCGATTTGCATTGTCAGCCTTTCTGCAGGAACAGGAGGCAACTGGATTATCACAACATTGTTTTGAGGACATTGGAACTCTGTTTCAAAACCATTGTTCAATCTGATTGTGAGAGAGCCCAAAGTTGAATTGCAATTCTGGTATATCACAATTCGTGATAGGGATACTGGTTTTGGAAACTGAAGGGCAATGGTTGGCTGCTTGTCGTGCAGAGCAGGACACCACCCTTTTGAGCAGTTGCACAAATCATCGGCAATTGTTTTTTCAGGAACAGCCAGCATGAAGTCGTTTAGATAGTGTGCGTCTCCCGATGATACTTCCATTTGGGCCGACAAAGCCAGGTTGAAAGGGCTTCTATACCAGTAACAGGAATCGGGATTTGCAAGTCTGGGGAAATGATTCAGTGCACAATAACCATATTTGTAATCGTTCTGTGTTTTCTGCGCACACAACGCTTTGAATATTGGATTGTTCCACAGTTTCAGCGTCTGTGTTTTTTCTCCGTTTTTTATCTGAATGCGCTGATTCCAGTCGTGGGGAAAACATTTTTCCCTGATGGTTTCCCCTTTCTTTAGCAATATTCTTGTGGGTTTTATCGGCGTATCGAAGAAATCGTATGGGCCAAGCCAAACTCCATTATACGCAAAACCCTTGAGGATGACGGGGCGGTAACTGCTGTTGCTTTTCAGAATCTCGCCCATACACTCATCAAACAGCAGCGAGATGCACCTGTGGTCAGGATGTTTGTCTAAGTCAACACAAACCACAAGGTCGGCCTGCTTTGTCAATATTACGTCGCGGATGTCATTCTTGAAACTCTCTCGTGTATAAGGATTATGTCTTCCCGTGCGGATAAAGCAAAACTCATTTTCATCTCCCGCACAATATGTTTCCTTGTATCCAGCCCGTGACTCAACAACTACGTTGCTGACAGCATCATAAATATGGGTGCCAACATAACCATCGCCATACCCTAAGAAAACCAACTCGTCATATTTAAAAATCTTTTGTGTCCGCTTAGCTTCATAATACCGTTTGGTTGTCTTCTCATTTAAAAAATCGCCGTTGGTGCAAATCACAACAGTCGTATATACTCCGTTTTCACGAAGTATGTCAAACAAACCTCCTGCCAGATTTATCTCGTCATCAGGATGGGGCACAATGATTAAAGCACTCTTACAACGCATAATTCACAGGGCAAAGATACAACTATGCGAGCAAAAAACCAAAAGAAAAAAGCCAATGGTGCATTTTACTCAAAAAAAACCAGGAAATTTGATGGTAATATCGGCATTTATTCTTATTTTTGCCGCCACGTAGGCTCTTTTAAATTTAGATAATAACAACATTAATAGTTTTGAAATATGGATGCAATTTTGATTGGCTTTATGGCTGGTGTTTTGTTCTTAGTGATATATTCTAAAATGGAGAAGAGAAAGAAGAAGGAGTTGGAAATGAAGAAGATCAAGGAATATAATGAATTCAAGAAGTGGGCAGATAAGTATTATGAAGAACATTTAGAAAGTGAGCACACAAATGAGAAAAAGAAGCTCAACAGAATGATTTCTGAGAGGGATGACTTGATAGAAAAAATGGAAGAATTAGAAGACGACGACGATTCCATTGATGACAACACGATGCTTATTTCCGAGAATGCTTTTGAAGATATGTATCGTCAGTTGTCGGAAACTTACAATTTGATTAGGGATATTTGCAGGAAGAGCGATTTTCAAAACTTTATTCTTGGGATAAGTAAGGAGGGTAATGATAAAATGGATGACAGCAAAAAAATGTTTGAAGGTCTGAAGTTTTTCATTGGCCAGGATATTCTAAGGAACTATGAGCGTCTGGGCCACAAATACTACATCAATGATGAAAGAGGGAAAAAGTGTTGCGACATAGACTTCGACACCCCTGAAGGACAACTGTTGTCCTGCATCGTTTTGCAATTTTTGAGATTAGACGACAACCAACGTTACACATGGGAAGAATTTAAAACGATTATTGTCAGAAAAGAAGAGTGTTGCAAGAAAATACGAAGCCTATCCGTAGAGGCATTGAACTCATTGGCCAACGCTGAAGTGAAAGCAACTGCAAGTGATGGCCTGGATGATTTTGCTTTTTGCATGATTTTTCATGATTACAATCAGGAGTACGAGACCAATTATAGAAAGAAGATGCTCCGCATCGCAACCATTATTGCGAATGCAGACAATAAATTGACCGATACGGAGAGCCAATGGCTGGACAGCATTATGAATGTTGGTGTGACGAAAGATTCAAAAGAAAATGAGCATGAAGTAGAAAGCCCTGACGTTGAGTTGAACAGCATGATTGGGCTTAGCAGGGTGAAGAACGAGATTAATACCCTGTGCAACTTTGTTATCATGAAGAAAAAGCGCGAGAAAGAAGGGCTGAAATTGCCCAATATTTCTTTTCATTGCGTGTTCACAGGCAATCCGGGTACAGGAAAGACAACTGTCGCCAGGCTGTTAGCCGGCATATATAAAGATTTAGGAGTACTGAAAAAAGGGCATCTCGTGGAAACCGACCGTTCTGGACTTGTGGCAGAATATGTGGGACAAACGGCAATCAAGACAAACAAAATCATTGATAGTGCATTAGACGGTGTCTTGTTTATTGACGAAGCCTATACTTTGGCTAATGGTGGAACGAACGACTATGGTCCGGAAGCTATTGCTACTCTGCTGAAACGCATGGAAGACGACCGTGACCGTCTGGTGGTGATACTGGCTGGCTATACCGTGGAAATAGAACAGTTCATCAATTCTAATCCGGGCTTGCGCTCGCGGTTCAATCGTTATATTCACTTTGACGACTATACGGCAGAAGAACTATACGAGATATTTTGCCTTCAGGTGAAGAAAAGCGATTACACATTGGCAGAAGATGCATCGGAATCCCTGAAGGAGCATTTGAAGAATGTCGTGGAAAACAAGCCAAAAGATTTTGGCAATGCCCGATATGTGCGTAATCTGTTTGAGAAGGCCATTGAAGCACAATGCAACCGTTTGGCTTTAAAGGAAGAACTGACAAAACAAGACCTGACGCTGATTACGAAGGATGACATTTTTTCGCTTACACTCAACAACACGTCTCAAGAATCTTGGAACCAGCAGGACAAGAAACAGAGCGTTACTCTCAATCACCTATCATATATAGTAGCAAAACGGGAAACTGAAACAAACCAAGAGGCTGACGAAAAAGACAACACTATTCAAACTCTAAGCAAAGAAGTAAAAGATTTGGAGAAGTATAACAACAGAATTGACAAACCCACGCCCAGCTCTTACTCAACTTATGACGAAGAAACTATTGAAATATCCTACACCATATTATGCCGGGAGGATTTAGGTGAGAACACTTTTGACATGGATGTCAAGGAACGCGACTATGACTGGTTGACAGATAAGGAAGAAGAAGGAGAATATCTGGATTCCGACTTTATATCTGAGAACCGCCGAGGTTTGCACAAACGCATCGTGAAGGCCATTCGCCAGAACATGGAAGAAGAATTGTTTGAAGAGACATACTCTTTGGTTGACGATGAGATAGAATACACAATAACGGTCTGAAGTGTGGCAGAGATCAGACTTAATAAATAATGTGAAAAGAGATTTGTTGATTTCATACGAATCTCTTTTCTTTTGCTTTTCAAATAGTCATAGTGATAACATGTTTACGTTTTTATTCTGTTGAAGAAAAAAAAACTGCATTTTGCAACCGACGTAAGAAAAAAAACACGTAAATTTGCAGCAAATATCACAAAAAAACAACATAGGACTATGAACATCGGAGACAAAGCGCCCGAAATACTCGGCAAGGACGAGCAGGGCCGGGAAATCAAACTGAGCGACTTCAAGGGCCGCAAGCTGGTATTGTATTTCTATCCCAAGGATTCAACGCCCGGATGCACCAACGAGGCCTGCAACCTGCGCGACAACTACGAGCGGATGCTCAGCAAGGGCTATGCCGTGGTGGGCGTGAGCGTGCAGGACGCTAAGTCGCACCAGCGTTTCATCGAAAAATACCAGCTGCCGTTCCCGCTGATAGCCGACACCGAGCTGCAACTGGTGCAGCAGTTTGGCGTGTGGGGCGAGAAAAAGATGGCCGGGCGCACCTATATGGGCACACTGCGCACCACCTTCGTCATCAACGAGGAAGGCATCATCGAGGAAGTGTTCACGCCAAAGCAGATAAAGGTGAAAGAACATGCGGCGCAAATTTTGCGTGATTAAGCACTGCTTTTACAAAGGGGCACTTTAACCGCAAATTTTCTAAAGAATTTCGTAGTAAAGCTGTGAGTTATTCTCGCAACGTCGGAAGATAATTTCATGACGCTGAGAGTTATTTTCATAAAGCATAGGTTTACGTTTAAATTTTCTAGAGAATTTTGCGCTAAAGCATAGGTTACGAACTGCAAACAAATGAGACAAAAAATCAGCATACTGCTCTGCGCCATCTGTGTGCTCGTTGGCTGCCACCGGAACAGCGTTACGGATGGACTGCCTGCGGATGGCAACGCCATGTATTACTGGCGCACGGTGCTGAAGCTCGACGATGCGGAGCGGCAGTTTGTGAAGAAGCACGGCATCAGTCGCCTCTACGTGAAATTCTTCGACGTGGTGAACGACAACAGGAGGGGCGTGTCGCCCGTGGCCACGCTGCAGTTCAACGACACGCTGCCCGAAGGCGTTGAGGTGGTGCCCACGGTGTTCATTGTGGAGAACTGCCTGCGCGACATGCCCGCCGACCTGGCCGAAAAGGTGGTGAAACGTGTGCTGGCGATGTGCGAGACGAACGGCATTGCCAATGTTCGGGAATTGCAGGTGGACTGCGACTGGACGCTAAATTCGCGCGAGAAATACTTCGCCCTGCTTGCCGACATGAGGCAACTGTTGGCGCAACACGGTATGAGGCTCTCGGCAACCATACGCCTGCATCAGCTCAGCCAGCCTGCCCCACCAGTGGACTACGGCGCGCTAATGGTCTATAACACGGCCGACCCCAGAAAACTGACCGACCACAATCCGATACTCGACATCCGCGACGTGGAACCCTACATGAAGCATCTGGCCGGTTACAAGCTGCCCTTAGCCACGGCCTACCCGCTGTTTGAGTGGCAACTGCTGTTCAACGGCAGCCAGTTCAACAGGTTCATCTACGGCAAGCCGCCCGTGCTGAAGCTTACCACCGACACCTTGGTGCGATGGCAAAGCGACATGCGCGAGATTACTCGCGCCAAAAGCGCCATCAGCAAGCAACGTGCCGATGCCTCACACCTTATTATATTATATCACTTAGACAAACAATTCATTTCCAACTATACCGACGAAGACTATGAGAAGATTTTTAGCCGTTAGCCTGTTGCTCGCCCTGAGTGGGGCAGCCATGGCATGTGGTTATCCAAGAATCCACAACTACTACGTGTTCAGCGTTTTCAACCGCAACTTGCTTTCCAACCGTTTCGAAGAAATCACCAACAAAAACTGGGAAGCCTACACCGAAGGCAAGGTCAAGGAGTATGATGCCGACAAGGTGATGGCCTATGCCAAGTCGAAAAACGACACGGAGATGATGGCCTACCTGCGGTTGCTCAACCAGTATCTGAGCATCTGCGGATGGGACAGCAACTCCTGGGAATACCCTTCGAAAGAACAGATAAAGACGCAGGGGGCCAAGCTGCGCAACATCAGACAGCAGGCACAGGCCAAGGTGCGCTCAAAACTGCGCAGTCAGAACGCGCTGCTCGTCATGCGCTGCAACATGCAATTGGACGACTATGCAGCAAATATAAAATTCTGGAACGAAACGGGGCAAGGCATGCGCGAGTCGGTATATCGCGACATGATGCAGGACCTCTACGCACAGGCTTTGCTGAAAACTGGAAACAAACCCGAGGCTCTGGAACAATACGCCCAGCTTGGCGACATGCTGAGCATTAAGTGGTGTTTAGAGGAAGACATCAGCCTCAACGCCATCAAACAGCTCTACAATCAGGCTCCCAACTCGGCAGGACTGCAGTTTCTGGTGCAGCGGTTCGTCAACGACTCTCAGGACGTGCTCGACGGCAGTCCGTGGGAAGTGAATTATTTTGAAGATGCTTCAGGCAAGCGCAACCGCGTGAAGCCCGAATACTTGAACCAAGTGAGGCAGTTCATAGACTTTGCCCAGCAAGTGGCAAAAGAAGGCAAGACCCAGAGCCCAGTGCTCTGGCAGTCGGCTGCAGGATGGCTGGAATATCTTTTCTTCAGCCCGCAGACAGCCAAGCGCATTACCGACAAGAGCGAGGGTATGGAGGGCACCGAGCGTATGCAGGACAACGCCCGCGTGATTCGCTTCTTCGTGAACGTGAGCAATGCAAAGAACTCGAAGAAAACCGACAAGTATGTGGCCGAAGAACTGCAATGGCTGGAAGAAAGAGCTCAGGCCGACCGCGGTGAGACCGACGAATATGGTAACCACTACACCGAAATGCTCGACCGCGCAGTATATGAGTTCCTCAGCCACCGCTATGACGAATGGAAGCGGCCCGAGGTGGGCACCGCTCTGGCTGGTGTCATCAGCGAGAACCCCGTGGCTTTCAGCGAATGGTACTACCGCAGCCCCAAAAAGACCGGGGAGGGTGGTTATAACGGTGACTACAGCAACGACTTCACTATGCGCACCGACTCGCTGAACGCAAAACACATGGCCGACTACGCGGAATACATCAACGGCAACTCATCGGAACCGCTGCAACAGTGGCTCAGCAAGCGCAACTACCGCGACGCAGACTATCTGTACGACCTTATTGGCACCAAATACCTGGCAGAGGGAAACCTGGCCAAGGCGGTGGAATACTTGGAAAAGGTGTCGCTGAAATTCCTCAGCTCGCAGAACATCTGCCGCTACATGGCCGAGCGTTCGCTCACGGCCGAGCCGTGGATTGAAGACCAGCGCGAGAACCTGGACGACGGGCCCTATGCGGCACAACCAAAATCCAACATGAAACTACTGTTTGCCAAGCAAATGATTGACTTGCAGAACAAATTGACCGTGGGCAACGAAAAAATGAGACAGGAGACGGCCTACCAGCTGGCAGTCATCAGCTATCAGGCAAGCTATCTTGGCGACTGCTGGTTCATCACCCACTACGGAAAGAGTGTCATGGACACGGTGAAAGTGGGCGAGTATGACTATGTGAGCAAGGCCGTTGAATACCTCAACGTGGCCAAGGAAAGCAAAGACATAAAGCTGAAAGAGAAAGCTCTGTATGGACTGGCCTTCATTCCGCTCGACCCGTGGTATGAACACAAGTGGGATGACAAGGTCATGGAGTATGTTGATGTGGTGCGCCGTGACAGCAAGCAGTACCAGGCAATGATGGAGCTGTGCAACTTCTACCGCAAGAATCCCAAAAGCCAGTATGCCTCGAAATGCGACGTGCTGAAACAGTTTGAGAAAGGCAACCCAGAGGAATTTACAATTTAACAATTTACAATTTAGAATATAGGAGTATGGAGTATAGGAGTATAGGAAATGTGTTAGTATGTCACTATGTCTAAACTCCTGTTACTATGTCAAACTCCTCAATCCTCAAATCTCAAAATATACTATGATTAACCAACAATTATTGCAACCCAAGAGCATCGTCATTATCGGCGGCTCAAACAACGTGCACAAGCCCGGAGGTGCCATTGTGCGCAACATCATCAGCGGCGGGTATGAAGGCACACTGCGCATTGTGAACCCCAAGGAAGACGAGGTGCAGGGCATCAAAGCTTTCCACGACGTGAAGGAAGTGCCCCCGACAGAAATGGCCGTACTTGTGGTGGCCGCACGGTTCTGCCCCGACTATGTGGAGTATCTGGCAGCCGAGAAACAAGTAAGGGCGTTTATCATCATCTCAGCGGGCTTCGGAGAGGAAACAGCCGAAGGCGCAGCACTTGAGCAACGCATTCTTGACTCGTGCCAACGCCATGGAGCTGCACTCATAGGTCCCAACTGCATCGGACTGCTCAACCGCCACCACCACAGCGTATTCACCAAGCCCATTCCCGACCTGAATCCGCAGGGTGTTGACTTCATCAGTGGCTCGGGAGCCACGGCGGTGTTCATCCTGGAGTCGGCCGTCATCAAGGGACTGCAGTTCAACAGCGTGTGGTCTATCGGCAATGGCAAGCAAATTGGCATTGAAGACGTGCTGCAATACATGGACGAGCATTTCGACCCCGAACGCGACTCACATGTCAAACTGCTCTATATTGAGAACATCAGCAACCCCGACAAACTGCTCTTCCATGCCGGAAACCTCATACGCAAAGGCTGCCGCATTGCTGCCATCAAGGCGGGAAGCAGTGAGAGCGGAAGCCGCGCGGCCAGCAGCCACACGGGTGCCATCGCCTCAAGCGACAGTGCCGTCGAGGCTTTGTTCCGCAAGGCTGGCATCGTGCGTTGCTTCTCGCGAGAGGAACTGACCACCGTAGGCTGCATCTTCACGCTGCCGCCACTCAAGGGCAAGAATTTCGCCATCGTCACCCATGCCGGAGGCCCTGGTGTGATGCTCACCGACGCTCTGTCAAAAGGCGGACTGAAAGTGCCAAGCCTCAACGCACCCGACGAATCGGCCGATGCCTCAAACCTCAAAGAAGCAGCCGAAGAACTAAAACAGCAACTGTTCCCCGGCTCTTCAGTGGCCAATCCCATCGACATTCTGGCCACAGGAAATGCCCAGCAGCTGGGCGTGGCCATCGACTACTGTGAGCACCGCTTCAAGAACATCGACGCCATCGCCGTGATATTCGGAACACCTGGCCTCATTCAAATCTACGAGGTCTATGACATGCTCGACAAGAAAATAAAGGAGTGTAAAAAGCCCATCTTCCCCGTCCTGCCGAGCCTGCATACGGCCGGTCCCGAAGTGGCGGAGTTCCTGAAGAAAGGCCACGTGAACTTCAGCGACGAGGTGACTCTGGCCACGGCTCTGTCGCAAATCATGCGCACACCAAAGCCCGCACCTCCCGAGTTGGAGCTCTACGGCGTTGATGTACCACGCATTCGCGAAATCATAGGCAACATAAAAGAGAATGGATACATTGAGCCTGACCTGGTCAGACAACTGCTTTCGTGCGCAGGCATTCCATTGGTGCCCGAAATGGTGAGCACCTCAAAAGAGGAACTCGCCACATTCGCGGCAAAAGCCGGCTACCCTGTGGTGGCAAAAGTGGTAGGCCCGCTGCACAAAAGCGATGTGGGAGGCGTGACGCTCAACATACGCACGGAAAAACACCTCATGCTTGAGTTCGACCGCATGATGGCCATACCCGATGCCAAGGCTGTGATGGTGCAGAAAATGCTGCAAGGCACAGAACTGTTCATCGGCGCGAAATATGAGCCGCGGTTCGGGCACGTGGTACTCTGCGGACTGGGAGGAATCTTCGTGGAAGTGCTGAAAGACGTTTCGAGCGGCCTCGCCCCGCTGTCTTACGCTGAAGCCTACTCCATGATTCACTCGCTGCGAGGCTACAAAATCATCAAAGGCACGCGCGGCCAACAGGGACTCAACGAACAAAAGTATGCAGAAATCATTGTACGGCTGTCAACCCTCCTTCGATTTGCAACAGAAATCAAGGAAATGGACATCAACCCACTGCTGGCAGACAAAGACAATGTAGTGGCTGTTGACGCACGCATACGGGTAGAGAAATAATTGATAATGAATAATGCATATTTTTTCACTGTCGTTCAACAATTCGTCTCAATTCTCAACTCTCAATTCTCAACTCTATTGACATAACAATAAAAATGCCCCGATGTCACATCGGGGCTATTTTTTCATTTTGTGTACATACCTTGAATGTTTTAGCAGTCTTTTCTTTTATGTAGCATGAAATCTTGGAAATTCTGAGCAGCGTATGCAGGCATGGTATCAATTTTAGTCTGCAAAATCGCAAAAGAATTATTAACCACGGTTTGTTTTCGTGTGCAAAGATAGGAACGAAATTGACATAAATCAAAAAAATAACGCTTTTTTGTCGAAAAAACTACGTAAACGTTTTCAAGGAAAACAGCCACAAAACAGGATAAATGATACAAATACAAAAGAAAATGAAACACAAGAAAAAGTTTTCTGCCATATTTTCATGGTCTGATGTTGCAATATTTTACTCTTTTCTCCCGATTCTACCACTTTCATGTCTCAAACCGAAAACGTGTCTGGTTATTAAAGGAAAGGAAAGATGTCGTGAAAGGATAAAAAGCGGGTTACGCGTGGAAGAATGTTCTACATGGTGCGAAGAAACCATAAAGCGTGAGAAATTTGCTTAACAATCTGTAAAAATACTTTCAGATGATTCTTTGTTTTATAAAACATCTACATTTTTCAAAAATAATCATTAACTTTGCACTAATATTTTTGGTAGAGAAGGAGGTAAAGGAGATGAGGAGGGAAGGAAAAAGAACAAGGGAGGGAATTATTACGAAAAACATTGAACTGAACAAAGAATGAAAGAATTTGTACTGTCGGAGGTGAAGGCTGAAACTGCGATATTGGTGGGTCTGATTACTCCCCAGCAGAACGAGGCTAAAACCAAAGAGTATCTTGACGAGCTGGAATTCCTGGCCGACACAGCGGGGGCTGTCACCGTAAAGCGTTTCACGCAGCGGCTGAACGGTCCGAGTCAGGTGTCGTATGTTGGCAAAGGCAAGCTTCAGGAAATAAAACAATTTATCAAGGACGAGGAGGATGCTGAGCGCGAGATTGGCATGGTGATATTTGACGATGAGCTGTCAGCAAAGCAAATCAGAAACATCGAGAATGAGCTGCGGGTGAAGATTTTGGACCGCACAAGTCTTATTCTCGACATATTTGCTATGCGGGCGCAGACGGCCAATGCCAAGACACAGGTGGAGCTGGCGCAGTATCGGTACATGCTGCCGCGCCTGCAGCGCCTGTGGACCCACTTAGAGCGTCAGGGCGGCGGCTCGGGCTCGGGAGGTGGTAAAGGCAGCGTAGGCCTGCGCGGTCCAGGTGAGACACAGTTGGAGATGGACCAGCGCATCATTCGCCAGCGCATTACCTTGCTTAAGGAGCGGCTCGTGGAGATTGACAAGCAGAAAACCACGCAACGTAAGAACCGCGGACGGCTCATACGCGTGGCATTGGTTGGTTACACCAACGTGGGTAAATCTACTATTATGAACCTGCTGGCAAAGAGCGACGTGTTTGCAGAGAACAAACTGTTTGCCACGCTTGACACAACGGTGCGGAAGGTGGTCATCGACAACCTGCCCTTCTTGTTGGCAGACACGGTAGGCTTCATCCGCAAATTGCCCACCGACCTAGTGGATTCTTTCAAGAGCACGCTCGACGAAACGCGAGAGGCTGATCTGCTGCTGCATATTGTCGATATATCGCATCCCGACTTCGAAGAACAGATCAGCGTGGTGGAAAAGACTTTGGGCGACCTCGGCTGTTCTGACAAGCCCTCCATCATTGTCTTCAACAAGATTGATGCTTATAAATGGGTGGAAAAGGATGCTGACGACCTGACACCCGCCACAAAAGAGAACATCACGCTCAACGAACTGAAAAACACATGGATGGCAAGAATTGCTCGGCCCGACTATAAGTCGGCTGAGAGTTGCCTATTCATCTCGGCAAAAGAACGGCAGAACATCGACGAGTTTCGCGACGTAATCTACAAGAAAGTGCGTGAGCTGCACGTGCAGAAGTATCCTTACAACGATTTCCTCTACGACGTGGTGGAAGACGAAGAAACCGACAACTGAAAAACAAAAACAGATATAATATGAACGATTACAGACCATTGACCCTGGACGAGATTGACGTCCTCGAGAGAAACAATTGCTGGGCCGAAGACTGGACCCGCATCAGAGTAGCAGAAACATTCAAGCCCTATTCATTCCACCGCGTGATGTTCTACGGCGACATCTATCTTGGCTCGTTTGACAAGCAGGTGGAAGTGAGCAAAGGCTTCTTCAAACACTCGGGCATCAACGATGCCACACTGCGCAACGTTACCGTGGGCAACGACTGTCTCATTGAGAAGGTTGGCAACTACATCAACAACTACTCTATCGGCAACGACTGCTACATTTCTAACATCTGCACACTGGAAACCACCGACGATGCCACCTACGGCGAAGGCTCGGTCATCAGTGTGCTCAACGAGATGGGCGACGGCAACGTCACCCTGTTCCGCGAACTGAACAGCCAGGTGGCAGACTTCATGGTGAAGCACTATCAGGACAAGGCGCTCAGACAAACGCTGCATCAGCTGATTGAAGACGAACTGCGGGTGAGCCGCCCTGACCGCGGACAAATAGGCAACAACGTGAAAATCATCAACGCGAAGGACATTACCAACACCATCATCAAAGGCGACTGCGAAATAAGCGGCGCAGCAAGACTGAGCGAGTGCACCATCATGAGTTCGAAAGACGCTTCGGTGTTCATTGGCACGGGTGTCATCTGCGAAAACTCTATCATCTGCGATGGCTGCAGCATCAACAACTCGGTAAAGATGCAGGACTGTTTCGTGGGCGAGGCTTGTCAGATTACTAACGGATTTACGGCAGAAGCCAGTCTGTTTTTTGCCAATTCGTTCATGGCAAATGGTGAGGCGTGCGCCGCATTCTGCGGTCCGTTCTCGGCCAGCCACCACAAGTCGAGCCTGCTTATTGGCGGTGAATTCTCGTTCTACAATGCCGGCTCGAACACCAATTTCTCTAACCACGCTTACAAAATGGGGCCTATGCACTATGGTATCTTGGAACGCGGTACAAAAACCGCCAGCGGAGCTTACGTGCTAATGCCCGCCACCATAGGAGCGTTCTCGGTGTGCTTCGGCAAACTGATGCACCACCCCGACACCCGTCGTCTGCCGTTCAGCTATCTCATAGCCTATGGTGAGACCATGTACCTGTCTCCTGGCCGCAACATTACCACCGTGGGACTCTACCGCGATATCAAGAAATGGCCCAAACGCGATAAACGCTCAAAGCAGTCGCGCAAGTCCATCATCAATTTCGACTGGCTGTCACCTTTCACCGTTGGCGAGATTCTCGAAGGCCGCAAGATTCTTGAAGCACTCCGCCAAGCCAGTGGCGACAACGTTTCGACCTACAATTTCCATGAGTATGTCATCAACGCCTCTTCGCTGCGAAAAGGCTTGAAATACTATGACATCGCCCTGCGAATCTATATGGGTGCCGTGCTCAAACGCGCACAAAAGGAAGGATTCTTCGGCAAACCTACCAGTAAGGTGGGTGAAGGCAAATGGAACGACCTTTCTGGACTTTTGCTGCCCGAAAGCGAGGAACTGCGCATCATCGATGATATTAAGGATGGAACCATTGACAACATTCAGCAACTGCTCGACCGGTTCTCAGACATCAACGACCACTACCGCGACTACCGTTGGGTTTGGTCATACCAGCTGATTCTCGACTATTATGGACTGGAGGAAATCACCGAAGAGGACGCAGACCGCATCCATGAGGATTATGTGCGTGCACGTCGTGCATGGATCGCAGAAATCCGCAAAGATGCTGAGAAGGAGTTTGCCATGGGCGATGTGGAACAGGAAGTATTTGAAGATTTCCTGTGCAAACTGGACCACGAGGTTGATTTTGAAAACTAAAGAAAAAGCATAAAAAAAAACTAAAATGAAATAATTATGTTGAAACTGAAAACAATTATCACAGCAGGCTTACTGCTGCTCACCATTGGAGCACAAGCCAAGGACTACAAGTATCAGAGTGTGCAGGGAGATCTCCTGCAAACTCGCATCTACACACTTGACAACGGGCTGAAAGTCTATCTCTCCGTCAACAAGGAGAAGCCCCGCATCCAGACGTATATCGCCGTGAGAACGGGTAGCAAAAACGACCCTGCCGAAACCACTGGTCTTGCTCACTATCTGGAGCACCTGATGTTCAAGGGCACAAACAAGTTCGGCACTAACAACATACAGGCCGAAACTCCTTTCCTCAACGACATTGAACAGCGTTACGAGGCATACCGCAAACTGACCGACCCTGAGCAGCGCCGTCAGGCTTACCATGAGATTGATAGTATTTCGCAGCTGGCTGCCCAGTATTTCATTCCCAACGAGTACGACAAACTGATGGCCGCCATCGGCGCACAAGGCACCAACGCTTTTACTTCAAACGATGTGACATGCTACACCGAAGACATTCCCTCAAACGAGATTGAGAACTGGGCAAAAATCCAATCCGACCGTTTCCAGAATATGGTCATCCGCGGATTCCACACTGAATTGGAAGCTGTCTATGAGGAGTATAACATCTATCTCACCGACGATGGCGACAAGCTATGGAAAGCTCTTGGCGAGAAACTCACCCCCACTCACCCTTACGGCACGCAGACCACCATCGGCACGCAGGAACACCTGAAGAATCCGAGCATCACCAATATCAAGAACTACTTCAAACATTGGTATGTGCCCAACAATGTGGCCATCTGCATGGCAGGCGACTTCGACCCCGACAAAACTATCGCAATTATTGACCAGTATTTCGGCGGTTGGAAACGTGGTGGCGATGTCAGCCAGCCCGTGTTCCCAGCACAGCGCAAGCTCACCGCACCGTCTGACACCACCGTCATTGGCCAACAGGCCGAGAACGTAGTTGTTGGATGGCTCGCAAAGAAAGCATCCGACTTACAGTGCGACACGCTCGATGTCATCAGCGACATGCTGAGCAACGGCAAAGCCGGTATCTTCGACCTCAACCTCAACCAAACCATGCGTGTGCAGGTAGCACAGGCAGGTATTCAGCCACAGCAAGACTATTCGGCTTTCTTACTGATTGGTATGCCGAAACCCGGACAGTCTTTACAGGAGGTGAAAGACCTGATGATTGGTGAAATCAACACCTTGAAGAGCGGCAACTTCTCCGAAGACCTGCTGCCTTCGGTGGTCAACAACATGAAACTGCAGTACCAGCAGGCACTCGACAACAACCAGTGGCGTGTGCGCCAGCACATGAACTCGTTCATCAATGGAGACTCTTGGGAGCAGCATGTGGGCAAGATGAACCGCGTGGCAGGCATGACCAAGCAGCAGATTGTTGATTTTGCCAACAGATTCTTCACCGATGGCTACGCAATAGTCTATAAGAAACAGGGTGTGGATACACTCCAGAAGAAAATTGACAAGCCCGCCATCACCGCCATTCCCACCAACCGCGACCAGGTGAGCCAGTTTGTAAAGGACATTCAGAATTCAAAGGTTGACCCCATTCAGCCCGTTTTTGTTGATTTCAGCAAAGACCTGACCGTTACAAAGACCAAGAAGAAACTTCCGCTCATCTACAAGCAAAACACTGAAAACGACCTGTTCACACTTGTGTTCCGCTACGAGTTCGGCCATGAGGACGACAACCGTTACGACATTGCAAGCGGCTTGCTCAATTTCCTCGGAACCGACAAGATGAGTGCGGCTCAAATCAAACAGGAGTTCTACAAACTGGCCTGCAACTACAGCATTAACCCTGGGCCAGACGCACTGAATATTTCTCTTAGTGGACTCAGCGAGAACATGGCCGAAGCTCTGCACCTGCTCGAAGACGTTCTCCACAACGTGAAGGCCGAGAAAGACGTTTATGACACCTTTGTTGACCTGACTTTGAAAGAGCGCGACGACGCGAAGAAAGACCAGCGTACCTGCTTCGATTATCTTTACTACTACGCCGTCTATGGCCCGCACAACATGCGCCGCGACGACATGACAGCAAAGCAACTGCGCGAGGCCGACCCGCAAGAGCTCATTAACCTTTTGGGCAATCTCTGCAACATGGAGCACACCGTGCTCTACTACGGTCCCATGAACGAAAAGGAACTCAACGACGTACTTACCAAGGAGCACAAGACTCCCAAGAAGTTGCAGCCAGTGCCCGAAGGAAAACCGTTTGAAATGACACAGACACCTACAACAGAAATCTTGCTCGCTCCCTACGATGCCAAGAACATCTACATGCGCATGTATCACAATGAGGGCCGTCAGTTCAACGTCAACGAGACAGGCACCATCGGTGTGTTCAACGAGTACTACGGTGGTGGCATGAACGGCATTGTGTTCCAGGAACTGCGCGAGGCCCGCGGACTGGCCTACAACGCCTACGCCTACTATCAGCTTCCTTCAAAGAAAGAGCAGACCGAGAGCTACTTCACCCACATCATTTCGCAGAACGACAAGATGATGGATTGTGTGCGCCAGTTCCACGAAATCCTTGACAACATGCCTCAAAGCGAGGCTGCCTTCAAAATCGCTAAGGAAGGCGTAACCAAACAATTGGCAAGCCAGCGCACCACCAAGTTCGGTGTCATCAATGCTTGGCTCACGGCACAGCGCAGAGGATTCGACTACGACCTCAACAAGAAAATCTATGAGCAACTGCCCAACGTGAAACTGAGCGACATCGTCAACTTCGAGAAGCAGAACATGGCCAAAAAGAGCTACCGCTACATTATCCTCGGCGATGAAAAGGAACTCGACATGAAGTCCCTTGAGAAGATTGGCCCCATCAAGCGGCTCACACTCGAAGAGGTCTTCGGCTATTAAAACTCATCAACTAAAAATCTTATAAACTGAAACACTATGGCTAAAACACCCGATTTTAAGTACGCCCCCATGTTCCAGCTGGGCGAGGACACCACTGAGTATCGTCTGCTCACCAAGGAAGGCGTGACAACAACAGAATTCGAAGGCAAGGAAATCGTGAAAATCAGCCCCGAAGCCCTCACCTTGCTGGCCCAGGAGGCATTCCACGACTGCGAGTTCATGCTCCGACGCGAGCACAACCTGCAGGTGGCAAAGATTCTCACCGACCCTGAAGCATCGGAAAACGACAAGTACGTTGCCCTGCAGTTCCTCCGCAATGCCGAGGTGGCCTGCAAGGGCATACTGCCCTTCTGCCAGGACACTGGCACCGCCATCATCCACGGCGAAAAAGGCCAGCAAATCTGGACTGGATTTGAAGACGAGGAAGCCCTCTCACGGGGTGTCTTCAACACCTTCACACAAGAGAACCTGCGCTATTCGCAGAATGCTCCCCTGAACATGTACGACGAGGTGAACACCCGCTGCAACCTGCCCGCACAAATCGACATCGAGGCCGTGGAAGGTGCAGAGTACCGCTTCATCATGGTAGCCAAGGGCGGTGGCTCGGCCAATAAGACCTACTTCTACCCCATGACCAAGGCCACCATTCAGAACGAGAGCACCCTCATCCCCTTCCTCGTGGAGAAGATGAAGAGCCTCGGCACAGCAGCCTGCCCGCCCTACCACATCGCATTTGTCATCGGCGGCACATCGGCAGAGAAAAACCTGCTCACCGTGAAGCTCGCTTCTATCAAGTATTACGACTCGCTGCCCACCACAGGCGATGAGACAGGCCGTGCTTTCCGCGACGTTGACCTTGAACAGAAACTGCTGCTCGAAGCCCACCGCATCGGTCTCGGAGCACAGTTTGGCGGCAAACACATGGCACACGACATCCGCGTCGTCCGCCTGCCCCGCCACGGAGCCTCCTGCCCCATCGGCATGGGCGTCAGCTGCTCTGCCGACCGCAACATCAAGGCAAAAATCAACCGCGACGGTGTGTGGCTCGAAAAGATGGACAACAACCCGGCCGAACTCATTCCCGCTGAATACGCCAAGGCTGGCGAAGGTGCCAACCAGATTGTCATCGACCTCAACGAGGGCATCGACGCCGTTCGCCGTGAGCTCACCAAGTATCCCGTCAGCACCCGTGTCAACCTCAAGGGCACCATCATCGTGGCCCGCGACATTGCCCACGCCAAGCTGAAAGCACGTCTGGATGCCGGTGAACCCATGCCACAATACTTCAAGGACTATCCCGTGCTCTATGCCGGACCCGCCAAGACGCCCGAGGGCTATCCCTGCGGCTCCATGGGCCCCACCACGGCAAACCGTATGGACCCATACGTGGATGAGTTCCAGGACCATGGCGGTTCACTCGTCATGATTGCCAAGGGCAACCGCTCGCAAGTGGTCACCGACGCTTGTAAGAAGCACGGCGGATTCTATCTGGGCAGCATCGGAGGCGTGGCAGCCGTACTCTCGCAGTCGAGCATCAAGAGCATCGAGTGCGTAGAATATCCCGAGCTCGGCATGGAGGCCATCTGGAAAATCGAGGTCGAAGACTTCCCCGCCTTCATCCTCGTCGATGACAAGGGCAACGATTTCTTCAAGACCCTCAAGCCTTGGCCAGCAACCTGCTAACCATCTGTGCTTAGCACGTCTGCAAGAGTCATATTTTGAAAGCGCCAGGAAATATTTTCCTGACGCTTTTTTGTGATTGCATTCTGCAAACCTCGCGTTCGCTATCAACTCTTTATTCCAACATTTTCTAGATAATTTAGTTCCAAAGTGCCGGTTTACGGTTGTAAAGTGCCTGTTTATGATCCCAAAGTGCCATTTTATGATTTCAAAGTGGCGGCTCGTGAAAGCAAAAAAACTCAAATAAATTTGTATTCTCGCTCACTTATGCGTACTTTTGACTGTCGTCGAAGGTACTATCGTTCGGAAAATTGCAAATAAATTTGCATTTTCGCTCACTTAATCGTACCTTTGCAGCGGTTTACAGAATGTAGGCTAAGGGGTGCCCGATGGTTCGGGCTGAGATTATACCCTCAAACCTGATCCGGGTAATGCCGGCGTAGGGATTTGACAATTGATAATTGACGATTGACAATTTGAGATTCACAAGTTTTCTCTTTCCCCTTCATTAGCAACAAAATGACAATTGAGAATTGAGAATGAAGAAAATGAAAAGTTCAATGTTCAAAGTTCAATGTTCAAAGTTTTTTGCATTGGGCTGCATGATGGTTTTCGGCTGGCATCAGCAGGCTGTGGCACAAAGCAGCGACGTGGATTCGCTGCGCATGGAGCAGCTGCAGGAGGTTGTAGTTCAAGGCGTGCGTGTGCAGAAGGATGCGCCGTTTGCCGTGACGAACGTCAACAAGGCCACGCTCAATGAGTTTTCGACGACTGGCCAGGAACTGCCGGTGTTGTTCGCCCGCACGCCTGGAGTGCTGATGTGGAGCGAGAACGGCGTGGGCACGGGAACGGTGTACATGCGCATCCGTGGCGGTGGCGACCCCCGCATCAACGTGACCTTAGACGGCGTTCCCTTGAATTCGCCCGAGGACCAGTGTGTGTTCTGGGCCAACATGAACAGCTACGGCTCTTTATTAGGCTCGGCGCAGGTGCAGCGCGGTGTAGGAACAACGACCAACGGCGACGGCAACTTTGCCGGTGCGGTGGTGCTGCAGTCGAAGACACCATCCACTCTGCCTTCGGCTGAGGTGAGCGCCTTGTTTGGCAGCTACAACACCCTGAACGTAGGCGGTTCGTTCTCTACCGGCCTATTGTGGAACCACTTCATCTTCGACGGTGCCTACCACGAGACGCGTACCGACGGCTATGTGCATGGCACGGGTGGCCGCTCGGGCAGTTACTATGGCGGACTGAGCTGGGTGGCAGACAAAGTGATTGTCAGATACAAGAACTTTGGCAACTTCGAGAAAACCGGTCAGGCATGGAACGGCGTCACTGCCGGCGATAACGACATGAGTCTGATGGACGGCATCTACGGCACGCAGACGGGCATCAAGACCTACAAGGACATGTACGAGCGCGGCTTGGGCAAATACAATTCGCTTTACGAAAGTCTTGCCTACAACGATGACGGTTCCTTTGCCCGCGATGCGCAGGGCAACTACACCACCAAGCGCTACGAATGGAGCGACGGCACATTCTGGGACAAGACCACCGACAACTTCTGGCAGAACCACAACCTGCTGACCGCCGTCATGGACTTGGGCGAGCACTGGAAGGCCACGGCCACCCTGCACTACACCCACGGCTACGGCTACTACAAGGAGTTCCGCCCGCAGAACAAACCAAAGAAATTCGGACTGGTGGCCGATGTCAAGAGAACTGACTTCGTGCGCAAAAAGGGACT
The DNA here is from genome assembly GCA_017619445.1 of Prevotella sp. Taxonomy (GTDB): domain Bacteria; phylum Bacteroidota; class Bacteroidia; order Bacteroidales; family Bacteroidaceae; genus Prevotella. The sequence continues at coordinate 45,033 of JAFZSI010000060.1, forward strand.
GGACCAGGATGCCTACGGAGTAGTGGGCAACGTGAACTACACCAACGACCGATGGAACATTGTCGGCGGCGTGGCTGTGCAGAATTTCAGTGGCAACCACTTTGGCTACCTTACTTATATTGCCGACCCGAAGCTGAGCGCGGCTACGCTGAACAAAGGTGACTACAAATACTATGACAGCGACGCCAAGAAGCTTGATGCCAGCGCCTATGTAAAGGCCAACTATCGTATGGACGACTACTGGAATGCTTTTGCCGACGTGCAGTTCCGTCATGTAGGCTACAAGACCGACGGCATCAACGACAAGTTCTACGAGGAAGGCGGGCGGTGGCTCAACCAACGGCTCGACATTGACGAGAAATACAATTTCCTGAACCCGAAAGTGGGTATGAGCTGGAGCAACGGTCCTCACCACGTCTATGCCTCGGCGGCCATGAGCCATCGCGAACCCCAACGCGACAATTTCACCGACAACTACAAATATCCCTTCCCCAAGGCCGAGCGGCTGATAGACTATGAGATTGGCTACAACTACAGCACACGCAATGTGCGCCTGGGTGCAAACTTCTATTACATGGACTACACCGACCAATTTGTGCAGACGGGCGAGCTGAGCGAAATTGGCGAGGCGCTGACCACCAACATCAAGGACTCCTACCGCATGGGCGTGGAGCTGACTGCCGCATGGGACGTATGCCCGCTGCTGACACTTGAGGGCAATGCCGCGCTGAGCCAGAACAAACTGAAGGACTTCACCGAAATAGCCAGTGTGAACTGGGAAGAGAGCTTCCGCCCCATCCACTACGACGACTGCACTTTGGCTTTCTCGCCTTCGGCCATTCTCAACGGATTCATCGACTTCCACTGGAAGAAGTTTACTGCGGTTTGGCACACGAACTTCGTAAGCCGTCAGTATTTAGACAATACCGAGAACGCTGACCGCTCGCTGCCCTGCTACTCCGCATCCGATGCCAGCGTCAGCTACACCATAAAAAGCTCAAAAACTTTTAAGGAGTGCATTCTCGGACTGAACTTCGGCAACATCTTCAACCGCCATTATGCCGCCAGCGGATGGGTGTATTCGAGCATTGTGGAAGACTATGGCCATCCCAACGACAACCGCTACTACCAGATTGGCTTCATTCCCATGGCAGGCTTCACGATGTCGGGAAGCGTAACGCTGAGATTCTGACGAAAGAGGAGAGAGGAAAGAGGAGAGAGGAAATTTACAATTTGACAATTTACAATTTTTTCGCAGAGCTCAAGGAACTCCAATTTCTCATTTGTCCAATAACCAACACCAAACACCCAACACCAAACACCCAACACCTCAAACCTCAAAAGGAAATGACTGATTTCATAGCAATTCACTGGCTCGACATACTGACAACGGTGCTCGGCCTGCTCTACATCTGGCTGGAGTACCGGGCAAGCATTGCCCTGTGGATTGTAGGCATAGTGATGCCGGCGCTCGACATCTGGCTCTACTGGCAGCACGGCCTTTATGGCGATGCGGGCATGGCAGCCTATTACACACTCGCAGCCGTCTATGGCTACACAGCATGGAAATGGGGGAAGGGCGATAAAGAGGAGTTGCCCATCACCCACATGCCAATGAAGAAGTATCTGCCCGCTGCCGTGTTTTTCTTCGTTGCCTGGGCCGCCACCTATTATATATTAATAAGGTGGACCAACTCAACGGTTCCCCTACTCGACTCGTTTACCAACGCCCTGTCGTTTGTCGGCCTGTGGGCACTGGCCAAGAAATACCTCGAACAGTGGTTTTTCTGGATAGTGGTCGATGTGGTGTGCACGGTGCTCTACATCCAGAAAGGCATTCCCTTCAAAGCCTGTCTCTACGGCCTCTATGTGGTGATTGCCGTCATGGGATGGATGAAATGGAAACGGATGATGAACGAACAAAAAACATCTGAAGCCGATGCTTTATCCGCTAATTGACACCAACTACAAACCCGATGCCGTTATCCTGGCCAACGGCGACTACCCCACGCACCCAATACCTGCGGGGGTGCTGCAACGTGCGCCCTACATCTGTTGTTGCGACGGAGCAGCCATGCAACTTGCTGCGCACGGGCTTCAGCCCGATGCCATCGTTGGCGACGGCGATTCGCTAAGCAATGAACAGAAGCAACGTTTCCAGCATATTCTGCACCTTGAAAGCGAGCAGGACGACAACGACCTGACTAAGGCAACGCGCCACTGCAAGGCTCTGGGATTCAACACCATTGCCTACCTCGGCGCAACAGGCAAGCGCGAGGACCATACACTGGGAAACATAAGCCTCATGGCTCGCTACATGGACGAAATGGGCATCAACGCCACCCTGTTTACCGACTACGGATGGTTTACATCCGCAAAAGGGGAAGCACAATATGAGAGTTTTGAAGGTCAGCAGGTGAGCATCTTCAACCTCACATGCACCAAAATTGAGGCCGAAGGGCTGAAATGGCAGCCCTACGCCTACCAGCAATGGTGGCAGGGCACACTAAACGAAGCGATGGGTTGCTCTTTCAGCCTTCACACAGACGGTTTATTCATGGTATTCCGTACCTACAACCGTAAATAAACGTTAAAATCAACTCGCGATTCGCATTTTTTTACACAAAAAACTTGTCAATTGAAAGATTATGACTACTTTTGTGCGCAGCAAGGTAAGTTTTTATCTTACCTCTGCTCGCGAGAGTAGTTTTTTTCATAAAGTTAATTTAGTTTAATTAAAGTCTCGGCGCTGTATCTGTGAAGACACAGCGCTTTTTTGTGCGCACCTCCTTCCCTCCTTCCCTCCTTTTAAATTGTAAATTGTAAATTGTCAAATTGGAGTTCCTTGAGCTCCGCGAAAAAATGACTTCCCTCCTTCTCTCCTATAAAAACCCTTGATTCTTCAGAGCCTCTATCAGTGTGGCCGACAGGGCCTCGTTGTCCTTGCGCGTGTATCGGCAGTCGGTGAACACCTGCGCCAAAGTCTGCTTGTTGTTGATGCTGACAAATTGCCGGTTTTCGGGCAGTTGCTCCTTGTAACCATAAAAAGCGTCTATGTCCGAGGGTGCAGGGTCGTGATAAGTCTCGTTGTGCACGATGGCCTCCAACGGCAGGCGGTCGGTGAGCTGCGGTTGCTCGTCGGGCCATCCAAGCGTGATGGTTGCCACGGGCATCACCAACTTTGGCAACTGCAAGGTGTCTATAATCATCTGTGGCATATAGACGGTGGTGCCGAGGAAGCAGAGGCCAAGCCCCTCAGCTTCGGCCAGGTTGCAGAACGTCTGGCAGTAGAGCAGCGCATCAGTGGCGGCATTGATGAACGACAGGAAATTGTCATAACCCGGATTGGCCTGGCGCTGCTCACACCAAGTGGTGGTACGGCGGAAGTCGGCGCAGAACGTGAGCACCACGGGAGCCTCGGTCACCATAGGTTGGTTGAAGTGTGCCGGTGCCAGACGTTGCTTCATCTCCGGCGAGCGGGTGACAACCACGCTGTATAATTGCAGGTTACCCATGGTCTGCGTGCGGCTCGCCGTTGCCAATAATGTGTTGACCAATTCGCCACTAACTTCGCGCTTCGCGTATTTGCGGACGGTTCGGCGCGTTTCAATAAACATTGCATTTTGATTTGTGAACATTGAACTTTCCATTTCTACTTTACTACTTTACTACTATTACTCCATTACTACTTTACTACTATTACTCCTTCTCTCCTTTTCTCCTTTATTACTATTACTCCTTTACTCCTTCTCTCCTTCCCTCCCCTTTTGCCCCTGCAAAATTAACAAACTTTTCTGTGATTGTGAAACAATTCAGCTTTATATTTCGTATCTGTGCACACCTTATTCTATATATGTGTAAAAAACTCCCTACAACTCCATGAATAATTATGGCTAAGGATTTTCCAAGTCCTAAAGTGCCACTCTACGGATGCAAAGTGCCACTTTACGAGCACAAAGTGCCACTTTACGGATGAATTTTCTAGAGAATCTGCATATACACCTACGCTGTGCTTCCGTAACGCGTATGTTCAGGAAAACAAAGCATAAGTATAGAAACGTAAAGTGCGGGCTCGCACTCCACTGCTTCGGTATTCTTTTCACAAAAAAAATCTGCAAAAATGGTTTAAAAGATGTAAAAATATTATATTTTTTATCTCTTTTGATGCAAGGATTTGCAACCCCGATTGTTTTATAATAAAAGAATTGACGCAAATATAGTATAAACATATAAAAAAGAATAAGATGATGAAGAAAAGTTTTTTATCAGTATTATCCATGTTCCTGATGATAGCTGGAATTTGCATAACAGCATCATGTGGTAACGATTCTGATGATTATCTCTTGAATGATTTTCCTCCTCTACCAGACTCCTGCTATATTTCTATAGTTGGTGATTATCTGAAAGATGTTAACGGGGAAACAGGCATAGCCCGATTGGACCACGAAAGGTTTCCTATCGCCGCAGAAAGGTATCATAACATAGAGTACATAGAAACAGCCAATGGCGACAGATATTACCTCTTCCCACAGACACCTCCAGATCCAGGAGCAGGCGAAAACGACTTTCTTGGTGGAGATATCAGAGAAGAATTCTATAAAGAGTTTGTTATAGGTGAAAAAATGGAATTCAGCGGCAAGGTGTACAAAATTAACCCTAAGTACGTTGCTCTTGACGCACTTTTCGCAGAAATACTCAAAACAACCAATGTCTATATAATGCGCGCTCCTGAGTTCTCCGTCAAGCGCATCTCAGAATGAGAAATTCATAAGGAAGTGACATGTATTGCAAAGTTGTTTAACAAGATTTAACCCCAAAACTGACTGAAACATCATTTCTAAATCGTTTATATTAATAGGAAGTTTAACTCATAAAATTTTTTGAACAATGAAAAAGTTTAAGATTCTATGTTTCGTAGTAACCGCACTGCTCGCCTTTGCAGCGTGCAGCAATGATGGAGACGAGATTACTGTACCGCGCAATCTGGACCCCTATGAGGGAAACAGCAATGATGAAGGTTCTACTGAATCCAGTGGCTTGGATGCATCTTTATTGCCCGGTTACTGGATTATGGTCAAGGATGGTGTCAGACAGAAAACGGGTGTATGGTTTTCTGATGGAACCGACCCACTAAGCTATGAAGGAGCCAAGACGGTTAAGTTTTTCTCTTTCTCTGATAATAAGGACGAATCTGCGCATTGCTTACGGAGTTGTTATTGGTTTGTTGGAGAGAATGGCGGCATTGGCTTGAGAATTAGTAACGAAGAAGTAACGGGTGTTACCAAATTGACAATGGACAAATTGACAATAAGGTATTATCAGTTAATCTATGACCGTGAGGTAATAGAAGAATATGAACGTCTGTCCGAACCCGTCAAGATTGAGGATTAACCTTTGCGCTGCTTATAGATAAGACCAATATGAATAATTAAAAACCAAGAAACAATGAAAAAAGGAAGACTCACAAAATGGATGCTCATGTTCATGCTGGTAGCAGGAACGGGCGTAATGATGACCGCATGCAGCAGCGACGATGATGGTACAACCATCACGAACAGCGGAGATGAAAAGAATAATGACAAAAGCGGTGCCGGAAACCTGGAGCCGAATGCCCTGGCTGCTCAGAACATTGTGGGCAAATGGGCAATGCAGAAGCATGGTGCTATTGACACTTCGAAAGAAGGCACTACTTTAGAGTTTCTGTCCGACGGGA
>JAFZSI010000061.1 GCA_017619445.1 Prevotella sp.
GTCGGGGGAGGTTCTTTCCAACGGACAGGTGGCGCGCTTGTACTTCATCACCAGCTTGGCGTTCTGCGGGCGGCAGGGGGCAGCGCTTCCGTTCACCGTAATCACCACGGGCAGCGGAGCCTCTACGGTCTCCACGCCGCCGTCGATAACGCGCTTGATGGTAGCCTTGCCATCCTTCACACTCAGGACCTCCTCAGCGTATGTCACTTGGTTCAGACCAAGTTTCTGTGCCACCTGCGGGCCTACCTGTGCAGTGTCACCGTCAATGGCCTGTCGGCCTCCGATGACGATGTCCACATCACCGATTTTCTTGATGGCGGTGGCCAGCGCATAGCTCGTGGCCAGCGTGTCGGCTCCGGCAAACAGGCGGTCGGTCAACAGCCAGCCCGTGTCGGCTCCACGATAAAGACCTTGGCGGATAATCTCTCCTGCACGCGGGGGACCCATCGTGAGGATTCCTACTGTAGAGCCTGGATGCTGCTCCTTGAGCCGGAGAGCCTGCTCCAGGGCGTTCAAATCTTCTGGGTTGAAGATAGCGGGAAGGGCGGCACGGTTAACGGTGCCTTCGGCTGTCATGGCGTCCTTACCCACATTTCTTGTGTCGGGTACTTGCTTGGCAAGCACAACAATCTTTAAACTCATAAAAAATGCTTATAATATATTATAATGTATAATAGGCTTCTTCCTAAAAACGGGTAACAAGGACAGTGCAAGCCGAATGCAGAGAGCTCGCTCTATGCTGAGGCGAAGCCTGTTCTCGCGGGCGTTTTCTAAATTGCCCGCAAAGGTACGGCTTTTCCGTCGCATGACAAAGGAAAAAACGAAAAAAATGCACAAAACTGGCCGTTTCGTGCACAAAACTACGGATTTGTGCAATGCGCGATAGCCAAAACGCTCGCACGCTTTGGATTCACCACGTTTGGAGTTGTGCGGACCTCTCTACGCGCTGTTTTTCCAAAGTGCAGGTTTATGATGAAATTCTCTAGAGAATTTGCACGTAACTCTATGCTTTGTATTCGTCACGTGTACAGTTACGCGGATAACTCTATGCTTTGGATTCATATAGCATGGGTTTTTGGTGAAAGCATCGGCTCCCAGTTTGAATCCTTGTCCTCCTGTCTGGCAGGAAAAAAGAAAACAAGAATTAATTTCAGACTTTCGTTTGTTGGAGAAAATAATTTTCGTACCTTTAGATAAGGTACTCACGTTCGAAAAAAGAAAAAACAGAAAAAAAGTCTTTTTTCTTTTTCTTTTTTGCTCACTAAATCGTACCTTTGCGGATGGATGAAAAATGGAGGATTAGGGAACGCTTCTTTATTGTGAGAAGAAATGATAGACAGAGCGACTGTTGACCGCATATTGGACGCTGCGAACATCGTTGACGTGGTTTCCGAGTTTGTTAGCCTGCGCAAGGCGGGGGTTAACTACAAAGGACTGTGCCCGTTTCACGACGACAAGACGCCGTCGTTCATGGTCAGTCCGGCCAAGAACATCTGCCACTGCTTCGCGTGCGGCAAGGGCGGCACTCCCGCAGGCTTCCTGATGGAGCACGAGCAGATGACCTATCCCGAAGCGCTGCGCTGGCTGGCCCGCAAATACAACATTGAAATCAATGAGCGCGAACTGACCGCCGAGGAAAAGCAACAGGAGAGCGACCGCGAGTCTATGTTCATTGTCAACGAATGGGCGCTGAAGTATTTCCAAGACCTTTTGAAGAACAACGTTGACGGGCGTGCCATCGGTATGCAGTACTTCCGCAGCCGCGGCATACGCGACGACATCATTGAGAGATTCCAGTTGGGCTACGCGCTGCCAAGGCGCAACGCGCTGTCGGAGGCCGCCCGCAAGGCTGGCTACAAGGACGATTACTTGCTGAAGACGGGCCTTTGCTATCAGCGCGACGACGGTCAGCTGGTTGACCGCTATGCGGGCCGCGTGATTTTCCCCTGGCTGAGCACCAGCGGCAAGGTGGTGGCCTTCGGTGGCCGTCTGTTGGACGCGCGCACCAAGGGCGTGCAACAGAAGTATGTCAACTCGCCCGACTCCGACATCTATCACAAGGAGCAGCAGCTCTATGGCATCTATCAGGCCAAGCGGCAGATAGCCAAGGAAGACCGCGTGTTCATGGTGGAGGGCTACACCGATGTCATTGCCATGCACCAGTGCGGCATTGAGAACGTGGTGGCCAACAGCGGCACGGCGCTCTCCATCTATCAGATTAAGCAACTGCATAGGTTTACCAAGAACATCGTGCTGCTCTACGACGGCGATGAGGCCGGCATCCATGCAGCCATGCGCGGCACCGACATGCTGCTGGCCGAGGGCATGAACGTCAAGGTGCTTATCCTTCCCGACGGCGACGACCCCGACTCATTCGCACGTAAGCACACGGCCAGCGAGTTCCGCAAATATATTGACGACCATCAGACCGACTTCATCCAGTTTAAGAGCGACATGCTGCTGCGCGGGGTCACCGACCCCATCAAACGGTCGGAGGCAATCAACTCGATTGTGCGCAGCGTGTCGGTGATTACCGACCCTGTTGTGCGCGACACGTATATCAGCGACTGCTCTCACCGGCTTGGCGTGAACGAGGCCACGCTCATCGCGCAGATGAACAAATTCATACGTCAGGACCAGGAGCAGCGTTATAAGGATGCGCGCCGCGAGGAGGAGCGAATCAACAGGAATCGCGGCAATGAGGATAGTGCTGCTCATGGAAATGCAAGCGATGAAGGAAATCCGCTTCCTTCGAATCCAAGTACCTCCGTGTCCACGAACCCCTCCGTCTCCGCGAGTGAGTCATTGCCCCCGAAAAACTCCGTATCCACCATGATGATTGAGATGGTGGTGAAGCATGGAGGCGACGTCATTTACAACAATGTCAAATCCGAGGACGGGCAAATCATTGAACGGCTCACCGTCGCGCAGTATCTGTATTACTCGTTGCAGACCGACGAACTGTCGTTGGGCTGCCAGCTCTACGACCAGATGCTTGCCGAGGCTGCGGCACATAGTCAGGACGACCCCTACTTCAATGCCGAGCAGTATTTTGCCCACCACAGCAATGTGGCGATAGCTCAGATAGCCACAAACATGGCATTCGACCAGTTCCGCCTGCGCAAAAGCCAGCAGAAAGAACCCGATGCCGACACCCTGCGCGAACAGGCCACGCGGCTCTTGCTCGATTTCCGTCTCGACTATGCCGAAGCCAAGCTGCGCGAGCTGAAAAGCCAGATAGCGATGGCCGTCAGCGAACCCGAACGCATGATGAAGCTCATGGAACAATATAAGGACGTGCAGAACGTCAGAAACGCGCTGGCCAAAGAACTCGGCACCAGCATAGTTGTGTAATCAATGATTTACGTTCACTGGCTCATATTGCTCCTTTACGGACTGCTCGTGGTGGGAACCATGATTGCCGTGCTGATGGACAACCGTCAGCCCGCAAAAACCATGGCGTGGCTGCTCGTGCTCACCTTCATCCCGCTCTTAGGCGTATTCCTCTATTTCTTTTTCGGACAGAACACCCGCAAGGAGCGGTTCATCAGCCAGCAGAGCCTCGACCAGCTTACCAAACGCTCCATGCTGGAATTTGTGGAGCAGAAAAACCTGGTGCTGCCCGAGAACCACAAAACGCTTATACGCCTGTTTGCCAACCAAAGCTGGGCACTGCCGTTCAAGGACAACGATGCCGACATATTTACCGACGGCTACGAATTCTTCCATGCCTTGTTGCAGGAAATTGGCCGCGCCACCCATCACATACACATTGACACCTACATCATGGAAGACGACCCGCTGGGCAATCTGGTGGCCGACGCGCTCATTGACAAGGCGCGCGAGGGTGTGGAGGTGCGCGTCATCTACGACGATGTGGGCTGTTGGAGCGTGAAGAATGCTTTCTGGGAGCGGCTTCGCGAGGCAGGCATCGAGGTTCACGGGTTTATGCCCGTGAAATTCCCGGTGTTCACCAGCAAGGTGAACTACCGAAACCACCGCAAGCTATGTGTCATTGACGGCACCGTGGGGTTCATCGGCGGCATGAACATCGCGTTGCGCTACATCAAGGGGCGCAACAACCGCGGATGGCGCGACACGCACCTGCGCATACGTGGCAGCGCGGTCTATGGCATTCAGCGGGCTTTCCTCGTTGACTGGTTCTTTGTTGACCGCACACTGATTTCCAGCCGCGAGTACTATCCCGAGCTTAAGGGAAACGGAGCCCCTGAAAACAATTGCATCGTGCAGATTGTGACCAGCAGCCCCGTCACTCCCTGGCCCGACATGATGCAGGGCTATGTCCGCATTTTGCTTGCCGCGCACCAGTATGTCTATATGGAAACGCCCTATTTCCTTCCCACGGAGTCCGTGCTGTTTGCCATGCGTACGGCTGCCCTTGCGGGCGTTGATGTGCGCCTGATGATTCCCATGCACACCGACGCCAAGTTTGTGGAGTGGGCCAGTCGCTCGTATGTCATGGAGACTGTGGAGGCGGGCGTCAAAGTCTATCTCTTCAGCAAAAGCTTCAACCACAGCAAACTGCTTGTGTGCGACGACTCGCTCTGCACCTGCGGCTCCACGAACATCGATTTCCGCAGTTTTGACAACAATTTCGAGGCCAATGCGTTCTTTTACGATGAGGCGATGGCGCGCCGCATGAAAGAGGTGTTCCTTGCCGACCAGGAGCAGAGTGCGCTGCTCGACGATGTCACCAACCTGCGGCATCGTTCGTTTATGCAGCGTCTGTGGGAGTCGCTGGTGAGACTTCTTTCGCCGCTGCTTTAAGAATAACATGAAACAATAACCATTCAAAACCATAGTCATGCTCGAAACAGACAACAACATGCTATCCAACAAACGCCAGAGGCTGGTGTTGCGCATCGGAAAAAAGTCGCTGGCTTTTGCCGTGGCCGACAGCGAGGCAGAAAAGCAGATTTTCTACGAGCCATACACCGTGAAGAGCGGCATTTCGATGGCTGCCAACCTGCGCGAGGCTTTCCGCGAGTCCAGCCTGCTGGGCCGTGGCTATCAGCGTGCGCTGGTGCTCGTTGACGGTCCGGTGCTGCTTGTTCCCGTCGAGGAGTTTTCCGACGACAATTGCGAGGTGCTCTATCACCATGCCGTCAGTGGGCACGCGGGCGAAACGGTTCTCAGCTATGTGCTGCCCACCCAGAATGTCGTGGCGGTGTTTGCCATCAACAAAGACCTCAAACTGGTGGTGGACGACCATTATGCCGATGTGAAGTATTGCCCCGTCTGCGTGCCCGTATGGAACTATCTGCACCACCGCAGTTTCACCGGCAACCGTCGCAAACTCTACGGCTATTTCCACGACCGCCAGCTGAATGTCCTTGCCTTCGACAAAAACCGTTTCAGGTTCTGCAATAGTTTTGATACCGACCGCTACAAGGATGCTGTCTATTTCCTGCTCTATGTTTGGAAACAGTTGGGCATGGACGAGCGGCGCGACGAGCTCCATCTGTTGGGCGACATTCCCGAACAGCAGGAACTGATGGCCGAGGTTCGACAGTTTGTGCAGTATGCTCATGTTATTAATCCCTCTGCCGACTTCAACCGCGCTCCCATCACACAAATCAAAGGCCTTCCGTGCGATGTCATGGCCTATTTCCTGAAAGGCAGATAAGAAATCGGACCATTTGTCAATGGTGAAATAGTAAAATTGAATAATTGTAAAATAGCAGAATGCGCATCATCACAGGAATTTATAAAGGCCGTCATTTCGATGTGCCGCGCTCGTTCAAGGCGCGCCCCACAACCGATTTTGCCAAGGAAAACATCTTCAATGTGCTGAACGGCTATCTGGACTTCGACGGTGCCACCGCACTCGACTTGTTCTCGGGTACGGGCAGCATTTCGCTCGAACTGCTTTCGCGTGGCTGCAGCCAGGTTGTCAGTGTGGAAGCCGAACGCGACCATCACGCTTTCATCCGCCAGTGCCTGAAAAAACTGGGCACCGACCGCTGCATTCCCATCCGTGGCGACGTGTTCAGGTTTATGAAAAGCTGTCATCAGCCGTTCGACTTCATTTTTGCCGACCCGCCCTACGCACTTAAGGAGTTGCCCACTATTCCGACGCTTGTCTTTGACCATCAGTTGCTGAAGTCCGACGGCGTGTTTGTCTTTGAGCATGGCAAAGACCACGTTTTTTCCGAACATCCCCACTTTCTGGAGCACAGAAGCTATGGCAGTGTGAACTTTTCGCTGTTCAGATAACCCTCAACCCTCCATCCTAAAACCCCTCTCCACTCCCTCCGATGCTTACCGACGAGTTGACACACCTTATCAGGCAACACCTTGGCTTCGAGCCTACTGCCGACCAATGGAATGCCATGCAGGTGTTCGCCTTGTTCATAACCTCGCGCCAGTCCATGGCAGCGATGGTGCTGCGTGGCTCGGCGGGCACAGGCAAAACATCATTGGCCGGAGCCATGGTGCGCACCCTGCAACAGCTGGGGCAGAAAGTGGTGCTCTTAGCCCCCACGGGCCGTGCCGCCAAGGTGTTCGCACTGAACGCCGGCAGTCCCGCCTTCACCATCCACCGAAAAATCTATCGCCAGCAAAGTGCCCTGGCCGAGGCATTCAACCTGAACGACAATCTGCACCACGACACGCTGTTCATGGTTGATGAGGCTTCCATGATTGCCAACCAGGGCCACGACACAGTGTTCGGTAGCGGACGCTTGCTCGACGACCTGGTGCAGTATGTGGGCTCTGGCCACAACTGCCGCCTGATGCTCATCGGCGACAAGGCCCAGTTGCCTCCTGTGGGCGAGCAAGAGTCGCCCGCATTGCAAGCCTCCTACCTGCGCGGCTACGGATTGAGCATCTATGAGTGCGACCTCGACGAGGTGGTGCGCCAGAACCTGCAGTCGGGCATCCTGTTCAATGCCACCACCATTCGCAAGACCATCATCAGCGACAGCCTTACCCAGCTGCCGCACATCCGTTTCAGCGGGTTTGCCGACATCCAGCGCGTGCCGGGCGACGAGCTCATCGAGATGCTGAACACCAGCTACAGCCAGGTGGGCACCGACGAGACCATGGTCATCACCCGCAGCAACAAACGCGCCAACATCTACAACCAAGGCATCCGTAACACCATCCTCGGCCGCGAGGAAGAACTCACAACGGGCGACATGCTGATGATTGTCAAGAACAACTATTTTTGGATTGAAGACCAGTCGCCCAACATCTCGTTCATTGCCAACGGCGACCGCGCCCGCGTGCTCCGTGTGCGCAACTGCCGCGAACTCTATGGCTTCCGCTTTGCCGATGTGTGGCTGCAGTTCCCCGACTATGACGATTACGAGCTGCAGGCCACCGTGCTCTGCGACTCTCTGCGCGCCGAGGCTCCATCGCTCACCCGTGAGCAGAGCGACGCGCTGTTCAACGCCGTCATGGCCGACTATGAGGACATACCACGCAAGGCCGACCGCATCAAGAAGCTGCGCGACGACCGCCACTTCAACGCCCTGCAGGTGAAATATGCCTACGCCACCACCTGCCACAAGGCGCAGGGAGGACAATGGGCGCACGTCTATATAGACCAGGGCTACATGACCGACGAAATGCTCACCCCCGACTACATCCACTGGCTCTACACGGCCTTTACACGTGCCACCGAAAAACTCTTCCTCGTCAACTGGCCGAAGACCCAGATTGCGGACGAGGACAAACCAGACTGATGCCTCCCTGATGCCTGCATTTGGAATGCTAACTCGATGCTTTGGAAACGCAGCGTGCGGCATTGTTTTTCCAAAGCATAGGTTTATGATTAAATTTTCTAGAAAATTTCAACGTAACATGGCACTTTGTTTTCATAAGTTTTTATATCTTTGACTTCGTCTAAGATACTATCGTTCGGAAAATTGCAAATAAATTTGCATTTTCACTCACTTAATCTTTCTCTGACTTCGTCTAAGATACTTTCGTTCGGAAAATTGCAAATAAATTTGCATTTTCACTCACTTAATCGTATCTTTGCAGCAACGTTCGACATTAACACCTTAAACAATATGAAACACACACTCACACTGCTGTTTTCACTTTTCTTCATGGCCGCACAGGCTTCGCCCATCGACGGGCTGCTGGAGCGCATTGACCGTGGCGCGTCGAAAAAGTTCAAAATAGAGCTCGCCAGCCAACACCCAACATCCAACACCCAACACCCAATATCCGCGGACTTCTTCGAGCTGTCGCAGAGTGGCGACAAGGTGACCGTCAGGGGCAATTCGTGGGTCAATATTGCCGTGGGCATTAACTGGTATCTGAAGTACTACTGCGGAATCCACCTGACATGGAACCAGATGCAGGCCAAGCTGCCTGCCAAGTTGCCCGCCGTGACACAGACTGAGCGGCACGAGACACCGCTCACGCTGCGCTACGACTTCAACTATTGCACGTTCTCCTATTCCATGGCCTTTTGGGACTGGCCGCGCTGGCAACAGGAAATCGACTGGATGGCCCTGCACGGCGTGAACCTGCCCTTGGCCATCGTGGGCGAGGAGTGCGTGTGGCGCAACATGTTGCTGAAACTTGGCTACTCGGAAACGGAAATCGGGCAGTTCATTGCCGGACCGGCATTCTTGGCCTGGTGGGAGATGAACAACCTCGAAGGGTGGGGCGGACCGCTGCCCCGTTCGTGGTACACACGCCAGGAACAGTTGCAGAAGCAGATTCTCAAGCGTATGCGCGAATATGGCATGCATCCCGTGCTGCCAGGCTACTGCGGCATGATGCCCCACGATGCGCGCGAGCGCTTAGGGCTCAACGTCAGCGACGGTGGCTTGTGGAACGGCTACCAGCGGCCTGCCAATCTGCTGCCCACTGACCCGCGGTTCAACGAGATAGCCACGCTATACTATAAAGAACTCACTCGTTTATTCGGCAAGAGCGACTACTATTCCATGGACCCGTTCCACGAGTCGAACGATGACGCAAGCATAGACTATGCCGCCGCGGGCCGCGCCATGATGAGTGCCATGAAACAGGTCAACCCGCAGGCCGTCTGGGTGATTCAGGGATGGACAGAGAACCCCCGGCCACAGATGGTCGATGGCATGAGTCCCGATGACCTGCTTGTGCTCGATTTGTTCTCGGAGTGCCGCCCCATGTTTGGCATTTCGAGCATCTGGAAGCGCACGGAAGGCTATAAACAGCATCCCTGGCTGTTCTGTCTTTTGGAGAATTTCGGTGCCAACGTGGGATTGCATGGGCGCATGGACCAGTTGCTCAGCAATTTCTACGCAGCGCGACAGGCGGGCAGCACATGGGCAAATACAATGAGCGGCATCGGCTTCACTATGGAAGGCTCGGAAAACAACCCCGTGATGTTTGAGCTGATGAGCGAGCTGCCCTGGCGCTCGGAGCGCGTCACCAAGGAGCAATGGATTAAGGAGTATGTGAAAGCACGATACGGACAGAGCAACCCCGAAGTAGAAAAGGCCTGGGCAATCCTGACCAACAGCATCTACAACTGTCCCGTGGGCAACAATCAACAGGGCCCTCACGAGAGCATCTTCTGTGGTCGGCCCACGCTCAACAATTTCCAGGCCAGCAGCTGGTCGAAGATGAAAAACTACTACGACCCTGCCGATACCCGCGAGGCGGCACGGCTGATGAACAGCGCGGCTGAGAAATTCCGCGGTAACAATAACTTTGAGTACGACCTGGTCGATATCACCCGACAGGCGTTGGCTGATCAGGCACGCATACAATACCAGCGCACGATAGCCTCTTACAAGGCCTTTTCGCTGAAAGCGTTCAAGGAAGAAGCCAAGCGCTTTCTCGACATGCTGCTCATGCAAGACCGTCTGTTGGGTACTCGTTCTGAATTCCGTCTCGGCCATTGGACCGAGGCCGCCCGCCGCTGCGGCACCACCCAGGCCGAGAGTGACCTGTATGAATGGAACGCCCGCGTGCAAATCACCACATGGGGCAACCGCACCTGCGCCGACCAAGGCGGCCTGCGCGACTATGCCCATAAGGAATGGCAGGGCCTGCTACGCGACTTTTACTACAAACGCTGGGAAGCCTACTTCAATGCCCTTGCCGCGCAGATGGAAGCACAGACCAAGCCGCAGCCCGAACTGCTTGGCTCTGGAGAGAACAGCAACAAGACCGCAGCCGAGCTGTTTGCCCTCGCCTTGCCGCAGGAAGTGCAGCTCGACTACTATGCCATAGAAGAGCCCTGGACCCTGCAGCACAATAACTACACCGCCACGCCCGAGGGGAACCCTATAGACGTGGCGAAACAAACAATGAAAATGATTGGAAATTAGATTTAAGTGTTAGGAGGGAGGAATTGATGCGCCCTCAGAACTCCAGACACCCCAATCTGAGAAATTATCTGCTTGCGGCTTTAATCCATGAAATAAATCCGTGACATCCGTGTAATCTGTGTGAGATATTCCTAACTCCTAATTCCACTACTCCCTCCCGTTGGGAGGGTTGGGGTGGGTTCCAGGATACTTACATGCGTTAGCCCGCGGGTTTTGCCTGCCATATAATTGGGCATCAGTTGTCCGTTGCGCACCAAACCCGTGGCACACAACGGCTGGCCTACGGCAAACCACGCAGCCGAGAACTCGTCGCCCACCATCAGCTTGCAGTTGCGGGTCTCGACCACCAAAAAACGGCCATTTTCCAGTTTTCGGATACGGCAAACACGTCCGGCATACCATTTCAGGAGAATCTCAACCCCAACCCCGATGTCACCTGCCATCAACGTGCTCGTAAGGAAATCCGAGTCATCGTCGGCCTGTGCCTGCTGCTGAAACGATACCCAACTCTCATAGCCTACAAAAATGGCAAGAATGTCGAGTGTGTCCTCGCGGGGCTTGTGCTTGTTGGGAACATAGTTCCACAATCGTTTCAGGGTGCTCTCGCTGATGCGCTCCTTGTCGCCAAACATTCCGCTCAGCACCTTGAAATCGCTCGGTGAGCGCAACTCACGGCCCACCTTCTGCTCCACCTTCTCCAACAGTTTGCTCAATACTTCGTTTTGTACCATGCCGCAAAGGTAACACATTTTTTCGACATTCATGCCCCCTTATGCAATTTGGACCAAATATGAACCAAATATGATTTTTCATTATTACCAGAATAGAGTATCTTTGCAAACGAAAAACAGTCTGAATCTTCAGACAAAACATCATTGCAGAAGTGGATTTGTAAATAACTTTTTGACAGAAATGTTTGGCGGATAGAATAATAAATAGTATATTTGCCACGCCGTTTACAATCATATATAATATGATTAACGGCAAGACATCGAGGCCGACAAGTGATTTCAAACATCACGCTGTACTTAGATTCACGTAAATCTCGCAAATTGAAACGAATCTCAATAAGAAGCAGCGAAGTGATGTTCTTTCCCGTCATAGGGTGAGAACCACTTCTGCTTATTTGGAGATTCGGGCAATGCGAGAGCCTACGTGGACAAATAAGTCAGAAGTAGGTTTTCGCCTTTTTTATTTACTTAATATTTTATACAATGGAAAAACAAAAAGAATGCCCGTATTGCGGCGAAAAGATTCTCGTGGGAGCAAAAAAATGCAAACATTGTGGTGAATGGCTTTCTTCTCCCCCCTCTCATCTCTCCACAAATGTGTCAAGTAATGCAACATCAGATAATGACACTGAAGATACGGAAGCTGTTTGGGGTTGTCTGAAAAGTCTCTTTAACATAGCCTTGATAGTTGGTCTGTTGTTTTGGGCATACAAATCAAATCCTTCCGATGAGAAAATACAAACAGCCATCTTGGAAGATGTTTGCACTTGTGTGGCCGAAAACACCTCAACAGTTGTTGATTTGCTCTCTGGTGAAGAAGATAGTGTCCTTGGTGCGCTGGCGGGAATGTATGTGAATTCCAAAGAAAGCAAGGATGCCATCATACAAACTTTCATGAAAGCAAACGATATAAACATAAAACGATACTGGTTCTTCAGCTTGGGCAGCATCTCCAATGCGGACAATCCTGACGGCACCACGGTGGCCATTGGTGCTTTTGGATATGTGTTGCCATTAGTTGTGTGGGATGACTTTAAACTGATAAACTGATGATTATGGAAAAAGGCAAAAAGAACTGCCCTTATTGCGGCGAAGTAATCATGGAAAAAGCCAGGAAATGCAAGCATTGCGGCACTTGGTTGGACGGAGCACAAACAGAAATAGCTCCTCAATATGCTGTATCACAAAACACTGTCCTCGAAGAAGAAAACGGGAAAGTGGGTTGCTTGATGACCTGCGAATGCGTAATTATATTAGGCATTCTTGCAGTCATTTACAACTGGAATTACCTCATGTGGATAGTAGGCTCCATAGTCATGGCATTTATTCTCCACACAAGCAGGATTATAAGAATAATCATCAGCATCGTTTTCTCAGCCCTCTGGGGAATGATTGCTGTACTGCTATGTCCATGGCTGCTCGATGAGTCTGAATTCAAAATGACAGAAAGACTTGTGAACGATGATTATTCTACATACTGGTACGTAGGAATTATCGTGTTTGTCTTTTCTTTAATATGCCACGGCAGCTCCATGAAGAAAATCAATTTCTAAACAAAGTATTAACTAAAACTATAAAGATTATGAACAATTCAAACACAAAACCCGAAAACAATCTAGTTTGGGCCATTATCACGACCATCCTCTGTTGTCTGCCATTAGGAATCGTATCTATCGTTTATGCTGCAAAAGTCGATGGATACTATAATGAGGGGAAAACAGAAGCTGCTTTCGAAGCATCTATGAAATCAAAAAGATATGCTAAGTGGGCTATTGTCTTAGGAGTGGTTGTTTATATTATTAATGGCTTAATTTACATTTTTGCATTTACTTAAGATGTATGAGTGACAGGATTGACAAAACAAGTTCATGCATATTGCCATTATTGGTGATGTTGATTTGCGTGTTCTTCTATTATGTTAATCCTTCTGCGAATGACTATCCACTAAAATGTATCTGGTATGTATTGACACAAACGAAATGTCCTGCCTGTGGAATACAAAGAGCAGTCCATGCTCTTGTCCACGGACATCTGCGTGAAGCTGTTTCCCAAAACTATTTCTTTTTTATCTCTATTCCTTTCTTAATAGCCGTCCTTCTTTCTGAATGGTACTGCAAAGGAAAGTGGCAGACGTTGCATTCGTTCATACATAACAAATATACACTTTATACATACACTATAATCTATCTGTTTTGGTGGATAATAAGAAATCTATTACACTTATAACCAATAAATTGAATACACAATGGAAAAAGAAACGAGAAAGTGCCCTTACTGCGGTGAAGAGATTCTTGTCGTTGCCAAGAAATGCAAGCACTGTGGCGAGTGGCTCGAAAACCAAGAGGAACAACAACACAAAGCGCAAAGAGCTTGCCCAACTTGTTGTGAAATGATTGATGAAGAATGTGATGTTTGCCCTAACTGTAATGAGGAAACACATTTTCATGATAATCCACATCCATTAGAAACTATAGCGGAAAGCAGTCCTTCTAAAGATGATGACGGTCTGTCTGTATCATCCCTATTTTATATAGGACTGGCAGTTATATGTATGGTGTATGCAATACTCTTTTCTATAGCTTACAGTAAATTAACTAATAGCAGTAATACCTTTTCGGTAGTTGAAGAGGCTGACACTGTAGCTGTTGACACTGTAGAAGTGGACAAAGATGAGTTTGAAAGCACTTCTGGCATCATGCTTCAAGACGAAAACCAAGCATCTGACAATGAGGCAGGCTCAGGGCAATCCGATGATGAAGATGCTGTCTCAGACATTCAAGCCAAAGACCTTTGTCTTATTGGCTACGTAGATGGAAAACACCGATTCCACATGTTCTTGAATTATAATTCTGAATACGATTTCCCAGGCTATTATTACTATGATAGTCAAGGATCCAACAAGAAAATAACCCTCAGTTGCGAAATTCTGCAGAACAAGATAGAGGCCTATAGCGAGGTTTATGGAGACAGATTCGTAGGAGAACTGTCGTCAGGTTCATTCCGAGGCGTCTTCATTCGGGGGTCTGATTCGAAACGGCTTGAATTCCAAGCTAACATAGTAGATCCAAATGACTTCTATTAAAAATAGCAGGAAAATATTAATTTAAACCAATATCAATTATGAAAAAGACAAGAATATGTTTAATGGCAATTTGGTTTTTGTCATTACCATTACATGCCCAAGGATTGGCAGGTACTTTGTTTAGAATTGTGAAGTCTTCCCTTAAACCAATTGAGAATGAAAGTATTATTAATACAAAACCACAGAAAGAAGAAGTCGAATCGCTGTTGGCATCCCTTGAAAGAAAGGCGGCAGAAACAGTTGCGTATCAGGATGATGTGGTGTTTTATAAGGACGAGGAAGGAAATCTGAAGCCTGTGGCTGTTTCTTCACTTCCTGCAGTAGGAAATCTGAAGCCTATGGGTGTTAATTCACTTGCTGCTGTAGGTTATGAATATGAAAAGAAGTGGGTTTCTGATTGTTCGACAATGAGAAACGATGTAGAAGAAATGAAAAAAATGTCTGCTGTTCTCTTCAAACAAAAGAACGACCTCTTTTTGTTGACTGTAAAAGACAAGCAGAAAATAACTAATGAAGATGAATTGGCTCTTTTGCATGAGGTAATTAATTATTTTGAGAATAATTCGTCTGAGAATTTGGAGAAAGTAAAAAAGGATGCGGACAAGGGGATGGTCAATAAGAAATTCGTCCGTTTTATCAACAAATACTATTCTGATGTGGTGAGTCCTTCCATATACAATTTGTATGAAAGGGCTAAACAGTATAGTCAGGGCTGTCCCTCCAAGGAAGTCAATATTATTACTGGCTGCAAAGATAAAAGAATCCACAGCTTTGTCATTAATGGGAAACCTATACCTAATCGCAATTCATTGCTTTGGCTTTATGCAAATGATTATAATTCCTGGGAAGATAAAATAAAGGATAATCAGACAAAGGGATGGGAATGGGCCAATTCCAATTTGAGAACAGTATCCACTAAATACCCAATAGATATCACATACAAAACATCAGATTCTCATCCCAACTATGCCATTGTAGATAACGGTATTTATGACAAAAATGGCAAACTGGTTAGAGTAATCTCTTGTTTTAGAGCAAACGACAAGATTTTTCTAAGAGCTCTTTGTGTACAAGATTACAATGAGAACAAATATGACATCAAATCCAAACCCGCTAAAACCCAGACATACATTAAAACAGAATTGGGAATGATAGAAAGAGCGAAAAAGACAGCATCAGAGAAGAATGAATGGAGAGAATTCTTTCATGCAGAAAGTGAAAAGCAGAATGCCACCTCATATAGAGAATACAAACGAGCAAATCAAAAATCACGGGCATCGGCATACCAAATATTTAACAATGAATATAAGAAGATAGATCATGATGGTTGGAACTTTTTGGGGCAGTTGGAGGAAGATCATAAACAGGATGTTAAATTAGCATACGAATGTGAGAGAATTGATAACACATCATTTAAATTGAAATATGTAAACATCAATAATAATGGTACATCTTATACAGTTAAAGTGGAATATAAGCAAGAAAAGCCTTTCAAGATGATTGAAAATGTCACAATCCTCAAAAAAGAAAACGAACCGCTAAACATTGACAGTTTTTATAATGAAAGTATGTATAGTAGATACCTTTATGATTTAAGAAGCGGTGGAACTTCTGTCAGATCAAGTATATATAATAATATTTATAATCCATGATAGTTTGTGTTTGGGTAGGGAGATAACGGGAACGTGAGTATGATTAATGTCAATTATCACCTATCTCCAAATCCCCATGTTCTTCCACATCTCGCGTCGCTCGCTCATGTGCTTTTGGGCTGCGGCGCGGGCTTGTTTTTGGTTGGCGCGGATTTGGGCGTTGTCTTTGGCTGATGGGGAGTCGTTTCCGAAGAAAAGGCGCACTTCCTGGTCGATGGCCGTGAGCACTTCCTCGTCGTTTGTCTCCGAGGGCTGGTTGGAGCCAAGGTTGGTGATGCGGTAGAGCGACGACACCCGGTCTTGTGCGATGGCATCTATCTTGTTGAGTGTCTCGCGGTCAAGAGCTGTTTCTTGAGGTTGTTGCTTGAAGTGTGTGCGGCGGAAATCCTCGCCGATGATTTGTGTCAGCACATCGAGGTAGGACATGTATTGGTGGTAGGTCTTTGTGTCCTTGCCCACGGTTTTTTCGAGTTCTTTCAGCACGTAGTCGAAGGCTTCGGCCTCTGACTTGTAGTTGATGCTGTGCGTCTTGATGTAGTGGGTGGTAATACTATATGCGTATTCGGCCAAGTGGACGAAACGCGGTTCGGTCTTCACGTCCTCGGGAATGGCGGTCTGGTCGAGATAGTAGGCCACGTCGGGCGAAACGGTGGTGATGGTGGGCACGCAGAACTCAGGCCCCCCTTGCCCCCCGGAGGGGGGAGTGTCGGGGTGGGGGGGCTCAAGCTGAGATTCCCTTGTACTGAGATTGTCTTTGGGGGTTGATTGCTCTTCCTGAAGCACAGATGTGTTGGTTCCTACTTCGTTCTCCCGACCGCCATTCCTCCAATACAAAAGACCGCCAATGATTGAAATTATGACAACAATGGTTAATAGGCTGGGAGAGAGGAGAGAGGAGAGAGGAGAGGGGAGAGGGGAACCGCCATCAAGATACTTTGCGATTTCCTCTGCCGACTGAAAGCGTTCTGCCCTGTCCTCACGGGTACAACGGCTGGCAATGTTTCTCAGCCGTGCCGTGCTCTGTGGAAACTCCTGAATGATGATGCCCAGGGCGTAGATGTCAGCCCGTCCGTCGATGTTCACGTCTTTCTGCATCTGCTCAGGTGCGGCATACTTTCGTGTGCCTGCCGGTTGCTTCAAGATGGCAAAGCTGTCGGTGTCGGCCAGTCCGAAGTCAATCAGTTTGACGTAGTGCCCGCTGTCGGTAATGAGAATGTTCGAGGGTTTCAGGTCGCGGTGAACAATCTGCCGCGCATGGAGATAGCTGAGGGCGTCGCATAACTGCCTGACGATGCGTTCGAGGTCCACGCCTGCGGGCTGGGAAGCCCGCACTCCTACTCCCTCAAGAAACTGCTTGAGTGTGCGTCCCTCCACATATTCCATCACAATGCAAACGCCCAGGCCCTCCACTTCTTCAAGGCCGATGGTGCGCACGATGTTGGGGTGGTTGAGCTGATAACCTATCTCAAACTCTTTTTGCAACAGGCTACGGTACTCGGGGCTGTCTGCCAGTTGTGGCTTCAGGCATTTCAGCACGTGCCACTTGCCCATGCGCTGGGCGCGCAGCACACGGCTGAAACCGCGCTCGGATTCGGATATGAGCGTGATGTCTCTGAACTGCGACGAAAGCGAAAGGCTCTCGCCGTGAATGAAGCCAGAGTCTGAGCTGTTTGAATCGTTGATGGTTAACAGTTTTATTGTTGAGGAGAGATGAGGCTTGAGGTTTCAATTGTAAATTACTGAACTCCTTCCCTCCTTATCTCCTTTTCTCCAAAATATTAGAACTTATAGTCAATTCCGATGCCGATAACATCGTTGGTGCGGCTATAGACATCCTGGCCGGCATAGCCAGTGCCTAAGTAGCTGTCGCTCTTCACGGTGTAGTCGCTGTAGATGGTCTTGAAGTAACTGACGTTCAGACGCATTTTCTCTGAAAGATTCACGGCACCGCCCAGTCCGAAGCTGTAGCTGTCGCAGGCAAACGACGTGTGTTGCTGGTAGCTGTCAGAGAGTCCGTAGTCGGTGCGCTGGCCTCCGCAGGAGACTGTGAACTTGTCGTTGATGTCGTACTCCACACCGGCAAGAATCTCATGCGTGCCACCTTTCAGCTCCTTCTGACGGTCGCCTGCCATTTTGGCGTGCTTATCGTCGAAGAAGTGATACTCTACTGAGGCGCGGAGCTTTGGTGAGAACTCGTAACCTACAGCGGCCACGAGGAGTGCCGGCATGTCGTAGCGCACGTGGGCACCGTCTTCATAGCTGGCGGCCAGCTCGCCCAAACCTTGGGGCAGCTTCGAGGTCTCGTTCTTGGTGTTTATCTTCGTGCGGAACTCATAGCGGGCAGCCAGCGTGACGGGTCCCTGATGGAAATCCATGCTGACGATGGGTGCGAATCCCCATCCACGCTGCACACAGTCTAACTCCAAGTCGGCAAGTGTCTGGCCTCCAAGTTGCTGCAGGGTGGAAGCCCTCACAAAAGCCTTGCTGTAGCCGTCGTAGTAATTGGCGCGCAGACCCACGGCTGCCGACAGGAAGTCAGTCAGTTTGTAAGTGAAGTTGAGCTGGGCACCATAGATATATTGCTTACCTTTCACCTCTGAGTCGATGGAAAGCATGTCGGGCGTGATGACTGGTGACTGCGGATTCGCCATTTTGGCCTGTAGCGTCTGCTTGAAGATGGAACCCATGACCAAAGCATTGAACATCGGGATGCCCTCTTCGTACTTCACAAAGCCGCCACTGCCCACGATGCCAATCATCGTAGAAACGGCCCAGCGGTCTTTCACGTACGAGGCGAACAGGGCAGGCACGATAGGGGCCGATGCCTTGCCATTGAACTTTTTGCTTTGGAATCCGTTGTAACCCTCGTAGATATTGGGATATGCCAGAAAACTTGGAATGGTGGTTTCAATGTCGCGGTTCTGCCAGGGCTTCTGGAAGTTCAGCGACAGTTGCCATCCCTCGTGTCCCCATGCCAGTCCGGCGGGGTTGCTATAGGCTGCGTCGATGTCGAACGTGGCACCGCGTGCAAACATGCGGTCGAACGCGATGTGGTAGTTTGTGTTGGTCATCAGACCACCGGCCTTCACCAATGTGCAGGCGGCCAGAAAAATGAATAGTACGACTGTTTTTCTCATAATGAATGGTGTGTGAAAATGTTAGTGAGTGCAAAGGTACGAAAAAACTTTTAAACTTTTAAACTTTTGAACTTTTAAACTGTTATTTGTTCCCTTTTTCCAATATTTTGTTCAACAAATGAATAAAAATGTGTTGATTAATGCACCTTCGTGTTTTTCATACGCCTATTTGCATGTTTCCAAATGACCTTGATAAACACAAACCTCGGATAGTAACGTGTATTTTCTAGAGAATTCCAACGTAAACCCATGCTTTGCGATGCCAAAGTGCAGGTTTATGAAAACAAAGCATAGGTTTAGGAAAAATAGAGTGCTGGTTTAAGAAAATAACATGCGAAGTAAAGGTTGAATTCTTTAGAAAATTTGAAAAAAACTTCACGCTCGGCAAAGAAAACAAGCTTTCTTGGCTCTCTCTTACTCAGTTTTTTTGTATATTTGCAGGCAGAATGGATTTGGCGGAGTAGGAACCGCCACAACGAAACAATGTTTCAGACATGAAAAACAACAAGAATACAACTAAAAGGCTTCAGTCGCTCGACGTGCTGAGGGGCTTGACCGTGGCGGGAATGATACTTGTGAACGATGGTTATGGCGACTCGTTTGTCACTTTGCAGCATTCGGTGTGGAACGGCATGACTCCGTGCGACTTGGTGTTCCCGTTCTTTCTCTATATCGTGGGTATCAGCACCTATCTGTCGCTTCGCAAATATCAGTTTCAGTTCTCCATGCCGGCCGTGCGCAAGATTCTGAAGCGCACGGTGCTGATTTTCGTCATTGGTCTGGCCATCAACTGGCTGGCAAACGCGCTTGAAGGCGACCCGGGGTGGAGTCATCTGCGCATCATGGGCGTGATGCAGCGCATAGCGTTGTGCTATGGCATTACGGCTGTGCTGGCGCTGCTGATGAACCACAAGTATGTGCTGCCCGTGAGCATTGGGCTGTTGGTGGTCTATGCCATTATTCTGCTCGTGGGCAACGGCTATGCCGAGGATGGCTCGAATATTGCCGCCCGGATAGACAATGCGCTGTTGGGGTATGACCATCTGTACCACAAGAGTCCTGTTGACCCCGAGGGACTGTTGGGCACGCTGTCTGCTGTGGCTCACACGATGATAGGGTTCTGGTGTGGCAGGGCGATGATGAAGTCGAAGACCACAAACGAGAAGGTGATGCGTTTCCTTTTGGCAGGTGGGGTGATGGTGATTGCGGCCTATCTGCTGCAGTATGGGTTGCCGCTGAACAAGCGCATCTGGAGCCCCAGCTATGTGCTGATGACGTGCGGGCTGGCCTCGTTGCTGCAGGGTATGCTGATGTATAGCATCGACGTTCAGGGTCACCAGCGCTGGACTACGCCGTTTCTCATCTTCGGTGTCAACCCGCTGTTTCTCTATGTGCTCAGCGAGGTGCTGGCCATCGTGTTTGGGCAGTATGGCATCAATGACGCCATCTATGAGGCTATCCACTCGGTAGTCACCAACAACTACTGGGCTTCGCTCTGCTATGCGCTCACCTACGTGCTGATGTGTGGCATTCCTGGCTATTTCTTGTGGAAGAAAAGAATTTACATTAAGATATAGGTAGTAAAGGAGGGAAGGAGTAAAGGAGTAAAGGAGAGAAGGAGAAAAGGAGTAAAGTAATAAAGGAGAAAAGTTATATGAAAAAGAGTTTCATGTTCATTCTGGCGTTGGTCACTCTGACCATCTCTGCCGGCAGCATCTACAAGCAAAAGGACGACTATGTGCCCCAGCGGGGCGACTTCACGTTCAAGACACGTGTGACGACCGTCGAAGAAGACGGTAGCGTGAACTACGACACCATCATTACTTACATGACCGACGCCCGCGGCCACACCGACACGCTGTGGAGCTGGGCTCTTCCGCTTGATACTGAATTCTGGAGCAAGGAGCAGATAGGCACAATAGGGGAGGAGGACTTCAATTTCGACGGTTTCCCTGACCTGCAGGTGGGGCTCGGACCGATGAACGTGTACGGCAACAATGTCTATGACGTGTTTTTCTGGGACGAAGGGCAGCACAAGTTTGTGCGCAACAAGAGCTACGACGCGGCGATTATCTTTTCGCCCGAGGTTTTCGAACTCGACAAAATCATCATGAGCGTGTGGAGGTTGGACAACGACATGGAGGTGGCCAAATTCCGCTGGGAGGGCGACAGCCTTGTAGAGTTCTTCCGCGAGAGCTTTAAATACAACGAGGATGAGGATGAATAGATAATTGATAATTGAGAATTGAAAATTGAGAATGGGTAATTTTCGGCTTCTTCGGAAAAATCTTCATTCTTCATTCTTCATTCTTCATTTTTAATCGTACCTTTGCACCGGTTTTTCAATAGTTGACAACAAATTATGAACGTTTTAGAACTGAGTGAACAAGAAATAGGCAGACGGCAGAGTCTGCAGCAGCTGCGCGACATGGGCATCAATCCTTATCCCGCAGCCGAGTATCCAACAAATGCTTTCAGCACCGAAATCAAGGCGAAGGTGGAAAATGGCGAGTGGACCGTTGACGTTGCCGAAGGCGACGAGCCGATAGCCGAAGACCAACTGCCGCAGGTGTGCATTGCCGGCCGTATGATGAGCCGCCGCGTAATGGGCAAGGCATCGTTTGCAGAGATTCAGGACTCAAAAGGTAGAATTCAGGTTTATATCACCCGCGACGATATCTGTCCGGATGACAATAAGGACACTTACAATGTGGTGTTCAAGAAATTGATGGACATTGGCGACTTCATCGGTGTGAAGGGATTTGTGTTCCGCACGCAGACTGGCGAGCTTTCCGTTCATGCCAAGGAAATCACCCTGCTGTCGAAGTCGTTGAAGCCGCTGCCCATTGTGAAATACAAGGACGGCGTGGCTTACGACAAGTTCGACGACCCCGAGTTGCGCTACCGCCAGCGTTACGTTGACCTCGTGGTGAACGAGGGCGTGAAGGAAACGTTCCTGCAGCGCGCCACCGTGCTTAGAACCATGCGCCGCGTGCTCGACGAGGCTGGTTACACAGAAGTAGAGACGCCCACACTGCAGATGATTGCCGGTGGAGCAACCGCCCGCCCGTTCATCACTCATTTCAACGCGCTCGACCAGGACATGTATATGCGCATTGCTACCGAGCTCTACTTGAAGCGACTGATTGTCGGCGGTTTCGAGGGCGTATATGAGATTGGCAAGAACTTCCGCAACGAGGGTATGGACCGCAACCACAACCCGGAGTTCACCTGTATGGAGCTCTACGTGCAGTATAAGGACTACAACTGGATGATGTCGTTTACCGAAAAGCTGCTGGAAACCATCTGCATTGCCGTGAATGGAAAGCCAGAGCGCGAGATTGACGGCAACATCATCTCGTTCAAGGCTCCTTATCGCCGTCTTCCCATTCTTGAGGCCATCAAAGAGAAAACTGGTTTCGACTGCGAGGGCAAGAGCGAGGACGAAATACGCCAGTTCTGCCTGTCAAAGGGAATGGAAGTGGATGAAACCATGGGCAAAGGCAAACTCATTGACGAGCTGTTTGGCGAGTTCTGCGAAGGTTCGTTCATTCAGCCGACGTTCATTACCGACTATCCTGTTGAAATGTCGCCCCTCACCAAGATGCACCGCTCAAAACCCGGGCTCACCGAGCGTTTTGAGCTGATGGTCAACGGCAAGGAACTGGCCAACGCCTATAGCGAGCTGAACGACCCCATCGACCAGGAAGAGCGTTTCGTGGAACAGATGCGGCTGGCTGACAAAGGCGACGACGAGGCCATGATTATCGACCAGGATTTCCTGCGCGCATTGCAGTACGGTATGCCTCCGACGAGCGGCATCGGCATTGGCATCGACCGACTGGTGATGTTGATGACCGGCAAGACGTTTATACAGGAAGTGCTGTTCTTCCCGCAGATGAAACCCGAGAAGCGCGCCCCGCAGAGCTCAGTACAGGAATGGGCAGAGATTGGCGTCAGCGAAGAGTGGGTGCCAGTGCTGCGCAAGGCAGGCTTCAATCTGATTCAGAACATCAAGGACGAGAAAGCGCAAGGTCTGCAGCAGAAGATTGGCGACATTGTGAAGAAATACAAACTCGACATGCAGAAACCCAGCGTCAACGACGTTCAGGGCTGGATAGACAAAGTGACGGAGTAAAAAAATGACATAGTAACATACTAACGATAGGTTAACTACGTTAATAGGTTACTATGTCGTTTGTTTTTGATACGCTACCGGGTCTTTAATCATTTGATAATATGTTCAATTGCGGAAAGATTGCCATCATTGGCGGAGGAAGCTGGGCAACGGCCATTGCCAAGATTGTTGTGGGGCACACGCACCACATCGGCTGGTACATGCGCCGCGACGACCGCATTGAGGACTTCCGCCGCATGGGTCACAATCCCGCATATCTGACAAGTGTGCATTTCAACCTCGACGAGATTTGGTTTTCAAGCGACCTGAACCGCGTTGTTGAGGCATACGACACGCTGGTGTTCGTAACTCCGTCACCCTATTTGAAGAACCACCTGCGCAAACTCAAGACTCGCATCCGCGACAAATTCATTGTCACGGCTATCAAGGGCATTGTGCCCGACGAAAACCTCACTTGTTCGGAGTTCTTCCATCGCGTTTATGACGTGCCATACGAGAATCTGGCCTGTATTGGCGGTCCCAGCCATGCCGAAGAGGTGGCACTTGAACGCCTTAGCTATCTTACCGTGGGCTGTGCAGACCAGGAAAAGGCCAAAGCCTTCACACACGTGCTTGCCAGCGAATATATCAAGACCAAGACTTCGGGCGACGTGGTGGGCATCGAGTATTCCTCGGTTCTGAAAAACGTCTATGCCATTGCGGCTGGCATTTGTTCCGGACTGAAGTATGGTGACAACTTCCAGGCGGTGCTTATGGCCAATGCCGTGCAGGAAATGGCGCGTTTCCTCACCGCTGTCCATCCCATTGAGCGCAGCGTTTACGACAGCGTATATATCGGCGACCTGCTCGTCACGGGCTATTCTAATTTCTCGCGCAACCGCACCTTTGGCACCATGATTGGCAAGGGCTACTCGGTGAAGTCGGCGCAGATTGAGATGGAAATGATTGCCGAAGGTTACTTCGGCACCAAGTGCATGAAGGAAATCAACCGCCACATGCACGTCAACATGCCCATACTTGACGCTGTCTATAACATACTTTACGAGCGCATTAGTCCGCAGATTGAAATCAAACTGCTCACCGACAGCTTCAGGTAGATTTTTATGCATCATCCCGCACAGAACCATCATCTCACACAGAGGAACAGAGTAAAGAGAGTTTCATTTGCACCTCTATTTGCCCTGTTTCTCTGTGTGAGTTTTTTATTTATATCTTCTCCAATAAGTGCCGGGCCGGTCATGGACACGCTCTACGTGGTTGTCAAGCTGATGGACAACGGCGATGCAAAAGTAGTGACGCGCAGCCATGTCACTGCCGACCAGGAAAGTTCCGAGTGTTTCATTCCGCTCACCGTGCCCGATGGTTGCATGGTGGAAGACTACCGTGTGTCGCGCGATAACGAAAACTATTACCTCAAAAATTCGTCTGTATGGGACACACGCTGGTCTCGGTACGACAAACTCAACAAATGCGCCATAGAGAAGAAAGACGATAACCATTACATCCTGCACTGGGGACTGGCCGAAAACGGTTATCGCGTGTTCTACATCAGCTATACCATCACCAATCTGTTGCGCAGTTTCAGCGACGCCGACGGCTTCCTCCACGAGTTTATTTCCCCTGACGTCTATCCGCTGCCACAGTTTGCTGAAGTCATTGTCTATGGCGATAATGACGTGCAGTTCACTCCCGAGAACGCGCGCACCTGGGGCCGCGGCTTTTATGGGAAGACCATGGTGAGCGACAACCACAACATTCTTGCGTTCAGCTTTCGGCCCTTCGGCAAAGACAACCACATGACCATTGCCGCCCGCATTGACAAAGGGTTGTTCACTCCCGAACTTGTGACCAAAGCCAGTTTCAGCCAGCTTGTCAAAAGCCTGCCGCCCCTTTCGTCGCTCGAGAGCCGCGACGGAGACTCAACACACAACGCCCAACATCCAACACCCGACACCCAACACCCGACACCCAGCAACGCATTCATCATTGCCATTGCCCTCGCGGGCTTGCTATGCACTGCGGTTCTCATTGCCATCGTTGTTTTCGTGTTCCGCAAGCTCAGGAAATAAACGTTTTGTTTTATTCCAAAATTTTCTAGAAAATTTGAGGCTAACTCTTGAAGTTGTTTTCGTAAAGTGTAGGTTTACGAAAGCAAAGAGCAGGTTTGTGAAAACAACTCATGGGCCTACCGTTAAAGATTCCTAACGATAAAACACAAAGTTCAAAGTTCAAAGTTAAAAGTTCAAAGATTATCGTATCTCTGACTTTGTCGAGGATACTTTCGCTCGGAAAAGAAAAGAAAAATCTGTTTTTCTTTTGCTTTTCTCTCGCTTATTAGATAAAAAATTCACGTTCGGCAAAGAAAACGCGTTTTTCTTTGCACTCACTTACTCATTTTTTTCGTATCTTTGCAAACGTGAATATGCAACAGAAAAACGCAAACTATATGGAAAACAAAAAGCTATCAACCTATCTTAACGACATCGGTGGGCAAGAGTTGCTCAGCGACGAGCAGGAGCAGGCTTTGGCCGAGCGCATTGGCAAGGGCGACGCCGAAGCGGTGAACCAGCTGGTGAGTGCCAACCTTCGCTATGTGGTGAAGGTGGCTCAGGGCTACAGCGGCCAGGGTTTGGCCTTGGACGACCTGGTGAGCGAAGGCAACATCGGCATGATGCGCGCCGCTAAAAAGTTTACGGGCTCGCGCAAAAAACGGTTTGTGGTGTTTGCGGCTCCCTACGTGCGCGAGAGCATCGAGCACGCCATCAACGAACAGGCAGGAACCCTTCCCAACGTTCCCAAAGGTGAGGGGTTGACCCGCTCGGTGGATGAGCCTATCCCCATTGGCAGCAAAAACAGCTACAGTCTGCTGCATGTATTGGAAGACAAGGACTCCCCGCGCGCTGACTTGCAGGTGGATTCGGCCACATTGTCAGACGAAATGGCCGCTGCCATGGACGCACTCAACGAACGTGAGCGGCAAGTGGTGAGCAGCTATTTCGGCATTGGCTGCGAGCCTGTCACCATGGCGGAAATTGGTATGCAGATGGGGCTGAAGCGCGAGCGGGTGCGCCAGATTCGCGACAAGGCTGTAAGAAAGATGAAAAAGTATCGCCAATGAACTTAGCGGAAATCAAAGACAAGCGCATTGCGGTGCTGCTGTCGGGCGGTGTGGATAGCTCGGTGGTGGTTTATGAGCTGGCGCGGCTGAATCTGCATCCCGATTGCTTCTACATCAGAATCGGTCCTGAGGAGTCGGCAGACGGTTCTTCAGACGAGAAAGACTGGGACTGCTCCAGCGAGGAAGACATTGAGATGGCCACTGCCGTGGCGGCGCGCTATGGTTGCCGCCTGCAGGTGGTGGACTGTCACAAGGAGTATTGGGACAAGGTGACCAGCTACACCATGGACAAGGTGCGCGCCGGACTGACGCCCAACCCCGACGTGATGTGCAACAGGCTCATCAAGTTTGGCACATTCGACGAGAAAATGGGTCACAACTACGACCTTATTGCCACGGGACACTATGCGCAGACAGAAATAATAGAAGGGAAGAAATGGCTCACCACCAGTCCGGATCCCGTGAAGGACCAGACCGACTTCCTTGCGCAGATTGAGTCGTGGCAACTGAAGAAAACCCTCTTTCCCATTGGCCATTACATGAAGGACGAGGTGCGGCAGATTGCCGAGCGTGAGCACCTGGTCAACGCCCGCCGCAAAGACTCGCAGGGCATTTGTTTTTTGGGAAAAATCAATTACAACGACTACCTGCGCCGCTATCTCGGCGAGCAGCCCGGCGACGTAATGGAACTGGAGTCGGGGCACAAAATAGGCGAGCACCGCGGTCTGTGGTTCCATACTATCGGTCAGCGCAAAGGCCTCGGCTTTGGTCAGGGCCCGTGGTTTGTGGTGAAAAAAGATGTTGAACGCAATATTCTTTATGTAAGCCACGGCTACGACCCGCAGACGGCCTACAAGAGCCGTTTCGCGGTTCGCGACTTCCACTTCCTCACCGAGGGCATCAGCGAGTTGCCCCAGCGAATCACCTTTAAAATCCGCCACACACCCGAGTATCATGCCGCCACCGTTCAGACGCATGACAATGGCTGCCACGTGATATGCTCAGACCAACCCATCCACGGTGTGGCACCCGGCCAGTTCTGCGTGGTGTACGACGAGCAGCACCACCGTTGCTACGGCAGTGGCGAGATAAGTGTTGAACCCACCCCAACCCTCCCAAAGGGAGGGAGCATGGGATAGTAAAATGTAAATTTTAAATTGTCAAATTGTAAATTAATCAAGATGTTACTCACAACAACCCCAACAATTGAAGGCACCCCCATTAAAGAGTATAAAGGTGTGGTGACAGGCGAGACAATTGTCGGCGCCAACATTTGGAAAGACATAAAGGCCAGCATCCGTGACATCGTGGGCGGACGTAGTGCCTCTTACGAGCGCGTATTGCGCCAGGCTAAGGAAACATCGATGAAAGAAATGGAAGAACGTGCCCTTGAGATGGGCGCCAACGCCATTGTAGGCATTGACCTTGACTACGAGACCATCGGTGCGGAGAACGCCATGCTCATGGTGGCTACAAGTGGCACGGCTGTCGTAATTTAGCAATCAGCCGTTCCCAGTCGTCGCGCAGTGCAGGCATACTTTCGTAAATCAGACTTGCACCTGCGTCGGCCAGCATCTGCGATGGCAGTGGCCCAGAATTGACAGCAATGGTGAAAATGCCGGCCCTGACGGCGGCCTCGATGCCTAATGGCGCGTTTTCAACCACCATTGCCTCCCATGGTTTGGCTCCTACCTTGCGCAGTCCTTGCAGATAGGGCTCGGGATGTGGCTTACCGTGTGTCACGTCGAAGCTTGTCACGATGCGTTGTTGCTCAATGAGACCGGGGAACGCCTGTTCGAGCCGGTCGAGCAGGGTACGTTGTCCGCTTCCCGTGACGATTCCGATGAGCAGTCCCGATGCTTTCATCTTGTGCATCAGCTGTTCCACACCCTCCATTTTCTGTGCTGGCGGACAGGCAGCAAACATGGCCGACTTGATGTCGTACATGCGTTGCGCTTCTTCGTCGGTCAGTTCGCGGTTCCATTGCTGGCGCGCCAGCAGTTTGATGGTTTCCACGCCGCGCATGCCCTCATATTTGTAGGCATCGCTCTCCGGCATGTCCAGTCCGCACTGCTGCATGGACCGGTGCCAGCTGGTGGCGTGGTTGGGCATGGAGTTGTAGAGCACACCGTCCATGTCAAAAAGCACGGCTTTGGGGCAGAACGCCCCATAGCCGTGCTTTTTCATGTATTGTTGAATGCTTTGTTCAATGTTCATTGCTGTTTTGCTTATGCTTCCTTTGCCAGCCTTTCCTTGATGGCCTTTGAGTCGGCCTCGTAGCCAGGTTTGTCGAGCAGGGCGAACATGTTCTTTTTGTAAGCCTCCACGCCGGGCTGGTTGAAGGGGTTCACGCCGAGCACGTTGCCGCTGATGCCGCAGGCAATCTCGAAGAAGTAGATGAGCTGTCCGATGTAGTACTCGTTCAGTTCGGGCACGCTGATGCGTATGTTGGGCACACCGCCATCCACATGAGCCAACCGTGTTCCCAGTTCGGCCATCTTGTTCACCTCATCCACGCGCTTGCCGGCCAGGAAGTTCAGACCGTCGAGGTTCTCCTCGTCGCTGGGGAACAGCAGTTTGCGGTTGGCCTGCTCAACGCTGATTACTGTCTCGAAGATGGTGCGCTCGCCCTCCTGAATCCACTGGCCCATAGAGTGCAGGTCGGTGGTGAAGTCGCACGATGCGGGGAATATTCCCTTGTTCTCCTTGCCCTCGCTCTCGCCGTAGAGTTGCTTCCACCATTCGCTGATGAAGTGGAGCTTGGGCTGGTAGTTCACCATGATTTCTATTTTCTTGCCTGCACCATAAAGACCGTTGCGGATGGCGGCATACTGGGCAGCCAGGTTGTCGTCGAAGGGCACGTCCTTGCCGCAGGCCTTCTCCATTTCCTGAGCACCCTCAACCAGTTTCACGATGTCGAATCCCGCACAGGCTATGGGCAGCAGGCCCACCGGCGTGAGCACCGAGAATCGTCCGCCCACGTTGTCGGGAATGATGAAACTCTTGTAGCCCTCCTTGTCGGCACATGTGCGGGCTGCTCCGCGCTTGGCATCGGTGATGGCCACAATCACCTTCTTGGCCTCCTCCTTGCCGCGCTGGTCCTCGCATTGCTTCTTCAGCAGGCGGAAGGTGAGGGCTGTCTCGGTGGTAGTTCCGCTCTTGGAGATGTTGATGACACCAAACTTCTTGCCTTTCAGGTATTCAGTGAGCTCCGACAGGTAGTCCTCGCCGATGTTGTTGCCCGCAAAAAGAATGGTGGGGTTCTTGCCGTCGTTGGTGAGCCAGGCAAAGCTGTTGCCCAGGGCCTCGATAACCGCGCGCGCGCCGAGATAGCTGCCGCCGATGCCCGCCACAACCACTGCCTCGCAGTTCTCGCGCAGCGTGTCGGCGCATTGCTGCACCTCCTGCAGGAATTCTTTCGTGATGCTCGAAGGCAGATGCAGCCATCCGAGGAAATCGTTACCGGGGCACGAGCCGTTCTCAAGTGCTTCCTGTGCGGCTTTCACCTGGGGTTCGAAAGCCTTCACTGCGCCTTCGCCAAGGAAACACGCAGCCTTTGTGATGTCTAAGCTAATGTTTTTCATTTCTTTCTTATGTTTATTGTGTCAACCATCAAAATAGTTGTTGCAAAGATACAAAATAAGCAAGAGAAAAGCAAAAGAAAAACAGATTTTTCTTTTCTTTCCCGGATGAAAGTTCTTTCTGCGTGCAAATTATCTGGAAAATTCAATCGTAAACCTGCACTTTGTGAAAACAGTGCATTGCTTTGTTTTCGTAACTATAATCATGGCGAAAATAAAGCATCGAGTTACGCTCAGATTCTCTAGAAAATTCATTCGTAAACCTGCACTTCGGAAAAACAGTGCTTAGGGTTGTGGCCATAACTATAAGCATGGCGAAAACAAAGCATCAAGTTACGTTCAGATTTTCTAGAAAATTCAATCATAAACCCATGCTTCGGGAAAACAGCGTTCGGGGGTGTTGCCGTAACGATGAGCATGGCGAAAAAACTGCCCGCAACAGCTTTCACAGCTTACGGGCAGAGATGCATATTTACGAGAGAGTATTGATTCTATCAGTTGAGGGGGGTGAGGCGGCATGGATTTAGTTCCTGTTGCGCTTTGCTGCGGCTTTGGCTGCTTTCTTCTTTGCTTTTTGTGCTTGGCGTATGGCCTCCTCTCTATCTTTTTGTGCTTGGCGTATGGCCTCCTCTCTATCTTTTTGTGCTTGGCGTATGGCCTCCTCTCTTGCTTTTTGTGCTTGGCGTATGGCCTCCTGCCTTTCTTTTTGTGCTTTGCTCAGTCTGGCCTGATAGTCCTTGCCTTGTTTCCGCTGGTTTGTCCTGTCGATATGCTTGATTGAGCCGAGGCCTTCCCGCCTAAGGCTGTTGTTGTCGGGGTTGCCGCTGTACTCAAGGTTGCCTGTGCCTTTGAGAGTGCCGGAGATGCTCACGTCGGCGTGGCATTGTGTGTTTCCTGTACCGGTTAAGTTGATTGTCACGTTGTTCGCGTCAAGGTCGGCGGCATGGATATTGCCCATGCCGTAGTTGTTAATGATGGCCGTGTT
The DNA here is from genome assembly GCA_017619445.1 of Prevotella sp. Lineage (GTDB taxonomy): Bacteria > Bacteroidota > Bacteroidia > Bacteroidales > Bacteroidaceae > Prevotella. Next base: position 30,729 of record JAFZSI010000061.1, read on the forward strand.
GACGACGCCGCCGATGTGGATTTCTCCGTTAAAATTGTTCTCCATTACCACTGTCTGTGCGGTGAGGTCGTTGATGCGTATGGTTGCCGAGTTGTTGTTCACGAGTGCCAGTTTTTGGGTGGCCATTTCATCGATGGTCAGTTTCCCAGAACCATTTTCAATAATTGTGTTGAGTTGTGGCACGTATATGACGATGTCGCCCTGTGACGAATTACTTGAGTTGATAACCAGATTGTCTTGATTGTGGTAGAAGTGATAATCGGCGATGCTGTTTCCCGTGGTTTCCACCTTACATTCTTTGCTCTTGCTCTGTATGATTGTTACGTTTGCGTTGGCATTGATGATGACGTTCGTGAAGGGGTCGAACGTTGCGTGGCAGGTTTTCCCTTCTCCGTCGGTGTGTATCGATTTGGAGAAGTTGAAACTATTCAGCTCTGGTATCTCTATTCTGCTGGCAGACTCTAAGGCCGACTCAAGGTCGTCGGGGAGTTGTATTTGTTGCGGAAAGTTTTGGAAATAATCCGTTCTGAGTGAGTTGCCGATGCGTTTGTCCATCCTTATGGCGTAGGTGATGACGAGTTTGCCGCTGATGGTTTGGTCTTCGGTCTTCCATTCCATGGCGTAGGCATAGCGGTATTTCTTTTCAGGGTCTTCGGGGTCGAGAAACAGGGCGTAGATGTATTGGCAGCCTGGTGCGCCAATGCTCACGCTGCTGTGTGTTCGGGCATCGCCCACGGCCAAAGCAACCTTTGAGTTCTGTGAATGCTGGGGGTTGCGCATGTCGCCCGAAACGATGTTGAAGGCCTCGTCGCTATCCTGCTCAAAGGCGTTGAGTAGTGTTTTAATGGCTGTTTGTTCCGAGGCGGGCATTTCGAAATTGTAGATGGTGTATTGCGAAGTCTTCTTTCCGGTTTCGGGGTCTTTTGTCAGTCCGAAATCTTTGGTGACGAAGGCTTCCTTGTTGCGGGCAAAGTCGGTGAAGGCTTTGCTCAGTTGCGTCTGTGCATTTGTGGCTGCAGGTAATGCCGTGAGCACCATTGCGAGTGACAATGTTTGAATGATTCTGTTCATATTCTTTGTTTTTTCTTTTTTCGAGGTTACGGGGGTGCGGGGGTGCGGGGTTCGAGATGTGCTATTGTCCAAATTCCTTAACTCCCTATATATTGTTGAGGCTGTTGTTGTCTGCCGTATCGGTTTCCTGGGTGTAGGTAACGGTTCCGTTTTCCTGTATGACGGGCACGAATCCGCTTTCTTGAAGCATTGTGCGGATGTATTCGTCCTTTAGCAGCAGGATGTTTTGTTTCATTACTGCCGCCGTATATGCTTCCCTGAACGAGTCGTCGGCCACACTGTCGGTTTCCGGGCTCAAGAGTTTGGCGATGTGGAACGGCTCCGAGCTGATGATGTCCGTAGGTTCTTCCGTGGTCTTGTCGTGGCGTTTCCTGGCTTTCCTTTTTCTTTTAGCTTGTGGTTTGGTCTGCTTTTTGGCCTGATTCTCAGTTGCAAATGCTGTCAGGGTGGTGGTGCTGTTGCTTTCTTCGTGATGGTTTTTGAGGTCTGTCGCCTTGGGTTGTGGCAGCGTGTTGCCGGGCAGTTGCCTGTCGGCAATTTGTTTGCGTTCTGGAGCTGGGCGGTTGAGCCACAGGGCGAGACAGGCTCCAACTAACAGCACGGCCACGGCTGCTGCTGCAATCCATTGGCGGGGCAGCGTTGGTCTTTTGGTTGTCTTTTCTTCGCTCTCCTCGCTTGCCAGGTCTGCTGGCTTCATGCCGCTGTCGAAGTAGGCAAACATCTGTTTGTAGGGTTGCCATTCAGAAGGCACGATGTGGGTTTGCCTGAAGAACTGCGCCAACAACTGTTCTTCTTCCAGCGTTGTGTCTCCGTCCATGAACCGTTCGAGCAGGTGCTTGATGGTTTCTTCGTTATATGTTTTGTGGTCTGTCATTGGTTTTGTTCTCTTTTCTTCAGTTTTTCAAACAATGTGCGCCGTGCCCTTGAGAGCAGCGTGCGCACCGATGGTTCTTCAAGCCCTGTCAGCCGGGCTATCTCTTTAGTACTACGCCTTTCCACCTGTCGCATATACAATAAGGTGTGTTGGGTGGAGGGCAGTTGTTCCAGTTGTCTGTCGAGCCATCGTTCGTTTTCAAGTTCCATCAGCTGTTCGTCGGGCAAGCCTGCCGACGACGAGGCGTGGACGGCCGTGAGCGAGTCTATTGGCAACGGTGGTTTTCGGCGTTTGGCGTTGAGCGTCAGTCGCCGCGCTGTCTGTGCTGCCACAGCTTCCAACGACTGGTAGCGATGCAGGTTGTTGCGCATTTGCCATAGGCGCAGCATGGTTTCCTGTGCCATGTCTTCGGCCTCCGATGGTGTTGCTCCGCAGCTGCGACTGGCTTCAAAGGCGCGCAGTCGCAGTTGTGGAGCTATTTTTTCAAATGCGCTTTCTGTCATACTCAATTAACATTCGTCGTTTGATACTATAACACATAAAAATGGGAAATGCAAACGCGGGTTAACATTAATTATGTTTTTTCTCTTGCTTTCGCTTTGAATGCACTCGCTTTTTCATTATTTTTGCAGGCGGGGATTGCAAATCCCCTTCAACAGAGAGAAGTAGTAAATAGCGAATTTGGTACTATGAATGTAGAGAGCATCAAAGAAATCATAGAACGTCAGCCCAATCTGTCAACGGCATTGGGCATGGAGTTTATTTCCACTCCCGACGATGACCTGTGTATGGCCACGATGAAAGTGGATGAGCGCAACCGTCAGCCTTTCGGTTTCCTGAGTGGCGGTGCGTCGCTGGCATTGGCCGAGAATGTGGCTGGAGTGGGTTCGTCAGCCCTCTGTCCAGGAAAGATTTGTGTGGGCATCAGCGTCAGCGGCAGTCATGTGAAGGCTGTTGCCGAGGGCGACACCGTTACGGCCTTGGCCCATTTGGTGCAGAAAGGGCGCACGCTGCATGTTTGGAACGTGGAAATCACCGATTCTTCCGGTGACATTATTTCTGTGGTGCATGTCACGAACTATGTGGTGAATCCTAAAGTTAAGGAGAAAAGTAATAAAGGAGTAAAGTAATAAAGGAGAAAGAAAAAAGAGGAGAGAGGAGAGGCGGGGATTGTGAATCCCCTTCAACAGAGAAAAGTACAAGGGGGGGGAAGAAATAAATCGTAAATCTGTAAATAGTAAATAGTAAATGAAATAGTGTCCAGTTACGCTTATTATAGATTACCGCGAGCCAACAGCTACACCCGCATTACCCAGCTGAAGGGTGAACCCGAGCAGTTGCTTTCGCTGACCGCCCTGAACGGGCGCGAGGGCTTTGTGGTGGCTCCCTTTGCCGTTTCTGAGGCTGAGCCGATACTACTCATCCGGGCCGATGAAGTGGTGACGTGCGAGGAGTTAGGAGTTAGGAGAGGCGGGGATTACAAATCCCCTTCAACAGAGAGAGGAGAGAAAACTCAACACCTTGAAAAGGTGGACCAGGATTATCTTCTTGATTTTCTCAATTTCCATGCACAGCTGCAACAGGGCACATTCCGCAAGATTGTGCTCTCGCGTCAGGCTGTGGAGCCGTTGCCCGACAGTTCGGCCGAAGAGCTCTTCTTCAGGGCTTGCCATCAGTATCCACGCCTGTTTGTTGCTCTTGTTTCGACACCCGTCAGCGGAACATGGCTCATGGCTACGCCGGAAATCTTGCTTGAAGGCTCGGGCAGCAATTATCACACCATCGCATTGGCAGGAACGATGCGCTTGCAAGGCGAACAACTTCAGTTCGACCAACAGCCGCAGCCACTCGACATGAATGCCATCACGTGGAGCACGAAAAACATTCAGGAGCAGCGCTACGTGGCGACCTATCTCATGGAGACGTTGGAGCATTTCTCGCACGACATCAGCGAGGAAGGACCGTTGACGGTGCGAGCAGGCAATTTGGTACACCTGCGCAGCGATTTCAGCTTCCGGTTTGAGGAAACCGAACGGTTGGGTAGGCTGCTGCAAGCTTTGCATCCTACGCCGGCGGTGTGCGGACTGCCCAAGCGCGAAGCGTTCAACTTCATCTGCCGCAACGAGCAATTCCCCCGGCACTACTATAGCGGATTCATAGGACCGTTGTCGCCGCAAGGCGAGACGCACCTCTACGTCTCGTTGCGCTGCATGAAGATTGAAAGCGACTGCTGCCGTCTCTTTGCTGGTGGCGGCCTCATGCGCGACAGCCGCGTTGAGCAGGAATGGGCTGAAACCGAAGCTAAGATGGAAACCATGCGAAACTTGTTTGTGTAATAAGGAGTAGAGGAGAAAAGGAGAAAAGGAGTAGAGGAGAAAAGGAGAAAGTAATAAAGGAGAAATGTTTAGCAACAAAGAAAACGTCAACATACTCACATCGCTGCTTGTGGCACATGGGGTGTCACATGCGGTGGTGTGTCCGGGCAGTCGCAATGCACCCATCGTACACAATCTGAACGAATGTCCACAAATCTTTTGTTATCCTGTGACCGATGAGCGTTCGGCAGGCTTTTATGCTTTGGGCATGTCGCAGGCATTAGGTAAGCCTGTGGCTGTATGTGTCACTTCTGGTACAGCCCTGCTGAATCTTGCCCCGGCTGTTGCAGAGGCTTATTATCAGCATACTCCTTTGATCGTAATCTCTGCCGACCGTCCGCCCCAATGGATTGACCAACTCGAAGGCCAGACGCTTCCACAGCCTGATGCACTCGGTCGGTTTGTCAGCAAAGCAGTTTCGTTGCCAGAGCCTCACGATGATGAGGAACGCTGGTACTGCAACCGTATGGTCAATGAGGCTTTGATGGAACGTCATGCGCCCGTGCACATCAATGTTCCAATTTCCGAACCGCTGTTTGAATTCACCATAGAACGTCTGCCCAAAGAACGGAAAATAGAATTGGTGGAGGCCGAGATGTCATCCACCGTGCTGAACCATGTCGTGCGTATGTTTATGCTGGCTAAACGGCCAATGCTTATCAGCGGACAGCCGATGAACGTGCATTTGGACGAGGCAGTAAAACTGGTGGCGGATAACAAAAGCTATGTGCCCGACTTTGTGCTATATATTGGCGGTAGTATTGTCAGCAAGCGAGTCAAGCGCTTTTTGCGTAAGGCAAAGGAAACTTGGGCCGTGAACATGACGGGCGAGGTGAACGACACGTTTATGAATCTAACAAAAGTCATTCAGGGCGATGGTGCGGTGGTTGCCGACCTTGTGCGTTTTCATTTGGAACAGCAACCTCATCCTTTCGTTCAAAAATGGGACAAGTTGTTGGCGAGTGTGCACCAGCAGGCAGAAGCTTATGAGCCCGCTTATTCACAGATGGCGGCTGTGAAAGAGTTCGAGTCGCAGTTGCGTTTTTTGATTGAAGACTATTGGGTTCATTACGCAAACAGTTCTGCCATCCGGCTGGCAAATATCAATGCCCATCACCAAGTGTTCTGCAATCGCGGTGTAAACGGCATTGAAGGCTCGCTTTCAACGGCTGCAGGTTTTTCGGTGGTTGTTGATGAAAAAGTGTATTGTGTCATCGGCGACCTAAGCTTCTTCTACGACCAGAATGCGCTGTGGAATCAGAATCTGAGTGGAAATCTGCGAATTCTTCTGCTGAACAACGGCCGTGGCGGCATCTTTAATTTGCTGAAGGGCTTGGAAAAGAGCGCCGCTCGTGACAAGTTCGTGGCTGCCGAGCACCATGTTTCAGCCGAAGGCATTTGCCAGCAGAACGGTGTTGAATACAGAAAAGCTACCAGTATGGAAGAAATGCAACAGGGCATTCCTTGGCTTTTAGAAACAAAAAGCGAGCACCCCCTGTTGTTGGAAGTGCTCACTGATGTTGATGAAGACGAGCGGGCATACCGCGCTTATTATCAATCTCTTAGTATTTGAAGCTCGAACCACCCACAAACTCGCGCATGATGCTCGTTGGCGGTATTTCCTTGTCGCTGATGGGAATGAAATAGTGGATGAACTTCAGCAGACGGTGGGCCTCGCTGTATTCAGGACAGTTTTTCGGTACACTGGCAAGGATGATTTCCGCGTGTGTTCGTAGCACGGCAAACTCGATGTTGAGTGCCGAGTTGAACATGGCATCAGCTGATTCCTGGAAGGGGAAAATCCATTTGTCTTCAGCATCGCAGACGTTTTTCCACTGGCTGATGGTCTGTTGTGCGGTGAACGCACCTTTGTTGTAGTCTCGGATGATGCGGCGCAGCAGACGGTTGTCGCGTACGGGGATCCAGTTGTGGTCGTCGAGCGAGATGCTGGTGAGTGCCGAGATATAGACCTTGAACTTAGCCGTGTCGGGAATGTTCTGTGTGAGTAGCGGGTTCAGGGCGTGTATGCCCTCAATGATAAGCACGCTGTCGCTTGATAACTTCACCTTCTTTCCGTTGTATTCGCGCTTGCCGGTGACGAAGTTGTATTCGGGCACCTCCACACGCTCGCCCTTCATCAGCCGTGTCAGATGGTCCTCCATCAGCCGATATTCCACAGCCTCGATGTTGTCGAAGTCGTAGTCGCCGTTGGGCAACTTGGGCGTATCCACGCGGTTGACGAAATAGTCGTCGGTGGAGATGGAGTAGGGGCGCAGTCCGCAGGCCAGCAGCTGCACGCTGAGTCGCTTGCAGAACGTGGTCTTCCCCGAGCTTGACGGTCCTGTAATGAGCACAATGCGTATGGGGTCTTGCTCTGCCCTGAACCGGCGGTCAATCTCCTCGGCAATCTGCACAATCTTCTTCTCCTGCAAGGCCTCGCTCACCTGTATCAGCTCCGATGCGTGGCCTTTCAGTATGGCTTTGTTCACGTCGCCCGCGTTCGAAAGCCGCATAATGATGTCCCACTTGGTCTTCTCTGCAAACATGCCGTAGGTCTTTGGCATGTCTGCCTTCTCGGCCAATACTGTCGGGTTGTTCCAGTCGGGCACACGTAGCAGCATTCCGTCGTGGTAGGGTTCCAATGCCCATACTTTCAGATAGCCTGCCGACGGCACCAAGGGACCGTAGTAGTAGTCGGCCGTGTCGCCCAGCATATAGTAGTCGCTGTAAATCTGTCCGCTCGTTTCCAGCAGCTTTACCTTGTCTGAGAATCCCCGCTCGGCAAACACGCGGATGGCCTCCTCGTTGGTGGCCTCGTTGCGGCGGAATGGCATGTCGATGTTCACAATCTCCTGCATCCGCTCGGCTATGCGTTCCACATCGCCCTCGGCCAGTGGCTCGTTGCCCTTCTTCTTGAAGTTGCAGTAGTAGCCGCGCGAGATGGTGTGCTCAATGAACAACTTCGAACCGGGGAAAACGTCCTGCGTAGCCTTGTAGAGCACAAAGCACAGCGAGCGCACATACACGCGGTGGCCCGAGCCCTCGCGGGCATCAAGAAATTCCACGTCGCGGTTTTGGAACAGGCGGAACTTGAGACCTTGCGAGGTGTTGTTGACTTTTGCCGACACGACAGGGTAGGGCAGTTTGATGTCATCAGCAAACTCCTGATAGACTTCCAAAAGAGAGGTTCCCTCAGGGAAACTCTTTGTGACGTTGTTGTTTTTGCAGCGAATCTGTAACATGTGGGGATAATTACTATTTACTATTTACGATTTGAGGTTTTAGGTTTTTCTCCTTTTTTGCTGCAAAGATACTATTAAGTGAGAGAAAAACCAAATTTATTTGAATATTTCCGAACGTGAGCACCTTCGACGAAGTCAAAGGTACGATAAAGTGAGCAAAAAGCCAAAGAGAAACAGAAGTTTATCACTTTCGAAGCCATTTGTTAGGCAATCAAACGCTTTGAGTGCTTTCTTACCAATGGAAACGTATGCCGATGGGTAGGTTGATTTGCAGGGGGTGTTCCGTGCGATAGGATTTAAGTTCGCTGCCGTCGTTGAAGAAATATTGCAGGCCAGGCTCTGCGAAGATGCCGATGCTGGGTGTAAGGTCGTATTGCATTCCGATGCCGAGCGTAGCCGACCATTGTAATGGCACACTTGGGGAAGTTTTTTTCTTGAAGATGCACTTGCCATCCATCATATATTGCACGTCAAGGGTGCTGTGCACAGGCCATTCGAGCATGGCGCCTGCAGAGGTGTATATGCAGAGAGGCTTCTTTCCGTACCATTGCCAACCCAAGCGCAAGGGCAGTCCAAGATAACGAAGCCGCTGCTGCTCTTGAATGTTAGCAGCGGTGCTGCCTGTGGTAGTTGTTGAGCTCAGTTGCGTGTAGCTCAATCCCGTTTCTATTGAGGCTTTTCTGCCGAGGCTGTGGCTGAACATGACTTGCAGGGTGACGGGCGGATGATGCTCATAGTTGGCTTCCATGGCACCGTTGTTGACGTATGCATTATACTCGGTAACGACAAGGATAGAGCGTGTCTCTTCGTCCAGTATAACACCAGGGTTGTTGTTCAGGAAGTATTCGTAGTCGTTCCAGTTGCTGAACATCTCTTTGGAAGAAATCAACGAGTTGCTATTGGCATTGAAACTGTTTCTGCCAATGAAGGCCGAAGCCAGATAGGTGTCGCCCCTGCCCATCTGACCGTTAAAAGCAACGCTGACGTTCCATTTTTGTGTTTTGGCATTTTCCAGAGGAACAGTGGTATGGAGGTATGGTGGCATGATATTCGTATTCTTCTTTATATCTCCATTATCCGACTTGTTTTCGTGCTCCCGTACCTCCGTTCCCTTGTTCTCTTGTTCAATAGTCTCCTGCTGATAAGGAATACTGTCTGGCAGAATGACGGCCTCGGCCTGATAGCGGATGGGACGGGCATTTTGGCGAATGTCAACCCCTTCGCAGTTAGCAGCAACGGTGATGGGTTGCTCTTCGGGCTTATCTGCAGGCTTCGTGGGCTGAGGCTGCTGAGTGGCCCTGCGGGCAGTGGGTTTTTGTGGTGTGGGCTGCTGTTTCTGCACAAATCGCCACACAACTGCCGGTATCATCAGTAGCAGCAGCATAAGCATCCACGACTGCCTGATGAGCAGCCTGAGCATACGTTTGGCGTGGGATAGTTGTGAGGAAGATGTGTGTGGCGCAATGCCTAAGAGATGGCTGATTTCCTGATGCGATAAACCTTCGAACACCGACAGCCTAAACACTTGCTGATAGCCCTTCGGCAGTTGGGCGACAAGAGCCTGCAACTGGTCGTAGTCGGGAATTGGGTTGACGTCAGGATTTATGTTGGCATCTTTCGCCATTTGTTGCAGTACCGCCTGCTCTTTCTCGGCGTGTAGCCGGTAGTGATAACCAACGTTCCTGACGATGGCCGTTATCCAAGGTTCCAGTTTCGAGGGATCCTCAAGTGTGTCGAGTGAGGTTAGAATTATTACGAAAGAATCGTGTAGCAGATCTTCTGCCACACTATCCTCCTTGGCATATTGTTTACAAATGCTCAGAAGTTTTGGCTTGTATTTCAGATATAGTTCTGTTGCCTCCATGAGGGTCAACAAACCTTACCTTTTTTATTGTTTGCAGATGCGGATATAAGTAGTCTCGATGCCATAGCAAGTGATGCCGGAAGGAATACTCTCATCTCCTTGAAGGGCTTGGGTAATATCGCCCCCAGAAAAACCTCCTATCTGTACAAACTTGCCATCATATTTCTTCAGATTCTCGGTGTTCAGATACCCCCAAATGAAGTAATACTTATTGTTTGCTTCCACATAATGGCCTCGCCTTTCTTGATCGGGGTCATAGCGGAAAACTCCTGTAATTCCCTTCACAAAAGGATCTGCCGAATAGATGCATTTCCAGTCAGAGAAAATGTCATACGAAACAACGCCATCTTCTGTTATCCACTCTTCTTTTTTAAGTTGTCTGCCATCTTCGTGATAAAACCGACAGCCTATGCAGGAACTAAACAGGTTGTCAAAATAATAAATGGATTCACCGTGACATTTACCTTCGAATATCTTGAACCGTCCGATGGCTACCTCTCTCTCGTCCCAACTGCTGATGCCCTTTTGTAGAAACCCGGGCAACTCAGAAAAATCCTTTAGCTCAACAGGAATCAAGTCATGAACGAAAGCAAGACTGGTAAATCCATAATCATGGCTGTCTCCATTATGAGAAAGTCCCGACTCATCCCATTCTCCATTATCTATTGAATCAATGCTACTGCTACAGGCTGCAAACATTGTCATTCCCAGCACCACGATCAGTATGGTTCCAAACTCCTTAATCTTTTTCATTGCTTGTTGTTTTATGCCTACAAATTTAAACGTTTTTGCTTATATAGTGTCGCGAATAGCAAAAAGACTGCACGGGAGTAGCGATGTTTTAGGATTTGTTAACGGCTGCGCGTTCCCATTAAGCCTCACATTTTGTATTTTTGCATCATCAACAACACTGCAACATCATGATGACAAAAAGAGAATGGAAGTCCATCCGAGATTTCGAGGAAATCTTATTGGAGGAATACAATGGCATTGCCAAGATTACCATCAACCGCGCGCGTTACCGCAACGCCTTCACACCTAAAACCACTTTGGAACTGAGTCAGGCGTTCGCCATCTGCCGCGAACTGGCCCGCATCCGCGTTGTGCTGCTTACGGGTGCCATGTCGCCCGTGCCCGAAGGCATGAAACCCGAAGACGTGAAGCATGCGTTCTGTTCGGGCGGCGACATGCACGTGAAAGGCCGCGGTGGATACATCGACGACGAGGGTGTGCCCCGTCTGAGTGTGCTCGACGTGCAGATGCAGATACGCCGTCTGCCCAAGCCCGTCATCGCCATGGTCAACGGCTATGCCATCGGTGGCGGTCACGTGCTGCACGTGGTGTGCGACCTGACCATCGCCAGCGAGAACGCCATCTTCGGGCAGACTGGGCCGAAGGTGGGCTCGTTTGACGCAGGGTTCGGCAGCAGTTACCTGGCACGTATGGTAGGTCAGAAGAAGGCGCGCGAGATTTGGTTCCTCTGCCGCCAATACACGGCGCGCGAGGCCGAACAGATGGGCATGGTGAACAAGGTAGTACCTCTGGCACAGCTTGAGGACGAGTGCGTCAGTTGGGCAGAGGAGATGATGGAGCGCAGCCCCATAGCCCTGCGCATGATAAAATGTGGACTGAACGCCGAGCTCGACGGACAGGCTGGCATTCAGCAGCTGGCTGGCGATGCCACCATGCTCTACTACTTCCTCGACGAGGCACAGGAAGGCGGCAAAGCGTTTTTGGAGAAAAGAAAACCAGATTTTGGACAGTATAACAACCTGCCTTGAGACAGAGTAACTGGTTTTTAGACATAGTAACATACTAACAAAAAAAACAGTAACATATTTTTTTAGACATAGTAACATACTAACAAAAAAAACAGTAACATATTTTTTTAGACATAGTAACATACTAACAAAAAAAACAGTAA
>JAFZSI010000010.1 GCA_017619445.1 Prevotella sp.
CGGGGGGCGCCGGGGAGGCACTGGGGAGGCATCGGGGCCGCGCTCGTAGCGCGGCGTACGGGGACAGCCGCAGCGGGGAGCAGCGGGAGGAGGAACCGGGGCCCTCATGCCATGCGCTGGGAACACGGATTTTTTGGGGGGATTTGCCAAGCGTAAGTTTAGCTCAGGATTTTCTAGGGAATCTGGGCGTAAACCACCGCTTTGTTTACGCCAGATGAACAATGGCGGGAACAAGGCGGTGCTTTACGGTGAGGAAGTGAGGCGTTACGGTGGAATTCTCTAGAGAATCTGAACGTAAAGCGCAGGGGCGCGTTCGGGGCGAATGGAAGGGGGAAGACAATGGGCGGTGTTGTTGTTATTATAGTAAGGATGGAGGTTGTGTAGTAGGGTGAAACTGAAGGCAAATTGGAGATGGTTTGAGAGGAGCCACATTATAAATAATACGCGCGCACGTGTGAAGCATGGAACAGGACGAGGGAGAAAAAGTGGGTACACGCGGAAAAAGAAAAGCATCTTGCAGCAACGTGAATGCTGCAAGATGCTTTGTTTGAGTTCGGGTTGCTGACGAGCAACTATCCTCCGAAGTTGTCGTACATGATGGACTCTGGTTCCACACCGAGGGAGTCGAGCATCTGGACTACGGCATTCGACATGGGGCCGGGGCCGCACATGTAGTATTCCACGTCTTCGGGTGCCTCGTGGTCTTTGAGGTAGGTGTTGAACATGACTTGGTGTACAAATCCCGGGGTGTATTTCACGCCAGCTGCGTCGGCTGCCGGGTCTGGGCGGTCGAGTGCGAGGTGGAAGTGGAAGTTGGAGAATTCTTTCTCCAGCCCGAGGAAGTCGTCGAGATAGAACACCTCGTTGAGTGCTCGTGCACCATAGAAATAGTGCATTTCGCGATCGGTGGTGTGCAGTGTCTTTGTCATGTGCATGATTTGTGCACGGAGAGGCGCCATACCAGCACCGCCACCTACCCAAATCATTTCGCGCTTTGAGTCGAAATGAGGATGGAAGTCGCCAAACGGTCCGCTCATGATTACTTTGTCGCCCGGTTTGAGGGAGAAAATGTAACTGGAAGCGATACCAGGATTGACATCCATGAATCCGCTGCGGTCGGGTTTGAAGGGAGGTGTGGCAATACGTACTGTCAGCATGAACACGTCGCCTTCAGCAGGATAGTTGGCCATGGAGTAAGCACGGATTGTGGGCTCTGTGTTGACACACTTGAGCGGGAAGAGTCCGAATTTCTCCCATGAGGGCAGATACTCGTCACCAATGAGCGACTTGTCGATGTCTTTGTCGTAGTCGATGGTGAATGTAGGAATCTTAATCTGCGCATACGAGCCGGGAATGAAGTCCATGTGCTCGCCCTTTGGCAGCTGCACCTTGAATTCCTTGATGAACGTGGCAACGTTCTTGTTGCTGATGACGGTGCACTCGTATTCCTTAACACCAAGGATAGACTCATCGACATGGATTTTCAGGTCGCCCTTGACTTTGCACTGACAGCCCAGGCGCCAATGGTTCTTGATTTCCTTGCGCGTGAAGTGAGGCTTCTCTGAGTCGAGGATTTCTCCCCCACCCTCGAGCACCTGCACCTTGCACTGTCCGCAGGAAGCCTTTCCTCCACAAGCAGAGGGAAGGAAGATGCCATTCTCGTTGAGCGTTGCCATCAGGTTGTTGCCCTGTGGCACATTGATGGTGCGGTCGCCGTTGATTTCAATGTTCACATTTCCACTCGGGCTCAAGTACTTTTTGGCGACGAGCAGAATGATTACGAGTGCGATGATCGTAATCAGAAACACTAATATGCTGTATAAAATAAACTGTCCCATCTGTTATTCAAATGAAAGATTAAAGATGAAAGATTAAATATTCAGTCCGCTGAAACACATCATGGCCATGGCCATAAGTCCCACGGTGATGAACGTGATGCCAAGACCCTGAAGAGGCTTGGGCACGTCGCAGTATTGCATTTTCTCGCGAATAGCACCTAAAGAGACAATGGCGAGCGTCCATCCAATGCCCGAGCCAACTGCATAGACCATGGCATCCCACACGGAGGTGATGGCCTGCGTGTTGGTGGGGTCAAGCAGAATGCGCTGCTGCATGAAGAGCGATGCGCCCATGATGGCACAGTTGACAGCAATCAGCGGCAGGAAGATTCCAAGTGCCGCATAGAGTGAGGGGCTATACTTTTCGACAACCATCTCCACGAGCTGCACAATGCCTGCAATGACTGCAATGAACAGAATGAAACTCAGATAGGACAGGTCAACGCCCTCGACGAGACAGTTGGGGCCAAGCACCTTGGTCTGCAAGAGATAATCAACAGGTACGGTGACAAACAGCACAAATGTGACTGCAAGTCCGAGCCCGAGTGAAGTCTTCACGGTCTTCGAAACGGCAAGGTAGGAACACATGCCGAGGAAGAACGCGAAAATCATGTTATCGACAAAAATCGACCGGAAGAATAGACTTATTGCGTGTTCCATAACTTATTTCTCCTTATAAAAGTATGCACGATGAACCCAAATAACACAGCCGACAAGGATGAGTGCCATGGCGGGCATGGTCATCATTCCGTTGTTCTGATAGCCAAAGTCGTAAACCGACTGCGGGATGATTTGGAATCCCAGCAGAGAGCCGCGTCCGAAGAACTCACGGAAGGCACCCACAATGATAAGAATCATGGCATAGCCCAGTCCGTTGCCAATACCATCGAGGAACGACGGCCAAGGCTTGTTCTGCATGGCGAAAGCCTCAAGACGGCCCATGAGAATACAGTTGGTGATAATCAGACCGACATAGACAGAGAGCTGCACGCTCACGTCGTAGGCAAATGCCTTCAGTATCTGTGATACGATGGTCACAAGAGCGGCAACGACCACCAGCTGCACCACAATGCGGATGCGGTTGGGAATGGTGTTGCGAAGAACAGAAATGATGACATTGGCAAATGACGTGATGACGGTCACCGCAAGTCCCATCACAATGGCAGGCTTCAGCTGCGACGTGACGGCGAGTGCCGAACAGATGCCCAGTACTTGGATAAGTATGGGATGGTCGAGGTTCAACGGATTGGTGAGAGCCTCTTTGTTTTGTTTACTGAATAGTGCCATAGTTTATTCCTCCTCTGCTTTAGGTTCAACAGCCGTAGAGTCGGCTTCACATTCTGACTGGTTGCCGACTCCCAGGTTCTTCACATTCTTCAGGCATTCTTTAATCATGGCGTCAACTCCATTGGAAGTCAGCGTGGCTCCCGTCACACAATCGACCTGTGTTGCAGGATCCTCAACTTTCTTCACGACGGAGAGCACCACGCTGCCATCATCGCCATAAATCTTCTTGCCGATGAACTTCTCCTGCCAAGCCTGTGAGTCTTTAATCTCAGCTCCCAGACCAGCTGTTTCGCTCTCATGGTTGAAGTAGGCGCCATAAACAGTGCCATCACCATTGATGGCCATGTAGCCGCTGATGCCGCCCCAAAGTCCCATGCCTTTCAGGCTGGCAACGAGAACATCCTGTCCGTCAACGACACACTCATAGACTTTCTGTCCATCAACATCTTTCTCTTGTTTGACAACTTCTTTGTACTTAGCCTCAGCCTCAGCGCCGTCCAAACCACGAATGTTGAGCGAATAGAGAATCTGCTTTTTCACATCCAGAGCCACATTGGCATCCTGCATGGGCTTCAAAGCCTGGAAAATGAATGCCAACAAGAAGGCTACAACGATAACGAGAATCGTACTATAAATAATGATGTACGTATTCGAATTGGTATTCAGTTTCATTTTGAACCTCCTCTCTTTATACGTTTCGAGATATTGCGTTCCACCACGAAGTGGTCAATAGTGGCTGCAAACATGTTACCGAAGAAGATGGCAAGCATCATGCCCTCGGGATAACCAGGATTCATCACACGAATGATGACAGCCATGGCACCAATCAGGAAGCCGTAGATATACATACCTGTATTAGTACGGCAAGAGGTAACAGGATCGGTTGCCATGAACACAGCACCGAAGCAGAAGCCGCCCAGCACGATGTGCTCATACCAGTTGAGCGGGGTAGCGCCTGTTGCCTTAAACAGAAGAGCCATAAGACCACCGCCGACAAACACCCTCAGCATGGTGCGCCATGAGGCTATGCCCGTCCAAAGCAGAATCACGGCACCGATGGCGATTGCAATGACTGAAGTCTCACCGATAGAACCAGGGATGAAGCCTGTTATCATGTCAGTAAGCGAAGCAGTAACATCTGCACCCTGCCCTACTTGTGCAAGTGGCGTAGCGGCTGTAAAACCGTCGGGCAAAGTGTTGCCGAGACCGAAAATAGAATCGGTGGCAACCCATACGTTGTCGCCTGTCATCTTTGAGGGATAGGAGAAGAACAGGAACATGCGGGCGGCAATGGCCACATTGAAGATGTTCATACCCGTTCCACCAAAGATTTCCTTGGCAAAAATCACGGCAAAGGCACATGCCAGCGCGAGCATCCACAACGGGCAGCCCACTGGTACGATGAGCGGAATGATGATACCGCTCACGAGGTAGCCTTCCTGAATCTCCTCGCCTTTCCACTGAGCCCAAATGAACTCAATGCCAAGGCCTACGATATAAGAAACCAGAATCTTTGGCAGCACGGCCAAGAATCCGTAGAAGAATATGCTCCAAAAACCAGCCTCAGCCAGTTTTCCTGCAGCAAGATAGTTCTGGTAGCCAACGTTGTACATGCCGAACAGCATGGCCGGCATCAGCGCTATGACCACCATACTCATAATACGCTTTGAGTCAATCGCATCGTGAATATTGGTTCCGCATTTCGCCGTCGTGTTGGGCACGTACAGGAATGTCTCGAAACCATCGAACACACTGCGGAAAGCATGAAGTTTTCCCCCTTCCTGGAAGTTGGGTTTTATCTTGTCAAGATAATTTCTTAATGCGCTCATATTATTAAGACAATTAAACTGTTTAACTATTTCACATTCAGGAAAACCCGTTTTTACGCATTTTCCTTTCTGAGCAAATCGAGTCCATCGCGCACAATACGCTGCAATTCAAGTTTGGAAGAATCAACGAACTCTGCCAAAGCGAAATCCTCGGGCGAAACCTCATAAATGCCCAGCTGCTCCATCTTGTCGATATCACCAGCAATAATGGCCTTGATGAGATACTCACCATAGATGTCCATCGGCAGCACCTTGTCATACTCGCCGCTCATAATCATGTGGCGCTCACCGCCTTTCACACGGGCATCCAACTTGTATTCTTTCGAACCTTGGAGCCACGACAGATAGCTGCGGTTTACCGAGAACTGTCCAAAGCGCGGCATAATCCATCCAAGCAACTCGTTGGCATCGTCACCCTCAGGAATCACCGTAATCTCGCTTGTGTGAGCACCTACGAAATCCTCTGTTGTAGCCACTTTTCCTGTCAGGACATTGCCGTTGATGATGCGCACTTTCTTGTCACCTTTCAGCTGGCCGCTGAGCAAAGCGCCAATCTTCTCGCCAACCAGCACTTCTGCATAAGCAGGATTGTCCACCTCGCTGCCGGCCACAGCCACAATGCGACGCAAGTCAACGCGACCCGTGTTGAACAAGCGGCCAATGAAGATGACAGCACTCGGATCAACAGTCCAAACAACCTCGCCCTTGTTAACAGGTGAAAGGTGGTTTACCTGCACACCCACATTGCCTGCCGGGCACTTGCCGTCAAAGACCGTCACCTCAACATCCTGAGCGTTGGTGAGTGCTGAAACAGACTGACGGGCGCCAATACCAAGATAAGTCTTTGCCATCTTCGAGAGTGCCGTCAGTCCAGTCTGGAAATCGGTCTCATTGCCCTTCAGTTCGAACTCAAAGTCAGCAGCCAACGGCATGTCGCGCAACGCACTGACAAAAATAGCCTTGGGCTCTGTTGCGGGATTCGTGGAAACGGCATAAGGCAACTGATTGATAAAACCGAAAAGACCAGCCTCCAACAAGGCTTCTTTCACAGCATTACCATCCATGCCCTTCACATCTTTCTTTCCGAAATCCACATACTGTTGCTCGGCATCGCGATCTACTTTGACGCAAAGCACCTTACGGCGTTCACCACGTACCACGGCAGTCACACGACCGCTCACTGGCGAGGCAAACTTCACTTCGGGAAACTGTTTGTTGACAAACAAAGCCTCCCCGGCCTTGACCACATCGCCCTCCTTAACCACGACCTTCGGAACCACGCCCGTAAAGCCCTCGGGAACGAGACCGACCTCTCCCTCTGGCTTCAACGTAAGCATTTCTTCCTTGGCCCTGCCTTGCAGGTTGATGTCCAAGCCCTTACGCAATTTGATTACATTTGCCATAAAAATATAGTTAAAAAATAATTCTCATCAATAGTGAGCATGCATTCTCAACTCATGTGAGTATCAATGAAAAGAAGACATTCACAACACACTTGCTTCTGAAAATCTTCATGTCTTTCAGTTATTGTGCGCAAAAATACAAAAAAATAAACACATTTTAAAGAAAAATCAAACAAAATGTTGCTCAATAACGACTTTTTACTGTATTTTTGTGCCGACATTCATTCGGATTCAAAATAATTGTAATCTCGAAGTAACATTTGAAAACAATAAAACGAATTGTATATTGGACGACATGGAGCTTGGTGGCTCTTTATCTTCTGATTGTTGTGCTGTTGAACGTTCCTACAGTACAACGATACATCGGCTCAGAAATCAGCGAAGCCTTAAGCCAGAAATTGGGCACAGAAGTCTCGGTAGGCAGAGTGGATTTAGGATTGTTCAACCATATTATCATCGACGACGTAAACATCTACGACCAGAGCGGCCGCCGCATGCTGCATGCTTCAAGGATAGCCGCGCGCATCAATCTGCTGGCTCTGAGAGAGGATAAAATCGACTTGTCGTCGGTGCTGTTGTTCGGACTCGACGGTGTTTTCAGCCAGGCCGACGCAGAAAGTAAGCCCAATTATCAGTTTGTGCTCGACTCGCTCGCCTCTAAAGACACCACCAGCCACAAGCCGCTCAATTTGCACATCAACTCACTTGTTGTCCGTAACGGAGCACTCAAATACGACCGCAACGACATTCCTTTGACCAGCGGCAAGTTCAACCCTCAGCATTTGGAAATGAAAAACATCAGCGGCAGACTGAAGCTACAAGAGCTAACCGACTCTTCATTACGCTTAGATGTAAAGAAATTATCATTCTCCGAATCATCAGGAATAGACTTGCGTCGCCTCTCGTTCAAACTTGATGCAAACAAGAAAAAGACACTGCTCAGCAACTTTTATCTTCAGTTGCCCAACAGCCATCTGCTCATAGACACTTTGGAAACAGCCTATTCCATGATGGACGGGCAAATCTCAATGCCCACACTACAGTTCCATGGAAACATTCACGACACAAAGATAACACCTTATGACTTAAGGAGTTTTGTTCCGTTATTAGACACCTTCAAGAATCCAATATATGTAAACACAACATTCTCTGGGACCAGCACGACGCTACGTGTCAGCAAATTGCACATCAACTCAGAGACCAATGACATGGATTTGCTTGCCAACGGCTGGATGACAAACTGGAACAACCCGCATTGGAACGCCACTATTGACAACCTGAATCTGAGTGCAGAAGCCATTGATTTTGTAACAAAAAATATCAACGGAAAGAGTATCAATATACCCGAAGAAATCACCCGTTTGGGTGACGTTCACTATCGTGGTGTGGTGGGCGGTTCAGGCAAGAACATTTCCACGAAGGGCATATTGGTATCTGACGCAGGAAACGCAAATTTGGGTGTGGGCATTAGGGGCAACAGCTTCACCGGACGCATTGAAACCGATGGCATTAACTTGCGGCGCATCCTTGCCAACGACGACTTTGGCATGATAGCCACGCGCATCGACGTGGACGGGCAATTGCACAAGGGCAAGAAGCCCAATATAAAGGCCAACGGAAAAATATCGCGCTTCGACTTTAAGTCTTACTCCTACCACGACATCACCATCGATGGCTCCATGCGCGACAATCTTTTCGATGGTCTGTTTGCCATCAACGACCCCAACGGAGAAATCAATATCCAGGGGCAACTCATTTCCGACGCCAAAGAGCTCAAGGCGAACGTCAAGGCTGAGGCACATCACCTCAACCCGTCGGCCATGAAAATCACCGACAAATGGAAAGACACCGTATTCGACCTTAACCTGGATGCCAACCTCAGCGGCCGCGACCTGAATACACTTACAGGCACCCTTTCGATGAGCGATTTTTCCATAAAATCGCCCGACACAGATTATCAGCTCAGCCATCTGGACGTTATGGCCGAGTATGAAGACGGTGAGCGCAACCTGCACATGAACAGCGACTTTGCCGAGATGACCGTAAAGGGCAACTACGACTATCAGACACTTTTGCAGAGCATCACCAACTTCATCGGCTCCAAGCTACCCACATTGCCAGGACTGCCGCCAACAACCAACAGCCGCAACAACAATTTCACCATCAATGCAACCATCAACCAGTCCGACTGGCTAAACAAACTGCTCGACGTGCCGCTCACACTCGTAGAGCCAGCCTACGTGTATGGACGCATGGATGACCGCGAACACAAGCTGAACCTTGAATGCAGCCTTCCCGCCATCTATTACGACGGCAGCCGCTATGAGGACACATGGTTGTCGCTCCGCACTCCCAACGACACGCTCTTTGCACAGGTCAACCTGCTGAAAGTCATGGACAACGGTCAGCGGTTCACATGGAGTGTGTCTGCCAATGCCGTCAACAACCGCCTGCAGACGCTTGTCAGCTTCAACGACAACAAGCCCCGACCATTCAGGGGCAGCATACTGGCTGAGACAGACTTCTACAAGAACGCCCAGGGCAAAGCCACCGCACACATCAACGTGCGCCCGTCAGAGATTCTTGTAAGCGACACCGTGTGGCATGTCACACCCTCGGAAATCATCTACAACAACGACTATCTGAACATCGACCATTTCTCTGTTGAGCACAATAAGCAGCACCTGACCATCACTGGCCGCGCCACCAAGAGTGCCTCAGACTCCATCGTGGTTGATTTGCGCGATGTTGATGTGAACTATATCACCAACCTCGTGAACTTCCACGCCGTGGAGTTCGGAGGACTGGCATCGGGCCGCGCCTCCGTCCGCTCGGTGTTCAGCCAACCCTCTGCAACCGCAAAGCTGACGGTCAACCGCTTCACCTTTATGGACGGATACATGGGTGTGCTTGATGCCAAGGCCGACTATGATGACAAGAAACAGCAGATTAACATCGATGCCATAGCTAATGACGGTCCCATGGCGCGTACCATCATCAAAGGATTCATTGCACCCGCGCGCGACCAGATAGACCTTGGCATTGACGCATGGAACACGCGCTTAGAGTTTGTAGAGTATTTCTGCAACAGTTTCATGCGCAATACCGATATCCACGGCACAGGAAAACTAAGACTATGGGGCAAGCTGAGCGAGCTGAACCTCACAGGCGAGGCCGTGGCCAACGGCACCATGGAAATCAGTAGCCTCAACACTAAATACTGGCTGGAAAACGACACCGTCAGACTGGTTGAGAACAACATCATCTTTAAGAACGACACCATCCGCGACAAAGACCGCAACATCGGTATCGTGAGCGGCAGGCTACACCACGACCATCTAAGCGACCTCAGCTACGACATGGCCGTCAATGCAAAAAACCTGCTGGCCTACGACTTCAAGAGCTACGGCACAGACACCTTCTTTGGCACCGTTTGGGCCACAGGCAACTGCGCCATCCGTGGCAAGAGTGGTGAGGTGGTCATCGATGTCAACGCCACACCCGAGAAAGGCTCATTCCTGGAATACAATGCCTCCGCTCCCGATGCCATCGGCAATCAGGAATTCATTCAGTGGCGCGACGTTACCCCAGATACCATTGCCTCTGCGCCCAACACCCAAACCCCATCACCCCCCACCCAACTCTCCCCCACCGGGGGCCAAGGGGGGCTTCAGACCGCTGACGTGGGTACCGACCTGCACATGAACTTCCTCATCAACACCACGCCCAATGCCACGCTGCGCCTGCTTATGGACAAAAACAGCGGCGACATGATTTACCTCAACGGTTCGGGCACCATACGCGCCACCTACTATAATAAAGGTAACTTCGACATGTTTGGCACCTATCTCGTGGACCACGGCAACTATAAACTCACCATTCAGAACGTCATCAAGAAAGAATTCCAGTTCCAGCAGGGCGGTACCATTGTTTTCGGAGGCAACCCCTACAACGCAGCCATCAACCTGCAGGCACTCTATACCGTTAACGGCGTGCCCCTGTCAGACCTCTCCATCGGCAACAGTTTCTCCAACAACAACGTGCGCGTTGATTGCATCATGAACATCACCGGCTCGCCCAACAACCCATTGGTTGATTTCGACCTTGACCTGCCCACCGTCAGTGCTGACGCCAAACAAATGGTGCGCAGCATCATCAACAGCCAGGAAGAAATGAACCAGCAAGTCATCTATCTGCTCGGCATCGGCCGCTTCTACACACAGGAGCCCAACAACGCCAGCGGACAACAGACACAGGCCAGCCTCGCCATGCAAAGCCTGCTCAGCGGCACCATCAGCCAGCAAATCAACTCCGTGCTCAGCAGCATGTTCCGAAGCAGCAACTGGAACTTCGGCGCCAACATCTCACCAGGCGACGAGGGCTTCAACAACGCCGAGTACGAAGGACTGCTCTCAGGCAGACTGCTCAACAACCGACTGCTCATCAACGGACAGTTCGGATACCGCGACAATGCCAACGCCACCACCTCGTTCATCGGCGACTTCGACATACGTTACCTGCTCTTCCCCAGCGGCAGCATGGCCATCAAGGTGTATAACCAAACCAACGACCGCTACTTCACCCGCAACAGCCTCACCACGCAAGGCCTGGGACTCATCATGAAGAAAGACTTCGACGGGTTCAGCGACCTCTTTGGCACACGCCGCCGACAAAACAAGCAGTTCAACAGGCGTTGAGCCTGAATCTTTGTTCACAATACATTTGTTAATCCGAAATAAAAGTATTTATCATGAAAAAACTTAGTTATCTTTTCGTCATGCTCCTAATCTCAGCATGCACCAATGCAGCCAAACCCGGCAGCAACACCCCAACAACCATCAACCAACAACCATCAACCAACAACCAACAACCAACAACCATCACCCAACAACCAACACCCATCAACGACGTTCGGGCCATGGGACTGTTCGGCCCCGTGTGCGAAGTGACAATCTTTGAGTATGATGCCTTCCAGGAAGGCGACAAACTGATCAAAGGCGATGAGATTGAAAACAACCGCAACCAGATGAAGTTCAATGCCAAAGGGCTTGTTACCCTTGACCTGTGGCGCGGCGAATACACCTACGATGCCAACGGCAAATTCGTGAAGGGAGTAAGCACAAAATCCAAGATGCGCCGCGATGACAAGGGGCGTGTCGTGTTCTACAGCCAGCGAAACGACGATGAGGACGACGCCATGTTCCAAAACGAGTTCACCTACGACAACCAGGGGCGCATCGTCAAAATCGACCGACAGTTCTGGGAAACCACCGCACACGAGACATTTACCTACGAGGGCGATAACATCTACCCTTCCAAGCGAATCCTCAAATGCTTTGACGAGGGAACGGTCATCGACTCGGAAACCGAATACAAATACACCAAGTTCGACGACCATGGCAATTGGACAGAATGTGAGCTCAGCTACAGAACCACTGAGGGCGAGGAAGCTGGCGAAGATGAACTCACCAACGTCACACACACCAAAGGCAACGCCATTCAGGTGCGCAACATCAAATACTACTAACAGCGCATCCCCGCTCCTGCTCCACGCCATTTGTGTTGAATAGCACAAACGTACACATAGATTTCACAAACGCACGGTTTAGGTTTTTCCCACGAATGGGCAAAATCATAGACCGTGCGTTTATTTTCAAATTTTCTAGAAAATTTCACCGTAAAGCTTTACTTTGTATTCGTAAAGTGATGCTTTGTAACCGTAAAGGGGCACTTTACGGCAGAGAACCTATTATTTGCGGATTTACAGGGCTTTTTGCAGGAAATGAAGAACGTGTTTCTGGGCATACTTTTCCGAAAAAGCAAGCGTTTGTGCACAATTTGTTCACAAAACGAAAACATGAGCATGTTTCTACGTCATGGAACCATGTTCAGACATGGAAACGGTGCTTATGCTTGGCTTTCTGGGGCAGGCGGTAGGTGCCTCCCTGTCCAGGAGGCAGGGAGCCTGAGCGGGCAACACCACGGTATTGGTCGTAGCGCTGCTGAATCTTATAGACATAATCAACGGTCTCGTTGCCGCGCATATAGCCGTGCTTGACAACAGGGTCGCGATAGTACTCGGGCTCACGCAACTTGAGGACAAACTCGGCCACGTCGCGCCACCGCTGTGGATTGCGCCCGTTTTTCTGGGTGAGAGCCATGGCGTCGCGTATGTGGTGATAGCCGCCGTTGTAGCTTGCGAGAACGAAGTTGATGCGCTCCTTGCGGTCGCGTATGTCGGTGAAGTAGCCCGAGAGTTCGAGGATGTATTTGCCCGCCGCCGCGATGTTGGCCTCGGGGTCGTGCATCTTGTCGCGCGGCAATCCGAGGTGGTCTGCGGTGCCTGGCATAATCTGCATGAGTCCTCTTGCGCCTGCCCACGAGCGTGCCTGTGGGTCAAATGTGGATTCCTGATAGCATTGCGCGGCCATGAGGCGCCAGTCCCAGCGCGCCATGGGGGCATAGGTCATAAAGAGCTTGTCGTAACGTGAAATAACACCGCCGGCACGGTTGAGCATGGGTGCGAAGACGCGTCGCTTGACGCTGCGGGCTGAGAGCAGAAAGGCCTCTTCTTTTTTTATCTCAGCGAGCATGGAGGGTTGGAACCAGCGGTCGAGGGTATCGGCCAGCTCAACATTGTCGCGCTGCACGGCCCACGACACGTGGAGCGAATCGACCTTGGCACCACAGTAGCGGAGGCTGTCGCTGCCCTGCAGGTTCTGCGGAAGCATGAAGGCAATGAGGTCGGCCTCGCCGTGGCGCAGGCGGCTGACCATCTCGGCGGTGTCCTTGCACACCTCGACACGGACGCTTACGCCCAGTGTTCGGGCAAACTTGTCGCATAGCAGGTATTGTGTACCCATGCCGTGGCCGTGATAGTCGTAGTAGGTCTCAGGTCCACTCATGGTAAGCATGATGAGCTCGCCGTTGGTGACCATGTCGCCCATGGTGAAATCGTCGTTGGCGGGTACGGGCGCATCTTTTACCTCGCCCCAGGGAGTAATGATGCGTGTGTCTTGTTTCTCCTGCTTGCAAGCGGCAAACAAGAGAAGAGTGATGAGGGTATATAAAAGCGTTTTTAGTTTCAATTTACGTATGGCGGCCTACAATTTGCGGCCAGACGCGTGCAAAAGTAATGAAAATTCTTTCAGATATTGACATTTTTGCGTATTTTTGCACCCGCATTAGCGACATTTAAGAATTTAAGAGTATTATTAGTAAGTTTTTTATCAGAAATAGGTATGTTAAGAATAGCTGTTCAGTCGAAAGGCCGTCTTTTTGAAGACACCATGAACTTGTTGGCAGAGGCCGACATCAAAGTGAGCGCGTCGCGCCGCACCCTTTTGGTGCAGAGTTCCAATTTCCCGCTCGAAGTGCTCTATCTTCGCGACGATGACATTCCGCAGAGCGTGGCCAGCGGCGTTGCCGACCTTGGCATTGTGGGCGAGAACGAGTTTGTGGAGCGCAATGAGGAGGCCGACATTGTGGACCGCTTAGGTTTCAGCAAGTGCCGCCTTTCGCTGGCTATCCCCAAGGAGATAGATTATCCGGGCGTGGAGTGGTTCAACGGCAAGAAGATTGCCACCTCCTACCCTTTCATCCTGCAGAAGTTCATGAATGGGCACGGCATCAAAGCCGATATTCACGTCATCACGGGCAGCGTGGAGATTAGCCCGGGCATCGGACTGGCAGACGCCATCTTCGACATTGTGAGCAGTGGTTCGACCCTTGTGAGCAACAACCTGCGCGAGGTGGAAGTGGTGATGCAGAGCGAGGCGCTGCTCATTGCCAACAAGCAGCTGAGCGACGAGAAGCGGCAGACGCTGAATGACATGCTGTTCCGCTTTGAGGCTGTGCGCCAGGCGGAGGACAAGAAATATGTGCGCATGAATGCGCCCAAGGCACGGCTCAAGGAAATCATCGAGGTGCTGCCGGGACTGAAAAGCCCCACCATCATACCGCTGGCCGACGAAGAATGGTGCTCTGTACACACGGTGCTCGACCAGAAACGTTTCTGGGAAATCATTGGCAAGCTGAAGGAGCTTGGCGCACAGGGCATTCTGGTCACGCCCATCGAGAAAATGATTCTCTAAGCACCGAACATTCACAACAAAAAACCTATGAACATCATCAGATATCCCCGACGCGAGGAATGGAAAGAGATTGTTGAGCGTCCGCATCTCGACGTTTCGCAACTGAATGCCGTGGTCAGTGGTGTGCTCAACGACGTGCGCCAAAACGGCGACGAGGCCGTGAAGAAATATGAAGCTAAGTTTGACCATGCGCAACTAAGCTCGTTAGCGGTCAGCGAAGTGGAAATGGAAGAGGCTGAGCAGCTCATCGCACCGGAATTGCGCGATGCACTCGTGCTGGCCCACCACAACATCAAAGCATTTCATGAATCACAGCGCTTTGAAGGCAAGCCCGTTGAGACACAGCCTGGTGTGACGTGCTGGCAGAAGAGCGTGGCCATTGAGAAGGTGGGTCTCTACATCCCTGGTGGCACTGCCCCACTCTTTTCCACCGTTCTGATGTTGGCAACGCCTGCCAAAATCGCAGGATGCCGCGAGATTGTGCTTTGCACACCACCAAACGCCGAGGGGAAAGTGAATCCTGCCATTCTGGTGGCTGCCCGCGTGGCTGGTGTGAACCGCATATTCAAGGCCGGAGGCGTGCAGGCTATTGGCGCGATGGCATACGGCACAGAGAGTGTGCCCAAGGTGTATAAGATTTTCGGCCCTGGCAACCAGTATGTCATGGCCGCCAAGCAGCAAGTGTCGTTGCACGACTGTGCCATCGACATGCCCGCCGGTCCTTCCGAGGTATGCGTCATTGCTGATGAGACCAGCAATCCACAATTCGTTGCAGCCGACTTGCTGTCACAGGCGGAACACGGAACAGACTCGCAAGTGCTGCTTATAACCACCAGTGAGAAGATGCTCGAAGAGGTGAGAAATGAGGTTGAACTGCAACTTCAGAAACTGCCACGTAAAGAAATTGCTGCCAAGGCTTTAGAAAACAGCAAGCTGGTGTTGGTAAACAACAAGGAAAAGGCCATGGAACTAAGCAACACGTATGCGCCGGAGCACCTGATTCTGGCTACCGACGACCACGAGCAGCTGGCTGCCAAGGTGGTCAACGCAGGAAGTGTGTTCATGGGTCATCTGGCCTGTGAGAGTGCCGGTGACTATGCCAGCGGCACCAACCATACGCTGCCCACACACGGCTACGCAATGGCATATAACGGGGTGAATCTGGACAGTTACAATCGGAAAATCACCTTCCAACACCTGACGGCTGAGGGCATACGCTCCATTGGCCGTGCCGTGGAACTGATGGCCGCAAATGAACAGCTCGACGCACACAAAAACGCCATGACCGTGCGCATCAACAGCCTGAAACATTAATCTCATCAACTCTCATCATTCACATCCATTCCCATAACTCCCATAAACTCCAATCAAACCTCCATGAAACCCTTAGAACAACTGGTTCGCCCCAACATCTGGCGACTTGCACCATACAGCAGTGCCCGCAACGAATACAGCGGACGCACAGCCCGCGTGTTTCTCGACGCTAACGAAAACCCGTACAACACTCCGCTCAACCGCTATCCCGACCCGCTGCAGACCGAGGTGAAACAGAAGCTGAGCAAGATTAAAGGCGTTACGCCCGATTGCATCTTCCTCGGCAACGGAAGCGACGAGGCCATCGACTTGCCCTACCGTTGTTTCTGCGAGCCGGGCAAAGACAATGTGGTGGCCATGGAGCCCACCTACGGCATGTATAAGGTGTGTGCCGACATCAATGATGTGGAATACCGCCCCGTATTGCTTGACGAACAGTTCCAGATAAGCGCTGAGAAGTTGTTGGCAGCCTGCGACGAGAACACGAAAATCATCTGGATTTGCTCGCCCAACAACCCGACGGGCAACAGCATCCGCCGCGAGGAAATTCTTAAGACCATTGAGCAGTTTCAGGGCTTTGTCATTGTTGATGAGGCGTACATAGATTTCTCAACACAAAAATCGCTGCGCCAAGAACTGGCAAAACATCCCAACCTCATAGTTCTCAACACGTTCAGCAAGGCTTGGGGATGCGCCGCCATCAGGTTGGGAATGGCATTTGCCAGACCCGAAATCGTGGGGTTGTTCAACAAAGTTAAATACCCCTACAACATCAACCTGCTTACCCAGCAACAGGCACTCGAAGCGCTGAACGACCCCTACGAGATTGACAAATGGGTTAAGATATTGCTGCAGGAACGTAGCCGCATGATTGATGCTTTCAAACTGCTGCCCATTTGCAAGAAAGTTTATCCAACTGATGCCAATTTCTTTCTGTGCAAGATGACCGACGCGCAGAAAATCTACGACTATCTGGTGGACCGCGGCATTATTGTGCGCAACCGCAGCCGCATACAGCTGTGCAACAATTGCCTGCGTGTGACCATTGGCACCAAAAGCGAAAACAACGAAATATTGGCCGCCTTGCGCCAGTACTAAGTTGAGGCCTTGAGGAAAGGCAAAGGAGTGAATTATCGTGGCAAATGACTGAATAAACAGGCAAAACTGCAATTTGTTGTTAAAAATACGAAATAAAAATAACACATACGCGAATATTTGATTAATTTTGTGCCCGCTTAAGACAATTACTTTCCAAAATTAGAAAAATGAAGAAATTATTGTGTATCATTTCTGTTGCGCTGGTTGTTCTGACAGGCTGCAACAACAAGAAAGGTTTTCAGGGTATTTCTGCAAGCGAAGATCCGGCAGCTGAGTTAGTCATGGCTGCCGTGGAAGAATGCGACACTCTTCAGAATGTTCTGCTTACACAGATTGAAGCGCAGGATATAAAAGGACTTACACAAGCCATTGTTCAAGCGCAAGAACGCATCACCGAACTGGCCGACAGCGGCGAGGTGGAAGTGGCGCGTGTCTATGCCATGAAACTTCATCAGGTTATCAAGGACAATGCTGAGGACATCAAGGCCTTCGGTATTGACGACCCGACACTCAACCAGATTGTGATGAAGATTTCAAATATGCCTTTATCAGCTTCTGACGATGCTGCCACCATCGTGAAAGCGTTGGGAGCAGCCACAAAGGAAGGGGCTAAACAGGCTACAGAATCAACCATTCGGCGCTATCAGTCGCCCAAGCCTGCTGCCGTTGAGCCTGCACCTCAGGCTACTCCAGCACCAGAACCCGCTCCTGAACGCCAGGCTGCACCTGCAAAACCCGCAGCAAAGCCTGCTCAACCCGCAGCAAAACCCGCCGCTCCTGCACAACCTGCCGCTAAGCCTGCAGCACCTGCACCCAAGCGGAAAGACGACGGCGGCGAAGTGAGGCTCTAAGTCGGTTCAGAGTTAGCAATCACGAGTCAAGAGTAAAAACGCAGGGAAATGGCGTAACAAGCCTTAAGAGATAGTATTAGGAGCTAAGAGTAATGCAAATGTAGCAACTCTTAGCTCCTATTCTTTTTTGTTCTCTACTACTCATATCAGTTTTCTTCAACTCCCGTCAGTTCACGCGGATGATTCTTACGTTGCCGTTCAAGCCGCTGGGAACGGGTTTCCAGTTGGCGTAGCTTGTTGGCTTATAGTTGATGTCAACCACGTTCAGGTCTTTCATTTTGCGCCATTTCACACCTTCGCGGTCCATGTCGGCAATGCGGTTGGCAGGAAGGTTTGTTACGGCAATGCTGATGGTGTTGCGGCCAGGCAGCAACACTGACTTGTCAAACCAAAGGACAAAAGGCACAGCCCATGCACAACCAATGTCGTGGCCGTTGATATTTACACGCGCACTCTCACGCACATCTCCAAGGTCAATCATCCACGTATGACTGCCGTTGAGCTGCTTTTCATGAATATCGAACGTGCATTGATAAATGCCTGTACCCATGAGTTTTCGGGTGTTTCGGTCGAGTGTTTCCCAAGTGCGTGGAGAACCCACGGAATAAGTCTTCTTGATGGCCGGGTCGCTGTCTTCGAAACGCAGTTTCCACCCCTTTTTCAGCACGATGGTATTGCCCTCTGTCAGGTTTGGCAACCGCAGACGCTGTTGCAGTCCTCCGGCCGTGTTTCCATTGTCTCCGGCAGGCTTTGGCTGGTCAAAGGTCTGCAGGATGAGCGACTCTCCCGAACGCAGCATCATTTTTATCCATTTGCCGTCGGTTTCCACAGCATATTTCTTGCCCGTCATAGGGTCAAACCAGAAAGCATCCTCGTAGTCGGTGGCCAACGTGGCCCACTCGTCAATATCGTTGGGCGTAAGGTTGGCTATGAAATAATGATAGCCCACAGGATTGCTACGGCGTATGACGTTCAGGTGCAAATCGGCCTTCATGGTTTCCGGTTTGGCCACCTGCGCCATTTCGGTGAACGAGTTGTCTTTGATGATGTGGGCACCTCGTCGGGCAAGCTCGTCTATATGTGCGCGCACATGTTGAGGCATAATGCAGTCGCCAGGAATAATCAGCGCCTTGTAGGTAGTACCCGCGGCGGTTCGCAATTGTTTGCCGTCGAAGGTGGTGGTGAGCAGATAGCGGTCGGATATGTAGTCGCAGTCGAAGCCAAGGCTGTCGATGGTCATCACCGCCCGCACAAAGTCAGGTGCCCTCTTGTCCAAACCTTCCACTTCGAACATCATCAGACGCTGGCGCGGGCTTTCTGCCCACATGTTTCTCACGGGCAGATAGACCAAGAAATCGTTGTCGGGCTTGCCCCACTGCAAATAGTTCTGACAACGCTCTATGTATTTCATCAGATAGGGAGCGTCGCGCCAGATGGTGTTGTTGGGCGACATGTCAATAGAGGCATAGAAACGCCATCCCGGCCACGGCTCGTCCTTGGGACTGTAGCAAGTGCCGTGGAAAAACATGTGATTTACGCCTGCACAGAACATCAGGTCCAAGTCTGGCTTCATCTGCGAGAGCGATGTGCGGAAATGCTCGGTGAGCCAAGTGAATGTTTCGCTGCTTGTCAGGTTCTTACCTGTGACGTGAGCAGCACTCGACGCATATTTCAGCGTTGAGAAGTCCGAATAATTTCTGAACGTGTTGCCTGCGTCCGTGCGCAAGCCCTTGATGCCGAAGTCTGTCAGCCCAAAGCCCTCAATCTCAGGAATATCTGCGGCTGCATACACATCAATGAGGTTCGCAGGAGAGCCGTGCGCCTGACTGCGCGTCTGCACACCATGACGGTGACACCATTCCACCCATTGCTCTGTGAAGTTCTTGAGCAGCAGGTCGGCCAGTGTCTCGCGATAGTCGCCCATCACCTTTGGATTACCATTGGCCAGAGCCGGCAAATGGTTCTCTAAGCGGTATCCGTTGCGACGTGCAAACTCGTCGAGCAGTTTCGGAGTCCAGTCGGCATCATAAACCTCGTAGCTATCGTTGAAGAAAACGGTTGGATAAGGTGTGTTTGTCTCGGCAAAAGCACGTTCGAAGCGCTGCAGGTAGTGCGCCACGGCCGTAGAGTCAAAGTGGTCAATCACATAGCCCTCACCGCCGGGTGCGGCCCGCTTCACCTTCTGCAGTGTGCGGCTCTCATAAAGAGCAATGACGCGCCGGTAGTCGCGTTTGTTTACGGGGAAATCGCGCTGCATCAGCAGTTTTGAGTGCGGTTTTTCTTTCTCTGGCACTTCTAAAACCAAGTCTTTGGCCACCTTGGTAGTCACCACCGTGTCAATCATTATCAGTTTGCAGGCAGCCTCTTCAATTGGCACCTCGGGACCGCCGAACGGCCATCCCGTGCCGCAGTTCATTTCCACCTGAATGCCATTTTTGCGGGCAATGGCCTCCACATCGCGCAGGGCCTCCATCCATTTGGGTGAGAGAAACTCTATGTCGCGCTTCTCGTTGCCCTGAACACCGTAGAGGGGCGTTATTTCCACCGTGCCAATGCCCACTTTGCTCAGCTGGTCAAGGTTCCATTGCAAATTGTCGCGGTCAACAGCCGAACCAAGCCACCACCAGCGGGTGCCAGGCTTGGCACTACGCATAGAGGGCGGCGAAGCTATCGACTCCTTTGCTTGCGCGGCATCCTGGGCATTCAGCAGCAGCGCCCATGCCGAAAGGAAACATATCAATAAATACCTTTTCATCATCACCATTTCTTGTCTATTATTGCAGCATATCATATGCAAAGATACGATTAAGTGAGCAAAAAAGAAAAAGAAAAAACACTTTTTTTCAATTTTTCTTTTTTCGAACGTGAGTATGTTATTGAAAGATAATGCTTTTTTCCGAATGGGACGGAAATCCGCAGAGAAAAATGCAAAAAATGTGGAATTACGCAACTATTCCCGAGGTTTACAACCAGCGTTTCACAGACGGCAAATACAAAGCTATGGTTTAGCGTCAAATTTTCTAGAAAATTTCTGTGTAAACCTATGAGTTATGATAGCAAAGCATTCCTTTGCAGCAACAAAGGGTTACTTAACTGTCGTAATCCAGTGGGAGGAATGGATAGAAACAATACTCATGGCCCCAGAAAAATAAAAACAAGTTATTTTGCAGATTCTTCATTCCACATACTTCATTTTTCATTTTTCATTCTTCATTTTTCATTTTTTTTCGTACCTTTGCAGCTGAAATATAAAGAATTTGAGATTTTGATTGAGAAGCATATTGTATTAGAAGATATAGACCCCATGGTTTTCTATGGTGTCGGCAATGCGCATTTGCAGATGGTGAAGGCTCTTTACCCCAAGTTGCGCATTGTGGCACGCGACAATGTTCTGCGTGTGCTCGGCGACGAGGAGCAGATGGCGCAATTGGAGGAGAGTGTTGAGCGAATGCGCTTGCACGTGCTGAAGTACAACAGCATCACCGAGGAGGACATTCTCGACATTGTGAAAGGGCGACAGACCAAGCTCGACGCCGTGAAGGGCGTGATTGCCTACAGCATTAGCGGAAGGCCCATTAAGAGCCGCAGCAAAAACCAGCAACGCTTAG
Source organism: Prevotella sp. (assembly GCA_017619445.1). Classification (GTDB taxonomy): domain Bacteria; phylum Bacteroidota; class Bacteroidia; order Bacteroidales; family Bacteroidaceae; genus Prevotella. The sequence continues at coordinate 21,322 of JAFZSI010000010.1, forward strand.
TGGAGGCCTACGAACAGAACGACATGGTGTTTTCCATAGGCCCGGCAGGAACAGGCAAGACCTATCTGAGCATTGCTTTGGCCGTGAGGGCGCTGAAAGAAAAAACTGCCAAACGCATCATCTTGTCGCGCCCTGCCGTGGAGGCTGGCGAGAAACTGGGATTCCTGCCTGGCGACATGAAGGACAAGATTGACCCATATCTGCAACCGTTGTACGACGCGCTGGAAGACATGATTCCCGCCGTGAAACTGCAGGACATGATGGAGAAACACGTCATACAGATTGCACCGTTGGCATTCATGCGCGGACGCACCCTGAGCGATGCCGTGGTGATTCTCGACGAGGCGCAGAACACAACAGCAGCCCAGATACGCATGTTCCTCACCCGAATGGGATGGAACACAAAGATGATTATCACGGGCGACATGACGCAGATTGACCTGCCTAAGGGGCAGCGCAGCGGTCTGCGCGAGGCTTACGACCTGCTGAGGAACATCGAGGGCATTGAGTTTGTGGAGATGGACAAAAGCGACATCGTGCGCCACAAACTGGTGACACAAATCGTGAATGCCTACGAGCAATACGACAAGAACAGAAAAGAAATAAAACAATACGAGAACAATGAAATCGCTGACAAAGACTGAATTTAACTTCAAAGGACAGAAGAGCGTTTACCACGGAAAGGTGCGCGACGTGTATAACATCGACGACGACCTGCTGGTAATGGTGGCCACCGACCGCATTTCGGCCTTCGACTTTGTGCTGCCCAAGGGTATTCCGTTCAAAGGACAGGTGCTCAACCAGATTGCAGCAAAATTCCTTGACACCACCACCGACATCTGTCCCAACTGGAAACTTGCAACGCCCGACCCTATGGTCACCGTGGGTCTGAAGTGCGAAGGCTTCCGCGTGGAAATGATTATCCGCAGCATACTCACCGGCTCTGCCTGGCGCGAGTATAAGAAAGGTTGCCGCGAACTGTGCGGTGTGCGACTGCCCGACGGAATGCGCGAGAACGAGCGGTTCCCCGAACCCATCATCACGCCAACCACCAAAGCCGACGAAGGGCACGACATGAACATCTCGAAAGAAGAAATCATCAGCCAAGGAATTGTCTCCGCAGAGGATTATGCCGTGATGGAAGACTACACCCGTCGCATTTTCGCCCGCGGACAGGAAATTGCCGCCCGCCAAGGCCTCATTTTGGTTGATACGAAATACGAATTCGGCAAACGCGACGGCAAAGTGTATCTCATCGACGAGATTCATACGCCCGACTCAAGTCGTTACTTCTATGCCGACGGTTATGAGGAGAAACTGGAGAAGGGAGAGCCGCAACGCCAACTCTCCAAAGAGTTTGTGCGTCAATGGCTCATTGAGCACAACTTCATGAACGAGCCCGGTCAACAGATACCCGAGATAACCGACGAATACGCGGAGAGCGTCAGCGACCGCTACATTGAGCTCTACGAGCACATCACGGGCGAGCAGTTCAACAAGGCTGAGAGCACCGAGGACATTGCTGCACGCATTGAGCGGAACGTGAGCCAGTGGTTAGAGGAAGCTAAGCGATAATCCCTGATGTACAAGCAGGAAGAGATAAAGCCCTACAACGACGGCACAGAGAAAGCCGGACAGGTGGAACAGATGTTCGACAACATTGCTCCAACCTACGACCAGCTGAACCATCGGTTGTCGTGGGACATTGACCGCAGATGGCGCAAAAAAGCCATTCGTCAGTTGGCTCCGCATCACCCAAAGCAGATACTCGACATCGCAACGGGCACGGGTGACTTCGCCATACTTGCAGCACAGATGTTGCAACCCGAAAGGATTGTCGGGGCTGACATCAGCGAGGGCATGATGCAAATAGGGCAACAGAAAGTAAAGGATAAAGGACTTGTTGACATCATCACATTTGCCCGCGAAGACTGCACAAGCATGTCGTTTGCCGACAACACGTTCGACGCTGTGACTGCGGCTTTCGGCATACGAAACTTCTCTGACCTTGACAAGGGACTCACAGAGATGTGCCGCGTACTGAAACATGGAGGCCATCTGAGCATTGTGGAGCTCACCACACCTGTATCATTTCCCATGAAACAGCTGTTCAGGCTCTATTCACACACGGTGTTGCCCCTATACGGAAAACTCATATCGAAAGACCAGAGTGCCTATTCCTACCTGACACGCACCATCGAGGCTTTTCCGCAGGGCGAAACCATGATGGAAGTGCTCAGGAATGCTGGTTTCAGCCAATCGTCGTTCCGTAGGCTCACCTTTGGCATCTGCACCATGTACTTCGCAACTAAATAGTAATCAGTATAATCCTAGAATAGTGAATTATGGACAAATACGGACTCATCGGCTACCCATTGGGCCACTCGTTTTCCATCAGCTACTTCAACGAGAAGTTTGCAAACGAGGGCATTGACGCCCAATACATCAACTTCGAGATTCCAACCATTGAGGCATTGCCTGAAGTATTGGCCTCGAATCCCGAGTTGAAAGGACTCAACGTCACCATTCCCTACAAGGAGAAAGTGATTAGTTTTCTCGACCATGTGAGCCCTGAGGCCAGAGCCATCGGAGCCGTCAATGTCATTCGCGTTGTCCATAAGGGCAAGGAGGTAGAACTGAAAGGCTACAATAGCGATGTCATCGGATTCACCAAGAGCATTGAGTCAATGCTGGAGAAATACCACAAGAAAGCACTCATTCTTGGTACCGGAGGTGCATCGAAAGCCATTAATTTTGGCTTGCGCTCTTTAGGACTGGAAACGGTTTTCGTGAGCCGCTACGAACGGCCTAACACCATTCAGTATCAGAGAATCACGCCAGAGGTGATAAAGGAATACAACGTGATTGTCAACTGTACGCCCGTGGGCATGTATCCCCACAGCGAAGAATGCCCGCAACTGCCCTACGAGGCCATGGACAGCCACACCATTCTGTACGACCTCATCTACAATCCCGACGAGACCCTGTTCATGCGCCGCGGTGCCGAGTATGGTGCCAATGTGAAGAACGGCCTTGAAATGCTCCTTCTGCAGGCCTTTGCCTCATGGGAGTTCTGGAATGGTGAGAGATAATCAAAAACAAAAATAGTAAATTGTAAATAGTAAATAGTAAATCCGTAAATAGTAAATAGTAAATAGTGGACAACAGATATATGATGCGCGGCGTGAGTGCCGCCAAGGAAGATGTTCACAACGCCATTAAGAACATCGACAAAGGTATTTTTCCACAAGCCTTCTGCAAAATCATCCCTGACATCTTAGGTGGCGACCCCGCCTATTGCAACATCATGCATGCCGATGGCGCCGGCACGAAGTCGAGCCTTGCCTACATGTACTGGCGCGAGACGGGCGACCTTTCTGTTTGGAAAGGCATTGCCCAGGATGCCATTGTCATGAACACCGACGACCTGCTCTGCGTGGGTGCAGTCGATAACATTCTGGTCAGTTCCACCATCGGACGCAACAAGATGCTCATCCCGGGCGAAGTAATCTCGGCTATCATCAACGGCACCGACGAATTATTGGCCGAACTGCGCGAAATGGGCATCGGCATCTGGCCTACTGGCGGAGAGACCGCCGACGTGGGCGACCTTGTGCGAACCATTATTGTTGACAGCACCGTCACTTGCCGCATGCGCCGCGAAGATGTCATTAACAATGCCAACATCCGTCCTGGCGACGTTATTGTAGGACTTAGTTCCACGGGCCAGGCCACTTATGAACAGCGTTACAACGGCGGCATGGGCAGCAACGGGCTCACCTCGGCCCGTCACGACGTGTTTGCCAAATACTTAGCCGAGAAGTACCCCGAGAGTTTCGACCATGCCGTGCCCAATGAACTGGTATATAGCGGCAAATACGGCCTTACGGACTCCGTCCCGTATGTTGACACTAAGTGCCAACATACAGAACTCCCCGACATGGGCCAGCTCGTTCTCTCCCCCACCCGGACCTATGCCCCCATCATCAAGAAAATCCTCGACGAATTGCGGTCTGAGATTCACGGCATGGTGCATTGCACAGGCGGTGCACAAACCAAAGTGCTGCACTTCGTCAACGACAATTGCCGCGTGGTGAAGGACAACATGTTCCCCGTTCCCTCACTCTTCCGCGCCATCCACGAGTGTTCCGGCACCGACTGGAAAGAAATGTATCAGGTGTTCAACATGGGCCACCGCATGGAAATCTATGTGCGCCCCGAAGTGGCAGAAAGAATCATCAGCATTTCCAAGTCGTTCAACATCGACGCACAAGTTGTTGGGCATATCGAGGAAGGCCCCAAGAGCCTTACCATCAAGTCGGAGTTTGGAGAGTTCAACTATTAACAGTTCTTTTCACAGTTCCTCTCTCCGCTCTCAACAATCAACAGTCAACAACCATGACAAGAAGCAAAACAACACTCATCGTCATCGCCCTGGCTCCTGTTCTGCTCGTCTCGTGTGCACAAATTCTCACTGAGACGCTGGTTCAGGACCCCATCAATTATGAATTAAACAAAAAGCCTACCAATCCGACTGGCATGAGCCACCGCGAGGCAAAGGAAAAGGAGAAGAACCAACAAGAACTGATGAAGGCTGGGAAATGCCCCGACTGCAACGGCATCGGCAAGACACCCGACGGCAAAAACACCTGCCTAACGTGCAACGGCACAGGGAAATACAGCTCAGAAAAATAAAACAATTGAAGAATGGACAATAACAGCATATTACAGAAACTCGACGGCCTGGAGGCCCGCTTCGAGGAAGTTTCAACCCTCATCACCGACCCCGCCGTCATTGGCGACCAGCAGCGTTTCGTCAAACTGACCAAGGAATACAAAGACCTGTCGGACATCATGGATGCCCGTAAACGCTACATCGCCTGTCTCAACGGCATCCGCGAGGCCAAGGACATTCTGGCCAACGAGGACGACCCCGAAATGAAAGAAATGGCCCGCGAGGAATTGGCCGCCAATGAGGAACTGCAGCCTAAGCTGGAGGAAGAGATAAAGATAGCCCTCATCCCCAAAGACCCCGAGGATGCCAAGAACGTGCAGATGGAAATCCGTGCAGGTACGGGCGGCGACGAGGCTTGCCTTTTTGCCGGCGACCTATTCAAGATGTACAAAAGCTACTGCGAGTCAAAAGGATGGCAACTCTCCATCACCGACTTCAACGAGGGAACCGTGGGCGGCTACAAGGAGATTGACTTTGCCGTGAGCGGGGCCGATGTGTATGGCACCCTGAAATACGAGTCGGGCGTGCACCGCGTTCAGCGCGTGCCTGCCACCGAGACCCAAGGACGAATGCACACCAGCGCCGCCACTGTGGCCGTGCTGCCCGAGGCCGACAAGTTCGAGGTGCATGTCAACGAGGGCGAAATAAAGTGGGACACCTTCCGCTCAAGCGGTGCCGGTGGCCAGAACGTCAACAAGGTGGAATCGGGCGTGCGACTGCGCTACATGTGGAAGAACCCCAACACCGGCGAGACCGAGGAGATTCTCATCGAGTGCACCGAGACCCGCGACCAGCCCAAGAACAAAGAGCGCGCCCTCTCGCGTCTCTATACCTTCATCTACGACAAGGAACACCAGAAATACGTCGATGATATTGCATCGCGACGCAAAAGCCTCGTATCAACAGGCGACCGCTCTGCCAAGATACGCACCTACAACTTTCCCCAAGGACGCGTGACCGACCACCGCATTGGCTTCACCACCCACGACCTGCAGGGATTCCTCGCCGGCGACATTCAGCCCATGATCGACGCGCTCACCGTGGCCGAAAACGCTGAGCGCATGAAAGAAGCAGAACTCTAATAATCAACTCCCATGACCCGACAACAACTTGTAGAACAAATCTTCGCTAAGAAAAGTTTCCTTTGCGTCGGACTCGATACCGACGCCAAGCGACTGCCCGTGCACCTGCTCGATATGCACGACCCACTCTTTGAGTTCAACCGTGCCATCATCGATGCCACAGCCCCCTATTGCGTGGCCTTCAAGCCCAACCTGGCCTTCTACGAAGCCTTCGGCCTTCACGGCATGGAGGCCTTCAAGAAGACTGTTGACTACATCAAGGAGCGCCATCCCCACCATTTCATCATCGCCGACGCAAAACGAGGCGACATAGGCAACACTTCCAAGATGTACGCACGTACATTCTTCCAAGAGTACGACGTGGATGCGCTCACCGTGGCACCCTACATGGGCGAGGACTCCGTCACTCCCTTCCTTGAGTACGAAGGCAAGTGGGTCATCCTGCTTGCCCTCACCAGCAACCAAGGCTCGCTCGACTTCCAACTCACGGCTGACGCTCAGGGCGAACGGCTCTTCGAGCGCGTCATCCGCACCTCGCAGCAGTGGGGCAACACCCAGAATATGATGTATGTAGTGGGAGCCACGCGGGGCGAGATGTTCCGCGACATACGCCGCGTTGCGCCCAACCATTTCCTGCTCGTCCCGGGCGTGGGAGCTCAGGGTGGAAGCCTCGAAGAGGTGTGCCGATACGGCATGACTGCCGACTGCGGACTGCTCGTCAACTCCTCGCGCGGCATCATCTACGCCTCTAACGACGAGAACTTCGCCGAGATTGCAGGCAACAAGGCCCGCGAACTGCAACAGCAGATGGCCAGCCTGCTAAGCCAGCTGTAGTCTGTACGTCATCCCGCTTAAACTGATAAGAATACTCGCCAAGCACCCGTGTTTGGCGAGTTTTTGTTTTATTCCTACCCACTTCGAAAAACTTAATGCCCTGATACAGCACGGGATGCCCGTGTCTGCACTCGGGAAGCACATGCAAGCGCACACCGCGGATATGTTCCTCGGCCCGGAACTCCCCTGCCTCATCCACCTTCCGGCTCTCTATCTCCAACTTCAGCAGCCCCACGTCGTCCAGACGCACACTGTCGCCCGCGCGGAGGTGGTCGGCCACCACCCCGGCCAGCTCTGTGAGCACGGCAATCACCGTGCCGCGCGAGGCACCTGCCCTGCGGCACACCTCCTTCACAATTCTCGCCGTCCCCACCTCGTTCTCATGCACCGCCACCGCCTTCCAGCGGCCGTAGTTCTTCAGCATCGGGCGGTTCTCCCTGACCATTCTGTACTTCATATCTTTTTCCTTTCTTTTATTTGTCTATTCTGTTTTCGACCACTGATTTCTCAGATTCCTCAGATTTTTCTTTTGTTCTTCTTATTCCACAGATTATTATAGATTTCTGCGGCTAAAGCCGCGATTTTTCCCACCCTGCCACCAGGAATCCGTGTAATCCAAGGATAATCATCCCCTCATACTGAATCCGTGTAATCCGTGAAATCTGTGGTCAAAAAGTAAAAATCATCCGTGTCATCTGTGAAATCCGTGTGACAAAGAACCATCTCCGTGGTGTAGCTCGTTGTTCTCATAAAGCATCACTTTACGTTCACAACTCATCACTTTACGCCTGAATTTTCTACAAAATCCGTTTGCAAAGATAACCTATGAATCGCGAACGCCCAAAATCACGCCCGTAACTGCCACGTTAACGGCCGTAAAAGAGTCATTCTTTGAATTATAATATCTTGAGGATAGCATTCATACTTACAATCGCACTAATTATTTCCGATTTTATGAAAAGAAATGCCTCAGTCTGCAAATATTTTAATATCTTTGTAGTCTGAATATGGAAGACCGCAGAAAGAATTGCCGATAACACTATGACGAACGTCAATAAGACCACCATCGACCCTGTGTTTGGGTTCATAAAGATTCCGCGGGGATTGTTACTTATCATTTTGAAGCGTATGAGATACTTCAACAAAGTGATCGTAATTATTTTGATGAAATATGAATAAAAGACAAAGTATAAAACTGTTTGAAAAACAGAAGGTTCGCACAGTTTGGGACGACAAGGAAGAAAAGTGGTACTTCTGTGTAGTAGATGTGGTGGAGGCTCTGACAGACAGTATAAACCCAACCGACTACATCAAAAAAATGAAGAAGCGTGACCCTGAACTTGCCAAAGGGTGGGGACAAATTGTCACCCCCCTTTCCGTTCAGACACCAGGCGGTAAACAGAGGGTTAATTGCGCTACGCAACAGGGTATTTTCCGTATCATTCAGTCAATTCCCTCTAAAAAGGCGGAGCCCTTTAAGCAATGGATGGCACAGGTGGCCAGTCAGCGTATCGACCAGATGCAAGACCCCGAACTGAGCATTGAACAAGCCATAGCCGACTACAAACGACTGGGTTATAGCGATGCGTGGATTAACCAGCGCATCAAGTCAATAGAGGTGCGCAAGGAGCTGACCGATGAGTGGAAACGGACTGGAGTTCAAGAAGGATTGGAGTACGCGTCACTTACTGACATCATCACTCGCGAATGGAGTGGCTTCACCACAAGGCAATATAAGCAATACAAGGGGCTGAAGAAGGAAAGTCTGCGTGACAATATGACGAACATCGAGTTGGCACTGAACATTCTGGCTGAGGCATCTACTACAGAAATCAGCAAGGCTCAGAATCCAAAGGGTTTCAAGCAGAGTGCTGCCGTGGCTCGGAAAGGTGGGGAAATTGCAGGTGATGCCAGGAAAAAACTGGAGGCGCAAACTGGTCGTGCAGTGATTACGAGAAAGAAAGCCTCTGACTACCTGCCACCATCAGATAGCATTCAAGAGTTACCAGAAGAAACAGAGATATGACGAACGTCAATAAGACCATCATCGACCCTGTGTTTGGGTTCATAAAGATTCCGCGGGGATTGCTTTTAGACATTGTGAAGCACCCGCTGGTGCACCGGCTGACACGCATCAAGCAGCTGGGTCTGGCATCGTTTGTGTATCCCGGTGCACAGCATACGCGGTTTCAGCACTCGTTAGGTGCGTTCCACCTGATGAGCGAGGCCATCGTGTCGTTGCAGCAAAAGGGAATCTTCATCTTCGACAGTGAGGCGGAGGCAGTGCAGGCGGCCATCCTGCTGCACGACATCGGACATGGGCCGTTCTCGCATGTGTTGGAGGACACGCTCATCAGCGGCATCTCGCACGAGGACATCTCGCTGCTGATGATGGAAAAGATGAACAACGAGATGAATGGCGCACTGAACCTTGCGTTGAAGATTTTCAAGGACGAATATCCCAAACGCTTTCTGCATCAGCTGATTAGCTCACAGTTGGATATGGACAGACTGGACTATCTGCGACGCGACTCGTTCTTCACGGGTGTCACCGAGGGCAACATCGGGTCGGCGCGGATTATCAAGATGCTGAACGTGGTGGACGACCGATTAGTGGTTGACTCGAAGGGCATTTATTCCATTGAGAACTACCTGACCTCAAGGCGGCTGATGTACTGGCAGGTGTACCTGCACAAGACGGCCGTGGCCAGCGAGAAAGTGCTGGTGAACACGCTGCTCAGGGCGAAACAGATGGCACGAGAGGGCAAGGAGGTGTTTGCACCACCGTCGCTGCGCTATTTCCTCTACAACGATGTTGACCGCGACTGGTTCCTGAGCCACGACGAGGCGTTAACGCACTATGAGCGGTTGGACGACAACGACATCTGGAGTGCCGTGAAGGTGTGGATGGACAACGACGACAGGATTCTGGCCTTGCTGGCCTCCGACCTGATTGGCCGGCGCATTTTCAAGGTGGAAGTGCACGAAACACCCATAGACAGCGAGCAGGAAGAGGCTCTGAAACAACGCTTGGCGGCCCAGGCGGGCATTGGACTGGAGGACGCGCACTACCTGATGAGCATCAACACGATTGAGAAAGACATGTATGACGTGAACGACGACCACATAGACATTCTCTTCAACGACGGCAGCATAAAAGACATTGCCGAGGCTTCAGAAATATTAAATGTAGGCCTATTATCCAAAAAAATACGTAAATATTATGTCTGTTATCAACGTTTCTGAAAAAAAATGGCTAATTTTGCAAAGTAATTATCATAATAAAGAATAATATTCATGGAGTTTACAGCAAAACAAATTGCAGAATTCATACAAGGACGTGTAGAAGGAAATGAAAACGCCATTGTCAGCACTTTCGCAAAAATTGAGGAGGGCAAGCCCGGAGCCATTTCTTTCTTGTCGAACCCCAAATATACCCATTATCTTTACGAAACAAAATCGAGCGTGGTGTTGGTGAACGACGACCTGCAGCTCGAAAAACCTGTCAGCACAACGCTCATCCGTGTGGCAAACGCCTACGAGAGCGTGGCACAGCTGTTGCAACTGTACGAGAAGATGAAGCCGCGCAAGTCGGGCATCGACCCGTTGGCTTCGATTGCTCCCACGGCCAAGGTGGCCGACAACTGCTACGTTGGGGCCTTTGCCGTGATTGGCGAAGGGGCCATAGTTGGCGAGGGCTCGCAAATCTATCCTCATGCGGTTGTTGGCGACGGTGTGAGCATTGGCAAGGAATGTGTGCTCTACCCCAATGTGACCGTCTATCAGGGTTGCAAGTTAGGCAACAATGTCACCCTGCATGCAGGAGCCGTGATAGGCAGTGACGGTTTCGGCTTTGCTCCGAATGCCGACGGTTACGACAAGATTCCGCAGATAGGCATCGTGGTGATTGAGGACAACGTGGAGATTGGCGCCAACACCTGCATCGACCGCTCTACAATGGGTGCGACGGTAATCCGCAAGGGTGTGAAGCTGGACAACCTTATCCAAGTGGCCCACAATGTGGAGATTGGCAGCAATACTGTCATGGCCGCTCAATGTGGCGTCGCAGGAAGCACAAAGGTTGGCCAGTGGTGCATGTTTGGCGGACAGGTGGGTATGGCCGGCCATATCACCATAGCCGACCAGACACACGTGGGTGCTCAGGCCGGCATTACCAATACGGTGAAGGCACCTGGACAAACCATCATTGGCTCGCCAGCCTGGGATGCCAAGGGATTCATGAAGTCAGCGGCTGTTTTCCGCAGATTGCCTGATATGTATCAGAAAATCAACGAATTGCAGCGTCAGATTGAAGAGTTAAAGAGTAAATAGTAAATAGTAAATCGTCAAATAGTAAATTATATAGATGTTAAAACAAAAGACACTGAAAGGCAGTTTCTCGCTCTGTGGCAAAGGTCTGCACACAGGACTGAGCCTGACTGTTACTTTTAACCCTGCACCAGAGAATACGGGTTATAAAATCCAGCGCATCGACATGGAAGGCATGCCCACTATTGATGCCATTGCCGAGAATGTGATTGACACCCAGCGTGGCACCGTGTTAGGCGTGGGCGACGTGCGCGTCTCTACTATCGAACATGGAATGGCTGCCCTCTATGCACTGGGCATCGACAACTGTCTGATACAAGTAAACGGTCCCGAGTTTCCCATTCTCGACGGAAGCGCAAAAATGTATGTCGATAAAATCAGTGAGGTTGGTTTAGAAGAACAGAATGCGCCCAAAGACTGGTACATCATTCGCAAGAAAATCGAGGTGAAAGACGAGAAGACCGGGTCGTGCATCACCATACTGCCCGACGAGGAGTTCTCGCTGACCACGATGTGCTCGTTCGAATCGAAGTTCATCAACAGCCAGTTTGCCTCGCTCGACAAGATTGACAAGTTTGCCACAGAAATAGCTCCTGCACGCACATTCGTATTTGTGCGCGACATTGAGCCGCTGTTGCAGGCCAACCTCATCAAAGGCGGCGACATGGACAACGCCATTGTTATCTACGAGCGGCAGACAACGCAGGAGCGCCTTGACATGCTGGCCGACATGCTCGGAGTGGAGCACCGCGATGCCACCGAACTGGGCTACATCCAGCACAAGCCGTTGGTGTGGGAAAACGAGTGCACTCGCCACAAACTGCTCGATATTATCGGCGACATGGCTCTCATAGGCAAGCCTATCAAAGGGCGTATCATTGCCACACGCCCTGGTCACACCATCAACAACAAGTTTGCACGGCAGATGCGCCGAGAGATTCGCAAGCACGAGATTCAGGCTCCCATCTACGACCCCAACGAGGAACCCGTAATGGACAACATCCGCATCCGCGAATTGCTGCCCCACCGCTATCCCATGCAACTGGTGGATAAGGTTATTTCGTTGGGAGCGACAAGCATTGTGGGTGTGAAAAACGTAACCGCCAACGAACCTTTCTTCACGGGTCACTTCCCGCAAGAACCTGTTATGCCAGGCGTACTGCAAATTGAGGCCATGGCACAGTGTGGCGGTCTCCTGATTCTTAATACGCTGGAAGAACCTGAGCGCTGGTCAACCTACTTCATGAAGATTGACGGAGTGAAGTTCCGCCAAAAGGTTGTTCCTGGCGACACACTTTTATTCAAAGTTGATTTGTTGGCTCCTTTGCGCCACGGCATCAGTTCCATGCGAGGCTACATCTTCGTAGGCGACCATGTAGTGGCCGAGGCAACCTTTACTGCTCAAATTGTGAAGAACAAATAGAAATCACCTTCAAACCAAAACATAACGATGAATCAAATTAGTCCGCTCGCCTTCGTACATCCAGAAGCCAAGCTCGGCGACAACAACGTCATCGGACCGTTCTGCTATATCGACAAGAACACTGTCATTGGCGACAACAACGTCATGCAAAACAGTGTGACCATCAACTATGGCGCACGAATCGGTTCGAACAACGAGTTTTTCCCAGGCGCAAGCCTGTCAACAAAGCCTCAGGACCTGAAGTTCAAAGGCGAGGACACCATTTGTCAGATAGGAAACAACAACAGCATCCGCGAGAATGTGACCATCAGCCGAGGCACCGCCTCGAAAGGAACCACCATCGTTGGCGACAACAACCTGCTGATGGAAAACATGCACGTGGCTCACGACTGTGTAATTGGCAACGGATGCATCATCGGCAACTCTACCAAGTTTGCTGGTGAAGTGGAAGTTGATGATTTTGCCATTATCTCTGCCACATGTCTGTTCCACCAGTTCTGCCGCGTTGGCAGCTACATCATGTTCCAAGGCGGCACCCGCACAAGTCAGGACATACCGCCATACGTCATTGCAGGGAAAGAACCTGTGCGCTATGCCGGCATCAACATCATCGGCCTGCGCCGACGCGGATTCAGCAACGAAAAGATTGAACTCATTCACGAGGCCTACCGTCTGCTCTACTCCAAAGGCGTACTGAAAGAAGGCATCGAGGAAATACGTAAAAACCTTCCCGAATGCGAGGAAATCAGTAACATCATCCGTTTTGTTGAAAACTCAAAGCGGGGCATCATCAGATAGTGCGCAACAAGCTCATCGTCATAGTAGGACCAACAGGTGTGGGCAAGACAGAACTCTGCATTCAGCTTGCCGAGCATTTCCACACACCAATAATCAGCGCAGACTCACGCCAACTGTTTGCTGAAATTCCCATAGGAACCGCTGCACCGACTCCCGAGCAGCTGAAACGTGTGAAACACTATTTTGTGGGCACACTCCATCTGACCGACTATTACAGTGCTTCGAAATACGAGGAAGATGTGTTGAAACTCATGGCACAACTGAGTGAGGAGAATCCTACAGCCTGCCCAACAGCCATCATGACGGGTGGTTCGATGATGTATATCGACGCAGTATGCGACGGTATTGACGACATACCCACCGTTGACGAACAGACACGAGCCACGATGAAACAACGCTTAGCTGACGAAGGACTCCCTGCGCTGGTGGAAGAACTGAAAGTGCTTGACCCTGAACACTGGGCCATCGTTGACAAACAAAACCCAAGGCGCGTGGTTCATGCGCTGGAAATCTGCCACATGACGGGCAAGACTTACACTTCGTTCCGCAAGAAAGAGAAGAAGCAACGCCCCTTTGACATCATCAAAATTGGTATCAACCGTCCGCGTGAGGAGCTCTACGAACGTATCAACAAACGGGTTGACCAAATGATGGCCAACGGATTGCTCGAAGAAGCCCGCAGCGTTTACCCTCTGCGCCAGCACAATGCGCTCAACACAGTAGGATACAAAGAACTGTTTGCCTACTTCGACGGTGTCTGGACGTTGGACGAAGCTGTAGAGCGCATCAAGGGTAACACCCGCCGATACTGCCGCAAGCAACTCACATGGTTCAAACGTGACCCACAAATACACTGGTTCTATCCTGACAGCATAATGCATAATTAAGGGAGTAAAGGAGGTAAAGGAGGTAAAGGAGAAAAGGAGAGAGGATATTTACAATTTGACAATTTACAATTTACAATTTAAAACACCCAACACCCTTACTCCCTCCCTTTGGGAGGGTTGGGGTGGGTTCCTACATTAAGTTCAAAGTTCAATAAATCAAAGATGAAAAGTCCTTTACGTGCCATAGGGCACAGCATAACAAGATTTTGGAAATGGTATCGCTCACTCTATAAAGGGCGCAAGTGGTATGTTAAGACATTGGCCGCTATCCTTACACTCATTGCTGCTTTCATCATCTACTTAGGAGCAGTAGATATCAACTTCCTATGGCTCTTCGGCAAGTCACCAGGCTATATGTCTGGACTCGAACCACAAATCAACCAGGCATCAGAAATCTATAGTGCCGACGGCAAACTCATTGGAAAATATTTCAATGAGAACCGCACACCCGTGCAGTACGATGAAGTGGCGCCAAACTTCTGGAACGCACTCATCGACACAGAGGACGAACGTTTCTACAAGCACATTGGCATAGACCCCATCGGCATGTTCGCTGCTGCTAAAGACGCACTGCTTCACCACGACGCACGCGGTGCTTCCACCATCACACAGCAGTTGGCAAAGAACATGTACAAGATGCGCACCAACAATTCAACAGGACTCTTGGGAAAGATTCCAGGACTGAAAATGCTCATCCTCAAAACCAAAGAGTGGATTATTGCCTGCAAACTCGAGACCATCTATTCGAAAGAGGAAATACTCACCATGTATGCCAATACCGTTGACTTTGGCTCCAACTCTTTCGGCATCAAAACAGCCAGCAAAACATACTTCAACACCACGCCCAAGAAACTCACCACCGAACAGGCAGCCGTGCTTGTGGGAATGCTAAAGGCTACAACCCTCTACAACCCACTCTCCCACCCCGAAAACAGTCTCAAACGGCGCAACGTGGTACTTGGCAACATGGTGGCAAAAGGCGACCTGACACAAAACGAGTGTGACTCGCTCTCCAAAATCCCCATCAAGCTCGACTACAGCGTGGAAACCAACTATGACGGCCAGGCCAAGTATTTCCGCGAGGCAGTGGCCGACTATCTGCAAGAGTGGTGCCACGAAAACGGCTACGACCTCTACAGCAGCGGTCTGAAAATATATACCACCATCGACACCCGCATGCAGCGTTATGCCGAGCAAGCCGCCATCCGACAGATGCGACAAGTGCAGAAAAACTTTGACAGCCATTGGGCCAACGAAGCACCATGGCAAGACGAGAACCACAAGGAGATTCCCGGCTTCATCGAGGGAATTGTGCAGAAACTGCCCGTCTATAAAACCCTGCTCGCCAAGTATCCTGACAGCCCGGACTCCATCATGGCTCACCTCAACCGACCTCACAAAGTCAAGCTGTTCGACTACGAACAAGGCACCATCGAGCGCGAAATGTCAACCATGGACTCCATCCGCTATATGGTACGCTTCATGCACTGTTCCTTCGTCGCCATGGAACCCCAGTCGGGAGCTGTGCGCGCCTGGGTGGGCGACATCGATTTCGACTCATGGAAATACGACAAGGTAACCGCCATGCGCCAGCCTGGCTCCACCTTCAAACTCTTCGTTTATACCGAGGCCATGAACCAGGGACTCACACCCTGCGACAACCGCCGCGACGAATACATCAGCATGCAAGTGTTCGACAAAATCAAACAGGAAGAAGTCACATGGACCCCAGGCAATGCCAACGGCTATTTTACCGGCGACTCCATGCCCCTGAAAAGCGCCTTTGCCAAGAGCATCAACTCCATTGCCGTGCGCTTAGGCCAGGAGATGGGCATCAGCAACATCGCCCGCACAGCTATGGACATGGGCATCAAGAGCCCCCTCGACGAGACGCCATCCTTAGCACTCGGCTCATCAGACGTCAACCTGCTCGAACTGGTCAACGCCTACTGCACCGTAGCCAACAACGGCATGCACCACGAGCCCGTGCTCGTCACCAAGATTCTCGACAAAGACGGCGAGGAAGTCTATCTCGGACCAAGCGACAGCCAGCAGGCCATCCCCTACAAGAGCGCCTTCCTCATGCAGCAGATGCTCATGGGCGGCATGCGCGAGCCCGGCGGCACATCGCAGGCTCTTTGGGGCTACGTGGGCAACTACTCCGACACAGAGTTCGGCGGCAAAACCGGCACTTCCAACAACCATTCCGACGCATGGTTCGTCGGCGTAAGCCCCCGCCTCGTCTGCGGAGCGTGGGTAGGCGGCGAATACCGTTGCATCCATTTCCGCACAGGAGCACTCGGCCAGGGCAGCCGCACAGCACTGCCCATCTGCGGCTATTTCCTCGAAGCCCTGTTGCGCGACCCCGCATTCAAACACTATCGCGCACGCTTCGACAAACCCAAAGACCCCGACATCAACCAAGGTATGTACACCTGCTCGGGCTATACTCCTTCGCAGCGACGCGATACTGCCGACATTGACAGCACCATCATCTATGAACAAGAGATAGTGCTCGACGAAAACGGTGTGCCCATCACACAGCCCACTCAGGAAGTGCCCGAAGGAACCATCGAGGAAGAAGAAATCATACTCGACCCCGAGAATATGTGATAATTTAGATTTGAGATTTGAGAATTGAGAGTTGAGAATTGACGATTGATATAATTGGAGTTCCTTGAGCGCAGCGAAAATTTGTAAATTGTCAAATTGTAAATTATAATGGGTCTTGACCTTTCGAACCAGGAGTTTCAAAACGCACTACAACTCATACAATTTACCCGTCGCTCGCTTTTTCTAACAGGAAAAGCAGGGACGGGTAAATCTACTTTCCTACGCTACATCTGCCAGAACACGAAGAAAAAACACATTGTTCTCGCACCAACGGGCATCGCCGCCATCAATGCCGGAGGCTCAACGCTCCACAGTTTTTTCAAGTTGCCCTTCCATCCGCTGCTGCCTAATGACACCCGCTACTCGGTGCGAAATATCAAGGAAACACTCAAATACAACAGCGAGAAGCGCAAGCTCATACGAGAAGTGGAACTCATCATCATTGACGAGATATCCATGGTGCGTGCCGACATCATTGACTTTATCGACCGTGTGCTGCGCATTTACACCCGCAACATGCGTGTTCCCTTTGGAGGAAAGCAACTGCTCCTCGTTGGTGACATCTATCAGCTGGAACCCGTCATTCGCGAAGAGGAACGCCAACTGTTGCGCCCTTTCTACCCCTCATACTTCTTCTTCCATGCCCGCGTGTTCCGCGAAATGCAGTTAGTAAGCATTGAACTGCGCAAAGTTTATCGCCAAAGCGACCCAACGTTCATTAGCATTCTCGACCGCATTCGTACAAGCAACATCGCTGCTGCCGACCTACAGCAGCTCAATGCACGTGTGGGGGCCCAGCTCGACCTAAGCGGTTCACGACTGGCTATCACGCTCTCCACACGCCGGGACACCGTTGACTTCATCAACCAAGAACACCTTGACCAACTACCAGGGCAAGCCACACTATTCTTAGGAGAAATTATCGATGAGTTTCCCGAAAGCAGCCTGCCCACACCAATGGAGCTTTATGTAAAGCCCGGTGCACAGGTAATCTTCATCAAAAATGACATGGAACGCCGATGGGTGAACGGCACTCTGGGTACCATTGAGGCAATAGACGAGGAAGAAGGCACCATTTACGTCATAGACGAAGCAGGACGCAAGTTTGAGGTGCAGCGCGAGCGATGGAGCAACATGCGCTATACCTTCAACGAACAGGAACAGAAGATTGAGGAAGAAGAAATTGGTGTCTATATACAATTCCCTTTGCGCCTGGCATGGGCCATTACCGTTCACAAAAGCCAAGGCCTCACATTCCAGCAAGTGAACATTGACTTCACTGGAGGTGCATTCGCAGGCGGACAAACCTACGTAGCCCTCTCCCGGTGCACCTCGCTACAGGGAATCAGCCTCAAACAGCCCATCCGGCGCAATGACATATTCGTGCGGGCCGAAGTACAACAGTTCGCCCGCCACTATAACGACAATAACATGATAACAACAGCTCTTCAGGAAAGTCAGGCCGACAAGCAATATCATGACGCGGTGCAGGCATTCGACCACGGTGACATGGACGCGTTTCTGAAACATTTCTTCCAGGCCATTCATAGCCGCTACGACATTGAGAAACCCGCCGCACAACGGCTCATCCGCCGAAAACTCAACATCATCAACCGCCAGGCAGAAGAAATCAAGCAACTGCACGAACAGCAACAACAGCAACAGGCATTCCTTCGCAAACTGGCCACAGAATATGTTATTCTCGGCAAGGAATGTGAAGCAGAAGGCATGCACACAGCAGCCATCGCCAACTACGAGAAAGCCCTCCAACTATGCCCCGAACACCCCGAGGCCAAGCGAAGGCTCAAACGTCTGAAGAAAAAGTAATACCGCTCCCATTGGTCGCCGCCGTGTTTTAGCTGACGCTCTACAACACGTCACCTTCAAGTGGATACCACTTGGGATTGATGTCAATGGCATCGCCGAGCGATTCTACAAATTTCTCTCCTTCCTCAAGAGTGATGGGCTTTTCGTCGCGCATGAAGTTCTCTGCCACTTTCTCACCTTCCATGTCGTATTCCGTGAACCAACGCACGGTAGGACCCGGCTCGCTGTTCTTCACGGTGGCGTAGAATGCGGCGTGGCATCCTGTTCCGCAGCCTCCCGACTGCTGGATGGTACCTTTGTGGAGTGCTATTGAGGAATGGTAGTTCTGTGTGATGAGCAGTGCAATTTTTCCGGTATTAATGGCATAAAAGGCACCGTCTTCACCGTTGGCACTTTGGAACCACAGCTCGGGAATCTGGTCATCGTCAAGGTCAAGGAGTGAGAATTTCGCGAATGTTGCGTTCTCGCTTTTGTACATGTCGTCGTAATCCTTATACATCTTGAACATCTTGTCGAAGTCCTCAATCTCGATTTTCACCCGTTTGCCGTCGGGTTTATAGGTGTGTATGATGTGTTTTTCCCATCCTTCAATAAATTCGCTGATGACCCAGTTCTCACCATCCTTTGGAGCATTGCACTCTACGTGGTTGCCCTCAAAGGTGGGTTTAAAGAAGTCTGGAACTTTGTTTTCTTCCTGTACCAGTTCGGGTGCCTCGCTCTGAACGGAGTCCTGTAAGGTTTCTGGCTCGTTGTTATCACTTGCTGCGCTTTTGCCTGAATTGTTGCATGCTGTCAAAAGCAATGCAAGGCTCAGCATGAGTATTGAATTCTTTTTCATAGAACTTTGAGGTTAGAAAATTGAGATTTGAGAATTGAGAATGTAAAATTGTCATTGTAAAGACGCCTCTGTGAAGGCTTCCATGATGGCTGTCGGACGGTGATTCTGAAATGCTCCCAATGGATAGTGCCCTTCGGCTTCGGGTGCCCAATAGAAAACACCATGACAATGGCCGTTTGTCTGCTGACGGGCAGCACGTATGAGTTTCTGCATGAATGCTTTCCCTTCTTGTGGCTTTTTGGCCTCAACACCAGTTTCCACAATCATGGTCTCGCATCCGTATTTTTTGTTCAACCGACGGATGTTCTCCACCACCTTCTGCAGAGTCTCATCTTCGCTTTTGGTCAACTTCGCCTCACGGTCCCAATAAGGATAAACACTCAGGCCTATCATATCCCATCGGGCGCCATACTGTTTCAGTCCGTCGAAAATAAAGTCATAGCGTGAGGCATCACAGCCTGCGTCAAGATGGACGATGCACAGGGCATCGGGATAGACACTTTTCACCGCCGCATAACCTGCATCGGTAAGTCCAGCGTACTGCTGCATATTATCCTCAGCACGCCCCATGGGCCACAGGAAACCGTGCGTTGTTTCGTTGCCCACCTGCACCCATTTCACATCCACACTATGGTCTTTCAGCAGTTTCAAAACATCTCGCGTATGGGCGGCCAGAGCCATTTTCATCTCGTCATAGCTGTAGTATTGCCAGGTGCCAGGAATAGTCTGTTTGCCTGGGTCAGCCCACCAGTCGCTATAGTGAAAATCTATCATAATGGCCATGCCATAATAACGCGCCCTCAAAGCCATATTGAGCACGTCGTGCATATCCGAGAACCTCTCTCGAGGATTGACCCACACGCGCAGTCTCACGGCATTGAGTCCCAGCTCTTTCATCAGAGCCGTGTTCTCACGAATTTCTCCGCGCGCATTGTAAAGCCGCTGTCCGTAGGCTTCGAGTTGTGTGGTTCCGCTGATGTCTGCTCCGAGCCAAAACGGTGAGTCTTCCGTTTGTGCCAAAACAGACAAAAACGGTATAGCCATCAGCAGAATTGTTGTAAATAGTTTTTTCACTTTGAGGTCTGTGGTTACTATTAGATAATCCGCTCACGCTCGGCCAACTCCAAGCGAGCTTGGTTGGCTCTCGCTTACTCGCGGATTTTTTTAGGAAGATGCTCAGGCACAACGGCAAAGAATGTGAGGTCTTCTGTGCCGCGGTTTATCAGCGTGTGCTGTTTTCCCATGGGATTGTAGTGCACCTGACCAGGCATGACGATTTCCTCTTCGCCCTCATAGATATACGTGGCGACACCCGAGAGAATATACATCACTTCTGAATTCTGTTCATGCCGGTGCAGGCCAATGGAACAGCCTGGCTCCAGCTTACCGAACATGATTTTCACGTTGTTGTCGGTGTAGTGACGCATGATGTAGCGTCCTTCACCGCCTTTAAACTGAGGAACGATGGTTTCCTCTATCTTGTTGAAATCTATTTTCATAAGGTTTTGGGATTTGAGAATTAAGAATTGAGGTTTGAGACTTGAGGGTACTGATTATTGTTTTTCGCAAACATCAAACCTCAAATCCCAAACCTCCCAAACTAATCAACTTATTAGAAAGTGTACTTCAGTCCCACCTGTCCGCGCCAGCGGCTGTAATAGTCGCTTGCGTACTTCAGCACGTAGTCTGCATTCTGTGTGAACTGGAATTTGCCGGAACTGTACTTAACGGGCGACATGAACTCGCTGACGTAGCCAGAGCTGCGGGTAATGCCCCAGTCTTTGTTGAGCAGGTTGGCAACGTTCATGATGTCGAGCGACAGTTCGAGTGAGTGAATCTGACGGCCAATCTTGATGTTCAGTTTCTCAGCCACATGCAGGTCGAAGTTGCTCTCGAATGGCAGGTTGTCGGCATAGCGCTCGTAGTACTCTCCACGATGGTCTTTGAGGTAGCGCTGGCTTCCGAGCCACTGTTTCAGGTTGGCGCGCTGCTGTTCCTCGGAGAAGTCGGATGTGGCTTCAAACGGCATGAGGTCAATCTGTGCGTCGGTGGGAATGTAGAACAGGTCGTTGCTGGTGCCGTCATCGCCGTTGATGTCACCGCTGTAGAT
Source organism: Prevotella sp. (assembly GCA_017619445.1). GTDB lineage: Bacteria > Bacteroidota > Bacteroidia > Bacteroidales > Bacteroidaceae > Prevotella. Next base: position 42,798 of record JAFZSI010000010.1, read on the forward strand.
GATGCTATAGGGCGAACCGCTGCGGCCTTCGTAGATGAGTCCGATGGTAGTGGTGAACAGCTTGTTGCGGCCATAGCTGAAGTGCCAGAATGCCGATGCCTTGACGTTGTGGGGCAGGTTGAACGCGCTGTTGGCCAGCTCGGGGTCGTTGGAGTTCAGATGTGTATGGGTGTTGCGCCAGTTGCTCTGTGCCACTGAGGAGGTGACACTTGCCACGCCCTTCGACTTGGTGAAGGTGTAGCTTGCCATCAGGTCGAGTCCGAAGTTGAAGTGCTTCTCGGCCTTGAGCGAGAGGTTGTAGGTATAGCCTTTGCTGGTGTTTGAGAGCAGGTAGATGTTGTTGTAGGGTGTGCCGGTGGTCACGCGGGTGAACATGGGGCGGTTGTCCCAGTAGAAGGGCGACACTTGTCCGAGGGTCTTGCCGGTCTCCTCGTAGGCGATGTTGCTATACACCACATCATTGAGGTTCTTCGAGTAGATGGCTTCTGCCGTCCAGTCGATGCCCAGGGCCTTGAAGTCGAAACCGAGGTTCACACGCAGGGTCTGTGCAAACTTAAAGTCATCGGAGAAGACGTTGATAAGCTGACTTCCTGACGAGGCATTGAGCTTGTCGCCATTGATGTACTGCTTGTCGGGGTCAAGAATGAGCGAGATATCCTTGGTCTTGGGTGCGTTCACCTGATAGGACGACAGCTGCACGCCAGTATTGGAGAAGTTGTTGCTGAGCCATACAAACGGAATGCGTCCGGTAAACAGTCCGGCACCTCCGCGCAGAATGTAGCGGTGGTCGTTCTTCACATCCCAACGGAATCCCACGCGGGGGCTCCACATGGGTGTGCTCGACAGTTTGTGGTCTGTGCGCACATTCCAACCTTTTTGAGCTGCGTAGGCGTTGAATCCGTCGTTGGCGGCAGGTTTGTCGAAGAACAGCGGCATATCCATGCGCAGGCCATAGGTTACTTGCAGGTTGTCGCTGGCAGCCCACTTATCCTGCACGTAGAATCCCAACTGTCCGGCACCGAACTCGGCAGCCCAGCGGGGGTCACCCGTAATGGCTACATTGGCCTGTCCGAAGTAGTAGCGGTTGATGAGCTGGCCTTCAGGCTGTCCTTGCTTGGCACTCTGATAATAGCTCTTGAAATCGTCGTAGCTGTTAAAGTAGTAGCAACCGAAGAGGTTGGGCAGATAAATGTTCGAGAACTTATAGAACTCGTTGTGCGTTCCGAACGTGAAGGTGTGGTTGCCCTTGAACCAAGTGAGGTTGTCCTCAACGGTAAAGATGTCCTGGTCGAGTCCGTTGGCCATCGAACTGTACTCGTTTCCGATGTTCACCGTGCCACCTTGCTTACCCACGCTGTAAACAGTTACCGACGGGAACGGATTGCCTGATGTACGCTTGTCGCGAACACGCACGTAGGATGCACGAGCCTCGTTGCTCACATTTGGCGACAAGCGGCTCTGCAACTCAGCAATAAACGAGTTGGTGTTGGACTGGAACTCATACAGGTGGTCAACGGTGTTGAGCGAGGCAATGCCGCCCAGGCCATTCAACTGCGAAGCGTCAACAAGGCTCCAGCGCAGGGTGAACTTGTTGAAATCGTTCACGTTCCAGTCAATCTTCATGCCGGCCTTGGTGCTCTTGATGAAGCGGTCGGTGTCTGAGAATTGGCCGTGATAGTCGAAGCCCTGGTCGCGTGCCATCTCCTCAACGTTGCTCAGAATCTCCTTAGCCAGGTCAGCAGGCACCTTAGAGCCTTCAGCACCCAAGCCATACTGCGTGGGATACTCCTTGTTCGACTTCTCAAAGTTGGCAAAGAAGAACAGCTTGTCCTTAATGATGGGGCCACCCAAGGTGAAACCGTAGAGATACTCATGCTCGTCCTCCACAGCCTTGCTGTAACCGCCGTCGTCCATCTTGTACTTCTTGCCCACCAGCTTCTCGTTGTTGCCAAACACATAGCCGCTGCCATGCAGCTGGTTGGTACCGCTCTTGGTGATGGCGTTGATGGCACCACCCGTGAAACCGCTCTGACGAACGTCGAACGGAGCCACGTTGACCTGAATCTGCTCAATGGTTTCCATCGAAACGGGGTTGGTACCAGCCTGTCCGCCGTTTGCACCGCTCGAAGTCAGTCCGAACACGTCGTTGTTCATCGCACCGTCAATCTGGAACGAGTTGTAGCGGTTGTTCGTTCCTGCAAACGAAATGGCACCCGACTGCGGGTTGGTGGTCACCTGCGGAGTCATGCGCGCAATGTCGGCAATGCTGTGGCTCACCGACGGAATGTCGTTAATCTGCTCGGCATTGATACTCATGGCCGCACCCGTTTTCGTGGCGTTCAGTCCGCTCTTGCCCGTCACCACCAGTTCGTCGAGCAGCTTGGCATCCTCCTCAAGCGAGCATGAGAGCGTCTGCATCTCACCCAAGAGCAGACTCACATTATTGAATGTCTTGGTCTGGTGGCCAATGTACGACACGTCAACCTTGTAGGGGCCACCCGCACGCATACCCTGAATGGTGTAGCGTCCGTTCTCGTTCGTCACCGCACGATACACCGTACCCGAAGGCTGGTGCACGGCAGTAATCGTTGCGCCGATAACTGTCTCACCGTCAGAGGTAATCTTACCATTGATACCCGACGTGGTGATCTGCGCACTGGCAGAAACCGCGAACAGCAGCAGCACGGCCATTGCCCACTGCCGAAGTCGCAAACCGGAAAAATGCAATCTTTTCTGCATAATCTGAATATGTTTTTTATGGATTAATAAATGTTTTTCATTCTTAGCATTCTTCTGTTCTCCCCTTCTCTCCCCACTCTACGGGGCAGGGGAATTTCCCCAACTCCTTCACTTTGCTATTCTTTTGCAAACTTACACAAATTTTTCAAAACAACCAACATTTTTCACAGCATTTTTTACAAAAAAGAATTATTGGTGCCCGCAAAAAATGGCCTCGACCCTGACGGGGTCGCCTATCTAATAACAAAGCCCTGGCTTGAGGAAGCCGGGGCTTTGCGAAAATAACGAGCTATGCAATTAAAAAGAGGATGAGACACACACTCTTTCTACCAATACCGCTGCGTCATGTCGTTATAGATGATCTTGTCTTCGTACACCTCAACGGTTTTCTTGTCCTGGCTGAACAGCGCTCCAATCAAATCTGAGGCCCACGAACTCAACGGGTTCTCAATCTGCTCAGTTGTCATCGTCACGAATTCCGTCTGCTGTAACCCAAGGCCGTCGCAGTCGCAAATGAGCCGACCGTACTTGTTCTTCACCTTGACGGTGATTTTCGTGATGCAACCCACCCGGAACGATGCGTCTTTCTCCAGCTGCAGGTTCTCCTTCAGCTTCGGTCTGGTGCGCAGCACGAAGTCGCCGGGCAACGAGGCCTTCGTCAAGTGGTAAGTCTTGGTCCACACGTTGTCGGTCATCATGAACGTGTTGTCCTTCTTGTCGTCGCTTCGGTATTCCACTTCGACGTCGTACAGGCTCAGTTCGTCCTGGGCCAGTTTCACCTCGTAGGTGATGTCGGCCGTGTCCAGTTCGCGGTCGTAGTACGACTTCTGCTCGTCAGTCTCCTGAAAAGGGGCGTCGTCGTCATTGTCGCCACAGGCAGCAAAGCCCGTGGTCAGCAGCAAGGCACTTGCGGCCATTGCCATCATTCTCAGCTTTTCTTTCTTCATTTTCTTTGAATTTATTTAAGTTCATACTTTATGCCATCTTGACGTAACGGTTGCAAAATCACTGTTTTTGCGGGATTCGCCAAATTGTTTCACCCTAATATTTTGTTTTCACAGAAGATGCGAGGGTTTGGATTCAATGCTCTGTGAGGTCGGCCATGAGAATCATGTCCATGGGAGTAATGCCGTGGGCAAGCAGGGTCTTTTTGTCGCGGCGGAAATGCTCGCGCAGGGATTGTTGTCCTTTGTTTTTGTATTGCAGGAACAGCTGTTTGGCCTCGGCGATGTTGCCCATAAACCATTCACAGTAACCGGCATTGAGATAATCCTCGGCTGCGGGTTCGGGAGTTCCTTCCGTTGTTCCCGTAGGAGTGGAGAGGATGCGCTGGTAGGTTTCTTGTGCCTGTTCAAGGCGGTTCTGTGCCATCAGCCCCCAAGCCTGTGTGCGCTTCACGTTCAAGTCGCCGGGGTATTGATAGTCGAGTTTATAGACCAAAGGCATGGCCTCGTCGGTCTGTCCCTGATAGAGCAGTGCCACGGCAAGGCTCATCATGTAGCTTTTCTTATCGGGATGAAGTTCGAGCAGTTTGCGGTAGCATTGTTCTGCCTCGGCATAGTGCTCGTTGGCAAAATGGTGCTGCCCCATGTTGCGCAGAGCCACCTCATTGTCGGGTTCCATGTCGAGAACCTTCTGGTAGCAGGCAATGTCATTGCCTTCGCCGAAATACTGGCTGCATTTGGCTTGCAGCAGCAGCAAACGGGTTGACTGACTGTTGGCTGTTGACTTGTTGAGCAGTTCGCGCAGCTCGTTCATGCGCCTGTGCTTGAGGAGGAATGTGCCCAGCTCGGCCGCCTGCTGTCCCCAGTCCACGTTGCTGAAGGCTTTCAATGCAAAAAAGAGGGGCTGGTTGTCGAAGGGGCTGTTGAATTCGTGCTTAAAGGGGAAAAGCCTGTAGAAACGGTAGAGGTCCTGCAAGTACATGCGCCTGAACCATGCCGGCGAGTTTTGTTCCTCGCGAGGCGCTATGGGTCCTAAGGCCTCAGCCGTGCCGACCATCTCGCGCACGCTTGGCGGCAGCGTGTCGATGACCTGCACAATGGTCAGGGCGAAAGAATATTTGTCGCTGTCGCAGAAAGGTCCGTTCTCCACAAGGTTCTGCAACAGGCTGGTACCCTGCATTCGCTCGACGACGGCCCTCAGAGCGGGATTGTCTTTATAGAACGGTGTGAGCCAATGGGATATGTCGTTGAAGAAAGCGTGTTTCTTCATGAGCGAGAATCCGCCGAAATAGATGTCGGCCCCCTGTTTCTGCATGTCCATCATGCGTTGCATGGTCTTTTCCATTTCTTCCATGGCGCGGTCGGCTGCTCCCGGGTCGAGAATGTCCTGCATGGGGTCGTCTTCCTTCTCCTCAATGCCAAAACGGGTGATGCGCAGGTTGTTGTTTTTCATGATGGAAGGGAAAATGTCGCTCTGAATGGTCTGGTTGTCTTGCTCGGCATTGAGGCAGAGGAAAATCTGCATCTGCAACTCAAGCAACTCGCGGCGGACATTTTCATCGGCACACACGTCGCCCACCATCCGCTCAATGTCGTCGGCATAGAGAGCTGTGGAGGGGTCGTCACTGAGCGAGAGCACCCACCCCACCAATGCACGCTGACGTATGCGCTCGTCGGTGGCACGGGTATATACATTCAGCAAGGTGCGCAGCTTGAGAAAGTCAAACTGCATGCGGCAGGCCAGGGTAATGGCGCTTTCCATAATCAGCACGTCGCCAGCGTCAACGGCTGGCGAGAGCAGCAGGTCCTGATAGAACTGTGCCGTGGACTCACCCCACTGCGTGGACAGCCACAACTTTCGGAACAATTCGGACATGAAAGCCTCATGACGCTCAAAGAGCTGCTGTTTTTTCTGCTTCTGATCATCGTCGCTCTGCAGGCTGAGCATGGCCACGTCGGTAACAAAGTTTTCCAGAGAGTAACGTACAAACTCGTTGTCCCAGTTTGTTTTGGCAGTCATTCGCAGCGCATTGCTCATGAACGAGCTCCGGCGACATTTATCGGCCACCCTCGTGTCGGATTCCAAGGCACACATCCTGTGCAGCAAGTCGTCGTAGAGTTCCTGTCGCCGTTCGTCCTTGAAACCGCGCTCCATGTAGTCGAGCATCAGCTGATAGTCGGTGGCAATGTGCTCTATGCGCTCCACAGCGCGCACTTCGGGATAGAGCGTGGCATATTCGCGCAGACGGTTGATGGCGGCTTTGAGCTGCCGTTTGGAAAGCAGAAGGAAAACGTCGTTGTTCATTGCTGTGTTTGTGTGTCTATTTGCCCAGCCATTTGCGTGCTGCTTCAATGTCTTTCTGCCTTGGCTGTGAAGCGTGTTCGAAACGCAGTTTGGGGAGTGCTTTAATCACTTTTTCATCGGCCTTCATATATTTCTCTATCAGCCCGGCATAATGCTGAAGTCCCTTCTGGTTGATAGAGTCGCAAGCCTGGTTGTAGGCTTTCACAAATGCCTTGTACTGTTTGCTGCGGTTTTTGTCTGTCAGGTCTTTCGAACGGAACACGATGGCCCCGAGACGCAGGTCGCTCTTGCGGCTGTCCCTCAGAACAGAATGTTTAAACAATTGTGCCTCGGTGGCCTGCGGCTCGGTGAGCATCACAGCGTCCATTTCGTTGTTATGGAGCATGAGCATGCGCACATGCACATCGTTGACGGGAATGCGGAACACATCGGTCTGCTTCAGTTTGCAGCTGTCTATCCACATCTGCGTCAGCATGTCGGTGGCCGAATGGTTGGTAATGGCCACCATCTTATCCACCATCTGCTTCAACTCTTTCACACGCGCCATGCGGTTGCTGACCATCTGCCAATAGGTGTTCGTGGCCGTCATATACTGCAAGGGTGTGCCGCGGCGAATCATGCGTTCAGCACGCACCAAATCGGTAACGCCGCCCTCAATGCTTCCTTTCTTGAGTGCCTCCTGGCAATCGAGCTGCGAGGTGAACTGCTTGGGGCGAATATCCACACCGAGTGTGTCAAACAGCCGGCGTTCCTTGGCCAAATAAATGGGAAGACAGTCGAGCGTGGGCAGTACTCCCACCTTCAGCGCGGCAGAGTCCTCACGCGCCAGACGCTGACGCTCGGCGCGGGTGATGCGCTGGCGTTCCTCATAGCTCTCGCCGCACGACACCAACGACAAGCCGCCAGAAACAAGCATCACGACGACAAACAAATAAAAGGGTGCCCGCGTTCTGAAAACGTGGGCCGCCCTTCGGATTCTATTAATTAAATGTGCGATATTAGCCATTTTTCATTTCTGATGGTGCAAAAGTACAAAAATCCTTTGAAAGTAAAAAAATATTTTTGTACTTTTGTCACAAGCATTTTTTACTTTCAACATTTCTACCAACTAACATGGCAAAAGACAAAATAGCATACGTCTGCTCGAACTGCGGACAGGAAAGTGCCAAATGGATTGGCAAATGCCCGTCGTGCGGACAGTGGAACACCTTCAAGGAGATACGCATTGCCAACGAGAGCGGCTCCATGGCGGCGCGCTCGGCAGCAAGCACGGTGAGACAAAGCAAAAACGACAACAGAAACCAACCCATGCGCCTGCGCGACATCAGTTCGAAGGACTTGCCCCGCATAGATATGCACGACGGCGAGCTGGACCGTGTGTTGGGAGGCGGACTTGTTCCGGGAAGCATCGTGTTGTTGGGCGGCGAACCTGGCATCGGAAAGAGCACACTTTCGTTGCAGACGGCCCTGCAGCTCACCGACAAAAAGATTCTCTATGTGAGCGGTGAGGAAAGCCTCTACCAACTCAAGATGCGTGCTGAACGTATTGCCAAAAATGCAACTTCTGACAACCTACTCATCCTTTGCGAAACCTCGCTTGAGGCCATTTTCAACCACATCAAGGAAGTGGTGCCCGAACTGGTGTTCATCGACTCCATACAGACCATCAGCACCGAAGAAGTGGACAGTTCGCCGGGCAGCATCACACAGGTGCGCGAGTGTGCCGCCGCTTTGCTGCGCTTCGCCAAGTCGAGCGGCATTCCCGTTGTGCTTATCGGCCACATCACCAAGGAAGGAACGCTGGCAGGTCCGAAAATACTGGAGCACATTGTTGATACAGTGATTCAGTTTGAAGGCGACCAGCACTACATGTACCGCATTCTGCGCAGCATCAAAAACCGTTTTGGCTCCACCTCCGAATTGGGCATCTACGAAATGCAGCAAACAGGACTCCGTCAGGTGAGCAACCCCTCGGAACTGCTGCTCACACAGGACCACGACGGACTTTCGGGCATTGCCATCTCGTCGGCCATCGAGGGCATCAGACCGTTCTTGGTTGAGACGCAGGCACTGGTCAGCACGGCGGCCTACGGCACACCGCAACGCTCGGCCACCGGCTTCGACCAGCGGCGTCTCAACATGCTGTTGGCCGTGTTGGAAAAACGTGTGGGGTTCAAACTGATTCAGAAAGACGTGTTCATCAACATTGCCGGCGGCCTGCGCGTCACCGATTTGGCCATGGACCTCAGCGTCATTGCCGCCGTACTGTCTTCAAACGTCGATACGCCCATCGAAAGCGGATGGTGCATGGCGGGCGAGGTGGGCCTGAGCGGTGAAGTGCGCCCTGTGAGCCGCATTGAACAGCGCATTGCTGAAGCAGAAAAGTTGGGATTCCAGCACATCATCATCCCCAAATACAACCTTTCGGGCCTCAACCGCAAAAACTTCAACATTGAGCTTCATCCAGTAAGGAAAGTGGAAGAAGCACTCAGGGCTTTGTTTGGATAAACAGCCAACCTTCGTCAACGGAAGGAGGCCCTATTATTCATGGAGTTAGCGGGAGTTAACGGAAGTTATCGCGGTCTGCGACCACTCCGGGAGTTAACGGACAATACTTTGGCTATTAGATAATCCGCTCTCGCTCGGCAAACTCCAAGCGAGCTTGGTTGGCTCTCGCTTAATCGCGGATTTGTCCGTTAACTCCCGCTAACTCCCTTAAAAAAAGTAAGTTAGAGGAGACTTTCATATTCCGTTGTGTCGTCGATGCCAGCCTCTTCTAAGGCCTCGCGCCGTTCCACGCACGTGCCACAACGGCCGCAATGCTTCTCTTCGCCCTTGTAGCAGCTCCATGTCTCGGCATAGTCGATGCCCAGTTCCCTACCCTTCCGGGCAATATCGGCCTTGGTCAGGTTTGTATAGGGTGCAAAAAGACTCACGCCGATGTACGTGCCTGCCTTGGCAGCCTCGTCAAACGCATCAACAAACGCTGCGCGGCAATCGGGGTAGATGGCGTGGTCGCCTCCGTGGTTGGCCATCATCACATAGTTCAGCCCGCGGCTCTCTGCCAGGCCCACGGCAACGGAAAGCATGATGCCGTTGCGGAAGGGGACCACCGTCGATTTCATGTTCTCGTCGGCATAGCTGCCCTCGGGAATGGCGTCGGCACCGTCGAGCAATGAGCTGTGGAAATACTCCTGCATGAAACTGAGCGGAATGGTAATGTGCTCGATGCCCAGCCTTTGGCAATGCAGCCGTGCAAAAGGAATCTCGCGGGCGTTGTGGTTAGAGCCGTAGTCGAACGACACGGCCAACTCAATGCGGTCAGCATATTCGTAAAGCATCGTGGTGCTGTCCATGCCACCGCTTACAATAATTACAGAATCTTTCATCTTTGTTCGCTCATACTTTCCTCTTATATTATATTAGGAAAGAAATTAGAATAATTTGAATAATTACACCAAGAATAAAGTTAAAAAAAACACCAATTTGTGAAAGAAATTATTCTAATTATTCTAATTTCTTCCTGTACCCTATGCACTCTATCTCCACCAGCGCACCTTTGGGCAGGTCCTTGGCGGCAAATGCCGAACGCGCAGGGAAGGGCGCGCTGAACATCGAGGCATACACCTCGTTCATGGCCCCGAAGTCGGCAATATCGCTCAGCAGCACGGTGGTCTTTACCACGTTGCAGAGGTCGAGTCCCGCTCCGCGCAGAATGGCCTGCGCATTGAGCAGCGACTGGCGCGTCTGCTCCTTGATGCCTCCCTCGGGAAACTTGCCAGTGGCAGGGTCGATGGGCAACTGCCCGCTGACATAAACAAATCCGTTTGCCTCTATGGCCTGGCTATAAGGGCCGATGGCCGCAGGAGCCTTGTCTGTACTGATTGCTTTCATATCTTTATAGATTAATCATTCTTTAGCTGCAAAGATAACACTTTATTCTCTCCCCTGCAAACATTTATCGGGAAAAAGACCTGTGTGGTGAAGAAAGCGAAATGTTAAAATCCATAATTCTGTGCACAACTTGTGCACAAAAAAGATTGTGAGGAACGAACAGAGTGTTTCGAACCCTGAATATATGCTATGAATCCGTAGTTTTACGCTTTGTTTTCACATATATACGCTTTACGAACGCAAAGTGTAGGTTTACGCGCAAATTCTCTAGAAAATTTGAACGCAAAGTGTAGGTTTACGAATGCAGAGTGAAGGTTTATAAATGCAAAGTGAAGTTTTACGAACGTAAAGTGGTTTGTGAAGCTGCGCGTGGGAGTGTTTTACTCGCTGATTTGCAAAGTGTATGTGTCATTCGCGTGGGCGGTGTGCAAAAAAAGAATAAATTGCAGGCGGCAAGTGGCGGAATGTGAATTATTTGTAGTAATTTTGCAATCGGAAAAAATGAATACTCAATAGTAACAAGTTAATTATACATTTCATTATGACAATCAACGAATTCAACTTTGCCGGCAAGAAGGCAATTGTACGTGTAGATTTCAACGTACCCTTAGACGAGAATGGTAAAATCACCGACGACACCCGCATCCGCGGTGCCCTGCCCACACTGAAGAAGATTCTGGCCGATGGCGGAGCCGTCATCATCATGAGCCACATGGGTAAGCCCAAAGGAAAGGTGAACCCCAAGCTGTCGCTCGGACAGATTCGCGAGGCCGTGGAGCAGAAACTCGGCGTTCCCGTGGCTTTCGCACCCGACTGTGCCAAGGCTCAGGAGGCTGCCGCTGCCCTGAAGATGGGCGAGGCGCTGCTGTTGGAGAACCTGCGCTACTATCCCGAAGAGGAAGGCAAGCCCGTGGGTGTTGAGAAGGGTACTCCCGAATTCGACGAGGCCAAGAAGGCCATGAAGGCTTCGCAGAAAGAGTTTGCCAAGACGCTGGCCTCTTATGCCGACTGCTATGTGATGGATGCCTTTGGCACCGCTCACCGCAAGCATGCCTCTACGGCTGTCATCGCCGACTACTTCGATGCCGACAACAAGATGCTCGGCCTGCTGATGGAGAAAGAGGTGCAGGCAGTTGACAACGTGCTGAGCAACATCAAGCGTCCGTTCGTGGCCATCATGGGTGGTTCGAAGGTCAGCTCGAAGATTGGCATCATCGAGAACCTGCTCGGCAAGGTTGACAAGCTCATCCTCTGCGGTGGTATGACCTACACCTTTGCCAAGGCTCACAACGGCGAGATTGGCAACTCAATCGTTGAGCTCGATAAGTTAGACGTGGCCCTGGGCGTTGAGGAACTGGCCAAGAAGAACGGCGTGGAACTGGTGCTCGGAAGCGACTGCACAGCCACCAACGGACTGGACTTTGGCACCATGACCGTGAAGCCCGGCTCGGAAATCATCACCTGCCCTGCCAACAATGTGCCCGCAGGATTCGAGGGCGTTGATGCCGGTCCTGCTTCTCAGGAGGACTTCCGCAAGGCCATCGACGGCGCAAAGACCATTCTGTGGAACGGTCCCGCAGGCGTGTTCGAGTGCGACGACTTCACAGCCGGCAGCCGTGCCATCGGTGAGGCTATTGCCAAGGCTACTGCCGAGGGTGCTTTCTCGCTCATCGGTGGTGGTGACAGCGTTGCCTGCGTCAACAAGTTCGGTCTGGCCGACCAGGTGAGCTACATCAGCACTGGCGGAGGCGCTCTGCTCGAGGCTATCGAGGGCAAGGTGCTCCCTGGCGTTGCAGCCATCAAGGGCGAGTAAGCTTTCTCCTGTTGGAGAGACAACCACACAACAAAAAGAATGGGAAACGGCCTGCCGGCTGTTTCCCATTCTTTATTTATAGTTGACGGATAATGTCGGTTTCTGTAGTTTCTTAGAAGTTGATACCTACGTTCACAAACAAGGCATTGCTGTGAATCGAGTGGCCATCAGACTTGCTGATGTTAGAAACACCGAACTGATAGCCAGCCTCAGCATAGAGTTTGTTGAACTCAAAGCCGCAACCCAGCTTGAAGCCCATGTTGGCGCGCTTCAGACCGTCCCATTTCTTTTCATCGAATGTACCAAACGACTCGTCGCCAATTTTCACCTTGCCGCTGAAAGCGTATGCGAAATACGGACCGAAGAATGGCAGAACAGCCATGTCGCCAGCCTTCACACCATACTTAATCAACAGGGGAATCTCGAGGTTGTTGTAACCAACCTTGCCACCACCTTCATTCTTGCCGCCGCGCTCTGAATAGTATGCACCGCTCTCAAGGAACAGAGGAGTAGTATTGGAAACGCGGATACCCAGAACAGCACCGAGAACCATACCCATCTTCATGTCACTCTTCACATGGTCGCCACTCAGGGTTGCACCTGTCATACCGATTCGGATGCCATAATACATGCTCTCCTTGTCAAGGTCGAAACCACCACTGCTGAACTGAGCGAATGAGGGCACTGCCAGTAACATTGCTACAATTGAAACTAAAATCTTTTTCATAATCTAATTAAATTTTTGGTTTGTTAATGATAATACTAAATGCAAAGAAACAATTTTTTTTGCAACCATGCAAACTTTTTTCTCAAAAACTGATACCAACAGCAGCAAAATACTGCAAAAAACCTATAAATCTGCTCACTTTTATTGTCGCAAGCCTTGTGATATGTTGGAAATATGACAAATATCATGTACTTTTGCATGAAACAATCATTCATCAATGAAAAGCATGAATCAGCAGCAACAATACATAGACAAACTGGAAATCGCCAACATCGTGGAAGACCAGATGCAAGACATCATCAAAGTGGTGGGTGTTGGTGGAGGTGGATGCAACGCTGTGCGCAACATGTATAACGATGGCATCCAAGGCGTTTCGTTCGCCGTTGCCAATACCGACTCAGCCTCGCTCTCACAGTCGCCTGTACCTGTTAAAATCAAGTTGGGTGAAGGGCTTGGCGCTGGTGGTAAACCTGAAATTGGGCGCAAAGAAGCAGAAAGCAGCATCGAGAGTCTGGAAGAGTTGTTCAACGACAACACGAAGATGGTGTTCGTCACTGCCACCATGGGCGGCGGAACGGGTACAGGGGCTGCACCTGTAGTGGCTCGCGTGGCCAAGGAACGTGGACTGCTCACCATTGGCGTGGTAACCATTCCTTTCTTCTTCGAACACAGGCGCAAAATCGTCAAGGCACTAAAGGGTGTTGACGAACTGCGCAAGCATGTCGATGCCATGCTCATTGTGAACAACGAACGGCTCTGCGACATTTACTCCGACACAAACATCTCGCTCAAGGCCGCGCTGGCAGATGCTGACAATGTGCTGAAAAACGCCGTTAAAGGCATTTCCGAACTTATCACCATCAGCTCAGAGGGCAACATCAACCTGGACTTCAGGGATGTTGAATCTACCATGCGCAACGGCGGCGGCGCCATTATGGCAATCGGAAGGGCATCGGGACAACACCGAGTGGAAAAAGCCATTAAGGACGCTCTCAACTCCCCGCTACTGCACGGCAATGACATCAGTCGGGCCAAGCGCATCCTGTTCAACATCTACTCAAGCGACGACAAGCCCATCATGGTGCCAGAAATGCAGGAAATTGACGATTTCTTTGACCAGCTCGACCCTAACATTGATGTGATTTGGGGTACTTCCACAGATGACACGCTCGGAGAGGATGCAAAAGTCATCATACTCGCCACGGACATGGAAGAAATCGCAGAATCCGAACCATCTATACAACAACCTATAGAAAAAAACGAAGATTATTACGAAGAACTCATCAAGAAACTCTATAAGCCCATGAAGGTGCCTGTAGAGGCCAATGACGAGTCGCCCGTTGTTGATGGCCGGAAGGAAGGAAGTCCGGGCAGAAGTTCTGTATCTGGCATAGGTGCGGAGGAGACAGAAATTCCATTCAGCGTAGAATCTCCCGAAGAACCTGAACCTGCAACTACCCCGAAAAAGACAAATCCACCAGCTCCACCCTCACCTATGGGATGGAAACAATGGCTGAAAAGAATAATTGATAATCTGATTCACGAACCGGAAGAATAGCCACAAACATCCCAAGATGACGCAACCAATCGACATCACTGGACAAACAGACGACAACCATCTTGAACAGATGGCCAGCCAGCTGCAACAGCTTGCCAAGACACTCCAGCAAGCCGGACGAAACGACTTGCTGTTGCGCGCTGTTGGTGTGCCGCTACTTGAAGAGCTGCTGATTGAGGCTGCGAGAGTGAGACTCAGTCGCCTGCTTATTACCAAAGACTTCCGTTTCTTTCTCATGGACCACAACAACCGAGAAATTGAAATGCAACCCGTGCACAAGGCTGTGTATCTGTTCTTCCTCGCTCATCCAGAAGGCATTGAGTTCAAACATCTTCAGGACTACCGCGACGAACTTTCGCATTTCTACATGGCAACGGCCAAACTCATGGACAAAGAAAAAATCGTTGAAAGCATCAACCACCTCGTGAATCCTCTTGACAATGCCATCAACGAAAAATGCTCGCGCATCAAGAATGTGTTCCGCTCACTCATGGACGACTATTGTGCCAACTACTACATCATCAGCAGCCACAATAAACGCCATTTCAACGGCTCTGAACGCATCTGGTTTGAAAGACTGAAAATCATCACACTGCCTCGTCACCTTGTAATCAACCAAACTGACCTGAAGTTTTAGAGCAGATTTGGTTTATGAAAAAGCCCACATTTATTTGGCATAATTCACATTTAATCGTAACTTTGCAAGCAGAAAAAGAAGAATCAGAACGAAATTATGCAGATAATCAGGGCAACAAAAACAGCACAGCAGGCCGGAGCCTATTATGTGCGCATTCAGGCAATGGCCCGCAAGCATCAGATTCCGCTTGAGGTGGAGTTTGACGAGCACGATACGCCCGAAACCAAGTACATTGTTGTGGTTGACGACTATCTGCCCGTAGCCACCTGCCGGATGTATGCCATTGACCAACAGCACGTAATGCTCGGGCGGATTGTGGTGCTGCCAGAGTACAGGCACAAGGGGCTGGGCACTCTTGTTGTCAAGGAAGCAGAGCAGTGGGCCAGAGAGCTGGGCTATCTGACTGCCGTCTTAGAGAGCCGCGACAACAAGATTCCTTTCTACGAAACCATGGGCTACGTCATTGCCGACCCCAACATGATTGTCGGCGACACATTCACCTGCATCAGAATGGAAAAACAGCTGTAACCTCTATCCCCCACCCAAGACCAAAACCATATACCTTTGCTTTGTTTTCACAAACCAATGCTTTGCATTCATAAACCTAAACTTTACATTCACAAAGCATAGGTTTACGTTCAAATTTTCTAGATAATTCATATGAGAAACAATCTGTACATGTTTATTAGCTTGTAATTGTTCTGACAGAATCACAAATAAAAAATGCGGCGCATCCAAGTGTAGGATGCGCCGCAGAGTTTTCTGCGAGTTTACGTCAACGCTGACTTGCGTGTCAACTACTCGTCGAGCAGAATCTTCATCATCTCACAGGCTGCCTTGGCCACGGAGGTGCCGGGACCGAAGATGGCGGCCACGCCTGCCTTGTAGAGGAAGTCGTAGTCCTGGGCGGGAATGACACCACCGGCGATGACCATGATGTCGTCGCGTCCAAGCTTGTGAAGTTCCTGGATGAGCTGCGGGATGAGTGTTTTGTGGCCAGCGGCAAGACTGGACGCACCCACGATGTGCACGTCGTTCTCCACAGCCTCGCGTGCGGCCTCCTCGGGAGTCTGGAACAGGGGTCCCATATCCACGTCGAAACCACAGTCGGCATAGCCGGTGGCAACCACTTTCGCACCACGGTCGTGCCCGTCTTGTCCCATCTTCGCCACGAAGATGCGGGGGCGTCGGCCTTCTTTCTTTGCAAACTCTTCTGTCAACGCACAGGCTTTCTCAAAGTCTGAGTCGTTTTTGCTTTCACTGCTATACACGCCTGAAATAGTTCTGATTACTGCTTTATAACGGCCAACGATTTCCTCGCAGGCATCACTGATTTCTCCGAGAGTACAACGCAGGCCCGCAGCCTTGACAGCAAGGTCGAGCAGGTTGTTCTGGCTCTTTTTGCCCTCAGCAAACTCGCGCACGCACTCGGTGATTTCCTTCAGGGCTGCCTGGCAGGCAGCTTCATCGCGGTTGGCGCGCAGTTCTTTCAGGCTTTCCTCC
The DNA here is from genome assembly GCA_017619445.1 of Prevotella sp. Lineage (GTDB taxonomy): Bacteria > Bacteroidota > Bacteroidia > Bacteroidales > Bacteroidaceae > Prevotella. The sequence continues at coordinate 58,918 of JAFZSI010000010.1, forward strand.
TGTTGCAGGCGCACAGCGGTGTTGTCAACCTCAAGGATGTCGATGGGATCTTCGTGCTCCAAACGATACTTGTTGGTGCCGACGATGGTCTGCACGCCTGAGTCGATGCGGGCCTGCGTGCGGGCTGCGGCTTCCTCGATACGCATCTTGGGCAGACCAGTCTCAATGGCCTTGGCCATGCCGCCAAGTTTCTCGATTTCCTGAATGTGCTCCCAAGCCTTGTGTACGAGCTCATTGGTGAGCGTCTCCACATAGTATGAGCCTGCCCACGGGTCAATCTCCTTACAAACTTTCGTCTCGTTCTGGATGTAAATCTGCGTATTGCGGGCAATACGAGCCGAGAAGTCAGTAGGCAATGCGATGGCCTCGTCGAGGGCGTTGGTGTGAAGACTCTGAGTGTGACCCAAGACTGCCGCCATGGCCTCGATACAAGTACGTCCCACATTGTTGAAGGGATCTTGCTCGGTGAGGCTCCAGCCAGAGGTCTGCGAGTGAGTACGCAGGGCCAGTGATTTGGGGTTGGTGGCTCCGAAGCTCTTCACAATCTTCGCCCAAAGCAGACGGCCGGCGCGCATCTTGGCAATCTCCATGAAGTGGTTCATGCCAATGGCCCAGAAGAACGACAGACGAGGTGCGAAGGCATCGACGGCAATGCCGGCATTGACACCTGTGCGCAGATAGTCCATACCGTCGGCCAGCGTATAAGCCAACTCAATGTCGGCGGTGGCACCTGCCTCCTGCATGTGGTAACCAGAGATAGAGATGGAGTTGAACTTCGGCATCTTTTGCGAAGTGTACTCAAAGATGTCGGCGATGATTTTCATCGAGAAGGCGGGCGGATAAATGTAGGTGTTTCGCACCATGAACTCCTTCAGAATGTCGTTCTGAATGGTTCCGGCCATTTCCTCGAGCTTTGCGCCCTGCTCCAGACCTGCATTGATGTAGAATGCAAGAACGGGCAGCACACCGCCGTTCATAGTCATTGAAACGGACATCTTGTTGAGGGGAATGCCGGAGAACAGCACCTTCATGTTCTCGAGCGAGCAGATGCTCACACCAGCCTTACCCACATCGCCCACTACACGGGCGTTGTCGGGGTCGTAACCACGGTGTGTTGGCAAGTCGAATGCCACCGACAAACCTTTCTGTCCGCTGGCAAGGTTACGGCGATAGAATGCATTGGATTCCTCAGCCGTTGAGAATCCGGCATACTGACGGATGGTCCACGGACGGAATGGATACATCATTGAATACGGACCACGAAGATAGGGAGGAATACCTGCGGTGAAATCGAGGTGCTCCATGCCTTCGAGGTCTTCTTTGGTATAAACAGGACGAACCTCAATATGCTCTGGAGTCTTCCAGTTGTTCACAATGTTGTTGTCCTTCAACCACTTGGCACCATCTTGAGCCTTGATGCCTGCATAAATGTCAATGTCTTTAAAATTTTTACGCATAATTCAAGTCCTCCTATTGATTAGATACCAAGTTTCTGATTATACTCTTTCAATGTCTCGAGCACGTTGCAACGAACGTGTACAAAATTCTCAATTCCTGCAGCCTTCAAATCCTCCATGCAAGCCGGTGCACCAGCCACAACAAACATGGCTCGGCCATCGAGATACTTGAATGCGGGGATGGCATACTCTGCATACTCATCGTCGCTTGAACAAATCACCACTATGTCGGCGTTGGCCTTCAAAGCAGCATCAACACCTTCCTCAACGGTCTTGAATCCAAGATTGTCAATCACCTTGTATCCGGCACAGGCAAGGAAGTTGCAAGAGAACTGGGCACGAGCCTGACGCATGGCCAGATTGCCGATGGTCAGCATGAACGCAACGGGCACCTTCGTCTCCTCTGTGTGTATGCGCAAGTCTTCGAAGTCAGCAGCCAGACGTGTGCTCTTAATAGCCTTGAACGGAGGTGTGGCACACTCTTTATTCTCCTCCTTACTGTGGCAACCACATGCGCACACCTTTGCACGCTTGCCCTCGCTCTTTTCTGTAAAGTTGGGGAACTGGTTGGTTCCAAGCAGGAATTCTTTGCGCTTGGCGGCGTCACCATGACGTTTAGCGTTGGTGGCGTTGATGTCATCCTGAATAGTACCAGCTTTAGCAGCGGCAAGGAATCCGCCCTCGTCCTCCACTCTCAGGAAGATCTTCCATGCTTCCTGAGCCAAAGCATCGGTGAGATGTTCAATGTAGTAAGAACCAGCACCCGGGTCAACAATGCGGTCGAAGTGACTTTCCTCCTTAATAAGCAGTTGCTGGTTTCGGGCAATGCGCTCGGAGAAGTCGGTAGCATCCTCGTAGGTGACATCGAATGGAGTGACAACCATCGAATGAATGCCTCCAAGAGCGGCACTCATGGCCTCTGTCTGTGAACGCAACAGGTTGACGTAGGAGTCGAACAATGTCATGTTGTAGGTTGACGTTGTGGCATTTACAATCATCTTGCAGGCACAGTCGCACTTCGGCTCATACTGCTTTACAATCTGGGCCCAGAGCAAACGGGCGGCACGGAACTTGGCCAGCTCCATGAAGTAATTCTCGCTCACGCCCATGTTGAACTTGATGCTCTTTGCGGCAAGGTCAACATCCACACCAGCATCAACCAGCTGCTGCAGATACTCATTACCCCAAGCCAAGGCATAGCCAAGTTCCTGCACGATATAAGCACCGGCATTGTTCAGACTGTCGGTATTGACGGCGATGCAACGGAAATTAGGATAATCCTTCAGTATTTCCACCAGCTGCGGAGCGGTGGCCAATACTTCCGTCACATCCTTGCCCTTCATCACCATCTTCTCCATCGGGTCGAAGTTGATGCTGCCTACCACCTTCTCCTTGTCGTAGCCCTTCTTCTCGAAGTAGGCCACAAGAATTTGGGCCAGCTCCAACGCATGACGCTGACAGGTGGAGAAGTTCACTTCCACGATGTCGCAGTAGATATTATTTAATAAGGTGTCGATAAGCTCTGCGCTCACCTTATTTCCACCGAACCTGAATCCCAGCGAGTCGATGCCCTTGTTGAGGATGTCAAGCGCTTTGGCATTTGCCTCAGCAGGATCGTCAACCAGGATGTTCTGGCGCACATACCATGTGTTGTCGTTCTTTTTGTTGCCCCGGACAAACGGAAATTCGCCCGGCAAAGAGTCGGGTGTCTTCAGGTTAGCCAAGTCCTCGCGGCGATAGAACGGCTGCACATTAAAACCTTCATTGGTTCTCCAGACGAGTTTCTTCTGAAAATCGGCACCTTTCAAATCGACCTGAATTTTGTCAAGCCATTCTTGTGTAGTAGGAGCCTGAAACTCGGTGAAGAGTTTTTCTTTGTTGTTTGACATAGTGTAAATAAAATTATTATATAAGTTATTTATGTATCTGCGTGCATCAAAATAACGTGCAAATATAGTGTTTTTTTCTGATATGATAAAATATTTATGCAGAAAATAATTCCTAAACGTAAAAAATTCAAAAACTTAACATGCAAGACCTATTTTTTTGCACAAAAATTATTTTTTGCGCACAATAATTGGTAACTTTGCAGTCAATTTTGAAACATCGTTCACCAGCATCCTTTTTTGAATGGCATGGTAACGACATGAATCAACGCGAAATAGATATTCTCGAATGTTATGAACTGGATAGTCAATCTTTTTTCCAACACTGAATCAGTGGCCCACATCGCGCTGCTCTATGCGGTGGTCATTGCCGTGGGGGTTTTTCTTGGTAAAATCAAAATCGGTGGCATATCGCTGGGTGTAACATTCGTGCTGTTCGCTGGCATCCTGGCCGGACACATAGGCTTCACGGCTCCCGTAGACATTCTGACCTTTGTACAGGATTTCGGACTCATACTCTTTGTGTTTATGATAGGTCTGCAGGTGGGCCCAGGTTTCTTCGAGAGTTTCGGCATGGCGGGCATCAAGCTCAACGGACTTGCTGCCACAGGAATCCTGCTCAACATACTGGTGATGTTTGCCTGCTACTACATTTTCTTCGACACGTCTAATCCCATCAACCTGCCTATGATGGTGGGCACACTCTATGGTGCCGTCACCAACACTCCAGGTCTTGGTGCCGCCAATGAGGCTATGGGCAACGTTTTTACACAAGGAAATGCCCCCCAAATAGCATCGGCCTATGCATGTGCCTATCCGTTGGGCGTTCTGGGCATCATCGGGGCCACCATTCTTGTGCGCTACTTCTGCAAGGTAAAATTGGAGCGCGAAGAAGAGCAGCTCAACGAAGGCGAAGGCGTGAAAGCCAACCAGAAGCCCTACAAGATGAACCTGCAGGTAACCAACAACTATCTGGAAGGCAAGACGCTGCTTCAGGTTCACGCTTTCCTGAACCGCGACTTCGTGTGCTCGCGCATTCTACACGACAACCACATCAGCATTCCCAACCGCAACACCGTGTTCCATCTGGGCGACAAACTCCGCATTGTGTGCGCAGAAACAGATGCCGAGGCCATCATGGCGTTCATTGGCCCAGTGGTAGAGGTAGAATGGCCTCTGCAGGACTATCCGCTCGTTTCAAAACGCATACTCATCACCAACCCGAAAATCAACGGCAAGACCCTGGGAGGTATGCATTTCTCAAGCGCCTACGGAGTGAACGTCACACGTGTCACTCGTCACGGAATGGAACTCTTTGCCACCACATCGTTGCCCCTGCAGGTGGGCGACCGCATCATGGTGGTAGGACCAGAGGATGCTGTGGAGCGCGTCACCAGTCTCATGGGCAACTCCATACGCCGGCTTGACGCACCCAACATTGCCACCATCTTCGTGGGCATTTTCATCGGCATCATCTTCGGCTCGCTTCCTTTCGCCATTCCTGGAATGCCCGTGCCAGTGAAGCTTGGCATCGCCGGAGGACCGCTCATCATAGCCATCCTCATTGGCCGCTACGGCTACAAGATAAAACTGGTCACCTACACCACCACCAGCGCCAACATGATGCTGCGCGAGATTGGACTTGTGCTCTTCCTTGCCTCTGTTGGCATCAAGGCCGGAGCCAACTTCTTCGAAACGGTGGTCGAGGGCGACGGACTGCTCTATGTGCTCACGGGATTCCTCATCACCGTGATTCCTATCCTCATCATCGGAACCATTGCCCGCATTAAGTTCAAGTTCAATTACTTCACCATCATGGGCATGATTGCCGGCACCTACACCGACCCGCCCGCCTTGGCATACGCCAACTCGCTCTGCTCAAAACAAGCACCAGCCGTTGGCTACTCCACCGTCTATCCGCTCAGCATGTTCCTGCGCATCTTCACCGCGCAAATCGTCGTGCTGTTCTTCTGCGGAGGATAGCGAGGCCCCCATACAGCCACTTCTGCATGGTGTTTCAAGCCATTTGCACCGTGCAAACTTCCACGCTGCCAATCAGCAAGATACAACAAAAACCTAAATAAATTATTAGTAATACATTCATGAAGAAAATCGGTTTTCTATTGGCCGTATTATTAGCAGCCACCCCGCAACTTTTTGGCCAGGGTGCCAAGAACATCAGAATCAGCGAGGTGCTCACCTTTAACACGGCCAGCCTGCAAGACGACTACGGCAACCACGAACCGTGGATGGAGCTGGTCAACACGGCCTTCTCCACCTACAACGTGCGCGGCATGTACATCACTACCGACCGCTCCGTACTCGACACGAAACTCACCGCCCCCGAGCGCATCAGCCGCATGAGCATCATTCCAAACGGCGATGCACGCACCATCATGTCGGCGCGGCAACATCTGCTTTTCCATCTTGGCAGCAACCCCAAGCAGGGTACATTCTACCTGCAAGTGCCCATCGACTCACTGAAAGCAAACTGGGTGGCCATCTACGACGGCAACGGCATCGACCTCATCGACTCCGTCACGGTTCCCGCACTCAAGGCCAACCAGTCCTACGCCCTGTTCAAGGACGAACAGAGCCAGTACGTGTGGCGCACCATGGAGCCCGACCAGGTGACACCCCTCATTGACAACGCCCTCAACACCGTCGAGTCCAAGGCCGCACGGTTGAAGCGCGACGACCCCCACGGATTCGGCATCACCGTCCTCTCCATGGGCATTGTGTTCTTCTGCCTGTTCCTGCTGTTCGTGTTCTTCAGCATCTTCGGCAAAATCATGGCCAGTCAGCCCGCCGACGACAACAAGCCGCGTAAGCGTCAGCCCGTGAAAGTGTCGCGCGAATCTGTTCAGGCAATGGCCGCCAGCAAAGCCAAGGAAGCCACACCCGACCAGGAAGTCTATCTGGCCGTCATCGCCATGGCCCTGAAACAATACATGGACGATGTGCACGACGTGGAGAGCGGCATCATCACCATTCATCCCCACCACAGCAACTGGACAAGAGTGTGAGAGGGTGTAAGACCACAGATTACACAGATTACTCGGATTAAAATAATACTCCCAATACTCCCATTATTCCCATAACTCCCATAACTCCCATAACTCCCATAAACAACAACATAAAAAATGGAAAACAAATATCAATATAAAGTGAAAGGCGTCGATTACGACGTAGAAATAGAAGAAATAGAAGGCAACGTGGCCCGCGTCACCGTCAACGGCATTCCCTTCGAAGTGGAAATGAAAGAACCCATCAAGGCCCAGCCACAGGCACACAAAGTGCAGCGCGTCGACCGACCCGCGGCAGCACCCGCCGCGGCAGCACCTGCAGCAGCCCCGTCAAAGCCCGCACAGGCCGCCGGAGCAGGCCGCAAGGTGGTGGCACCGCTTCCCGGCACCATAAGCGAGGTGAAGGTGAAAGTGGGCGACGTGGTAAAGGAAGGCGAGACCGTCATTGTGCTCGAAGCCATGAAGATGCAGAACAACATCGGGGCCGAATGCAGCGGCACCATCACTTCCGTGCTCGTCAACCAGGGCGAGACCGTCATGGAAGGTGCCACACTCGTCACCATCGAGTGATGAACCCCGAAGAACATCCAACAATATTTACAACTTGACAATTTAACAATTTACATTTTATCACCCTCCCCTTGGGAGGGCTGGGGTGGGTTCCAATACCAAACACCCAACATCCAACACCCAATAACCAACACCCATGTCATTTACAGAATTTCTTGTAAGCAACTTCCACGAGTTTCTCACCTACACGGGCTTTGTCAACGCCACGTGGGGAAACCTCATCATGATAGGTGTGGGAGCCATTTTCATCTGGCTCGCCATCAAAAAAGACTTCGAGCCGTTGCTGCTCGTACCCATCGGCCTTGGCATCATCCTCGGCAACATTCCCTTCCGTGCCGACGCGGGGCTCGAGATTGGCCTGTATGAGGACAACTCCGTGCTCAACATCTTCTACCAGGGCGTGCGCCAGGGGTGGTATCCCCCACTCGTCTTCCTCGGCATCGGAGCCATGACCGACTTCTCGGCACTCATTGCCAACCCCAAACTCGTGCTCATCGGAGCCGCAGCCCAGTTCGGCATCTTCGGTGCCTACATGACCGCCCTGGCACTCGGCTTTGAGCCCAACCAGGCGGCAGGCATCGCCATCATCGGCGGAGCAGACGGCCCCACGGCCATCTTCCTCTCGTCGAAGACAGCACCCAACCTCATGGGAGCCATCGCCGTATGCGCCTACAGCTACATGGCCCTGGTGCCCGTCATACAGCCCGTGCTCATGCGCCTGCTCACCACCAAGAAAGAGCGCATCATACGCATGAAGCCCGTGCGCCACGTCAGCCAGACAGAACGCGTGCTGTTCCCCATCATCGGCCTGCTGCTCACCACGTTCATCGTGCCCTCGGGCCTGCCTCTGCTCGGTATGCTGTTCTTCGGCAACCTGCTCAAAGAGTCGGGCAAGACCACCCGTCTGGCCAAGACCGCCGGTGCAGCCCTCAACGACATTGTCGTCATGCTGCTCGGACTCACCGTGGGATGCTCCACACAAGCCAGCGAGTTCCTCACCATGAACACCATCTTCATCTTCTTCATCGGTGCCTGCGCCTTCGTCGTAGCCTCCGCCAGCGGCATTCTGTTCGTCAAACTGATGAACCTCTTCCTGCCGCGCGACAAGAAAATCAACCCGCTCATCGGTAACGCCGGTGTGAGTGCCGTGCCCATGAGCGCGCGCATCTCCAACAACCTCGGACTCGAGTACGACCGCCACAACTTCCTCCTCATGCACGCCATGGGTCCCAACGTGGCCGGTGTCATCGGCTCGGCCGTCGCTGCAGGTGCCCTCCTCGGATTCCTCAGCTAAAGACAAAAACTCTCGGGCAAACAACAGAGCTGGGCTTTGAAAGCCCAACACAAATATCAGAGCCAAAGAGAATGGAAATGCTCCACATCTCTTTGGCTCTGCCTTTTATTGTTGACATAAACCATTGCTTTGTTTAAAGAGCGTTACGCCTCGTTATCATAACGCTACGAGTTACGCTCAAATTTTCTAGAAAATCTGAGCGTAAAGTTTAGCGTTGTTTCCGGCGGGCTGAACATGGTAATGACAAAGTGGTGAGTTACATCCAAATTTTCTAGAAAATCTGAGCGTAAAGTTTAGCGTTGTTTCCGGCGGGCTGAATGTGCCGGAAACAACGCCAAGAGTTATTTCTTCAATATCTCAAACAAGTGGCCCTAAATCTTGTTTATATCCACATAGCCGTGCATGACGGCGTAGATGGTGAGGGCGGGCACGGACTTCAGGTGCAGCTTCTCCATGATGTTGCGGCGGTGGGTGATGACAGTGGCCAGGCCAATGTTGAGCCGTTGGGCTATTTCCTTGTTGAGGAGTCCCTGTGCGATGAGGGTGAGCACCTCCACCTCGCGGTTAGTGAGGGGTGGTTGCTCCCCCCGCCCCTCAGAGGTAGCCCTCCCTGTTCCCCGGAGGGGGGTGTTTGAAAGATGGCGCAGCCTGTTATGGGTATGGGCTCCCGCGGGCAGGTTCTTGCCGTTGCGGTGGGCGTGCTGCTCGAGCATGAGGATGTTGCGCACAAGGATTTTCTCGGGCACGTTTACACAAAGGCTGTGGAACTCGCTGAGTTGTGTGCCTGGGTCGAGCGACAGCGTAAGGACAATGGTCTTGCGCCGCCGCTCTTGGAAGAAGGCACGGTTTTGGAGTACTAAGTTCATGGCCACGAAATAGTGGTAGTACGAGTCGGCATTGTTGGCCTCCAGTTCGGCCAGGGAGCCGAAAAGATGGACCGTGGCAATGGGCATTACTTGCTGAAGGATGCCCTTCAGTCCCATCGCCGACAAGGTGTTTGGGTCTATAATTGCTATTTTGAACATACTTTTTGAATTGAAGCCCCCGCGCCCCCCGGAAGGGGGAAGAGAGGAGAGAGGAGAGAGGAGAGAGAAATGAGGAAGCATTTGTCCGCTAACTCCCGATAACTCCCGATAACTCCTTTTCTCTGGGGGGGCTTTTCTCTATTTCTCTCCTTTCAGCGTCAGGTTGTCTGACGAGCCGCCTACATGCACCACTACCCTGCCGGGCTCATACATCCATGTCTGCGCGGCCTCGTCCCAGTGGCAGAGGTCGGCACGGCGTACGGGGATGGTGATGGTCTTGCGCTCGCCAGCCTTCAGCAACACGCGCTGGAAGCCCTTGAGTTCCTTCACGGGGCGCTCAAGATGGGAGTCGGGGCGCGACACATAGACCTGCGCCACCTCCTCGGCATCAATGGCTGAGGTGTTGGTGAGTGCGAAGCGCACGTTGAAGCCGTCGGCCGTGGGCTGCACGTCCAGGTCGCTGTACTGGAACTGAGCATAGGATAGGCCATGGCCGAAAGGATAGGCCACGGGCACTTCCTTGCAGTCGTACCAACGGTAGCCCACCAGGCCTTCCTCGGCGTAGTTGGCGATGAGCTGCTGGCGGCGGTCGTTGCTGCGGCCGTGTGTCAGACCTACGAAGATGTCGCCCTGACCGTCGTTGCCTACGTTCTGCGGATAGGTACCGGTGGCGTAGGCGGGAACGTCCTCCAGCTTCTTAGGCCAGCTCATGGGGAGCTTGCCCGAGGGCGAGACTTTGCCAGTGAGCACTTCGGCCACGGCCTGTCCGCCCATGGAGCCGTTAAACCACGAGGCAAGGAGGGCTCCCGAGGTGCCGCTGACGGTGGATACATCCACAGGACCACCCGAAACGAGCACGGTAACAAGCCGCTTGTTGGCCTTGGCCAGCGCGGCGGCCAGCTCGTCTTGTCCTGAGGGCAGCGTGATGGACTTGCGGTCGGAGCCTTCGGTCTCCACCTCGCGGTTGTCGCCGGCAAAGAAAATCACCATGTCGGCACGCTTGGCGGCTTTCACGGCCTCAGCCATGAGTTTCGGGTCGGCCTGCTGCACAGGGCTCTGCCGTTTGCTGCGGCCCTCGCGGTCGAAACTCTTGTAGCCCGGCACGTAGGTAATCTTCACCTGCTGGCCGAGAGCCTGCTGCAAGCCTTCGAGCGGAGTAATCTCCAGGCGCGTCTTCACGCCTGCCCCTACTCCACCCAGGGCCATCTTGGTGACAGCATTCTCGCCCACGACGAGGATGTTGCGCACGCGCTTGGTGTCGATGGGCAGCAACTGCTCGTTCTTGAGCAGCACAATGGAGCGGCGGGCCACTTGCAGGGCAACGTCCATTTCCTCGGCATTGCCAACGGGTTGCTGGTTGGCCACTTCCTTGGCTATGGGCTTCACGGTGAGCCTGACACGGAGAATCTCGCGTACACGCTGGTTGATGACGTCCTCGCTTACCTTGCCAGCCTGCACGGAGTCGAGCAGAGCCTTGCCAAAGAACCGCTCGCCGGGCATCTCGACATTCATGCCAGCGTTGACGGCATCGACGGTGGAGTGTACGCCACCCCAGTCGCTGATGACCATGCCGCGGAAGCCCCACTGGTTGCGCAGGACGGTGGTGAGCAGATGCTCATTCTCTGAACACCAGCGGCCATTGACCTTGTTGTAGGCTGCCATGACACCCCACGCATCGGCCTCGCGCACGGCCATCTCGAAGGGACGCAGGTAGATTTCGTGCATGGCACGGTCGGAGATGTGCACATCCACAAAACCGCGGAAGTCTTCCTGATTGTTGAGCGCATAGTGCTTGAGGCACACCGCCGTGCCGTCGTCCTGCGAGCCACGTGTATAGGCCACGGAGAGGAATCCGCTGAGTAGCGGGTCCTCGCTCAGATACTCGTAGGTGCGGCCGCCAGTGGGAATGCGCTGAATGTTAATGGCAGGGCCGAGAATCATGTCCTTGCCGCGCAGACGTGCCTCGCGGCTCATGGCGCGTCCGTATGCGTAAGCCCACTCGATGCTCCAGGTGGCCGCAAGTGCCGAGCCTGTGGGGAAGAAGGTGGCAGAGTCGGTGGTAAGATGGAGCGAGTTCCATGAGTGGGGCTCCATCTCCTCGCGTATGCCGAAGGGTCCGTCGGCATATTCCACATCGGCAATGCCAAGACGGGCTATGCCGGCAGAGGAGAACATGTTCTTGCCGTGGAGCATCTGTATCTTCTCCTCAAGCGTCATGCCCTTGATGATGTCGTCTATCTGCGACTCGTTGGCTAAGAGCCTAGTGGTTTGAGTCTGTGCCTGAATCATGGCGGCAACGACGAGGGCTGCCGCCATGAGGATGGTTCTGAGTGTCTTCATGCTGTGGAGCGTTGTATTAATAGCCTAATCCAACATAACTGTGTGCCTCGAGGGTGATGTCGAACACCGTGGAGTTCTCAGCATAGCCGAAGAAACGGTTGCGGCCCCACATGCCCTGTGGCTTGGGCAACTCGGCAGGCTTCAGTTGCTCGCCTGTAAGGAGGTTGCGCAGGCTGCTGACCTTGGAGTTGACGACCACACGCAGAGTGACGCGGTTGTCGTTGAAGTTCTCCACCACCATGGTCTTGTTGTCGTAGGGGAACAGGGAAACCTTTGACGGGCCCTCAATGTAGGCACCCACGTCCTTGCTCATGGCGCGGCGGATGACGTTCAGGGCTGGTGCGGGATAGTCGTAGAGGTTGCCGAAGTCGTCGGGAATGGTGAGCACGAAGAGCATGCCCTTGGAATAGGTGTCGCGCAGCAGAATGGGATAGCCCGACACGCCGCCGGTGAGGGGACGGCCAGCACTTACCACCTCCCAGGAGTCGTTGGTGAAATATTTCACCTGCGGGATGATGAACTCGCGCTCTGACTTGCCAAACCAGCCGAAGTCATTGACAATGGCCTTCAGGTCGCCGCAGTAGAGCTCGCACACGTCGGCAAGCTTGTCCTTGATAGCCTTGAGGAGGCCTGTGGTAATAATGACATCGCCGCCTTTCTTCAGCTGAGCCTTGATTTTCTCCACAATCTGCTCGTCCTTTGCTGCCTGCTGGGTGAGCAGAATCTGCTGACGGCCGTCAATCCATTTGGGATGCATGTCCATGGGCAGGCCAATCATGCCGAGGTAGTTCTGCAGGAAGTCCTCGCCTGAGGAGTGGTAGGGCTTGTAGGAAACAAGTCCGATGGGCTTGCCCAGCTTCCCCATGAGCTTGTCGGTCTCGTGGAGCGTCACGTGAGCAAAGCGGGCCATGGTTGTAGGCGTGATGGTCTTGCCGTTTTTGGTGTAGGGAGCCACCATGTCGTCGTAGCGGAAACTGTTGCCGCCCACCGACTGCCATTTAGCCTTCATCTGCGGGTTGATTTTCACGTCGTTAAGCTGCATGTAGTTCCAGAGGATAATCTCGGGCGTCTTAGACAGCATGGTGAGGTGCAGCTGCTCGGCATAGCGGTCCATGCTCATATTGATGCCGCCGGCATCTACCCATCCTCCACCGTTGCGCCCTGGAGCAATGTTGTCAAAGAAACGCACAATGTTGTAGCTCAGATAGTTCTGCAAGTGCTGCGCAGAGCCTGGGTCGCGGGTCTCCGTGCCTGTCCAAAGGCCGTCGAAGTAGGTGGGCTCTTCCTCAAGGTTGAATCCCAGTCCGTGGAAATGGTCATACCAGTTGGGGTACTTGATAATGACCTTCACCTTGGGATTGACAGCCTTTGCGGGGTTTACCACGAGCTCACGGCCTGCGTCGGCCATGAGTCTGAGGCGATACTCGGTCCAGCTCTTGGTGCCTTTGGCTGCTATCTCGTCGTCGTTTTTCAAGTCTATGAAGAAGAAGTCGTCGAGAATGAAGTCGTCGAACAGCTTTGCGGTGTACTCAGAGATTTGCTTCACCTGCTGCCGCTCGTTCTCACGGGCGTAGCTGTAGGTCTCAAAGTCGGTAGGCTCAGAGCGTGTGAAGGTGATGCCGCCGCCAACCTCCAATCCTTTCGACTGGAAGAATTTCTTCACCTTGAGCATGACTTTCTCAGGCACGGTGAAGGCGTCGCGGTGGGTCTCAAGGTATATTTTGTCGAGGTCCACCTGACTGCTCACGGTTTCCCATGTAGATTTCAGGAACTTGTCGTCTTCCATCCTTGCCACGTCCTGGGCACGGATATAGGTAGATACCTTGAAGTTTTGGTACTTGCCGGCATGCACCGAAACGGTGGTCATGAGCGCGACGGCTGCTAATAGGAATGACTTCATTTTGTTTTTCATTTTGCTTTCCATGTTTTTGTTTAGTTTTTGTGTATGAATTTGATTATAGGATGATGCATAGCTATTTGTTTGGAGTTTGGGAGTTCTGAGGAGTTTTCCTCCTTCTCTCCTTCCCTCCTTTACTCCTTTACTCCTTTACTCCTTTTACTCCTTTTTTCGCTTTGCTCAAGGAACTTCTCCTTTTACTCCTTTACTACCTAAAGAATGGGAAGCAGATATTCCCAGATGAGGTCCATGTAGGGCTGATAGAGCGAGGAGGATGTTGTCAGCACCAGCACGGCATCGCGGTCGGGGAACACCATAATATATTGTCCTGCGAAACCGTCGGCGCGGAATGCGTTGTGGCGACACATCCACATCTGATAGCCGTAGCCCTGCACCCACTCGTTATTGTCCTTGTTGAGTCCTGCCTTCTCGAGGTCCTCAAAGCGTGTTCCGGAAGGGGCAGAAGGCACTTGATAGCTCGACATTTCCTTCAGCCACTCGGCGGGCACAATCTGCTTGCCGTTCCATTGGCCTTTCTGCAGGAACAGCTGTCCCATCTTAGCCATATCCTCTGTTTTCAGCATCAGTCCCCAGCCTCCGCAGTTGATGCCCTGCGGACTCTCGTCCCATTGCGGACGTGCGATGTGCAACGGCTGGAAGAGGCGTGTGTCAAGATAGTCGATGAGCTTTTCGCCTGTCACTTTCTGCACTATGGCGGAGAGCATATATGTGCCGAGGGAGTTATACAGATAATACTCTCCTGGCTTGTGCTCCACAGGCCAAGAAAGGAATCCCTCCACCCAATCTACAGAGTCTTGTCTTGCGCTTTTGGGCTCCTCGTCGTGTCCGCAGGTCATAGTAAGCAGGTCACGAACGGTCATGGCCTTGAGGTTCTCACTTTGCTCTGCGGGCAGTTTGTCGGGGAAGAACTTCACCACGGGGTCTGTGAGGTTGAGTTTCCCTTCATCGATGGCCAGTCCCACGGCTGTGGCGGTGAATGTTTTGCTGACCGAATGCATAGGATGCGGCGTTTCGGCAGTCTGTCCGTTGAACCACTTCTCAAACACCACCTCGCCGTGCTTCAGAATCATGATGCTGTGCAGGGTGATGGAATCTGGTGCCACCGGGCGCGTTTGTGTGGCATTGACAAACGAGTCAACAGCCGCCACCACTTCGGGCGTGGCTATGTTTCGCGGCAGGTCGATTACCAGATTTTCTCGTCTGCAACATGGCAACAACAGCATCGCCAAGGCGAATAAATAGAATAACTTCTTCATAAGGCTTGAATTAATTGATGATAATAAAATTGTCGTTTATTCTACAAAGGTAGCGGTTTATCTCTTTACGACCAAATTATTAACATTTTTTGGTGCAAGGAAGGTTCTTGAGTGCAGAGTTACGGGCATAAAGCATAGAGTTATGGGCGTAAAGCATAGAGTTATGGGCGTAAAGCATAGAGTTACGGGCGTAAATGCATGTTTTTGACTGAAAGGGAAGATTTTTATGATAACAATTTCGCAGGATAAAAAAATTTTTACTATTTTTGCACACAAAGAACAAAAACTAAACTTCTGAGCAACTCTTTTTAGACCATGAAACAAAAGGGACGAATACTAGCATTCTGCATCTTGTTTATTCATACACTTGCGGCAAAAGCCGCCACAGACCTGCATTTCGAGCACATCGACACACGCGGGCACATGGTGTATTGTATCTGCCGCGATGCAGACGGCGTTGTGTGGGCTGGCACATCAAACGGACTCACAACACTCGCACAGCTGCAAAGCAGCAGGCCTTTCAGCTACGTGCGCCACAAAGCACTAAACGAAATCATCCACAATATCCGACAGGACAACATGGGGCGCCTGTGGCTGACCACCAACACAGAGCACCTAATAGTCTATGATGCAAGGCGAAACCACACCATCACCAACATTGCAGCCTACTTCAAAACCATCGGACTGGAAAATTGTGACGAGCAGCTGACTACCATCGACGCACAGGGCCGCCTGTGGACAAGCAATGGAAAGGCCATCTTCTGCTACAACTTCAAGACCAAAGAAATCCGGAAATTCACGTTCCCTCAAATAAATGGTGTGAAGCCAAACGGCTGGAATATTCTATCTCTGCAGAGCAATAACGAGGAAATAATCGTGGCCACATCCACCGACATCTTCTATATTTCGGACAGCACCCAACGGTTGGTGCACAATGCCCAGACTCCCCAAACGTTCACAACGCAATTCATCACCATGGTGCGCGACTGGGAACGAAATCTGTGGATTGCCGCAGACAACAAACTGTTCCGCTTCGACGCGGCAGCAAAGAAATGGGACATGCTCAACAGCGTTCATCATGTTAAGGACATTGTGGCCACGCAAACGGGACAGGTGTATGTTGCCACCAGCAACTACGGACTCTACATCTTCGACAAGAGCAGCCCTTCGGCCTTACAGGCTCCCGTCAACCTGAAACAGGCGCCGCCCAACACAGACGGACTGCTGAACAACCACATTGAACGGCTCTACTACGACCAGCCGCGACAAGCCATCGTGGTAACGTATAATAAAAGCAACCTGAGCATCGGCACGCTGCAGAGCGAAAAATACGCCATCCACCGACTGGCCACGGCAGCCAACCAGTATCAGCCCGAAGACATCATCAGCTTCACGGCAACAGCCGACGGGCGTTCGTTCTGGGCAGGTTCTGAGGATGGCGGCATGTTCAGGATTGAGAGCTCAGGCAACTATCCTATCGTGGAGAACCGCTTCAGGGGTCATACGGTAAGCGCCCTGTTCACCGACAGCAACAACCATCTATGGACTGGACTCTACAACGAAGGACTCTTTGCGGCCGACGGACGGGTATATTGCGAGGGAAGTTCACCCTACGCTATTGTGCAGCCCATTCGCGGCGGCAAGCTGTTCGTAGCCCTGCTGGGACAGGGCATCGTGGCCATTGACCCGCAGACAGGCAAGACGGAAACCGTGAAGACCAACAGCCCCTGGGTGCTTGACCTGACAGAATGCAACGGACGGGTGTATGCCGTCACCAACAACTTCATTCACGAAATAAACGCTGCCACGCTGGCCACAAAACTCATTTCCACCGACAAGTTCGGCAAGGATGCAAAGATAAAGGAAGGTCATCGCGAACTAATGACCGACAAACGGGGATGGCTGTGGGTTGTGAGCAACGTGAACCACTCCCCTCTCTACATCTACGAGACGAAAACCGGCAAGACACATGCCCTCGACGAGATGGAAAAATATATTGTCCATTCCATCTGTGCAGATAAATTCGACAACATCTGGTGCACCACCGACGAGGGACTCGTTAGAATCAGCACCAACGGCCAGCAGTTCACATACAGCAGATACCAGTTCAACGTGCGCCACGACTTCAACTACAACAAACGTGCACTTTACGCATTGCCCAACGGCAACCTGGTGGCGGGGACCGACAGGGGATTCATTAGCTTCAACCCGAAACTACTGACTGCCGACAACAGGCCGCAAAGCAACAATGTGCCGCCCATCATCACCCTGCTGCGCATCAACTCGCAACTGCAGGCGCCACCACAAACAGACTCAGACAAGCAGAAAGGCTGCGGCAACGGCATTGAAGGCGACATCATCTACACCCGCGAACTGAATCTGAGCCACAAAGAGAACAACATCGTCATAGAATGCCGACCAAGAGGGTTCATGCCCGAAATGGCCTACCAGTACTACTACATGCTGAAGGGACACTCTGACCAATGGACACCAACCAACAACAACAACATCATATTCTCGAACCTGCCGCCGGGACAATACGACCTCTACCTGCGAATGGCACCTACAGCCGACGACACCAGCGAAGAGTTCCACATGATGCACATCAACATCAGGCAGTCGTTCTGGCGCTCGCCTTGGGGTTACGCGCTCTACGCAGCCGTGCTCGGCGCCATGGCCATTGCTGTATTCCTGATTGTAAGAAACCGCCAACGCTACCGCCGTGAGATTCGTGAAATAGAACAGCAGAAGCAACAGGAAGAAAAGCTGAACGAAATGAAAAACCGCTTCTTCACCAATGTCAGCCATGACCTTCGCACTCCGCTCTCGCTCATCCTCGCTCCGGCAGAAGAACTCATACAGCGGTTCAGCGCACAACCCCAAACCGACAACACGCTGTTCATGCTCAGCACCATCAAACGCAATGCCAGCAGACTGTTGCAGCTGGTCAACCAGATTCTCGATGTGCGAAGGATGGAAATTGCAGGTGACACGCTGCACATCGAACAAACCGACATCAACAAGATGCTCAGCGACATTGCCACGGCCTACGTTCCCATGACCCTGCAACGCGACATCGCCCTGAACATCAGTCTGCCCGAACAACCGCTCATAATGGGCATAGACAAGGAGAAAATCACAAAGGTAATCAACAACCTGGTATCAAATGCCTTCAAATTCACTCCCGATGGCGGCAATATAGACATCATTTGTAAAACTATGCTGAACGGCAAAGGTGACAACCTTGTGGTACAAGTGGCCGACACGGGGTACGGCATCTCAAAAGAAGACCTTCCACACATCTTTGAGCGCTACTATTACTCCAAGCAACTGCACACAAGCCACGAGAGCAGCGGCATTGGACTGAGCATCGTAAAACAATATACCGAACTGATGGACGGCTCGGTAAGCGTGGAAAACAACACGCCAAGGGGAACACGGTTCACCATCACCATTCCCATCAACAAGACTTCACAGAACGCTGACAAAACAGAAATGCCGACAGAAGAACTGCCGGCAATTGAAAAAGAAAAGGTCGAACCGACTGTTGAAGAACCGGCAGCAGGCAAGCAAACAATTGAAAAAGAAACTGTTGAAAAACCAGCCAACGAAATAAGAAAGGAAAAACCGACCGTTTTGTTGGCCGACGACAATGCCGACCTGCTGAATTTCCTTGTCACTTCGCTGGCCAACGACTACAAGACCTTGGCGGCCAGCAGCGGCGAAGAAGCACTACGACTGCTCAACGACGAAGAAAACATCATCGACGTGGTGGTGAGCGACATCATGATGCCCGGCACCGACGGACTGGAACTCACACGGCGCATCAAACAAGACGTTAATCTCAGCCACATTCCCGTCATTCTACTCACGGCCAAAGCTTTGGAAGAAGACCAGCTCAGAGGCCTGCAGATGGGTGCTAACGACTACATCACCAAGCCGTTTAACATAGAGATTCTGCGCCTGCGCATCAACAGCTGGATGCAACGCCGAAAGGCCGCGCGCGAAAAATTCAACAATCAGCCCGTCGTGGAGCCCGAAAAGCTGACCATCACCACCCTCGACGAGCAACTGCTGCAGCAAGCCGTCAGCCTGGTGAGCGAGCACATGCATGAGCCCGACTTTAATGTGGACCAGCTGGCGTCGTTGATTGGTATCCATCGTACGGGTCTGAACCGTAAGCTGCAATTCATCACGGGTCAGACGCCCATTCTGTTTATCCGTACGCTCAGGATGAAACGCGCCTGCCAGATAATGGAAGCCGACCCATCGCTGCCGGTTTCGCAGGTGGCCTATCAGGTGGGGTTCAACAATCCCAAGCTTTTCGCCAAGCATTTTATGGACGAATACGGCATGAGACCCAGCGAATTCATCAAGAAAAAACGCAGCTGAACAACACCTTTCAACAACCCTTCGTCATCACCCTGTAACCGCTTTGAAGAAAAAGAGTGCATCATTTGAAGAATGCACTTTTTTTCTATACCCGTATGCTTGCACGGTTCTATTTTATGCCTTATCTTTGCAACAACAAAAAGACAACGGACTAAGCATAAAGAAGAAAAATCCATACTAAAAAAGCGATCTTGTTATTAGAAACATGTGAGGTTCAACATTAGAGATATTGTCGATGATTACTATATACAACATGCAACACACAAACTAAACAGACTGTGGCGGGCTTTTCCCCATTCAGTAAGCCATGGAGAGCCCGCCATTTTTTCAAAAGAAGATGTAAGTTATTCAGATATTAGTAATATAGTTTTGTTTTAACAGAATCACATTGTGATGATACCACCCTATAAGTAGTGATATTTGTAGGGTGGCAATTGTTTAAAAGGAAAAAGGAGCCCATCTTCACAGACAAACTCCTAAGGAAAATGATAAATATAGATTAAAACTACTGTTATGCTATTGAAAGTCATACAATAGCGCTTGCAAAGGTACGATTAAGTGAGCAAAAAACCAAATCTATTTGAGTTTTTTCTCTAATTCTATAAACAGAATCCCCATTTTCTGCAGTTCGGCGTAAATGCGTTGTACGGGCAGTCCCATCACATTAAAGTAGCTGCCGTTGAGGGCCGTCACGCCCACATAGCCAATCCATTCCTGAATGCCGTAAGCACCAGCCTTGTCCATGGGCTTGTAGGTATCCACATAGTAATTGATTTCTTCGTCGGTAAAAGCCTTGAAAGTAACCTCAGTGGTAACCCCAAACACACGTTGCGTAGAGGTGGTGGTCAGACACACACCCGTAATCACCTGATGGGTCTTACCGCTGAGTTCCTTCAGCATGTGCACGGCATCGGCACGGTCGGCAGGCTTGCCAAGCACCTCCTCGTCGAGCACCACAACGGTATCGGCGGTAATCACCACTTCATCGTCTGCCATCGTGGACTTATAGGCCTCGGCCTTGTTTTTTGCAAGAAACTGCGGAATATCCACCGGGCTGAGCATCGGAGGATAGGATTCGTCTATACCATCGAGCACACGCACGCTGAACGGGATGTCAAGACCCGCCAACAGTTCTTTTCTTCGGGGCGAATTGCTCGCCAAAACAATTCTGTGCATCTGTTTGAGATTTGTCGTTTAGTCGTTTAGGTGTAAAGAAGTAAAGGAGAAGTTCCTTGAGCAAAGCGAAAAAAGGAGTAAAGGAGTTATCGGAAGTTATCGGAAGTTAACGGGAGTTAGCGGACAAAGGAGCATATCTCGTACCTACGTACCTCCGCACCTTCGTACCCCCGAACTTACCATCCGAACGCCTCGGCGCCACTGAGCCACGTTCCTTGCGTACGCATCACCTGTTCTATCACGTCGCGCACACAGCCCATGCCGCCGTTGCGCTGACTCACATAGACGGAAATGGCCTTAATCTCGGGGCAGGCGTCAGCCGGACAGCACGGACAGCCACATCGCAGCATAATCTCGTAGTCGGGAATGTCGTCGCCCATGTAAATCACCTCCTCGTCGGTGAGGTTGTACTTCGCCAGAAACTCCTCGTAGGTCTTGATTTTCACGGCGCAACGCATATACACATCCGCCAGTCCCAAACGCTCGTAACGCAGCCTTACGCTCTCTGTATAGCCTCCTGTGATGATGGCCACATGCAGCCCTTTCTTCACAGCCAGCTGCAGGGCGTAGCCGTCCTTGATGTTCACGGTGCGCATGGGGTCGCCGTTGGGATGCAGGGGTATGGTCTCGGCGCTAAGCACTCCGTCAACGTCGAATATCAATGCGCGTATTTTCTTTAGGTCGTAATTAATCATGAGTTGAGTTTATGAATGTTTTTGCTCATCTTCTCGTAAATCTCCTTCCATTCCGGATGGTTCTCCAACAGTTGGGCTTGGCGGCTGATGACATTCTCGTCGTAGCGCACAGCAGGGCCCGTCTGCGCAGCCCTGGGCGACAACTGGTGCACCTTCCTCGCCGTCTCGTCAATGAGGGGCAGCATCACGCTGAAAGGAATGTCATGCTCGGCAAGCAGAGCCTCCGCAAGCGCATAGCAATGATTCGGGAAGTTGCAGGCAAAGACGGCTGCCAGATGCAAGTATCGGCGGTCGGCTGAACTAAGCCAGCGGGTGTTGCTGCTGATGCTCACGGCCAGCTCAGAAAGCAACGTGCGCGAAACCTCGTCTGATGCTTCCATGAAAATGGGTATCTCACTGAAATCCAACACCCTCGACTTTGAGAAGGTTTGCATGGGATAGCACACGCCATAGTGACTCGCACAGCCTTCGAACACCTCCATAGACATGCTGCCTGCTGTATGCAGGAACACACCCTCAGGACGCGAGGGACACACCTGTCGTATGACTGCTTCCAACGCCGAGTCTTTCAGCGCAAAAACATACACGTCTGCATCGCAGGCTATGTCTGAGACATCGGTCAACGGCTCGGCTTGCAACGCTTCTGCCAGCACAGAAGCTGACTCCATGGTACGCGACCACACTTGCGCCACGCTGTGTCCCGCCTTGCCCAAAGCATGACCGAGGCTGGTGGCCAGGTTGCCTGCGCCAATCAAAACTACCTTCATCGTCCTCTTACCATTTGCCCACGTGCACGTTCTCCCATTTCAGTCGGTCCTCGTTCTGAGGCTTTCGCTCGTCGGCCTTGTGTCCGAATCCGATGGCACAGAGCACGCAATAGTTCTCAGGAATATCCAGAATGCCCCGTATCACCGTGTCGGCACTCGTTCCGTCACTCAGTCCGCGCCCGCGCATCTGAGCCCAGCATGAGCCAAGCCCAAGGTCCTCTGCCTGCAGCTGCATACTGATGGCAGCTATTGAGCCGTCCTCCACCCAGCAGTCGTTCTGCATGGGGTCGCCGAGCACCACCACCACCAGCGGCGCATTCTTCAGAAACTGTGCCCCTAAATCCTTGGCATCGCTCAGTTTCTCGATGTCCATTTTGTCGTCAACAACTACAAACTGCCAAGCACGCTGGCTTTTCGAGGTGGGCGACATCAGGGCTGCACGGAGTATCAGCCGCACATCCTCGGCGCTGATTTCCTCGTCAGTGAACTTGCGGTGGCTGCGGCGCAGCTGCACCAAATCTTTAAATTCTGTCATTTTTCTTTTTCTTTACGATTCTGTTGCAAAGATACAAAAAACTGAGTAAGCGAGTGCAAACAAAACTCGTTTTCTTTGCCGAGCGCGAAGTTTTTATCGAAAAAAATGAGTTCTATCCTCTATAAAGGGCTGTGAGACTACCGCAGGTGAGACACCTGCGTACCAGTTGGCGAAAGCGATGAGAAATGACAGGAATACAAAGTGCAGGTTTATGGATGAATTTTCTAGAGAATTTAAACGTAAAGCATAGGGTTGCAAAAACCATGTTTAGGACGGCTGTTGCAAAGTGCAGGTTTACGAATGAATTTTCTAGAAAATTTAAACGTAAAGCATAGGGTTGCAACAGGCTGGCTTCTTTTCAGAACTGTAAAAGGGGCTTTGGACAGACGCAAGTCCGACATGGGTTTGCGGAAAGTGCTCGCTTTTTCAGTGGTTTACATGTTCATGGCGCGTTTATTCGGCAATAGGTAGGATGGAGCTGCAGAAACTTAAAAAATGTATAATGTTGCAGAATGCGAAAAAAAAGTGCTAACTTCGCAACATGACAACAAAGATTGAGATTATCACGCGCAGCGACAAGCTGCCGACAATGTCGGAGCGCAACTTCTTCCACAGTCCCGAGCTGTTCAGGATTGTGGAGCAGACACGCGGGCAGACGCCCTACATGGTGGTTGCGATGCGCGAGGGGCACGTGGTGGCTCATCTGTTGGCTGTGCTTCGGCGGCGTGGCTCGCTCCTTCCGCCTTACCTGTTCACCCAAGGGCGCATCTACGGTGAGGGAGAGTATGACGAGGGTGAGTCTCGGGAGGAGCTGTTCAGCCTGATGCTGCAGGCCATCAGCCGCAAGCTGCACCGCCGTCTTTGCTTCTATATTGAGTTCAGCGACCTGAGCACCAAAATGTTCGGCTACCGCCATCTGCGCCGTCAGGGATTCTTTCCCATTCATTGGATGGAGATTCACAACTCGCTGCACTCCATGCCGCCCGAGGACCGCCTGAACGAGAAAATGAAGGAGCGCATACAACACGCGTATGAGCAAGGCGTGGTGACGAAACGAGTGGCCCACTACGACGACTTCCGCGACTTCTACAAAATGCTGCGCAGGTTTTTCAGGATGAAGATACGGCGCTATCTGCCGCCCGAACGGCAGTTCTACGAGCTGAACAAGAGCAGCAACTGCCGCCTTTATATCACGCAGTACAAAGGCAAGGCCATCGGAAGCTGTGCCTGTGTTTACACGGGCGGCAATGCTTACTTGTGGTACCTGGCATCGCGGCGCAAGAGCCATCCCCTGCTCCACCCCGAGACGCTCACGGTGTGGAACGCTATGAAGGAGGCACACGCTGAGGGTATGCGCCACTTCTACTTCATGGACGTGGGACTGCCCTACCGCCGCAACCCACAGCGCGAGTTCATCCTGAGCTTCGGGGGCAAGCCCGTGGGCACCTACCGCTGGTTCAACTTCACCTTTGGATGGCTGAACAAAATCGTGTCGTGGTTTTATCGGGAATGAGGAATGGGAAATGAGAAATGAGGAATGAGGAATGAGGAATGAGAAATGAGAAATGAGGAATGAGAAATGAGGAATGGACTTTACTCCTTCCCTCCTTTACTCCTTTACTCCTTTTCTCCTTTACTCCTTTACTCCTTTTCTCCCTTTTAAATTGTAAATTGTCAAATTGTCAAATTGTAAATGACTCTACTCCTTCCCTCCTTCCCTTACAATAAAAGCCCGTTTCTTGCGTTATTATAGTTAATGAAACGATTGTTGCTGATTTTTTTCATCGTGTGTGTGGCAGCCGTCAGCGGCCGTGCGCAGTCGTTCACCTTGCAGGGCAAGGTGATGGACTCTGACATGAACCCGCTGGAACTGGCCACGGTTAGCTGCGTGAAGCAGGGCAAGGTGACCATGACCAACCTGAAGGGTGAGTTCAGCATGGAACTGCACTCTGCCGACAGCGTGACGGTGAGCTTCTCGATGATTGGCTACAAGACAAAGACGCGCGTGCTGCGAAACCCACGCGGCAAGCAGACCCTGCAGATACAGTTGTTTGACGACGACTATGTGCTGAACGAGGTGACCGTGACGGAGAAGAAACGACAGACAAGCACCACGCAGGACATTGACGTGAAGGACATCAAGGCCACCCCGTCGGCCACAGGAAACGCCGTGGAGGAACTGATTCAGCAGCAGGCGGGCGTGAGCACCCACAGCGAGATGTCGTCGCAATACAACGTGCGAGGCGGCAGTTTCGACGAGAACTGCGTGTATATCAACAATGTGGAGGTCTATCGCCCGTTCCTCGTGCGCAGCGGCCAGCAGGAAGGCCTCTCCATCATCAATCCCGACATGGTGGAGAGCATAGGCTTCTCCACAGGCGGATTTGAGGCCCGCTTCGGCGACCGCATGGCCTCGGCACTCGACATCAAATACCGCAGACCTACACGCAAGGTGGAGGGCACCATCTCGGCAAGCCTGCTCGGCGCCAGCGCATACCTTGGACTGAAAGGCAAGCACTTCACCTGGAGCAACGGACTGCGCTACAAGACCAACCGCTATCTGCTCGGCTCCATGCAGACCAAGGGCGAGTATGACCCGACGTTCCTTGACTATCAGACCTACTTCAGTTATCAGCCCAACAAACGGTGGACTATCGACTTCATCGGCAACATCTCGGACAACCACTACAATTTCAAGCCCAAGGACCGAGAGACAAAGTTCGGAACGATGGAGAACGTGAAGGACTTCCGCGTGTATTTCGATGGCGAGGAGCGCGACCTGTTCCGCACCTTCTTCGGAACGCTGAGCATTACCCGCAACTTCACCGAGAACACCCGCATTTCGCTCATCGCATCGGCATTCAACACCAAGGAAAAGGAAACCTACGACATTCAGGGCCAATACTGGCTCACGCAGACCGAGACAAGCGAGAACCTGGGCGTGGGAACCTACATGGAACATGCGCGAAACTACCTCAAAGCCAATGTGGAGAGTTTCAAACTGATGCTCAACCAGAAGACACGCAAGCACGCCATGGAGGCAGGACTGACCTACCGCATGGAACAAATCACCGAGCACAACCGCGAGTATGAGATGCGCGACTCGGCGGGCTACTCCGTGCCCCACACCGGCAACGACCTCTATCTCATCTATTCGCTCAACGCACACAACAAGCTGAATGCCAACCGCATTGAGGCTTACGCGCAGGACACGTACAAGTTCAGCAGCGGAGCTGCAGCAGACGACGACGGGGAGAGCAAACAAACGTTCTACACGCTGAACTACGGCGTGAGACTGGCACACTGGAACTTCAACCGTGAAACCATCGTCAGCCCGCGTGTGAGCCTCGGCATCGTGCCCTCGTTCAACCACGACATGACCTTCCGTCTTGCCGCAGGACTCTACTACCAGGCTCCGTTCTACAAGGAACTTCGCGACACCACAACCATCGGCGGCATCAACACATCTACAGGAGGGGCCGTGACCACCGCAACGCTCAACAACAAAATCAAAAGCCAACGCTCCATTCATTTCATCGCTGGCATGGACTACCGATTCCACATCAACGAGCGGCCCTACAGATTCTCCGCGGAAGCCTATTTCAAAGCCTTAGGCAACCTGATTCCCTACAGCGTGAACAACGTGAAGATTGTATATTATGGCGAGAACAGCGCCAGCGGACACGCAGCAGGTATCGACCTCAAACTCTATGGTGAGTTTGTGCCGGGCACCGACTCGTGGATTAGCCTGTCGTGGATGAACACCCGCATGAAGCTCAACGGGCGAACCATGCCACTGCCCACCGACCAGCGAATAGGTGTCAACCTGTTCTTCACTGACTATTTCCCAGGCACAGAGCGGTGGAAAATGTCGCTCAAACTGGCATACGCCGACGGATTGCCTTTCGGACCGCCACACCGCGAACTCGAGATGCAGAGCTTCCGCGCACCTGCCTACAAACGCGCTGACATTGGTATGAGCTATCTGGCCTACGGCTATCAGCCCGACATCCCCGCAGGGGCCCGGAAAGGGCTGAAAGTATGGCTCGGACTTGATTGTCTGAACCTGCTCGGCATCAACAACGTGAACTCGTACTACTGGATAACCGATGTCACCAACCAGCAGTACGCCGTTCCAAACTATCTCACAGGCCGGCAAATCAACGCCCGCGTGCTGGTAGAATTCTAAATGAAGAATACTGTAATCATCATCCTTTTGGCTCTGCTCGCAGGCTGCAACAGCCCGCAAAATATGCGACAGGCACTGGTTGAGCTTGACTCACTCAACAAAGGTGACCTGCCACTCCCTGACGGCGACTCGCTCGCATGGCTAACAAACTACTTCAACAGCCATGGCACACCCAACGAACAGATGACTGCCCACTACCTAAGAGGTCGGGCCTACGCCACGCGGGGACAGGCACCACAGGCTGCGGAATCGTTCCATGATGCCATACAGAGTGCCGACACGACACAAACAAACTGCGACTTCAGACTATTAAGCAAAACATACGGGCAACTGGCAGAAACCTTTTATGAGCAGAATCTTATGCCTGAGATGCTTCATTACAATACAAAAGCCATCATGGCAGCCAAGCATTGTAATGACACGCTCTACACCCTGTTATATACCGCTCAGCGAACAAAAGCATTCGAACGAACTGGCCAGGGCGACTCGCTCATTGCCCTGTGCGACAGCTTACTGAAACAGTCTGACCAATATGGATTTAGGAACATTGGAGCAGGAGTGCTGGGCATTGGAATCATAGAACTGAGCAAGAAAAAACAATTTGAAAAAGCTGCCGAGTATATAAGAATCTATGAACAGGAATCTGGATTCTTTGACCAGAACAACAACATTGCAACAGGCAGAGAAATCTATTACTACAACAAAGGCCAGTTCTTTTTGATGCAAAACAAATTAGACTCAGCTGAATACTATTTCCGAAAAGAACTGCACACAGGCAAAGACCTGAACAACCAAAACGCTGGCTCAAAAGGGCTGGCAGAAGTTTATAGGGCAAAGAACATGCCAGACTCTGCTACGAAATACTCCATGCGGGCATATCTGCTGAACGATTCCGTGAATGCTTCCATGGCAATACAGGAGGTTGCAAGAACCAAGGCCATGTATGATTACAGCAGAAGCCAGAGAATGGCTGTCCAAAAAGAAAAAGAAGCAAGATTGCACGCCTCTATTTGGCATCTGCTGCTTTTTGTCCTAATCTGTGTTGCCATATCAGGATGCTGGTTTATCAATAAAGAAAGGAAGAAAAAGCAAAGAGAAAAAGCTGCCTACCAGCAGTCGCTTGCCATTTTGGAGAATACCCGGACAGAAGTGAACCTCCTGAAAAAACACGAGCATGAATACCAAATGCTCATCGAACAAAAAGAAGCCCTGATTGACGAACAATTAGCAGTCATTGAAAAATACCAGAGAAAAGAATACCGGGGAACAAAAACTGCCGAGAAACATTTACAGGCTTCTGAAAATTACAATAAACTGCTTATGATGGCCGACACTGGCCAACAACTTACAGACCAAGACTTTATGACTGTTAAGGAAATGGTACATACCCATTTCCCGCAGTTCTACGACTATCTGATTTCAAACAGCCATCTGTTGAATGCCAACGAATATAGGCTTTGTCTGTTGACACGGCTTCACATCAATCCTATACCCATCAGTCACATGCTGAACGTGTCACCCTCATACGTTACCAAAATGCGTAAAGAAGTATCACGGAAGCTGTTTCAAAAAGAATTGACAGGAAAAAAATTAGAGCTGCATTTGTCAAAAATCGGATAAAACGCAACCGTGTTTCCTGACAAATCCTGTTGACTGTCAACAAGATACAACAGGTGAATTCTTGGTGAATTATTCTAAGGACATTTATTGCCCCTGTTCAGATTGTTTCAAGTACTTTTGCATTCGATTTTATAACCATTAATTTAGCGCAAAAGTAAACAAATGAAAAAAGCATTTCTTCTGTTGATATTTGCTGCATTATGCACAAATATCTGTTTAGCCGATGGAAACAGGAACCATCCAACTACAATTAATAACCGTTAAAGCCAAAACAATATGTTTAAGAAATCACAAAAAACAGCATCCATGCAGTTTTCATACTGTTCTCATTCGTTATATTAATAGAATCTATAAGTATAACATGAGAAAAAATGTATTATTTCCATTTGTGTTCATCATCATTGCAGTATTCGGTTGTAAAAACGAAGAGACAATAGAAGAACCGCGGCCTAAATACTTCTATTACAAACCTTCTGAATTAGTGTTTTCTGCAAAGGGAGGTATTGATTCTGTTTGGAGTGGTAACGTTGTCTTTATTTATCGTGACGATACAACTATTGTATATGGAAACTCTCTCAGGAGTTTGAATAAAGACACTCTCTCAGGGAACAAGCTGCGGTTTCACGGTGCATGGTATGATATAGACGTGTCATATACCGACAGCTGTTTCATGAGAGTCACTGTTCTACGGAATGACTCATCCGCAGAACGACATGATCATTTATTTATGAACGTTGGAAAATTCTATAAATGGCCTCCATTTTATAATGGTGACCTCATCATCCGACAGGAAGGAGAGAGGGAGCACCAGGAAAGAGGAAAGAGAATAGCATTTGTCCGCTAACTCCCGTTAACTCATAACTCATAACATCATTAAATTGATAACTATCATGAGAAAACCGATTTGGCTAATATGCATATCTGTCTGTTTGGGGGTACTATCCAATTGCAATAAAGAGGAACAATTCGAGATTGGCCCTGGCAGTTTTCATTTTGATTACTATACTCCGCGAGAATTAGAGTTTTCGTCTAAAGGAGGGGTTGATTCTATTTGGACAGAAAAGGCGATATTTGTCGTGCGCGATGATACCACCGTCATTTATGGTAATTCAGGAAAAAAACTTCAAAGAGACACTTTGCCAGGCAACATCATACGATGGTATTGGAAATGGTATGAAATAGAAACTCCTTACAAAGACAGCGGTTATTTAAGAGTCTATGTGCATCCAAATGACTCAAACGGAGAGCGACATGACGAATTGTATGTACGAATTAAAGAAATTGACAACAAAGCCTATAAAAGATTCACCATCAGACAGAAAGAGAAATGAGAAGCTGACAATTGCATAAACAGAAGTAATCACGTTATTGTTGACTTTGGAAAGAGGAGAGAGAAAATTGACAATTGACTATTGATAATTCTTCATTTGTCCGCTAACTCCCGCTAACTCCATATAACTCCCAAACACCCAACACCTAACACCTAACACCAATTACAAGCATTAGATAATAACTAAAAGAATATGAAATACAATCTTTTCTTTTTCAATTTTCTCTTACTATTATCATTCATCAGTTGTAGTAATAATGATGAGAACGAAGAATATAATGTACCAAGAAGGGTAGATTTCAATTATACTCTCTCGGTGGATTGTTTTTCATCTGACGGGGGCAGAGATTCTGTCTGGACAGACAATGTGGTTTTGGTTTATCGCGATGATACTACTGTAGTTTATGGGAATTCGGCCAGATCCTTAGAAAAAGACACTCTTCCAAACAATAGGATTGTTCATCGTGGAGAATGGTACGAAATCATAGCATCATATACAGACAGCTGTTATATGTGTATTACTGTTTATCCTAACGAAAGCCATAATGAACGACACGACGATATATATGTTTTATTAGACAACATGTATCAAAGATTGCCCATCACTACAGGACATTTCACAATCCGCCAGGAGGGAAAAAAGACGGACTATTAATAGACGCGGGGACCGAAAATGGTGGTGCCGATGCGCACCATTGTGGAGCCATGGCGAAGGGCGATGGGATAGTCGTCGCTCATGCCCCAGCTGCGCTCGCAGAAAGTATCGTCGTCGGCAAAATAACGGGCTTTGACTTCGTCGAAGAGGTCCGCAGCCTGTTGGAACTCGCGGGCTATCTGTTCCTGATCGTCGGTGAGGCTGGCCATCATCATCAGTCCACAAATGCGAACGTGCTCCATCTGCCGCCACTCACCATCATCGAGCAACTGATGGAGGGCATCGGTGGTGAGACCGTACTTGGTGGCCTCGGCGGCGATGTGGAGTTCGAGCAGCACATTGATGCAACGACCGCAACGGGCAGCCTGCTTGTCAATCTCTCGCAACAGGCGGAGCGAATCGACAGACTGAATCGTGCTGATGTAGGGCACGATGTACTTCACCTTGTTGGTCTGCAAATGGCCAATGAAATGCCACTCAATGTCCGCAGGCAGCTGCTGGTGCTTCTGCCTGATTTCCTGCTCGTGACTCTCGCCGAAGATGCGCTGTCCGCACGCGTAGGCCTCAAGAATCTGTTCGCAAGGGTGAAACTTGCTAACGGCCACCAAACGGACTCCCTGCGGCAGCGTGGCAAGAACTTCCTGTAGATGCTGTTTTACGTCGTACACCTTTGATATTTTTTCACAGAGCTCAAAAAACTCCAATTTGAAATCTCAATTTTTCACTGTCGTTCAACAACTCGTCTCAATTCTTAAATCTCAATTTTTCACTGTCGTTCAACAACTCGTCTCATCGAGTCAGCACGTCAATTATCGGGGTTTCGGCAACTGAAGCAATGACATAGTCAATAAGCGTGCCACTCATCACCTCGACGATGTTCTTAACTGCACCTTGGAATGTGGAGGCCTGCACCAAATAATAGACGTTGGAGCGTTTCTCCTTCTCGGTTTTCTCATCAAAAGTGATGAACTGCAGTTTGGCTTTGAACCATCGGTCGGCTGAGGTGTCTTCGCTGAAGAAAACTTCCTTGAATGTGGCTTTCTTGATGTCTTTCACCTCAAATTCGCCACTGATATAGGAAGACATTTCCTCGGTGATGCGTTGCTCTGCCTCCGTAAAACTGAGTGCGTCAACCACATAGGTTTCAACGATGGGCTTTTGCAGGCCATCTTCCATGGTTTTGTCATACTTCACTTTGGTTATAAACCAGTTTGCTGTTCTCGATTTCATTGGTTTAAGAATTATGAGTTTTATGTTGCACATGTCTTTCTCACACAGATTACACAGAACACACGGATTCTTCTCTGTGTTTTCTGTGTAATAAGTGTGGAATGAAGTCGGATATTTCACAGGCGTTTAAGAACACGTTTCAAGTTTGTTCTCTGTGCTATCTGTGAAATCCGTGTAGTTTTTTATCCGAAATAACGTTTCAGCAGTCCGGCAAAGCCTGCGCCGTGACGAGCCTCATCCTTTGCCATCTCGTGTACAGTGTCGTGGATAGCATCGAATCCTGCAGCCTTGGCGTTCTTAGCAATGCGGAACTTGTCCTCGCAGGCACCAGCCTCCGCTGCGGCGCGCTTCTCAAGATTGGTCTTGGTGTCCCAAACGCACTCGCCCAAGAGCTCGGCAAAGCGGCTGGCATGGTCGGCCTCCTCGAATGCATAGCGCTTGAAGGCCTCTGCAATCTCAGGATATCCCTCGCGGTCGGCCTGACGGGCCATGGCAAGATACATGCCCACCTCGCTGCACTCACCGTTGAAGTGGTCGCGCAGGTCCTGAATCATTTCTTCGCTCACACCCTCGGGCTTGCCGTCGCCAATGCGGTGAACGGTGGCATAGGTGGTTTCACCGTCTTCAACCAGTTCGCTGAACTTGCTGGCCGGAGCCTTACAGATGGGGCACTTTTCGGGTGCCTCGGTGCCTTCATAGATATATCCACAAACGGCACAAATGAATTTTTTCTTCATAATGTCTTTGTTTTTTTAGGTTAATGGTTATCACTTATGATGCAAAATGCATTCAATCAGTTCGTCGGGAGTGAGAAGTTGCTGCTCACCGGTTGTCATGTCCTTGAGCGTCAGTTTATTGGCAGCCATCTCGTTGTCACCTGCTAATGCCACGAAGGGCACGTGCTTGGCATTGGCATAGCTCATCTGCTTTTTCATCTTTGAAGCGTCGGGATAAATCTCGGTGCGGATACCAGCCTGACGGGCCTTTGCCACAACAGGCAGACAATAGGCTGCCTCTTTTTCTCCGAAATTGATGAACAGCAGTCTTGTTGTGCTTTGTGCGTCGGCAGGATAAGCGTCGAGTGCGTTGAGCACGTCGAAGATGCGGTCAACACCAAACGAGATACCCACACCGCTAATGCCCGGCATTCCAAAGATACCAGTCAGGTTGTCGTAACGTCCTCCACCGGTGATGCTTCCAATCTGCACGTCGAGTGCTTTCACTTCGAAAATGGCACCTGTGTAATAGTTCAGTCCGCGAGCCAGAGTCAGGTCGAGCTGCACTTCGTTGTTGAGTGCTAAGGGCTTGAGGGTGTTAAGAATGAAACTGGTCTCCTCTACGCCTTTCAGCCCGACTTCTGAGGCTTGTAACACCTGTGCGATGGTGTCGAGTTTCTGCTCGTTAGTGCCTTCGAGCATGATGATGGGTTGCAGTTTCTCTATCTGCTCGTCGGTTAGCCCGTCGGCACGCAACTCATTGTTGACGTTGTCAAGACCTATTTTGTCGAGTTTATCGATGGCCACGGTTATATCAACAATCTTGTCGGCTGCGCCGATGGCTTCGGCAATACCCGTAAGAATCTTGCGATTGTTGATTTTTATCTGCACGCGCA
Source organism: Prevotella sp. (assembly GCA_017619445.1). Lineage (GTDB taxonomy): Bacteria > Bacteroidota > Bacteroidia > Bacteroidales > Bacteroidaceae > Prevotella. Next base: position 91,891 of record JAFZSI010000010.1, read on the forward strand.
CACCAAACCGTGTGAACACCGTATCAACAATCTGCATCAGCTCCACTTCGTTTAGCAGAGAGTCGCTGCCCACCACGTCACCGTCGAATTGCCAGAACTCGCGATAGCGGCCTTTCTGCGGACGGTCTGCACGCCACACGGGCTGCATCTGATAGCGTTTGAAGGGCAGCTGCAACTCCTCGCGATGCATGACCACATAGCGTGCGAAAGGCACGGTGAGGTCGTAGCGCAGTCCTTTTTCACACAATCGGGCTGCCAAATGCAGGGCGTTGCGCTCTTGCAGTTCTTCGTCGCTCACTTTGTTGAGGAAATCGCCGCTGTTGAGTACTTTGAACAACAGTTTGTCGCCCTCTTCGCCGTATTTCCCCATCAGAGTCTGCAACGTCTCCATGGCCGGTGTCTCTATCTGCTGGAAGCCATAGAGCGCATACACTTCCTTGATGGTGTCAAAGATATAGTTGCGCTTAGCCATTTCTATGGGCGAAAAGTCGCGTGTGCCTTTGGGTATGCTTGGTTTCTGTGCCATGATTGCCTTTTATTTTCTGATAATGGTCTGCGCACGGTCGGGACCGATGCTGATAATCTTGATGGGTGTCTCGAGCTGCTGCTCCAAGAAGCGGATGTAGTTGCTGAATGCTTCGGGGAACTGCTCCTCGCTGGTGAAGCTGGTCATATCGGTCTTCCATCCCGGCATTTCCACATAGACAGGCTCGATGCCCTCCTCAATGTTGTAAGGGAAATAGTCTATCTGCTGACCGTTCTGCTTATATGCTACACATGCCTTGATGGTTTCGAAGTCGTCGAGCACATCGCTTTTCATCATGATGAGCTGGGTAACTCCATTCACCATGATAGCATAGCGAAGGGCCACAAGGTCAATCCATCCGCAGCGGCGCTCGCGTCCTGTAACAGCTCCGTACTCGTGGCCGAGGTCGCGAATGCGCTTTCCCGTCTCATCAAACAGTTCCGTTGGGAAGGGTCCGGCTCCTACGCGTGTGCAGTAGGCTTTCATAATGCCATACACCTCGCCAATCTTGTTGGGACCGATTCCAAGGCCTGTGCATGCTCCAGCGCAAATGGTGTTCGACGAAGTGACAAAGGGATAGCTGCCAAAGTCGATGTCGAGCATGGTGCCCTGGGCACCCTCGCAGAGCACGCTCTTTCCGCTACGCAGAATGTTGTTTATCTCATGTTCAGAATCCACAATTTGGAACTGCTTCATATACTCAATGCCTTCCATCCATTTGCGCTCTACCTCGGTAATGTCGTAATCGGTGTAGTTGAGCGACTGCAGGATGGCCTCGTGGCGGGCCTTGTGGGCAGCATATTTTTCCTGAAAGTTCTCAAAAATATCGCCCACACGCAGTCCTGTGCGCGACACTTTGTCTGTGTAGGTGGGGCCAATGCCTTTACCGGTGGTGCCCACCTTGCTTTTGCCTTTGGCGGCCTCGTAGGCAGCGTCGAGCAGACGGTGGGTAGGCATAATGAGGTGAGCCTTGCGCGAAATGTGCAGACGGTTTCTCAGTTCGTGGCCGCTTCGTTCCAAATCTTTGGCCTCATCCATGAACAAATCGGGTGCTAACACCACACCATTGCCGATGATATTCACCTTGCCACCCTGGAAAATGCCCGAGGGAATGCTGCGCAGCACATATTTCTGACCTTCAAACTCAAGTGTGTGACCAGCATTGGGGCCACCCTGAAAGCGGGCAATCACATCGTAGCCGGGTGTCAGCACATCTACAACCTTTCCTTTACCTTCGTCGCCCCACTGCAAACCGAGCAGGACATCAACTTTACCTGTATTCATTCTGTTCTGAATAATTGAAAATGTATTTTTGTTGTTATTGATTTCTACTTCGTACTTCCTTCTCTCCCCAGCCCCTTCCCCGCTTTTCTTTGTTTTTCCTTCACCTTCCCTTTCTTCTCTACTTGTTTTCTCTTCTCCTCAAGTTCCCGCTCTTTCTCTTCCTCTCTCTTTCTTTTTGTTCGCGTCTGCCGGGCGAGGCATGTGCTGCAAATGCCATAAATATACATGCTGAACACGTCCTTGTGAAAACGCCGCAGGTGCGTTTTCTCCAATGCTTCGCTTATTTCGGGCGAGCGCACGATGGTGGTCTTGCCGCACATGGTGCATATCTGCCAGCAACGACTGCCCGAGGCAAAGCAAGCCTCATAGACGGTGCCTTTGTTGAGGCGATGCCTAACCACCAACCTCAACGTCATGAACAGCCGCATGGTGTTATAGAGAGTGGCGCGACTGACACGGAAATTTTTCTTCAGCAGGTACTCGTCAAGTTGTTCAAGGGAGAAATGGCCATTGAAGCTATATGCGGCATCAAGAATGGCAGAGCGCTCGGGGGTCTTGCGCAGGTTGTTAGCTTCCAAATAGGAAGCGAGAATCTGCTCCACGTTCGTCTTCACATTCTCTTTCATCGGGCTACTCTCTCTAATTGTCGCACAAAAGTACAATTATTTGCCGACATTTCCCGAATTATTCTCGTAAAAAAAACTAAATTTCACCTATATGCTAAAAAAAGTCCAGTTTAGCCCTTTTCAATGCTCCCTCAGCCAAACGCTGGTGGCCGTCGCTCAAATCGGCAAAACGCCGCAGGCAACTCAAGGCCGCATGGCGCACCGGCAAACTGCCGCCCTGCAACGCCACGACAGCCTGGTCAATAAACTCGCTGATGCCACGCTCGTCGGGTTCCTTACCCTGACTCAGCAACCGCGAGAGCAGATGAAAACCTGCTACCTGATACAAGTCGTCGGTTGCCGCCATCCATTGGTAGGCCAGCAACGGGGCGAAATCCAAATACTGATAAAGATTGAAAACCGATTGTTCTGCCAGTTCCAATGAATGGGTTTGTTCCATCCACAGGTCAACAATCTCGGGCAGCATATCCTCTGGCGGCATGATGATTGTGGCCATGATTTTGCACTCGCGGATGTTTTCCTTCCAGAGTTCTATTGCTAACGAGTAGTCCTTACCATATTCCGATGCAAGTTCCTTAATATCAGCTATCGACAACCCCCAGTTAATGTGATAATCAAGGCCTTTGTTGCGCATCGACTGCGCCACGACTCCGTTCATCCGCAGCCGGAACGAACGTTTTATTGTTTTTAGTTTTTCCTGTGTGTCCATTGTTATTTAGTCTTTCGCGTCATTCAAACTTTCTTCATAGTGCACCATAGTCGCGGCTGTAGCGCATCATCTGTTCCGCATAGCCCTCCGTGTAGTCGAGTTCTATGTCTGTCACTTCGCCCTCACCGTTTCGTATAGGCTTCATCACAGGATTGATGAATCCCTTGTAAGGTGCCAGATGCAGCAGCTCATAGCGACGGAGTATTTCCTCGTGCAATGCAGGCTCAACGCTCACACCATATTTCTCCACCAACTCGCGTGCCGCAGAAAAATCGCCTTCGCTTTTGATTCGCTGCACTTCGGCCAACAACCTTGCAAACAAACTGCGCAGCTGGGCATAGTCGGTTATGCGTACAAAGGTTTTTCCATCGCGGCTGTAGCATTCAATGGCCATGCCGTTGGCAAGACACCAGCTGGCAATCAACGCACGGTTGCGCATGTGGGCCTCCTCAATCTGGTGACCGGGTTTGATGCGTGTGAGCTGGGTCAGCAGGCCGTTCAGAATATAAGAGTAGTACTGCGCTTTATAGGCTTCGCTGTCGGGCAACAATCCCAATTCAATGAGTTTCGCATCCGCAATGTAATACAGCCCGAACAGGTCGGCACGGGCTTCCTCGATGGTGTTGCCGTAGGCTTTCAGCGCATCAGCATCCACACCGGGCAACAGCTGGCCGCTGCCGTGACCAAGACACTCGTGCAGGTCGGTATGCAGGTCGTCGCACACGTCGCCGTACTTCTCTATCATCGCCAGCGTCTCGGGGTCATCAACAAACTCCTCGCGGAAGCCGCTGCCGTGAGCAGCCTTGTTGTAGGCCTCAGTCAGATTGCCGATGGTAACGCTCTTACTGCCATAACGGGCGCGAATCCAGTCGGCATTGGGAAGGTTGATGCCGATGGCCGAGGCTGGATATTCATCGCCGCCGAGCATGGCCGCACAAATCACGTTGGCGGTCACTCCCTTCACCGTTTTCTTGCGGAAGCGCGGGTCAACGGGCGAATGGTCCTCAAACCATTGGGCGTTGTTGCTGATGGTCTGCGTGCGACGCGTGGCCTCGAGGTCCTTGAATTCAACAAGGCCTTCCCACGATGCTTTCAGCCCCAACGGATCGCCATAAACCTCAATGAAACCGTTGATAAAATCAACCCTACCCTCTTGTTCTTTAAGCCATTCGATAGAATATTCATCAAACAGACGCAAATCGCCTGTTTGATAATATTTTATGAGAAGCTCGATAACCTTAATTTGTTGCTCGTTCTCAGCAAAGCTGATGGCCTTTTCAAGCCACTCAACGATGTGTCGGATGGCTTTACCATAGCGTCCCGACTCACACCATTTGACTTCCTCCAACTGTCCGTCGCGCTTGCGCAGCGTGGTGTTCAGGCCGAAGGACGGCGGACACGGGCCGGCATCTTTTTTCATCGCGGCATAAAACTGCTCCACTTCTTGCTGACTGACACCCTCGTAATAGTTACACGCGGAGGTCAGCACAAGGTCGTCGCCGTCGTTCTTGTTCACACGCTTGGGCAACACATCGGGGTTGAAAATAACGGGAAACAGCTCGTCGCACATGGTCTCAACGCTTTGATCTCCGAGCGGCAGCAGCGAGGCATCGATATCACGAAGGGCGCGGCGCAGAAACGACTCGCTGAACGCGGGTACAAACTTGTCACAACCGTAGTGGTGATAAATGCCATTGGAGAACCACACACGTTTGAGATAGTTTTCCAACGCAAGGAACTCGCTTTCAACGCGGTTCCCCTTATAACAACTGAATACAACCTCCAGCATCTTACGGATGCGGAGGTTGTATTTGCCAAACTGGTCGAAGGTGATGTCGCGCCCCCATAGCGTGGCTTCGGACAGGCAATAAACCAGCTTTTTCTGTTTCAGACTGAGGCTTTCAAAACCATTCAGACGATAGCGCAGCATCTGAACATCGGCAAAGCGCTCGTCGGTGTATTTAAAATCATTAATCATTCTTCATTCGTACTCCTTCTGTCTCCCCAACTCCTTCCCTACTTTACTCCTGTTCTCCTTTACTCCTTCTCTCCTTCCTTTTTGGCTTTCGGTTTTCTGCCGCGTTTTGCCGGTTTCTTTTTGTCGGCCGGTTGAGGAATCATGTGCTGTAACTTGTAATCGCGGGGAGTCACGCCATTCAGTCTGTAGAAAGCCGCATAGAACGACTGGCGGTTGGAGAAACCCACCATAGCACTAATGTCCTCCATGTTCAAATCGTTGTAACGGCGGTCAGTGAGCAAAGTCATGGCCTCCTCAATGCGATACTTGTTAATGAGCATCGTATAGTTCATGTGAAACCTCACATTCACCACGGCAGAGATGTAACGGGTGTTAGTACCCAGGTCTTCAGCTAAGCGTTTTGCAGAATAGTCTTTGTCCTTGTATTTCTTCTGAATAAGAATAATGTCAAGGATTTTCTCTTTCAGCTCGTCCATGAGCGTTGGATTTACAAGACCCCTATAAGCAGCCTCCTTTTCCTTTTTTTCAGTAATATTATATTTCGCCATACCTGAAATGATAATAAAATATGTTTTTCATTTGCAATGCAAATATAATATTTACGCCTTAAAAAATCAAGCAACCAACCAATTATTTAACGGTTTTTTACCGTTTTCCATTTCTTTAACATCTTTTTAGGGTAACAGCACGGAAAACCATAGGCATACTCACCTTGTATCGATGACTTTTTATTGAGCATCCATGGAAAAATGTGCGTTTTTTTCAATGCAATGCAGCTTTATGTCATCACAGCACAGCGAGTTACAGTTGCAAAGCATAGGTTTATGAACGCAAAGTGTAGGTTTACGAACGCAAAGTGTAGGTTTACGAACGCAAAGTGTAGGTTTACGATGAAATTTTCTAGAAAATCTGAACGTAAAGTGCGCAGTTGTATTTGTGGCAAGAAACGGGATGAAAACAAAGTGTGAAGATAGAAAAGCCATCTGTAGAAAAAATGCCTGTATTGTAAACGTTTGCGTTTTTTTTGCGTTGAAAAGCAGGCAATAATAGCAAAAAATACAGTAAATTTGCAGCACGATAAAAATAGAAACTAAAAAACTATACAAACCTATAAAAACATGACAAAGAAAATGCTTTTGGTCCTCTGCCTGGCAGCACTCACATCGACAACGGTGTGGGGCGACAACACGCAGACCGTGACCATCAACGGTGCTACCGTTGAGAAAAACGTGACACGTATCACCTTTGAAGGCGACTACATCGTGCTCCACTTTGCCGACGGCTCCAGTGAGCAGTCAGACGACTTCGCTTCGGTGAAAATAGAATTCAGCGTGCCATCGGCCGTTCGCACACTCAACCGCGACAACAGCCAGCAGGCTGTGCTGGTGTTCGACATGACGGGAAAACTGGTGGCTACCTACCCCACCGCAAATGCCAACCAGCTCGACGCGCTGCAAAAAGGTGCTTATATTATTAAGAAAGGTAAGCAAACCGTGAAACTCATCAAAAACTAAACCGCCATTTCAGCCATGAAGAAATTAATAGCTATAACAGCCATGCTTCTTGCCGTTGTGGGCATGAAAGCACAACAGACATGGGACTTTAGTGTTGAGAACGCCAGCGACGTGGCTGCTCTGAAAGCAGCTACAAGCGACTGGACTTACACAGAGTCGAGCAACCGCTTCGAGAACAAAAATGCCATCAACGGCGTGCTCAAGGCAGGCGGCACCGAACTGCAGATGACCAAAGGGCTGAAGTTCAGCGCTGCCGAGAAGAAATTGCGCATCGATGTGGGCAAACGGGTGCAGTTGGCAGGCAAGAACGTGTCAGTAACCATCGTCGGCCTGAAAAAAGGACAGAAGGTTACCGTGAGTTGTGCCTCTACCGGCGACAATGCCACCACGCTCGACAACCAGCAGAACCTGACGGGCGCTACCGGATTCACAGCCGCCGACAAGAACACCACACAGACCGGAACGGGAACCGTGGCACAGGATGGCGACGTGACATTGTCGTCATCTGCAGGCTCGATGAACGTATTCAGCATCAGCGTTTCAGAAGCCCCACAGGGCGGAGGTGAAGGCGGAGAGAGCGGCGAGGAAGACCAGGTGAACAACGACGTGGCCATGAACCTCAACCAGAACCAGGCCATACTGACCCTGAACTCGAACGACGTGAAATACTACAACACCGACGAGCTGGCCGACATCGCCATCGACGAGCAGACCAACAAGGTGACCGTCAGCACGCTGGCCGACGCGCAGGATGTGTTCAACGGTTCGGTAAAGAGCATCGCATTCAGCCATGCTTCCGAGCAGGGCAACGAGGGAACCATCAACAACAATGGTGTGGAAATCACCGAATCAAAAGGTTGGTTGGAGTCGTTGTACGCTAAGTGGAAGCCATTCCAGGGTGCACAGAGCTACAACGTCTATGTGAAAGGCGGAAAGTACAGCAGCTGGACACAAATAGACCAACAGATGGTGCGCAACTATGGCACCTATGGCCGTGCTGATGTTGTTGGACTCGTGGCTGCTGACAACTACGAGCTCAAGGTGGTGCCCGTGGTCAACGGCGCGGAAGATGCTTCGAATGCAAGCACCGTGAGCGACCTGAGTGTGAGAAGCTACTCGCGCCAGGGCTTTGCCTTCAAGAACAACTATTCGCCCGGCGCCTACAACAGCGACGGCACGCTGAAAAGCAACGCGGTGGTGATTTACGTGACCAGCAAAAACGCAAAGACCGTCACAGCCAAACTGAGCACAGGCACATTCACGGGCATTCAGGCCATTCTGGATGCATACGAAAAGAAGCCCGAGCAACATCCCACCAATCCTCTGGCCATTCGCATCATCGGCACCGTGAATGCAGATGACGTAGATAAGTTCAGCAGCTCGGAAGAAGGTATTCAGGTAAAAGGAAACAAGCCCGACCAGGAGCACCACATTACCATTGAAGGCATCGGCGAGGATGCCACCATCAAAGGATTCGGCTTCCTGGTGCGCAACAGCAAGAGCATTGAGTTCCGCAACTTTGCCATCATGCGCTGCATGGACGACGGTCTCTCGCTCGACACCGACAACTCAAACATCTGGATTCACCACTTGGACATGTTCTACGGGAAGCACGGCAGCGGTGACCACGACAAGGGCGACGGAGCCATCGACGTGAAGAGCGACTCGAAATACGTCACCATGAGCTACTGCCACGAGTGGGACACCGGCAAGAGCAACATGTTTGGCATGAAGAGCGAGAGCGGCCCCAACTACATCAGCTACGACCACAACTGGTTTGACCATGCCGACTCGCGCCATCCGCGCGTCCGCACCATGAGCGTGCACGTATGGAACAACTATTTCGACAACGTGGCCAAGTATGGTGTGGGTGCCTGCACCGGTGCCAGCGTCTTTGTGGAGAACAACTACTTCCTGAAGACCAAGAAGCCCATCCTCAGCTCCAACCAGGGCACCGACGCACTGGGCAGCGGCACCTTTAGCGGCGAGGACGGAGGCATGATTAAGGCATACGGCAACTACTTCGACCGCACGGCCACGAACTTCCGCTACTACACGCAGAACAACCCGGCATCTACCGGCTATGATGCCTACGAGACCGACTCGCGCGACGAGCAGGTGCCTTCGTCGGAGAAGACCCGCGCAGGCGGAACCACCTACAACAACTTCGACACCAATAGCAGCGTCATGTTCAGCTACACACCCGACGAGGCCGCCGAGGTTCCTGCCATCGTTACGGGCTACTATGGTGCTGGCCGCATGAACCACGGTGATTTCCAATATACTTTCAGCGATAATGTGGGCGACGACGACATTGACTCCAACTACGACTCGACTCTTGGCTCCCTGCTCGACAATTACGAGTCGGAATTCGTGGGATTCTTCGGCGAGGAAGAACCCGGAGGCGACGAGCCTGGAGGTGACGAGCCTGGAGGCGACCAACCCGAAGGCACCATTACCGCTTCGTTCGACGGAGCCCCCTCACACTCCATGTTCACCGTGCGCGGTGACTATGGCGACGGCAAAATCACCTACAACGGAACCTATTATAAAAAAGGTGTGAAGCTCAACAGCAATGGTTCCATCGCCTTCACCCCGAACAAGGACTACAACATGACCCTCGTTCTCGCTTCTGCAAAAACGGGCCGCGACGTGAGAATCAACGGTGAGCTGACCACCGTCAGCGGAACGGTGAACACTAATGGCGCATACTATGAGATGCAGCCCATCGCCATCAGCAAGGACACCCCATGCACCATCACTAAGGGCAGTGCCGAGAGCATTGTCATGCTGATTATACTGGAGCCGCGGGAATAATGGCCCAAGGGAACGGAATACAAGTAAAACGGCGACTGTAGTCACTACAGCCGCCGTTTTCATTTCATTTTTCAACTAAAATCAAATACTTCTCTCAAATTTTCCTTATACTAATCTTTTCACCTTAACTATATTTTGTCCCAATTCAAGTGTCTTGAACGGAGTTCTTTCGTTTTGTTTTATGCAAAGTTAATACGAAAATCCGCTATGTTTGCTCATTTTTGAATAAAAATGAACCTGTTGGCGATTTTTTTTGACATAAATCAAAACAACTTTCAAGTTTTTTTGTATCTTTGCAAAGATAAGAAGCGTGATGCTCTGAAAAACGAAAGATAATGCAAATCGAATGCAGAAGAACTTGTTCTTATGCTGAGATGCAGCTTATCTTATGTAAAGATAATGCAAATCGAATGCAGAAGAACTTGTTCTTATGCTGAGATGCAGCTTATCCTATGCAAAGTATAACTTAACAATCTAATAACAATTTCGCTTATGGTACTTATGATTATCCAGCTGCTCATTGTGTTGGGCGCGTTGTGGGTTGGCTCGCGTTACGGCAGCCTTGCCCTTGGTGCAATCTCAGGCATTGGTCTTGCACTTCTTGTCTTCGGTTTCGGACTGAAACCCGGTACTCCTCCTACTGATGTCATCTACATCATCATTGCAGCCGTAACCTGCGCCGGCATCATGCAGGCTTCGGGCGGTATGGACTGGCTCATTCAGATTGCGGAGCGTCTGCTGCGCAAACATCCCGACCGCATCACCTTCCTGGCTCCCCTCTGCACATTCTTCCTCACCGTACTCGTGGGAACAGGCCACGTGGTTTATACGCTGATGCCCATCATCTGCGACATTGCGCTAAAAAAGGGCATTCGTCCCGAGCGTCCCTGCGGTGTGGCCAGCATCGCGTCGCAGGTGGGAATCACCTGCTCGCCCATTGCAGCGGCTGTGGTGGCATTCGTCAGTATTTCTAACGCCAACGGCTTCGACATCACCATCCCCAAGGTGCTTATGATTAGCATTCCGGCTTGTCTGTGCGGACTGATGGCCGCAGCAACGGCATCGTACAAGCGCGGACTTGACCTTGACAAGGACCCGAAGTTCCAGGCCAAGCTGAAAGACCCCCAGCAGCGTGCCTACATCTACGGCAACAATGCCACCACGCTGGACCTTGAGATTCCGCAGTCGGCAAAGAACGCCGTCTATATCTTCCTCGGCGCACTGGCCATCATCGTCTTCTTCGCCATCTTCCAGAACCTGCTGCCCTCCTACGACACGCTGCGCGCTGTTAAGGGTGCGAGCGATGTGAGCATCACGCCCGACGTCACCGTCACCGCCGACCAACTGGTGAAGGCCAAATTAGAGGTGGCCGGTGTTACAGAGATGTTCAAGAAGCCCCTGGCCATGAACCTGGTTATCCAGATTGTGATGATAAGTGCTGCCGCGCTGATGATTATCTTCTGTAAGGCTGCTCCCAAGAAAGCCGTCGCAGGTCCTGTGTGGCAGTCAGGAATGGTGGCCGTCGTTGCTATCTACGGCATCGCATGGCTTGCCGACACCTATTTCTCCAACTATCTGGGCGAAATGCAGGTAATGCTCGAAGGAGTTGTGCGCGACTACCCGTGGAGCATCGCATTGGTGTTCTTCCTTGTCTCTGTGCTCATCAATTCGCAGGGAGCCGTGGTTGTGGCCATGCTTCCGCTGGCCTACAAGCTCGGCATTGCCGGACCGGTGCTGCTCGGTGTGCTGCCCAGCGTCTATGGCTACTTCTTCATCCCCAACTACCCCAGCGACATCGCAACAGTGAACTTCGACCGCTCAGGCACTACGGTGATAGGCAAATACCTGCTGAACCACTCGTTCATGATGCCGGGCCTCATCTGCGTGTTCACCTCAACCGTGGTGGCCTATCTGCTGTCCATGTTGTTCTATTAAAATTCCCTGTTCCCCAGAGGGCGGGATAATTCTGTGCACAATATGTTCACACGGTTTTGTGAACATATTGTGCACACTTTTTTCGGTTTTAACATTTCGCTGTAATCACGCTGTGCTTGGTTTTGGCGCGCTAACTTATAGCTTTATGAAAGCAAAACTAAGCACGGTAATAACAAAGTGAGGCTTTACGGTGAAATTCTCTAGAAAATTCATGCGTAAAGCCTAACGTTAGAAAACAAGCGCCGCACTTTGTATTTGCGGCGCTTAGGTTTAGGTGGATTATTTGTCAAACTTGAAATAGTTCTTTGCGTTGTTGTAGGAAATGTCCTCAACCATGCGGTAGAGACTTTCAAGATCGTTGGGCAGCAGGCCACGCTCCACGTCGTTGCCGAGCAGGTTGCAGAGCAGGCGGCGGAAGTATTCGTGGCGGGGATAGCTGAGGAACGAGCGCGAGTCGGTGAGCATGCCCACGAAACGGCTGAGCAGGCCAAGTACAGAGAGGGCATTCATCTGCCGTGTCATACCGTCTAACTGGTCGTTGAACCACCAGCCCGAGCCAAACTGAATCTTGCCGGGGCACGAGCCGTCCTGGAAGTTGCCGAGCATGGTGGCGATGACTTCATTGGCGCAGGGGTTGAGGGTATAGATGATGGTGCGCGTGAGCTGTCCGGTGCTGTTGAGGTTGTTGAGGAAACGGCTCATGGCCTTTGCGGTGGTGAACTCGCCGATGCTGTCGAAACCGGTATCGGGACCGAGCTGGTTGTACATCAGCGTGTTGTTGTCGCGGATAGCTCCGTAGTGGAACTGTTGTGTCCAGTCGCTGGCGGCGTCCATCTGTGCCATGACGGTGAGGAAGCAGTTTTTGTATTGGCGGGTCTCAAACTCTGAGAGCTGCATGCCTCGCATGGCTTTGCTGAAAATGGTCTCAATCTGCGAGTCGGTGTATTCCTCGTCGTAGAACTCCTCAATGCCGTGGTCGGATAGGCGGCATCCCTGCTCGTGGAAGAAATCGTGGCGACGCTGCAGGGCATCCACCATATCCTTGAAGGTGGTGATGCTGATGCCGCTCACCTCGCTGAGACGCTGAACATAGTCGGAGAAGTCGGGTTTCTCAATGTTCATGGCCTTGTCGGGGCGCCAGGCGGGAATCATCTTGGGATATTGACAATTTGACGATTTACTATTTACAATTTCTTCAGCGTAAGCCTTGTGGAAACGCAGGTCATCTACGGGGTCATCGGTGGTGCAGACGGTCTCAACGTTGTAGCGGCGCATGAATCCGCGGGCAGTATAGCCGGGCTGCTGCAGTTTCTCGTTGCACTCGTCGAAAATCTCGCGGGCAGTCTTGGGACTGAGCAGTTTGTTGATGCCAAAGGCAGTTTTCAGCTCTAAGTGTGTCCAGTGGTAGAGCGGGTTGCGGAAGGTGTAGGGCACGGTCTCGGCCCATTTCTCAAACTTCTCCCAGTCAGAGGTGTCCTTGCCGGTGCAATAGCGCTCATCGACGCCGTTGGTGCGCATGGCGCGCCATTTGTAGTGGTCGCCGCCCAGCCACACTTCGGTGATGCTCTTGAACTTGTGGTCGTTGGCCACCATTTCGGGAATCAGATGGCAGTGGTAGTCGATGATGGGCATCTTGGCCGCATGGTTGTGATACAGGTCCTGCGCGGTCTTGGTTTCGAGCAGGAAGTTTTCGTCCATGAACTGTTTCATTGTTGAATCAAGTTTTTAAGTGTTCTATGTATTTTTAGTTATCTCGATGGTACGGGGGTGCGACACCCCAGTGAATCTGCATAAATTTAGCATACAAAGATAAGTTTTTTTTTGGAGGTGAACGAATTTTGCCGTATATTTGTAACCGAAAGTTACGCAAACGATGTCGTAAAGATTATCCTTATTCATGGAGTTATCAGGAGTTAACGGAAGTTATCGCGGTCTGCGACCGCTTTAGGAGTTAACGGACATTAGCAGAGCTGTTGTCCGTTAACTACCGCAAACTCCCGTCAATAATATAAGTTATGAAAAACAAAGTATTGCTTATCTACACGGGCGGAACCATCGGCATGGGGCGCAATCCGCAGACGGGCGCGCTCGAACCGCTCGACTTCAACCACCTCAGAGAACAGGTGTATGAACTGGCCTTCATCAAAACAGCCATTGATGTCTATCAGTTCAGTACGCCCATCGACTCCAGCGACATGAATCCAATGGCTTGGGCAAAGCTGGTGAGCATCATTGCCGAACGCTACGACGAATACGACGGCTTTGTCATTCTGCACGGCACAGACACCATGGCCTATACGGCCTCGGCGCTGTCGTTTATGCTGGAGAATCTTACAAAGCCCGTAATCCTTACGGGCAGCCAGCTGCCCATCGGACAGCTGCGCACCGACGGCAAGGAAAACCTCATCACAAGCCTCGAACTGGCCTCGCAATACGACGAAAAAGGTCACCCCAAGGTGCCCGAGGTGTGCATCTATTTCAGCGGCAACTTGCTGCGCGGCAACCGCAGTACCAAACAAAACGCAGAAGGATTCAGCGCATTCGAGTCGTTCAACTATCCGCACCTCTGCGATGCCGGTGTGAATTTCACCTACCACGACCACCACATTCTGCAGCCCGACTACTCGAAGCCCATGGTGCCGCACATCAATATGGATGCCAACGTGGTGGTGTTCTCTCTGTTCCCAGGAATACAGGAAAGCGTGGTGCGCCACGTGCTCGATGCGCCCGAGCTGCGCGGCATTGTGATGCGCAGTTACGGCAGCGGCAACGCGCCCCAGCAACCTTGGGTGATGCGTCTGCTGACAGAGGCTTACGAGCGGGGTGTCGTCATTGTGAACATCAGCCAATGTGTGGCCGGATGCGTGGAGATGGGCCGCTACGACGCGGGCTATCATCTGAAAAACGCAGGGGTGATAAGCGGATACGACAGCACGGTGGAAAGTGCCGTCACAAAACTGATGTATCTGCAGGCGCGCTATGACAATCCTTCCACCATACGCATGTGGATGAACCGCTCCATAGCAGGCGAAATCAGCGTCGAGAACACTTAGTTCTCAACACAAAAAAACGAGTTCAGAGTTATGATTACCCCTCAAATAGAAAAGTAATCATAACTCTGAACTCGTATCTCTGAAATAGATTCTACTTAATAGTTCTCAGGCTTAATCTGGAAGAAGGCCTGCGGATGGTCGCACACGGGGCAAATCTCAGGAGCATCCTTGCCCACCACAATATGGCCGCAGTTGGCACACTGCCAGATAACGTCGCCCTCCTTAGAGAATACGCACTTGTCCTGCACGTTTTTCAGCAACTTGCGATAGCGCTCCTCATGGTGTTTCTCGATGGCAGCCACGCCGCGGAACTTCTCAGCAATCTCGGGGAATCCTTCCTCGTCGGCCTCGCGGGCCATGCGGTCGTACATATCTGTCCACTCAAAATTCTCACCATCGGCAGCAGCCTCCAGGTTCTTCTCGGTGCTGTCAATACCACCGTTGAGCAGTTTGAACCACATTTTGGCATGTTCTTTCTCGTTGGCGGCAGTCTCTTCAAAAATGGCAGCAATCTGCACAAAGCCGTCTTTCTTGGCTTTAGATGCCCAATAAGAATACTTGTTCCGGGCCATTGACTCACCGGCAAAAGCCTCCTGCAGGTTTTTCTCGGTTTTTGTTCCTTTCAGTTCTTTCATAATGATTTTGGTTTAGGGTTATTGGTTATTGTTTATTGTTTATTGGTTTACACTATGATGCGTGTTTTATGGTAATTCTCACGGAACTCGCTGGGCGAGCATCCTTTCTTGCGCTTGAATATCCGATTGAAATTGCTCAGGTTGTTGAATCCACAGGCAAAACTGATTTCAGAAATGCTGCGGGCTGTATCAACCAACATGCGGGCGGCATAGCCCAACCGCATGTCAATAATATAGTCGGTAAGATTGCGGCCCGTGTGCAACTTGAAGAAACGGCTGAACGCGCTGGGACTCATACCGGCAATGCTTGCCAGAGTGGCCAGCCTCATCTCGTCCATATAGTTTTTGCTGATATAGTTTTTCACTTTCAGAATGCGTCGACTGTCATCCTCAACGGCGATTTTCGCGTAGCTGCTGGTGGCGAGCGTGCGTGCTCCACTGCAACGCGACAGTTCGTAGAGAATGCTCAGAAACTGCTGCACAGCATAAAAACCGTCCTTGATGGTGCTCAGTGTGTCGAGCATTCCATAGACTTTCATTATGGCAGACAACGGGAAACAGAGTCCCTTGCGGGCTTCGTTCAGCATCTTGCGCATACTGAAAAACGGATTGCGGCCAAACAGGCTGTCTTCGCCCAATGGGAAATCAAACTGAACGGTAATCTCACGAATATCCTCGCTTTTGCAATCGTGTTGCTCCCATACGTGCTCAAGCTCAGGGCTTGTAATGAGCACCAGGTCGTATTCACCAATCACCTCGCTCGAATCGCCCACAACACGCCTTACACCCGAGGCATGCTCAACAAAATTGAGCTCAAACACCTCGTGGTTGTGAATGGGATAGGTGAATTCTTTCTTATGCCGGTCGGCAATATAAAGAACATCCTTTCCCATCAGCGGAGTAATCTCGTGAATCACACGTCTCTCTTCTGCCATATATGCTGGTATATGATGCTTTAATCTATGGTTATCAATCGGAATATGTGCGCTATTCCTTTATTTCTTCCGCTCCTTTTCTCCTTTACTCCTTTACTCCTTTTCTCCTTTTCTCCTTTACTCCTTTTCTCCTTTACTCACGCATTAAATTCTCAGGTCTCTCAGGATGGCACTGATTTTCTGCAGAGTAGTGACACGTGTAGGTACGAGCGGTAAACGCAACTCGTTCTCAATCATACCCATCTCGTGGAGCAAAGCTTTCACACCGGCCGGGTTGCCGTCAACAAAAAGCAGTTTGTATAGTTCGGTAAACTTATGGTGAATCTTGCAGGCTGCCGCATACTCACCGCGGAACTCTAGCCTAATCATGCGCGAAAACTCTTTGGGCAGGGCATTGCCGATGACAGAAATCACACCTGCGCCGCCACTTGCTATCATCTGGAAAGTAATGGCATCGTCGCCACTGATAACATCGAAACGCTCGGGTTTGTGCTTGATGATTTCATCCACCTGCTCCAGATTACCACTCGCTTCCTTGATGGCCACAATGTTCTCGCAGTCGTTGGCAAGGCGTACGGTGGTCTCAGCACTCATGTTGATGCCAGTACGACCAGGAACATTGTAAAGGATTACTGGCCTTGGGCTGGCTTCAGCAATACGTTTGAAATGCTGGTAAAGTCCTTCCTGAGAGGGTTTGTTGTAGAACGGGCATACGCTTAAGACACCGTCAACACCCTTGAAATCAGTAGATTGAAGTTCCTCAACCACCGCAGCTGTATTGTTGCCGCCACATCCCATCACGATGGGGATGCGACCATTCACCAACTCAACAACAAATTCTTTGATGCGACGCTTCTCGTCGGTAGTAAGACAAGGGGTCTCGCCGGTGGTAGCCAAAATGCAAAGGAAGTCGGCACCGTTCATCAGCTGGTATTCTATCAGCCGCTTCAATGCAACAAAATCTACTGCGCCATCCGACGTGAAAGGGGTTATCAGGGCTATTCCTAAACCCTTGAAGATATTTCGTGCCATAAGAATATTTCTTTTCTGCTGCAAAATTAATGCAATTCTGCCAAATTGCAAAATAAAACACCGTTTTTTTGACAGCCTGGTCAACTCTTAACACCTAACACCCAACACCCAACTCATATCTCACCTCTTCGAGAAAAAGCGCATGGGCTGGCATACTCTCCCCTGCCGCCATGCGGTTTTTGCCCTCCACTACAGCGCGGAACTCATCTAGGCTCATGCGATGACGACCGACCTCCACCAATGTGCCCACAACGGCGCGCACCATGTTGCGCAGAAAACGGTTAGCCGTGATGCGGAAACACCACTGCGTGGGTGACTGCTGAATCCAACGCGCCTCGCTCACACGGCAGAGCGTCGTCTTCACGTCAGTATGAGCCTTGCAGAAAGCGCCGAAGTCATCGTAGGTACAAAGAATGCGCCCCGCCTCATTCATCAGTTCAAAGTCCAGGTCATAGTGCATCTGGCACGAAGTGTTGCACACAAATGGATTCTTGCGTGTGTGTATATAATAATGATACGTGCGCGAGGTGGCACTGAACCGTGCGTGCATATCCTGTGCCACGGCCACCACACGACTTACCGCAATGTCGCGCGGCAGCAGGCGGTTCAACCTGTAGGCCAACTGCTGACAATCAACTGCTGCCTCTGTGTCCCAATGAGCCGCCATCATGCGCGCATGCACGCCCGCATCCGTGCGCCCAGCACCGACCACCTGCACGTCCTCGCGCAACAGCGTTGAAAGGGCACGCTCAAGCTCCGCCTGCACAGAATTGCCGTTGGGTTGCACCTGCCAGCCATGGTAGCGCGAACCGTCGTAACTGAAAAAAACAAAATAACGCTGCATATTTATTTGGATGTTGGGTTATTGGTCGTTTAGTCGTTTGGGTGATGGATGTTGGATGTTGGGTACTTGAAATTGTAAATTGTAAATTGTAAATTGTCAAATTGTAAATTCCCTCTCTCCTCTTCTCCTTTCTCAAATAGTCACAGAGCCTTGATGGCGTCTTTGACTTGCTGCATATTGCTGCGCGACACGGGAAGCGACTCATTGCAATGTCTTATATGGAGTTGCATGGTGCCCGAACGTGAAACAACGTGTTCCACCTGCTGCAGGTTGACAAGGAAGGCGCGATGGCAGCGTACAATGGTAGGGAAGCCGCTCAGCTGGTCTTCCATCTGCTTGGTGGTGGCGCGCAACATATCTGAGTGTGGCTGTTCGTCTTGCAAATGAATTACTTTCACATAGTTTCCGACAGACTCTATATATAAAAGGTTTTTTACCTGAATGCTAATCGACTCACTGGTTGTGCCCGTAAGAGTGACAGACAGGGGTATTGACGTGTCGTTGAACGTTTGCTGCGGAATCCCCGTTAATGCAGAAGGCTCGTTTGGGTGTTGGGGGTTGGGTGTTAGGTGTTGGTTATTGGACAAATGAGAAATTGTAAATTGTAAATTTCCTCTCTCCTCTCTCCTCTCTCCTTTTCTCAACTGTTCGTTCATCAGCCGTGTTTCTTCCAGCTCAGCTGCAAGATACTTGCTGCGAAACTTGAAACGCCAGTACAAGCCAATAGCGAATGAGCAGAACGCAATGATGACAAGCGTTTCCAAGAAATTGCTCCACGAAAGAATGTTGGAAGCCACTTGCAGCCCCTCATGGTGGCTCAGCACAAAGTGGCGGTAAAGGCATATCATCAGTGCCACAAGCGGCGTATTGATGAATTGAAACCACAGGTTGCGCCGTATGACATAGTTGATACCCCTGTCGGTGGCCCGAGGCATCCTGACAATATATTTCATCACCAAATCAGTCAGCATACACACAGTTAATCCCAACAAAAAAATAATCAGCAGGTGCACGTAGGCCGTTGCCTGCCACGCTTCAAGACCGAAAGGCTTGAACACCGCCAATGCCAACGCCACAAAGGCTGAGCTAACCGCACGAACAATAAGTATATGTTTCACTCCTTGTTGTTTATTTCCTTTTCGATGCAAATTTATAACTATTTTTCGAAATAACAACATACAAGATGGTTTTTTCTGGCATCCGCAGTATCACTTTAAGGTTGTTGGTTATTGTAAATTCCCCGTCATTCATCCCAAAACCATGCAGAATATCCCAAATTGCATGGTGGAGTGCAACTATTCACACATGGGTTGCGTCAAACAGATAGAAATCTCACAGACGACACGAAAAGTAAAAATGAGTGATTGAAGAGTGAGAAGAATAAAGTAAAAAAATGAAACCAAACACATGATGACTATGACCAATTTTATTGTAAGATTAGCAACCTTGATTGCTGCATTGTTGATGACACTCTTGGGATTCGCCAAGACACACGACGTTGGCGGACGAGTAATCGACGAAAAGGGCGAGCCGATGCCCTATGTGAATGTGGTATTGCTGTCGCTGCCCGATTCTGCCTTTGTGCAGGGCGCAATGACCGACGAGCAGGGCATGTTCCGCATCGTGACCGACAAGAACGAGGGCCTACTGAAGGTATCGAGCGTTGGCTATGAAACCATCTATATGACGGCTGCCGACGGGCTGACCATCCAGATGAAGGAAGACACACAGGTGATCGGCGAGGTGGTGGTGAAAGGACAACTGCCCAAGACTCATGTCAAGGGCGATGCCATGCGCACCACGGTGGCAGGCACCATATTGGAAAAGGCAGGAACGGTGAGCGACGCACTGAAACGAATCCCCTCGTTGGAAGCCGACCGCGATGGTGGCGTAAAGGTGTTGGGCCGTGGCGATGCCGAGGTGTATATCAACGGCCGCAGGATGCAAGATGCCAGCGAGCTCACCCGTCTGCGCTCAGACCAAATTCAGCATGTTGATGTCGTGCAAAACCCTGGTGCACGCTATGCAGCCTCAACGAAGGCTGTGGTACGCATCACGCTGAAGAAAGCACAAGGCGAGGGCATCAGTTTCCGCGATAATGCAGGTTATGTCTACAAGTATGGGAACGCATTTACCAACAACCTCGACGTGAACTACCGCACGGGCGGCCTCGACATTACCGCCTCATTGTGGGCCGGCGACGACCGCCACTACAAAGGCCTGCAGGACAACGACCTGCTCTACTTCGTGGGCCCCGACCGCATTGACGGCTACACCACCCAGGAGACTACGCACGACTGGAAAGGCTTCTCGCCACAGCTGCAAGTGAACTATATGGTGGACGAGAACCACAGCTTCGGTGCATTCTATAAATACGACCGTCGTCCCAGTGGCGAACTGAAGAGTTTTTTCTGTACCGACTCTTACGAGAACGGCACATTTACTGAGCATTCCGAAAGCGACATCTGGCAGGACGAGAGTTTCAATAAGCACATCTTCAACGCCTATTATAACGGTAAGGTGGGGCAACTGGGTATCGACCTCAACATCGACGGTCTCTTCGATGACACCAAGGCTCCTGGCAGTACTGCGGAACAGACTACTGCCGTAGGGGAAATGCCTGTTAATCGCAAGATGGAGAGCAACACCATCAGCGGCAACAACTTTTGGGCATCTAAACTAATATTCACCTATCCTGTGCTGCGAGGAAACCTCTCTGTTGGCGGCGAGTACTCCTATAACCACCGCACGGATGCTTATGACTTTACCTCTACAGACGCCTTGCCAGTGAAGACGACCGACACGGAAATCAATGAGAAGTCGGTGGCAGCCTTCGCAGAATATGGCCGTCCATTTGGTAAGGTGTTTGTTCAGGCAGGCCTGCGCTATGAGCACCTGAAGAACGACTACTTCAACTTCGGCGTACGCGAGGACGAGGTTTGCCGCGACTATGGCGACTGGTTCCCCACGGCCCTTATCACGGCCCCCATCGGCAAGGTGCAGATGTCACTCTCATACCGTCGGGATATCCAACGACCCGCCTACAGCAACCTTACCAGCTCTACTATCTATCTGAACCGTTACGCCTTCCAAAGCGGAAACCCCTATCTGCTGCCAACCTACACCCACAGCCTTGTGCTGAATGCCGGTTACAAGTGGACTAACCTCACGCTGAACTACAGCCGTATCAAGAATGTTCTCACCTTGTCCACTGAGCCCTATCCTGGCTCCGATGACCCACTTATCAGCCTCGTCAGACCCATCAACAGCTCGGAAGACTACAGCCAGATGTCTGTCAGTCTCTCTGCCAGTCCAACCATTGGTTGCTGGCACCCGATGTGGTACGTCTATTGTTTGTTCCAGAACTACAAGTCCCTGACGGCTGAGGGTTCTGTTATCACGCTCAACCGTCCATACCTGACCCTCGCATGGCAGAACGACATTGAACTGCCAAAGGGCTTCCGTCTGAACGCCTTGATGCAGTGGGCTACGCATGGCGACTACAACAATAACCGCATTACCGCCTGCCGCTTCTACTCTGGAATAGGCATACAGCGCGACTTCAATCTCCGCAGCCTCGGCACGCTGACGGCTGACCTGCGTTGCCAGGATATCTTCAACACCGACAAGACCGATGCCATTATCTATGGCATCCGCCAGCTCTCCGTCCGCAACCCCGCTCGCCGCAGGTTCAGCCTCGACCTGACGTGGAAATTCAACGAAGCCCGCTCAAAGTATCGCGGCTCTGGAGCCGGCGAGAAGCAGAAGGCAAGAATGTAAGAATCAAGAAAAATATTCAATCTCCTGTAATTATTTCATTTTTTCTGCGACTAATGGCATAAACGAAGAAGCAGCAGAAGTGCACGGAGCTTGCTCCAGCATCCAAAAACTGCGACAACGTTAAGACAAAACAGAGAGATTCATGGAAACAAAAGTAATGGAGAAAGAATTCCTGGACATGATTACGGCACAGAAACGTATCATCTACAAAGTGTGCTACGTGTATGCCAACGATGAAGACGACCTGAACGACCTGTTCCAGGAAACTGTGCTGAACCTGTGGAAGGGCTTCCCGCGCTATCGGGGGGATAGCAAGCTCACAACATGGGTTTACCGCATAGCCATGAACACCTGCATCACTTTCCTGCGCCACACTAAAAACCGTCCGCAAACCATTCCCATAACGGCAAATGTGGCTCGGAAACTGGCAGATGAGGAGAATAAGGCAGGTCAGTTTCAGGAACTTTACACACTCATCAACCAATTGGGGAAATTGGAACGCGCGCTGATTCTCCTTTGGCTGGAAGAGCGAAGCTACCAGGAAATGGCCGATATCCTGGGCATCTCCAAGAACAACGTTGCCGTGAAACTCAATCGTGTCAAAGAGAAATTAAAGAAAATGCATTGCAGTTAGGTTTCAGGTTTGAGACTTGAAATAGTTAATTGTCAAATTGCAAATTCAGAGAATGTCTAACCAATTAAAATCAAAGAAAAATGGAGCTTGATGAATTGAAAGCCAGTTGGAACGCACTTGACAAGCGTCTGGCAGAAAGTGAAATAGTGAACCTGCGCATGGTGAAAGAGATGATTGCCCAGAAAACCCGGTCAGCCTTCGACCACATCTGGCGGTTCAACATTTTCAATCTCATAGTGTGTATTCTGATTATTTGCATCGTCTTCCCGTATGTCTATACGAATACGCCCATCATGACCACTTCGTTCGTCATTGTTGAGGCGACGATGATTATTGGACTCATACCGCAGATATGGAAACTCACCTTGCTCTCTAATTTCGATTTAGAGAAAAAGAAATGCAACCAGCTCAGCGGCCTCGTACTCAAGTATAAGAAAGTCTGTAACCATGAGAAGACTTGGGGGATAGCCCTGGTCTGCTTGGCCATGGGAGCCTTCTACATCTCAGAACTGGGTTTCAACAAGAATGCCGGCTATGTGCTGGGGCCAAGACTCGTGCTGCCGTTGGTTCTCACATTACTTACGTTCGCCATGGGCTATTTGTTTGCTATATGGCAACGCAGACGACATGCCCAGCAAATGGAGGAAATAGAGCAAGGATTGGAAGAACTTAGAGAATTTGAGAATTGAGAGTTGAGAGTTGAGAATTGGGAATTGAGAATTGACAAATCCCTACTCCCCTACTAAAAAAGAAGAAAATGAAAAACGTGACCATCAGATTAGAACAACCACAAGACTTTCGCGAGGTGGAAAACCTTACACGCGAAGCATTCTGGAACGTCTATCGACCCGGATGCACTGAACATTATGTGCTCAACCAGTATAGAAATAATCCCGATTTCATACCCGAACTGGACTTAGTGATGGAGAAAGACGGGAAAATTATCGGCCATGTGATGTTTTCCAAGGCAGAAATCATCCTTGACGACGGTAGAAAGTTTCCGTCCTGGACTTTCGGCCCAATCAGCATTCATCCGGACTACAAACGCAAGGGATATGGCCTACGGCTGCTGACCTACGCACTCGAAAAAGCCGCGGCAATGGGCATCGGACTGCTCTGTATGGAAGGTAACATTGATTTCTACAAACATGCCGGCTTCGGCCTTGCCAGCAAATTGAAGATTCATTATCACGCTGAGCCGAGAGAATCAGAAGTGCCCTATTTCCTTGCACAAGAGCTAATCCCCGGCTATTGGGGCAACCGTGAGGGAACCTATTGCCCACCCAAAGGGTATTTCGTGGCTGATGAGAATCCCGACGCTTTTGAAGCCTTCGACGCGACATTTCCCCCTAAGGAGAAACTCCATCTGCCGGGCCAGTTAGTATAACAAGGCTAATATCATTACCTGCATCAAGAATATGTGAACAGATGCCAGTAAAGCTGAGCTACAGCAATTAATGGCAACAAACTCAGCATTGAGGCATTTCCTATTTAAGGCAAGAATTGCAAGTGAAAATCGGCATTTCACTTGCAATTCTCTATTTTTTAACCCAAAATCTTTACGTTCAGGGAAAAAAACGAGGAGTTTTGCGCAAACTTACTCATTTTTTTGTATTTTTGACATCGTCGAAGATACTCCCGTTTGAAAAAGCTCCAAATTCTTTTGGCACTTTGCTCACTTATTCGTATCTTTGCCGCGGACTGTTGTCTGAGTATTGAAATAACATAAAAAGATTAAATATCAGATGAAAAAACTTGTTCTATTTCTATTTGCAATGTTGATAAGCACCGCAACTTGGGCGGTGAAGGCATGGCCTTATCCTTTCGAAGTGACTCAGAGAGACGGAACGAAGGTGACGCTTGTAGGACACGGCGACGAGGACCTGAACTGGCTGACGACGACGGACGGAGTGCTGGTGGTGCGCGAAGAGTCTGGGTTTTATGTGGCTTCGGTTGACGCTGACGGCGAGCTGAAAGCCACGGACCAACTTGTGCACAACCTTGGTCAGCGTGACAGCGCGGAGCTACAGACAATCGCTGCGCAGGACATTGCCGGATTCAAGTCGAAGGCATCTTCATTGCGACATAAGGCGATGATGAAGCGCGAGCCTGTGAATGCCTCGGGCAAGGACGTGCGGCTGTTTCCTCACGAGGGCTCGCCAAAGGTATTGGTGATTCTGGCGCAGTTCAGCGACACCACGAAGGTGCCCATTTATGAGGATAACAAGCTGAAGGGTTTCCAGACGTACCAGGCAAATTTCGTTGACAGCAAGCCGAAGGAAGTGTTCGAGGAATACTTGAACGGCACGGAACACCCGCTTCAGGCTTTGGGCGATGTGACGGAGGGCACGTTATCAAGCAACTGGGGGAGTGTGAGCTCCTACTTTAGCGACATGAGCTTTGGGCAGTTTACACCCCAATTTGACATCTACGGCCCAGTGACACTGCCGGACAAGCTGAGGACATACGGTGCGGGAAAGAGCGACGATATGAGCAAGTTTATTCCTGCGGCGTGCAAGGCTGCTAACGAGCAGTGCGAGGACCTTGACTTTGCGCAGTATGACGCTGATGGCGACGGCTACGTTGACCTGGTGTATGTTATCTATGCGGGCTACTCGGCCAGCTACTCCCAGAATGACCCTGTGTGCATCTGGCCCAAGTCGGGCAGCATCAGTAACTCCACGAAGTACGATGGCAAGATGATTTTCCGATATGGGGTGAACAGCGAGCTGAACGCATATCCAGGAGCCAGCTCCAGGCATGAATATAATATGAACGGCATTGGATTGTTCTGCCATGAGTTCAGCCACACCATGGGCCTGCCCGACTTCTACCCTGCCCACAACACCGATGCACGCGTCAACAACCAAGCTCTGGAGGACTGGTCGCTGATGGACGGTGGCGAATATGTGAACAACGGTTACGATCCTACGGCCTACACCGCTTGGGAGCGCGAGGCTTTTGGATGGATGGAGATTGAGACACTGACGGAATCGACCCAGAACATAGAAATGGCCACCATAGATGAGGGTGGCAAGGCTTACCGAATCAAGAACGATGCAGATGCGACCGGAAACGAGTATTATCTGCTGCAAAACATCCAGTTACCTCGGGAAGGAAAAGGATGGAACAGAAAGATGTATGGCCACGGCTTGCTGGTGTTCCACGTGTATTACAACCCGAATTCGTTCAGCCTGTATTATAACACAGTGAACGACACCAAGGAATCTCCGCGCATGACCATCGTGCCTGCCGACGGGGTGCTATTCACGTCGTATAACATTGACTACAAAACAGTATTTACCGCTGACTACCGTAGGCAGTTGGCTGGCGACCCCTTCCCAGGCACCAGCAGCGTGACCATGCTCAATGATGAGAGCGGCCTGATAAACTTCTCACCTTATATTTCTGAAAAGACTAACGAATCGGGAGTTAAACTGCTAAACAAGGCACTGACCAACATCCGTGAAGCTGACAACATCATCACGTTCGACTTCATTGCCAACTATGAAGAGTATGTGACGGGTGTGAAAGAGATAATGAATGTCTCAGGCAGCACTGACAGCAGAATCTACACGCTCGACGGTGTGCTTATGGGCACTAAAAAAGATGAGCTGTCCAAGGGTATCTACATCATCGGAAAGAAGAAAGTGGTGGTGAAGTGATTATGTGACTGATAATTGAGTCATCATAGACAACTGCATAATACAAAAAGCGCACGTTTCAACCAATGAAACGTGCGCTTTTTGTATTTCTATCAATGCAACCTATTTGGCGTATGCTACGCTTCGGGTTTCACGGATAACGGTGATTTTCACCTGTCCCGGATAAGTCATTTCATTCTGAATCTTGGTTGCGATTTCGCCGCTGAGTGCCTCGGTCTCAGCGTCATCCATCTTGTCGGCACCGACAATGACACGAAGTTCGCGGCCAGCCTGAATGGCATAAGTCTTGGTTACACCAGGATAGCTCATCGCAATGGCTTCCAAGTCGTTAAGACGCTTAATGTATGCCTCAACTATCTCACGGCGGGCACCTGGGCGGGCACCACTGATGGCATCGCAAACCTGTACGATGGGAGCCAACAGCGTGTTCATATCCATTTCGTCGTGGTGAGCACCAATGGCATTGCAGATGTCGGGTTTCTCCTTGAATTTCTCTGCAATCTTGGCACCATAGAGAGCGTGTGGCAACTCGCTTTCCTCATCGGGCACCTTGCCGATGTCGTGCAACAGTCCGGCACGCTTTGCTTTCTTGGGGTTCAGACCCAGTTCGGAAGCCATGACGGCACATAGGTTGGCCGTTTCACGGGCATGCTGAAGCAGGTTCTGGCCGTAGCTGGAACGATATTTCATCTTGCCGATGATGCGGATAAGCTCGGGGTGCAGGCCATGAATACCAAGGTCGATGGCGGTGCGCTTGCCTGTTTCAATGATTTCGTTTTCAAGCTGTTTTTTCACCTTGGCCACCACTTCCTCGATGCGGGCGGGGTGGATGCGGCCGTCGGCAACAAGCTGATGGAGTGCCAGTCGGCAAACCTCGCGGCGTATGGGGTCGAAACCGCTGATGACGATGGCCTCGGGCGTGTCGTCAACCACGATTTCCACGCCAGCGGCAGCCTCTAAGGCTCGGATGTTGCGGCCTTCGCGACCGATGATGCGGCCTTTCACCTCGTCATTGTCAATGTGGAACACACTGACAGAGTTTTCGATAGCTGTCTCGGTGGCAACACGCTGAATGGTCTGAATGACAATTTTCTTGGCCTGCGCATTGGCATTGAGCTTGGCCTCGTCCATGATTTCGTTGATGTAGCTGGCAGCGTCGGTACGGGCTTCGTCCTTTAGGCTTTCCACCAGTCGGTTTTTAGCTTCCTCAGCACTAAGTCCGGAGAGCTCTTCGAGCTTTGCGCGCTCTTGGTTTTGCATTTTCTCCAACTCATCGTGCTTAATCTGGAGCAGTTTCTTCTCATTGTCAACGCGCTGTTGCT
Source organism: Prevotella sp. (assembly GCA_017619445.1). Taxonomy (GTDB): domain Bacteria; phylum Bacteroidota; class Bacteroidia; order Bacteroidales; family Bacteroidaceae; genus Prevotella. The sequence goes on from JAFZSI010000010.1 coordinate 119,180, forward strand.
GCTGCTCTATGTCCTGCTTGCGGCGTCCCAATTCCTCCTGTCGCTGATTGAGGCTTATCTCGCGCTGTTTCAGTCGGTTTTCGCTTTGCTGGATTTTGGAGTTGCGCTGCTGTACCTCTTTTTCGAGCTCTGCCTTTTTGTTGAGGAACTTCTCCTTTACCTCAAGCAGTTTCTTTTCTTTCAACACTTCTGCCTCTTTTCCGGCAGCATCAATCATTTCGTTGTATTTTCCCTTGATTACATATCTGAAAATCAAGTATCCGATAGCTCCGCCCACAACGAGCGCAGCCACCGCAATAATCACATATATCATTTAATAAGTATAAAAAGTTAAATAATTAAATATTCTCATTTCAGTGTTTCCTCTATCTCACCGGTGAGTTTCTTGAGAATATCTTCATACGGAGTCGTGTCGTTGCGCTTGTCGCCGCGTTCGGCTTTAAGCGCAATGACGAGCATGGCAGAATAGAGTATTTGCTTTTCACTCATTTTGCCTTTGTACGATTTTGCGTATGTATTGACGGTGCTATTGATAAGCGTTGCAGCCCTTCGATAGACTTCTTCATCCTCTCGCGCCACGCGGAAGGACATGTCGGTATCATAGAGATGCAATCTTATCTGTAGCTTGTTGTTCTCGTTTGGCATCACTTCGGTGTTTAGGTTTACTTGTCACTCAACAATGTGATACATTTGTTTACTTCCCTGATGAGTTTGGCCAACCGTTTTTGTGCTGCTTCGTGGTCACCGTCGGTGATTTCGAGCATTTTGGCCATTTTCAGGGCGTTGTAATCGTTTTGCACCTGAGCGAGCTGCGCCTGCAGTTGCTTGATTTCGGCATCGCGCTGATCCACCAGTGCATACAGGTCGTTGTTCTCCTTTTTCGTTTCGTTGAATTGGAGAATGAGCTGCCGCACACGGGTAGTAAACAGCGTTATTGTTTTCTCAGTTGCATCCATAGCGATTACAATTTGGCGACAAATTTAGCAAAAACTTTTTAAATCACAAAATATTTTGCTCATTTATTGTCGTTTACATGGCTCAATTAGAGTTTTTAAACGGCTGAAAACGATTTTTTGTTGCGCCTTGAGCCGCAAAAGGTTGCCACATGAGCCTTTGGCATCGGCAACTGTCAGTTCATTCGTTCTGTTTCGGCTTGGGTTCTTTTTTGGCCAGCATGACCACCTGATAGACGAAATCGGTAATCCATTTCTGCGAGAATCCCAGACGGTTGTTATACTGTCGCACGGCGGCCACAGTTTTCATCACACCCGCGTCTTTGTAATCGTTTTTGGAAAAAATGTCGTTGATGGTTTTCTCTGTCATCGTGTAGAGAGCCTTTTTGAAGAAGCCCGGCAGACGGAGTTTAAACTTCATCAGGTTGCCCGTGAGCATCATCAGGTCTTGCGAAAAGCCCTGGAACTGAACCATATACACCTGCACGTCCTGAATTTTACGGCAGTTCTTGCGAATGCTCTGGTCAATCTCCTTGAAGAAATCGTCGCTGGTGTTGTAGAGTTTTTGCAACATCTTCTTGCAGTGGTTGCGCTCACCCACGCCGAGCTTGTTGTTCACGGTGGGCACGTGCAGCGTCTGCTTGTAAGTGCGCAAGTCGGGCAGCATGGCCAGGTTGGTGATGCCAAGCTGCTGGGCGAGCACCGACTGGAAATAAACCCTGACGAGGGTCATATAGTCTTCCATGCCGCCGATTTTATGTTCTTCAGCCGATTTCTTTCCAAACAATTTTGATAAAAATCCCATAATTCTAAAATGCTAAATATTCGTTTCGTTGTGCAAAGGTACGGCATTTTTTCCACTTATCAATCTTTTTATATCAAATTTTCTAGAAAATGTGACAACAAAGCATCGCTTTACAAACGCAAAGTGTAGGTTTACGAACACAAAGTGCAGGTTTACAAACGCAAAGTGCAGGTTTACGAACGTAAAGCAATGGTTTACTACTGAATTTTCTAGAAAATTTGGCTCCAACGCTGTGGTGTTGTGTTGGCCGTGGGCGTTTTTAAGTGTGTAGATTGCTGAAAAAGCGTAAAAAAACAACATTAATAATAGGTAGATTCAAATAATATTGCTACCTTTGCACAAAATTTTGCAAAATAGATGAAAGGTATTGTTTTGGCAGGCGGTTCCGGAACCCGCCTCTACCCCATTACTAAAGGCATCAGCAAGCAGCTGATACCCATTTACGACAAGCCGATGATATACTATCCGATATCGGTGTTGATGTTGGCTGGTATCAGGGAAATACTTATCATTTCCACTCCGCACGACCTGCCGGGTTTCCGCCGCCTTTTGGGCGACGGCAGCGAACTGGGCGTCAGGTTCGAGTATGCTGAGCAGCCCTCACCCGACGGGCTGGCACAGGCATTCATCATTGGAGAGCAGTTTGTGGGCGACGACAGCGTGTGCCTAGTGTTGGGCGACAACATTTTTCATGGCGCAGGCTTCACCGGTCTGCTGCGTCAGGCTGTGGCCGATGCAAGCGAGGAGAAAGCCACCGTGTTTGGTTACTGGGTGAGCGACCCGGAACGCTATGGCGTAGCCGAGTTCGATGCCGAGGGTAACTGCCTGAGTATTGAGGAAAAGCCCGCTGAGCCAAAGAGCAATTACGCCGTGGTGGGACTCTATTTCTATCCCAACAGCGTGGTGGAAATAGCCAAGCACATCAAGCCCAGCGCACGTGGCGAACTCGAGATTACCACCGTCAACCAGGAGTATCTGAAGCGCAACGAGCTGAAAGTGCAGACTTTCAAACGCGGATTCGCGTGGCTTGACACGGGCACTCACGACAGTCTGTCGGAAGCCAGCACCTTTATTGAGGTGATTGAGAAACGGCAGGGGCTGAAAATAGCCTGTTTAGAGGAAATTGCCTTTAAGCGCGGATGGATTACGAAAGAACAAGTGAGAGAACAGGCTCAGCCCATGGCCAAGAACGACTACGGCAAATACCTGCTGAGAATCTCAGAGTGACAACCGCAGAACAGAACATCTATAGGAACCGCATAAGACCTATAAAAAAAATAATAACAACAATAATAAATAAAAGAAATGGAAGAAAACAAAACCCAAAACCTGGAATTGGAGAACATCCAGGAAGAAGACGAGAAATCGTTTTTTGACCTACAAGCCATTCTGATGACGCTGGTGCTGAACTGGAAATGGTTCGTACTCTCCGTGCTCTTGTGCCTGGGATTGGCATTCCTCTATCTGCGCTACGCCACGCCCATCTATCAGGCGACGGCCAAGCTGCTCATTAAGGACGAGAACAACAGTAGCCGCGCCCGCAGTTCTATCGACATGACCAACCTCGGTATGATTACCAACAACTATGGTATCGACAACGAGATGGAAATTCTGGCCTCGCGCTCATTGGCCACGCAGGCCGTGCGCGACCTGAAACTGTATGTAACCTATAAGTCTGAGGGCAATGTTGTTGACAAACTCATGTACAAGAACCAGCCTGTGAGCGTTGATGTGGACCGCATTCACGTTGAAAGACTCACAACGCCCATTCAGCTGCGCATTGAAAAGGAGAAAGCAGGCTATCATGTGACGGGAAGCTACTATGTGCCGCTGGCCAACGGCGGACAGCGCGGCCCGTACATGATTGACAAGACCTTCAACACCCTGCCTAACACCATCGGAACAGGTGCCGGTGTGATTTATTTCACAGCCAACACCTCCAAGCCCATGGCTAACGGCGATGCCGAACTGGTTACCGTTCAGTCGCCTACGACAGCCGCTTATAAGTATGCTGGCGGTCTGAGTGTGTCGCAGTCATCGAAGACTACCTCTATTGCCCGTCTTATCTTCACCGACGAGATTCCCCAGCGTGCCGCCGACTATCTGAAGCAGCTGGCCGTGGTGTATAACCGTCAGGCCAACGAGGACAAGAACCAGGTGGCCATCCGCACGGAGGAGTTCATCAACAGCCGTCTGGAGAAAATCAACAACGAGCTGGGTTCTACCGAAGGAGCCATCGAGAGCTACAAAAAGCAGAACCGCATGGTGGAGCTGCGCATCAATGCTCAGCAGGCAGTGGGTAACACCAACGAATTTGAACAGCGACTGGCTGACGCCAGCACACAGATTCAGCTGCTCAACAGCCTGAGCCAGGAAGTTGACAATCCCGTGAACAAATACCAGCTGTTGCCTGCCAACATCGGTATTCAGGACGGTGCAGCCACCTCGCTCATCAACAAGTACAACGAGATTGTGATGGAGCGCAACCGTCTGCTCCGCTCTGCCGCAGAGAACAGCCCCACGGTCACACCGCTTACCGCCCAGTTGGAATCTCTCAGCAGTTCTATCCGTCAGGCCCTGAACCAGGCTCGCCGCGGTCTGGAAATCCGCCGCAGCAGCATTGCCTCGCAGGTGGGTAAGTACAGCAGCCAGATAGCTCAGACACCTGAGCAGGAGCGCATCCTGACACAGATTGGACGTCAGCAGGAAGTTAAATCAGGCCTTTACCTCATGCTGTTGCAGAAACGTGAGGAGAACTCCATTTCATTGGCAGCCACTGCCGACAAAGGAAAACTTATCGACAACCCACAGATGTTAGGACAAATCAGCCCGAAACGCCAGATTATCCTGCTCATCGCTCTGATCGTAGGTCTGCTTATTCCCGCTCTGATTCTGTTCCTTGTTAAATTCCTCAACTACCGCATCGAAGGTCATGACGATGTGGCTCGTCTCACTCGTCTGCCCATCATTGCCGACGTACCGGTGGCCAGCGAGACAGCCAAGACCAAGGCCGACATTGTGGTGCACGAGAACACCAACAACCAGATGGAGGAGGTGTTCCGCTCCATGCGTACCAATGTCAACTTCATGCTGAAAGAACACCAGAAAGTCATTATGTTCACCTCTTCAACCTCGGGTGAAGGTAAGACGTTCAACGCAGCCAACCTTGCAGTCAGTTATGCGCTGCTCGGAAAGCGCGTGGTGCTGCTTGGTCTTGATATCCGTAAGCCTCGACTGGCAGAGCTGTTTGAGATTGACGACCACAACCACGGTATCACACCGCTGTTGGCATTGGACGAGCCTACATGGGCCGACGTCAATTCTCAGATTCTGAGTTCAGGCGTACACGCCAACCTCGACCTGCTGCTGGCTGGACCTATCCCGCCCAACCCGTCAGAGTTGGTTGAGCGTCCGTCGCTTGATAAGGTCATTGAGCTGCTCAAGGAGAAATACGACTACGTGCTCATCGATACCGCTCCTGTCGGACTGGTTACCGATACGCTGCAGATTGGACGTATTGCCGATGCCACTATCTTCATGTGCCGTGCCGACTACACGCCGAAGTCTAACTTTGGACTCATCAACAATCTCGGCCAGTCGCAGAAACTTCCCAACATCGCCATTGTCATCAACGGTATCGACATGTCGAAAAAGAAGTATGGCTACTACTATGGCTACGGCAAGTATGGACGCTATGCACAGTACGGCTATGGTCGTTATGGCAAGTATGGCTATGGTTATGGTCGTTACGGTTATGGAAGCGTTTATGGCGGTTATGGTTACGGCAACTATCGCAAGAGTAACTATGGCAACAAGAACGATGACTCAATCAAACTGAAGTAAGCTCATGACAATCGCAGTAGATTTCGACGGAACAATCGTCGAACATGAGTATCCAAATATCGGTCGCGAAATACCTTTCGCGACCGATACTTTAAAAATGCTCATCAAAGATCACCACAAGCTCATCCTTTGGTCATGCCGTGAGGATCAGCTGTTGGAAGATGCCATCAACTGGTGCCGTGAGCGTGGTGTGGAGTTTTATGCCGTCAACAAGGACTTTCCTGAAGAGAAAGTGGAATACAACAACCACTTTACCCGTAAGTTGAAAGTCGATATGTTTATTGATGACCGCAACGTAGGTGGACTGCCCGACTGGGGTGTCATCTACGATATGGTAACCCACAAAAAGAACTACCGACAAGTCATTGAGGAAGCACGCCGGGCAAGCCGCGGCGAAGCCTCAGAGGAGCAAAAACAAAAGAAGCGTTGGTGGCAATTTTAGCCCCAGCGCTTCTTCGCTTTTTGATATTTTGACTCTAACTTCTTCCCAACTCTTCTCTACTTCTCTCCTTCTCTTCTCAACATCACCACAAATCCACCAACTTTCTTACCCAGTGGAATAAAGGGCCTGTCTCTATATGACTTAATCGTGCCGCTTTCTTTAATGCCTTATATGGCCAGTGTTCATGGTCCAACCTTCTGACGACATAATAGAAACCAGTTGTAATTAAGAAACCAACCACAACGACAACCACCAACTGATCCATAGCACCACCACCAAGCTGATAGGTGATAAACCAGCATAGAATATTAAAGCTATTCAGCGACAATACGCAGAAAGTGGTACCAATATGTGAGAAGCCCATCTCAATGAATAGGTGGTGCAAATGCGATTTGTCTGCATGGAAAGGCGAGATTCCTTTCATAATGCGTCCTGTCATGACACGTAAAGTGTCGAAAACCGGCACAGAAAGAACAGATAACGGGAAGGCTATTGCACCCATGTTGGTAAAGTTATATGCTACCCGCGAATTTTTGTCAATGATATGCATCACGAAAATGGTCATCACCATACCCATCATCAACGTGCCACCATCACCAATGAACATCTTTGTCTTCTGTCCAAACACGTTGTGAAAGAAAAACGGAAGCAGGGCACCCAGGCAAAGAGCCGCTAAAACGGTCATCGTTCCGTCTTTCGACAAGAAGAAAGCCATGCCAAAGATGGCACAAGCCATCACACAGAATCCTGATGACAAACCGTCAACTCCATCAATCATATTAATGGAATTGATAATGCCTACACCTCCAAGAATACAAATGGGTACAGAAGCGTAAAGCGGCATGTCATAGATACCTAACAGTCCATGCAGGTTGTTGATGCTCACCTGATCCATCCATACGACAAACCCTATGAAAAACATCTCCAACACTAATCTTAATACAGGACTCAAACCCAATATGTCGTCTAGAATGCCGATATACATCATTACCGTAATGGCTACAATTGACGTAAACAGAGCATAACTGTTGAAGAACAAACTGGTCAGACCGACACCCACCACAAGTCCCCAATAAACAGCAAAACCACCCAAGACAGGCACAGGATTCTTCTGGAGTTTTCTTTCTCCCGGACAATCAACTATGTCTTTCTTTAGTGCCATCCTAACGATATAGGGGTGTATCCACGCTACTAGTAAAAAAGACACCAACAATGGTATAATCACTCCAAAACCAATTATATACCAACTCATATCTTCAACAATTATTCTTTCTAGTTACAACAATATTGGGAAGGCAACTCCCTCACTCCTCTACTCCATTACTCCTTTAACTCCCTTATCGTGAATCGCTTGAAAAACCAAGAGAATAATTTAGAGAATCTTCCGAATACCTCTGTGGGTGCCAGTCGGAAAAACACCCATGCTTGTTCAATTGACATCCATCCAGTTTCCAGACTATGTAATAGTCCATTATCTTTGACAGAACGGTTGGCTCTCCCGAAATTGCCTCTTCTCTGAACATTCTTATCAATGACTGCAACCCATTTCATATCTTTAGCCGAGAGTTCGTATGGAAACTCCTCAGCTGGCAGCCCCAGCTTTTCTATCAAAAAAGCCCCGATTGCCTTAAATGCCTTGAAATAGCCCAGTTCTTCCAATATCGTTCTCAGGCGGGAAGCATCAATCTGCAACCCATCTTTATATTTCATCGGCTCCTTATCGCCATTTCTATGACAAACATGCAGCAGAACGGCCAAGTCACAAAACTGTCTCAACCCCACCCCACTTGCCGTCATGTGATAAAACAGGTGTACAAAGATGAAAAGCACATTCAGGGTTGGACTCAGGGTTGGAACCTTGTATCCCCCCACATTCGTATATGCCACCCCGTTTTTTATGTCTTCATCCACCAAGGCATTCCAATACTTCTGATGCTTGGCACTTGCAAATCGCGACAACACATCATGAAGTTCAAAGGTTACACCATTATTGTAAAACTCCACATGCTTGCCATCGCTGTATTTCTCCAGTTCTTTGCCTAATTTACTCTCTACAAATTGCTTTACCCTCTGAAAATTCTCACCTGGGAAATACAAATCCACATCACCCGTCATCCGGCTATGGACATCGGGATATAAGGCAGCCATCATCTGGCCTTTCACAATAACGAACTCAATGCCCTTCTGGGTAAGAAAACCCGAAAAGCCCCCTATCTGTTCATTAATCAAATCGTTGGATTCCGCAACAGTTTCCTTACGAGTATATAAATCAATGGCATCATATTTCCCTAACTTAAACTCATTGCGCATCAGGCTCGCCGCAATAAGTCCGCTCACAGTCTGCTCATCAGCCAAAGCCATCAACTGCTCATACTCCTCATGCGTTATTTCCCTCCCCTCCAAAGGGGATTGAAACAGTTCGCTCTGTAATAACTTGAATATGATGTCCATCCTATTAATCAACAATTACTCCCTCCTACACATTCTTCCTCAAAGCTCTCATATACAGCATTTCTCTCATTTTGTTCGGCAAGATTCTAGTTGTAAACCGAATGCCGACATTCCTTGCCAATTCATAGCTATTAATGAATCCCATTTTGTAGATTTTGTATTGCACTTTCGCCTCATCACATGCATACTTCCATCCACCCCTTCTTTTAAATGTTTCTGGGGAGTAGCGAAAAAAAAGCAACGACTCCTGAATATTATAAAACTTACAACCATTCATCAGCATCCGAATCCACAAGAAGTAATCCTCAGAAAAACTGGTCGTGTCATAACCACCCGCATCAAGAACCGCTTGCTTGCGGAACATCACGGTTGGATGATTAATAGGATTTCTTTTCTTCGCATACTCATAGATGTCGCCAGACTTTTCCGGAACCGTCCTGATAGTAGAGATTTGATTAACATCAGAAGAAAACTCATCAACCCATGAACCAACCAACTGAACCTCAGGACACTTCTCCATCACCTTCAATTGTTTCTCAAACCTGTCAGGCTTTGCTATATCATCTGAGTCCATACGAGCAACCAATTCATACGAACAATACTTTATGCCATCATTCAACGCAAAGCCAAGACCTCTATTCTTATCATTTTTTACTACTTGAAAAACGCAGTTAGGAACAAGATTCTTTACCTTTAACTCAAAAGTTACAAGAACCTGTTCCAAACTTTGTGATAACAATCCATCTTCAATAACAACAATCTCATTAGGAATAATAGACTGATTAAGGATACTATCCAAAGACTGTTTTAATTGACTTGGATTATCACCATTATAAGTAGATATGAGGACAGAAAAAGGGGACATGAAAAAGCTATTTTGAATTCTCTAACACCTTTTTTCTCATTCTACTTCCATATATCCATTTAACAACAATCGGAGGGAGGTTCCTAAAACAATAACGAGAAATGGGATAGATATATGACAAGGTGAAAAGACCTTTCATGCGGTAAATGCCATTCATGTAAATACAAAACTCATTCCATGCTTTAGCTCTGCTTCTTCTTTTAAAAACATCACCATCACGTCTAAAGAATAAGACCACCTCTTGTATATTGCTTATCTTATAGCCTGCTAATATAGCATCATACCAAAGCTTAATATCTTGACTCATTCTATATCGCTCGTCATATTTCAAGCCCTCATCAAAGATACTTCTTCGCATCATTACCGATGGATGCGCCAACGGACAAGCTTTAACAATATACTTGCATGCCTCCTCGTGTGTCAAAGGATAATGACGTACATTTAAGCAAGGGTTTTCTTCGTCAAATTCTTGCAGAGACCCGCCAACGATATCCACATCAGGATGTTGTTCTAAATAGGCCACTTGTCTTTCAAATCTGCGTGGGTCAGAAATGTCATCGCTATCCATACGTGCAATTACATCTCCGCTTACATGTGTGATACCTAAATTTAAACTTTTGGTAAGACCAAGATTCTTACTATTTGTCAATATAGTCAAAACATCCCCAAGAACTCCTTTCCATTTCTCTATAACTTCATATAAATCCGCTGTGAGAGGCCCATCTTCAATCAATATAATCTGATTAGGCCTCAGCGTCTGCTCATTCCAAACACTTTCTAAAGACTTATTCAAATAGTCTGCTTTTTCTGATTTATATACTGATATCAAAACGGAAATCTTCATCATCTTTATTTTCCTTTTTTCAAGTTTTCCACGAAGAGTCTGGAAAACATCGCCGCTCCTTGCTCATTCAAGTGCGTCATATCATAGAACAATTCAGGATGCTCATAAAACTCTTTCATCTTGCCGAAATTCATAAAAGTCGTATCTGTTTTCTGGCAATAATCAGCTAACCACATTTCTACGCCACCACGTTTACAAAGAACAAGCGATGGTGTATATGTCAATATCAGTTTTATTCCCTTCTCCAGACAAGCCTTACGTATCCTCTCTAAATAATTCACACAACGATTATCTGCTTTGAACTCTTTTTTTTCATCAACGAACGAAACTTTGAACGGCACCCTCGCATTCACAGGCATAGGTCGATAACCATCCAGTTTCTCTACACTATTTGCAATTTTCGCATTCAACAGCCACTGCCAGGTATTGTTATATCGATAAAGGTTTGACTTCATTTTCAGTTTCTCAACCCAAGAACTATTCTCTTCAACTATTCTGTCAAAAGGTTCTGCAAGGCCATAATAACAATTCATCTCATGCAAAGCGTCAAACCAACTATCATCCATCATCGCACCAGCAACATCCAATATCAAAAGCTTCGGTATATGTCTCTCAATATACGTGAAAAACACCATAGCATCATACACTATGTTCTGTCCATCACGCCCGGCATTATAGCAACTCATTCCCAAGGAATCCTCCAGAACACCACAATCAAAAGAATGGTTTGCTCTTGATGATCCCAAAATCAGCACATCCGCTTCTCTTGAGAACAATGCCTGAGCCGTATTCGTCTGGTTCACCCCAACATCTTTCACATTCCTAATCGCATCTTTCGTCACAGCTCCGACCAACAAGTCAAAGCCTACGACAATTGCAACTACAATCAAAACAAATCCTATTCTTTTCTTCACTCTTTAAACAACAGTATAGATTACTTTCAATCAGGGTTGTTTATCGCTCTTTGTCTCTTTGTCAAAAACTCTCTGTCAGAACTGGAAATAGATAAACTTCGCTCCTTCCAATTCTCCCACGTATACGATAAAGACAATCAACAAACCTACACTCGCAGCTTTTACAACCCAATTATTTGAATGAAGTAAATGAAGATTCCATCCCTCCTCATCCTTCAGTTCTTTGAAAATCATGATGGATATTGGCAACACCGCTGTCAAAGCCCATGATGAGAAGAAATGCCCTGGTGCAGACAATCCACACAACATCCCCCAGAATTGTCCAAATGAATCGCAACGGAAAACCATCCATCCTATCGTCACTAATACAAACACCAATAAAACAGACGCATACTTCCTAATCCTTGAACATTGAACAATCTTCTCTCCTCTCTTCTCTCTCCTCTCTACTCTTTTCATCAGCTTATACAGGCACACCAAGATTCCATGATAAGCACCCCAGAATATAAACGTCCAGTTAGCACCGTGCCACAGACCACTTACAAGGAATACGACCATCGTGTTGCGGTACATCTTTGCTTTAGAACAACGGCTACCTCCCAGTGGAAAGTAGATATAATCCCGGAACCAATTCATCAATGAAGCATGCCATCTGCGCCAGAACTCACCAACATTCGTCGAGAAATAAGGCCTGATAAAGTTTTCTGTCACCCGGAATCCCATGATTTGCGCAGTACCGATGGCCATCTCTGAATAGCCACTAAAATCTGTATAAATCTGGAAGGTATATAAAACAGCAGCTACAGCAATGGTTAATCCTGAATGATGGCCATAATTAGCGAACACCGCATCAGTATAAGGCGACACCTTATCGGCAATACACATCTTCAGGAACATTCCCCATAAAACCCGAATCATGCCCTCCGTTACTGACGTATTATTCCATTTTCTCGCCTTTCTCATCTGAGGGATAAACATCTTTGGCGAATCAATGGGACCAGACATGATTGTCGGAAAGAAAGCTACATAAGCTGCAAAGGATACAAAATTTTTCTCTGCCTTCATGTTCCCTTTATATACCTCTACGATGTACGCTATCAACTTGAATGTGAAGAACGATATTCCTATAGGCACCAATATATTAAACGAGCTGAAGTTCGTCTTCAGCCCCATCAATGCAAACAACGCTGCAAACTGTTCTACGAAGAAATTCAAATACTTGAAGTATAGCAACATACCTACTCCTAACACTACCCCCAAGACCAATAAGCCCTCCCTATGGGGGAGGGTACGGGAGGGGCTCAGTGCCATGCCTATCCAATAGAACACCACCGTAGCCAAAACCAGCAATCCTAACATTCTCCAATCAGCATACCCATAAAAGAAGTATGAGGCCACAAGAATCCACAGGTTCTGCCATCTTGAGTCTTTCCTTAGAATGCTGAAATACGGTATCAGCACCACGAAGAAAAATGCCCAGAATATGATAGAATTAACTAACACGATTGCTAAATCCTATGTTATCTTCGTTAGTTATCATCATTCATTTGTAACGAGTCTGTGGCAAGTGAATACAATTACCAAACAGATAATCCCATTCTTCAGGAACAAAAGGTGTTAGTCCACTCCAATGGAAGAAAGTCAGTTCTCCAAAATAGATGCTGCCACGTATATTATATAAATCAACCCTGACATGTGGAATACCTTTCGATAGCTCACTAGCAAGGTCTTTCATCTTCTCAAAGTTCTCTGGCTTTTTGATGGGTTCAGGGTTGTTGGGATGTCCATTCGTGAAGGGCAGATGATTCCAATCCATGTCAAAGAAATCAAACTTCGTCTCCTCATCCTCCTTTCCTCTGTCTGTTGCCACAAAGATGTACTTCACCTCTCCATCAAAACAGAAGAACTTATAGTCTTTCAGTTCATAACCGCTCTCATCCTCCATATATTGCTCGGCAATAATTCTCGGTTTCACATTCTTGTATGGATATTCACGATTACTCCAAAATGGATTCTTCTTCATCCATTTATTCATCAGCTTTCTTGATTTCTTAATATCAAGTGTCTGCTTATCCTTACAAATAATGATACCACCAGAGTTATGTGTACATTTTAGTACGAACTGGTTTGGCAGTTCGTGAAAGTCTATTTCATCAAAAGAATCATAAACGCCCAATGTAGGAATGATATACTCATCACCTATGATGGAAGCAACATATTTCTTTGCCTCATACTTGTCAACCATCTGAGTATATTCCTCGTGCCGGTCATACAATTTCAACCATTGCAACTTCTCGTTATACGTCTGCGGATTCTTTAAATTCAGTTTGTGATGAAACCGCAAAAAATAACTCCATTTCACAAAATGCTCATCACTCACAAACCGCCCCGTCTGATCTAAGAGCAGACCACATGCATAATATGGGTCTTGTAATGCTTTCTTTATCTTTTGATTCATCACGCTCTTGATTTCAACAAAATTCTATGTAATCAACCCCAATAAGATCTCCCACTTCTTAATGATACAATCTGTTAAGAATGCTTCCGAACGCTTAATGGCAGCAAACTGAATCTCTTTCCTTTTCTCAGAATCCGTTATCATTATGGATAATTGTTTTGCTAAATCATCCACGTCAGCAGTCTTGAAAAGCAGGCCTTCTTTTTCATTGGTTATGATTTCTTTGGTTCTTCCAAGGTTCTCACAGGCAACAGGAGCACAGCCCTGACTCATAGCCTCCATCAACACCATTGGCAGCCCTTCGCTTCTGCTACTCAGACAGAAAATCGATGCTCTCTGATATAGCTCTTTCATATCCGTCCGGTAGCCCAAGAATTCAATAATATCTTCCACACCTGATTGCTTACATAAAGCTGCAAGGAATGTCTTTTCTGCTTCCGTTCCATCACCAGCAATCATAATCTTCCAACCTTCATTGATCAGCAGTGGTTTTATTTTTCCTGCTGCCTTAATCAACAAATCCCAGCCTTTACAATTCCAATCATTCAAACGACCTGCAGCGAATATAATTCTTTGTTTATCAATACGATTATTCTGGTCATTCATCATGATCCCGTTCTCCATGACTCGAACGGGAGTGAATGTTAATGGGTTGGGCATGACAAATATCCTCTTATGATGATGATACTTGGTCTTCATTACCTCTGCATCAGCCTCCGTAAGAACTGTTGTGGCTGCATAAAACGAAGGGAAATGCTTATCCATCAATTTTTCTGACCTGCTGAAGCCTTTGTATTCCTTGCTTTCTAATGCATGATGAATAGTCATAACAACAGGAACATGAATGCCCACGGCAGATAGCCGAGAAACTGCTGAACACAAATGCATGTTCCCAATCACAACATCCGGTTTGTTTTGTTTGATACTCTTTCTTAACCAGATGGCAGCCTTCCCCCACTTCATCAGTTTGTTAGCTGATTTGGGACATAAAGGTAACACATGCACCCTATCATCCACAGGATACGACGCAGGCTGATTTACATCTGCGATCAAATATACATCATGCCCTCGTTGCACAAAACCATTTGCCAGGTTAACATGTACCCGTTCGGCGCCACCACCACCTATGGAATTACATACCAGGAAAAACTTCATCTTGAAACTGAACAGGTGGGAAATCTATAGGAAAGAACTGAAAAGACCGAATCAGCATTTATCCAGAACCTGTTTAACAGAATCCCGAATAATCTCCAAACCTTCTCTAAGCTGTTCAACAGGAATGGTTAATGGCGGCAACAGTTTCAACACACAATCAAAACTACCCGCACGTTCAATAATCATTCCACGGTCAAGACATGCATGCATAGCTGCCTTGGAAAGATTTGAATCGATGGCAGCAAAATCAATTCCCCAAATCATACCAATTCCACGAATTTTCAACCTTTCATCAATAGGAGCAATTTCTTTTTTCATGAAGTCTCTAATGATTGACTCCTTTTCTGCAACCATCTTCTCCATTTGATGATCGCGATAGTACTCAAATCCAGCCTTGGCTCCCACAAAAGCCAACTGATTACCTCGCCAAGTGCCATTATGCTCTGCAGGTCCGAAGATATCAAACTGTGGACGCATCAATAACAATGACATCGGCATTCCCAACCCACTAATCGATTTGGATAGGGTTACAAGATCGGGCACGATACCTGCACGTTCAAAGGAGAAGAAACTTCCACTTCTACAGTTACCTACCTGAATATCATCCACTATCATCATAATGCCATACTTGTCACATATGTCACGAATGCCTTTAAGCCATTCCACCTCAGCCACATTTATTCCGCCCTCAGCCTGCACTGTTTCCAAAATAATAGCTGCTGGCATAGGAACACCAGAATGATCGTCACTTAACAAATAATTAAGATAAGCTAAAGACTCTTCCCAACCTCCTAACTGATGAGAATAAGGAACAAATGTCACATTATTCAATGCCACTCCTGCACCTTCTCGAGCAAACCGCTCACCAGTACAAGCCAGGGCACCTGTAGTCATTCCATGGAAGGCACCGTGGAAAGCAATTACATGCTGGCGCTTTGTATTCTTACGAGCCAGTTTAAGAGCAGCCTCCACAGCATTTGTTCCTGTAGCACCACAACACATGATTTTATAATCCAGTCCTTTGGGCTTCAAAATAATCTCATCAAAAGCCTTTAGGAAGTCTTGTTTCGCAACAGTAAACAAATCCAAAGCATGCAGAATGTTATCTTCTGACAAATAATTCACAATCGCATTCTTGATGTATGGATTATTATGACCATAGTTAATGGCACCTGCTCCAGCCAAAAAGTCTAAATACCGCTTCCCATCAGCAGTAAACAACTCTGCGTTAATAGCCTTTTCTAACAAAACAGGGAAATGACGACAATAAGAGCGCACCTGAGACTCTTTCTCTTCAAAAACTTCAAACATAATATATAATATTAATTGTTAATATCTATCCATGAACCTAACAAAAGATCGTCTTCGTATTTTGTAAATGGCTCCAATCCACTTCCGTCGTATAGTGTAATTTCACCAAACAGTAATTGTCCTTTGACAATATACCAATCTACACGAACATGACGCATTCCTTGAGCCAAGATTTCACTTTTTTCTATCATCTCATCAAAACAAGCGGGCTTGGGAATCGGAATCTTTGAGATCGTATCCTCTCCCCCCTGAGAAATAGTTGTTTGTTTCCAGTCTATATCATAAAAGCTTTGCGTATGTTTATCGCTATAACGTCCAGCATGCACCTCTATGAGTTTTGCTTTCCCCCCAAAACATAACACTTTATAATCCCAAGGGGCACCCCCATCTTCCTGCTCAATGTATTGCTCTGCAATTACTCTGGGAACCACATCCTTATATTGATATTCTCGGCCTTCCATATAGAAGCGCATTTTCAGGGCTTTAGAGAATTCTTTCTTAACAGCTTCTGTATTAAGCTTTGCCTTGTCTTTGCAAATAAGCAATCCTCCAGAGTCATGAGAACATTTTAAAACGAATTGCTCCGGTAATTTTGAGAAATCAATATCCTCAGCGTTCTCCCAAACTCCAATTGTTGGAATCACGTAAACAGGACCTATCTTCTGTGCAATGTAATCCTTTACTGAATACTTATCCACCATGACAGTGTATTCTGGAACAATATCATTCAGTTTAAGCCATTGCACTTTCTCTGTGTAGGCTTGAGGATTATTCCAATTGAGTTTCCGTCCAATTTTCATACGATAATTGAACGAAAGATACTTTTTGTCATCGGGAATCAGCCAATTAAGTATCTTATAAACAGTTCGCTTATTTCTTTTTACAAAACTATGCATCCTATTATTTCATTCTAACGACCTCCAAAATCAACGATTCCCACTGTCTGAAAATCTTTTCCAATTGAAAACCACCTGAGCGGTTCTTATTCATTTCACCGAATTGCTTTCTTTTGTTCTTACAATTCATCAATACCCTCAGGGACTTGGTCATTTCTGCTTCAGAACCTATAGGAATAACATACCCTCCATCCCTAACAAGTTCTTTTGCACCAGAGACATTGGTTGTGACCACAGGAAGACCCACACAAACAGCTTCTAATATGGCATTGCTCATTCCTTCGTAATTACTGGAGAAAGCAAAAATCTTCGATTTGTTCATCTCATCAATCACATGATCACAACGTCCTGGTAACAGCACCCTCTCCTTTAGCTCTAAACTCTCAACTGTCAACTCTAAACTGTCCCTGAGCGGTCCTTCACCATAGATAACCAATTTCCATGTAGGGAAATCGTTTGACACCTTAGAAAAGGCACGTATAAGCATGGCATGATTTTTCTGATCATCCAATTTCCCAACACTAATCACAATATCCTCCTTTGGTATCTTTGTTAGGTTAAACACCTGTTCAGAAACAGGATTGTAGATAACAGATGTTTTCTTCTGAATAAAGCGAGGGTAAAAAGCTTTTATATCTTCGGTCTGTACCACGAGCCAATCGGTCAGTGGCAACAAAACTCTACGAAGCACATTCCTCAAAAAAGGAGACTTTCTGGGGTCAATCCTCTCTGAGGAAACAACAGGAATCTTTACACCGATTAATGCGAAAAGAGTGAAACAATAAACAGCTTCCATAAAAGGAACCACCACATCAGGATGAGTTCTCTTGACATATTTCCGAAACCAAACAAGTTTTTTCAGAACGGATGTACCCACTGCATCTTCAGCATACACTAACTGTATTCGTGAATCAATTGGATAGAAAACTATATGTTGATTCAAATGTATAATCTCCACCTCATATCCTTCTTCAGCAAACCGGTTTGCCAATAGGGACATTACCCGCTCACTGCCACCTGAAGTTAAGGTGGATGTAACAAAACTGATTTTCATATTATTTGACATAGTGTGGTGACCAGTTCAAGGCAAAAAGCACAACGTAAGGGATGGCCAAAATCACATATAGCAAATACTTGTTTTTGGAGCTCCACATGTTCACCAACATAGGCACCATGGCTATTTCAAAGGTTGCGAAAATTGTAGAGGTACGGGCTGCAATTATCGCAAACCTACACATAATAATCAAAATACAGGTACAATAGAAATAACCATTGCGCATGATATAATAATAGGGTGACAACTTTGACAGTTTCTTCTCATAAATAGTAAACGCAAGCAATACAAAAATCTGATACCAAATCACAGGGTTTCCTAAGTCATTTCTAAATGCTTTGATTGATTCCTCGACAACATAGCTTCCACCTATATCGGATAAGAATTCGTTATTCTGCACATAAGCTCTTACCACCTCACCATAATAGCCGCCAATAAACAGAGAAAAAATTATACCAAGATAAATATATTTTGGTTTAATCACAAATCTACCTAAAAGGAGCAAAGGCAATGCTATAATTGCAGATTTATGAAGATAATATGTAATCAATATTACCAACAGATATTGCCAACGTTTTCTTTGAAGTAAAAGGAACGTGAAATACACAACAATTGCTATTGCCAAACCAGCTCTTATCTGGGTCATGTTTCTGCCAGTATAGAAACGGGACAAATAAACAGCCACAGCAAAAATAGGATAAATTGAATACTTCTCAAAACACTTATAGAGAAAAAAGAATGTCAAAGCAGATACTGTAGTAAGAAAAATGGTCTGACTATTAGTGAACGTCTTAATAAAGGCCGTAAGATAGTAGAAGCCCATCTCATTATATCCAAAAGGCTTATCATTAGATGTCAGATTAAAAATACCCGGCGCTGAATTAAAAGTATAAACATAAGCAGTTGTGTCACTCCACACACTGGGATTTCTTGTACCCACCATTATCGTTAAAACGACACAAGTGACTATTAGAAAATTGGTTCTCGTTTTTTCCTTTTGGTCATCAAAAATAATGGCGAAAATAAAAAACAAGATATAGGCAAATAATGCGTTATATAAAGTCATGTTACACTAAGTAAAAAGAATCCACAGTAATCTCTTATACACTCAACCTCTACAAACTGTAGGAGGTAAGACAATCCTCTACAAATCCGGAACTCCGAACAAATTGAGTAATTGGAAACTTCAGATAATCATAAACTATTCAACAATTTTTCTACATAATCATCCCATGTATATGTCTGCACTTGATGGTGAGCAGACTTGCATAAATCATCATATTCCGATGAATGAAGAACACGCTCCAAATCTTTTTGGATGCCTTCAACAGAATAATCTTCATTATAACGCCCAAAGGGAATATCCTGTCCGAATTCTTCCACAAAATCCTTGTAGGGTGAAACAACAACAGGAGTATAGAAATACATGGCTTCTATCAAAGAAGAATATGCAGCCCATTGAGGGGTGGGATTGATAATCACCTTTGCATCCAATAACAGATTATAATACTCTTGACACTCCTTTTCATCGTCCTTATGCAGAAAGCCATGGCATGTCACACCATCTGGAATTGTTTTAAAATCCCTCTGTCGAATGCCTACAATATGAAGCTGCACATTTTTGTCCCTTTCTCTCACAGACTTAAAAGCCTCCATCACCTTAATGGCACTCTCTTTGTAGCGGTCTGGTTTACCAACAAACAAAATTGTATGAGATTTTCGTTTCCTTTTTAAAACCTCCTCCTCAACCAAATCCTTGTCGTAGAAATTATTCACCACATTTCCACCAAAATAAAGGATATTTGCCTCAGGATAGAGTTCTTTCATTCTTTTTGCACATACAGGAAACATGGACACAACATATTTTGCATGACATATTGCCTTTCGTTCTTGTTCCAGATTTCTCCTCTCAAAAATTGAAGGAAGCTTTCCTGCACGTTCAAATGCTATTTCATTCGACCAATCGCTAAATAGCAAGGACGGAATATCATTGAATCTGTTTACAAATTGATAACCAACAAAAACACACAAATCCGCATCAGCATGCTTCCTGACTGTTTTCTGGATAATACGCTCTCCCAACCATTTTGCCAGCCGTGTACGGTTAAAATAGCGCGGTTCTGTTTGCAACAATACTTTCAGAACCCGACGAAAGAAATAATCCCACAAATACCCCATCTTTGGATAGGGTAACATTTGGACGGCTACCACCTCTATCCCACGTTTTTCTAATGCATGGATGAAACGATTCGGCACATTTGACCAAGACGAAGCTTTCCGCGGATCCTCTGTAGCGAAAAACAAAACCTTATAAATCATCTCTGCCTAATCGTTGCTTTAGGGCCAACAACTGTGCAATTATCTGGGACATCTTCCACAACAATAGCACCAGCACCAATTCTAACGTTGTTCCCGACTCTTACTTTACCAAGGATATATGCTCCCATACCAATAAATACGTTGTCACCTATCGTTGGTACTCCACCTTTTCCGAATCCAATAGTAGACATTTGATGCATCCTGCAGTTCTTCCCTATTATTGCTTGTCCGCTTATGCCTAACCCGTATGTATGCACAAATAACAATCCGCCGCCTATGTTATCATTAAATTCCAAAAAATCAGGAATGTCAACTCGCAAAAAGAGTTTTAAGATAGTATATGCTTTATAACCTAATCTATAACAAAACTGCGTTCTGAAACTTTTGTTTAAAATGTTGAACTTATATATGAAACAAAGGTTGTTCAAGCTCCCTCCCCTCAGTTTCCTCCATGCTTGTATATCTTCATCAATAACACCTCTTTTCTTGGAAAACAAGTAGAATAATAGATAAGGAAACACCAAGGGTGCATACAATATCAGTTTAATTCTAATTAACAATGATAATTTTCTCATAATAATTTTCGTTTTTATTCAACTAAAAAACTCTGTTTCCCAGAAAAAAAATCATTCATTTGTTTCAGGATACTCACCCACCATCTTTAATTTCAGTTGGATGAGAAACCTATAGATGGAATAATCTGATGAGGTATTATGCTGTTCATATTCCACGAACTTGTCAAATGTCTTCCATGACTTACCCCAACATGCCGAGCCTCTTTTATGCTTAGTCTCATAATTGGCATAGGCCTTACTCCAATAATGATTCATTTGAATACTCACCTTCTTGTTATGGCGGTGAATACCGAACAACACAAAATGACCAAACTGATTGATGGGAGGTATTCTCAACTTATTCCATTTCGCTAAGAAATAATGCATCATATCAACCTTAAAATATCCAATCTCATATTCAGTATTCAAAATGAGCTTCCCAATATTGGTCAACTTGGGCCAGCTGTTGAAATACTGCTCGGTCAGCAATCTGCTATAATCGTGTTCCATCTGACCAGAAGTTCCGAACATACGCCAATAGATCATCACAAGAGGATACCGTTTGAAAGACTGTAGCCATTCTGGAATGTTGTTTTGTTCCAAAGGACATACAAACTCGTCCAAATCTGGGAATGACAACCAGTTTGTCTCGTTACGGTAATTCTCATAACAATGCTTGAAAGCCGTTATCTGACCTGGCACCTCAGGCCACTCCGTCAATGTAACAATCCCTTTGTCAATATAGGGTTGTAACACCTCTAAATAATTGTCTGTAGAGTTGTTATTATATAAATAGAAATGGTCAACACCAACCAATAGATGGTATTCTATCCATTCCTTCATGTATGGAGCCTCATTCTTGAAGATAGAACAGAAGCTCAGATAATACTTCTTGGATGTCTGTTTCCTTCCGAATAGCAACAGAAACTTGTATCCCCACTCCATCAGAATGAGTAGGAAACATTTCAGATAATACAATACTGTCCTGCTTTTTTTTCCTTTGGAAATAAAGAAACCATCATTGAAAAACTCATGTTTCATTCTTAAAGCGCCCTTATAGTTTTATCATTGATCCCAGTTCTCTTTGAAACTCATCAGTAAAGTATTCCATTCTTCCAGCAGCAGAAGAAAAGGTCATTTCTCCGAAATACAATGCTCCATCTATATCATAGAAATCTACACGTACCTGATGGAATCCTTCTGACAATACGGTTGCTGCTTCTATCATACGATTAAAAGATTTCGGTTTTGGAACGACACCTTCCCCATTTCTAAAGTGATTTGTAAAAACAGATTTCTCAGGATGCACATGCCAATTTAAATCATAAACATTTGTATAAACATGTTCTTTCGTTCGGTTATGAGCAGCCCAGATGTAACAAGGCTTACCATTGAAACACCACACTTTATAATCAACCAATGATGACGAAAAACTATCACTTGGGGAACACAAAAACTCTTCTGCCAGAATCTTTGGCTTAATCCTTGTATAATGAGGTTCACAACTACTATAGCCAAACCTTTCCCCAATCCTATCATTCAACTCTTTTATAATGCCTTCTTTATCAAAGCCTTTGGATTGATCAATAATATGTGTTGACCCACAATCATGATTACACTTGATAACGAACTTATTGGGAAGATTCTCAAAAACAATATCCCTTGCGTCGGACCATGTACCATACAACTGCGTTAGTATATCACCCAACCCTTTTTCTTTTACATAATCACGAACGGCAATTTTATCTGCACATCTTGTCCAAAGAGAAGTATCTGTATTGGCCATAAGCCATACGATTTTCTCGTTCAATGTCTGAGGATTCTTCCAATTAAAACTCTTCCCGTATTGTAGTTTCCATTCGCGCCCCAAAGCTATTTTGGGGAAATGGTCAATTAAAAAGCAATGAATTGCCCAGCGTAATTCTTTTTTGTTAAATACTGACATCTCCATTAATTATTTTATTATTCCATGCCCGAATTATTGCCCAACGATGAGCTTCACATCTTATATTGTTGAGAGCATGATTGATATTACCTTTATACCTTTTACCTACAATTTGTTTAAGTAATTGAACTGAAAACTTTTTTGTTGCAAATTTATAATAACCACCTTTTGCAAAAGCTAAATCATAATAATCGGCCAATCGATTGCAATATTCATTCACTTTTTCTATATACAAATGCTCATCCTTCAATACAGAATTGATTTCATCGATGTGTTGACAGAAAGAGTGTTCCTCCGTATAGTCAATATAGTGTTTATCTTGATCATATTCCACATAATGCATATCTAATTGGACCTTACCTTCATCTATCAAGACATGAGCGACGAGCCCATTGTTCCAATACTTTGGCAGTCCTTGCGAATGATTTTCAAAGCAGAAATTACCCAAACTGTAGCAAATAGGTTTGTCCTCATAAATCTCCCATCCCTGAGGTGTGTGGGGATGTGATGCGAACACGCCGTCTGCTCCCATTCTAATCCAATGACGATACAATGTCCTAAGTTCAGGAAGAGGAAAACACTCGTTTTCTATCCCAGCATGCGGAAGGACAAACAAATAATCACATCGTTTCTTTCCTTCCAAAATCAATTCATCTATATAGGGATGCAGCATCCATGCTGTTCCCACCTCTGTGTCATTCTGCTCATCATCTAAAACGCCAAACTCATGCTGAGTCACAGCAAGAAACCCCACTTTTACTCCTTTCGTCTCAATACACTTGATCTGATAGGCATCTTCCCAGAATCCGGCACCAAGTGAAGTACATTCTTTTTCCTCTATTAGTTCTTTGGTATAGAATAAACTCTCCTTCCCAAAATCCATCATGTGATTGTTTGCCATACTGATCACACGGAATCCACATCCATAAATAGTATCTAACACATTCTTACTTTGAGAAAGACGTGGTCCACTTTTCAACAACAACGAAAACTCTGAGGATTTTATGGGAGCCTCCAAATTTAACACATTTACATCAGAGTTTTGTAATCTTTTTTTCATGGCATCACCAATCTGGAATTGTCCATTATCTGATTTTAGATCTCCAACAATCGTTAATTGCAACATAATTCAAACAATTATCCTAACCATTTTTCAGACAAAGGTAGCATAGACATGATTCTACAAGCTAAATAGGTTATTAAAAAGACTACTATAGCCAAACAAGGTATGGCGTATAATGGTGAATCAAACAAGGACATAACAGATTTAGAAATCAATCTAATAACTAAGATATGTGCCAAGTAAATCGCATAACTCCTTCTTGAAACATCCATTATTATCGAACTCTTCTCAAACCTCTTATTCATAAACAGATTGTAGAATAAGCAGAAAAGGCCGACACTCAACAATACGATGTTAAAAGAGCAATAGTTCCATATAGTATTCAAGACTCTATCGCTTACAGATGTATGTATGCCATACAAAAAAAGAAGAATTGTTAAAAGATAACCAATAAGCGTAACACACAATGATGAAGTTAAAGAAAGCACACCATATTTCTTAAAATAAGCTCCAATCAAGAAATAGCCTATAAAACCCTGGAAATAATAAATCGTAGAGGTTGAATTCCACTCACATTCACCAAGGATATTTTGAAAACGAAGATGAATATAAGAACTAAATGTACCTAACATCCATATTAATAGAAAGAAGGACATTTCTTTTTTCCCTGCCTGCTTAATCCACGGTGATATAATTGGTACCAACAAATATAATCCTAATAGCATGTAAACATACCACATGTGTGTTGTCACGAAGTTTATTGGAATATAAAACAATAGCCTTAAGCTATTCATCACATTATGTCCCCCAGAAAACAAATCACCTTGAAACAAGGCATAAACTATACTCCAAAAGACAAAAGGTATGAGAACACGACTGAATCTACGAAAGAAGAACTGTTTGACAGGAACCTGCATAGGTAGTAACAAATATCCTGAAATAATCACAAACAAAGGAACGCCAGCTCTACACAAAGATACAATAAATGCTATGGCACTAGTATGCTCATCAATCAAAATACCTCCATCAGCATTAATATAATACTGGGTAGAAGAATGCAACAAAACGACCAACAGCAACGCAGCAGATCGTATGACATCAAGAGCATATATCCTGTTGTTATTCATTTATTGAATCACTACCCTTTTCACTCGCTCAGCCATCCCTTTTAAAGGTTTGGGTACAACAAAATAATGACTATTGTTAATTTCTACTACTGTCTGATTAACGGGATGGCATCTTAATGAAGAAAAAGCAGATATATACTTAGCAAATGGGAGCAAATAAAACGGAACCTCTCCTGAGACAGGTTCTCTTAATTCGAAGAATGTTTTTCCTGGGATTCGATTTCCTTCTATTCTTTTAACATACAAACCGACATCAGGCAATGTGTAGAAATCATCATAATGAGACGGATTTGTGTTAATATCATCCAATAGAGCTTGCGGGAAATAAAACATCCCTTTTTTACCATATAATGCACTCATATACCTCACCATCGTTTTTTCCTTATCACAAGCTAAATAATAAACATCTTCCCCGAAATCTACATGCTTCATTAAAAAATTACTCCAAAAATCTGGGATTCTGTCTGTAGGTGTAAGAATCATCAATGTGTTGCTATCTTTCATCTGGTTTTCGCAGACTTTATAGTAATCAAAATTGATCTTCTGATAATAAATGATAAAACCTACTAATACGAATATGGGTATGAATATAATCTTAGGTATAGCACTATTTTTCTTAATCAGTTTAGAATAACTCAACAAACCAAGTAGTGCAAATAATGAAAAGAACTCTGTTCCAAAGCGCACTCTTGAATTAGAATAGCCAGACATCAAAATGACAAAGAAAGAAAAGAAAACGATCAACAACAACCATTTATATTGTTTTATGAATCCTTTCAACACACTATTCTTTGCAAATGACAAGCCAATTATACTTATCATCAATATCCAGAAAACCTTCAAACGAATTAATGAAACCATAAAGGATTTTAGCTTACCAGTAATACTTGAGAAGGCATCTGCCACATCATCAGCACCTGCACGAACAAATGTTGCAGGAGCTAAAACATCCATTGCGGTGCCCATCATAAAGCCCAGCATCAAAGGCAATACCGCCTTACCCCATATTCTTCTAATATGCAACAACATATAAAGACCCAATGCCATACTAACTGGCAAGGTCATTATCTCATGTGTCCAACCACAGATAAATGCAATAGGCATCAACAGCCAATGCTTTCTCGACAATGGATCTTTCTCATAGTGCCGCAACATCATAAGGAACCCCAAAACAAAGAACGCTGTCCATAGATAATTAAAACTACCTGTGAACCACAACATGGTCTCTGCAAATGCAGGCATGAATAACAGAAATGCCAGACATATCAAACAAATACCTGTTATTCTATCCTTCCAGCCTACAATATCCAATAGCATAAAAACGACAATACAAAAAACAAATGAATTAATGATGTTAAATGCCGTTTTACCTAAAATGCCTATGAACAACTGAACCAAGCTCTCGCATACTACTCTTCCATTTGCTGTATGCCAATGGTTAATCTGTGATTCAAGTATATCAGACAAGTTTTTTATTGGACGAGAAACGTCAAACTCTAACCCTACTGGCTCTTTAACAAATGCAAAGGCGCCATCATCTGCCACTGAGATAGGTGTCAGAAAGTTCATTATCAAAAAGACAACAAACAATAAGAAAAATAGGAATCCTTCTTTGCCTTTCATTCCAAAAAATCACTTATATGATACAGCGGTCTTGCTTTGACTTCTTTATACATTTTTCCTATATATACACCAATTGCACCTATTGAGAGCATTAACAAACCTCCTATTAGCCACATTGACAACATGATAGAAACCCAACCAGGAACATTTAATCCAGAGGTTATGGCAATGATAACATCAACGACTATACCAAGAAAACCTAACAAGACTATTATCATACCAGTATAGACAATGCAATAAATTGGCTTCACGGAGAAGGACGTAATACCATCCAACGCCAAGTTTAACATCTTTCCCAATGTATATTTCGACTTACCTGCCGTTCTTTCACTAATTGTATCTTCTACTGTTGTTGATTTCAATCCAATTTGAGGGATAAGGGCTCTCAGGTACAAATTCTTCTCATGATAACAAGAAAGCATATTCAATGCCTTTTTACTCATTAGTCTAAAATCAGCATGGTTATATATACATTCCACTCCCATGCTTGATTGTAGTTTGTAAAAAGCCATAGCTGAAATCCTTTTAAGGATAGGATCTGCAGTTCTTGAAACCTTAACGCCATAAACGATGTCATTCCCCTCGTTATAGGCATCTATCATCTGTTCAACAGCATTCAAATCATCCTGTAAATCTGCATCCATAGTAATAACAACATCGGCCAGATCTTTCGCTGTCATCATACCTGCCATTATTGCATTTTGATGACCAACATTATGAGACAGATTAAGCCCCTTAATATAATGATTCTTATCATGTAAGTCAGAAATCACACTCCATGTAGCATCATTACTTCCATCGTTTACAAACAGCTCAAAGCTATCTGAACTGATTTTTTCCTTACTTACCAAATTATCAAATAACTCGGTTAATCGAGCTGCAGAAGCAGCCAACACAGCTTCTTCATTGAAGCAAGGAGAAACTATAGCTAATCTCATTAACTCTTATTGTTAAATGTATAAAACCTTTGTCCGAAATAATTTAACACAACAAACAAGCCCATGCCAAATAACATGGCAATGTTCTCTTGAACTGTCTTTGTTGCGCCTGACAATAACCACGACATTGTTGGTTTGGCAATACCATAAGCTATAAAGTAGCATACGACGATATTGATTACAAATCGAACTGCTGACTTCCACTCCTTCTTACGATATGAGAAGGTATAATACTTGTTAAGGAAATAACTCAGAATACTACCAAAAAAGTAATTAGCACCAGAAGATATCCAATAGTCTAAATGAAAGACATTATAAAAAACGAACATGATGATGGTACCCACTATTGTATTCAAGACGCCTACAACAATAAAACGCCAAACAGTTTTATCTACAATTCTGAAAGGATTTTTCATCATGTCAAATGCTGCTTCCCCTAAATCTGCTTACTATCAAGTCCGTGACTTTACTCTTCTCTTCCTTCGTTAAAGCGACATAGTATTCCACCAATGCTGTTACAACTAACGTGAATACAAATCCAGCCAAATGAACGAAGAATCCATCTATTGGTAACATTCTATAAATAAAACAATATACCAACATAATACCAAACACCTTGAGCGGTGGAAGATATGCATGCTTAATGAAATCCCTCACATCATACTTCAAAATATGCTTCATCAATATTAATTGGTTAATCCTGCTAAGAAGGTCACTGATAACGAACAATAGTAGAATCGTATAAGGGGGACATCCCATTTTATACAAGACAAATGCTACCGGAATTACAAGTACATATAATGTAGCCATCTGAATCTTAAACCATTTAATCTTTCCAGAAGCATTAATTACTTGTCCCATACCTCCACTTGTAGCTGCAACGAAGGCAACGAGCAACGTATATTGGCAAAAGGTAGCTGCACCTTCTGGAACATTACCAAGCCATAGTTTCAATATAGTTTCTATTTCCACGGCCAAGGGGAAATAGGCCAACGCCATAATGAGAATAGAAATTTTACCAATGCTATTTACAAGCGAGCCCGAGCGATTGGAATCGCCCTTACTTACATTTTGAACGATTTGGGGAGCTGCCGCCCGATCAATGTTGTCAGTCAATGTCAACACATACTGCTGAATGGAATAAGCCACAGCAAAAGCTCCATTCACAATCGTACCGAAGAAGTAATTAATCAATAATGTACTTCCCTGTGAACGACAGATTATTGACAGAGAAGACAATATGTTATAATTGTTATATACAAACATCTCCCTAAACTCTCGCATAGGGGGAATCTTAATTGGCCTCACTACTTGAGGCCATTTTTTATAATCGATGTAATGGTAAACAATAAACGTAATCAAGGTGATCAAACTCATACCAAGAGCGTAATACCTAAGCGTATTACCTGGAATATAAAAGAGGATGATGACAATAAACAGTTTAAAGAATGTATTAAAAATGCTCATTGCCGCTTCTATGCCAAATTTTTCAAACGCCAACAACAAACTACTATATGGCACATTGAGAATACCTAAGCAGGACACGACTGTTGAGACCTGAAAGACAAACATGGCATCGGCTCTTTTGTCTGGAGAGACATTCAGAACATATAACACGTAATATACACCCACCGTCTCCGCCAAGAGAAGCAGAATGAGTGCGAGGCCGACATGCATGTATTGGCATATATTGAAAATACGGTTAACGTTTCCATCTTTCTTTCCCATCTCGTAATTGATGAACCGGGTCGTGGTCATCGAAAGAGCACCGCTGACAATTCCCAACAATCCTAAAATTCCACCTACCACATTGTATAAACCAAAATCGGAAACACCTAACAACTTCAGCACATAACGTGCCGTCAGGAGCCCAACCAAAGTGGTTACAAGAACACGGAGATAGATATAAGCTGTATTCTTTGCTATACGTTTATTATCATTTGAAAATGAAGACATAATCCCTAACAAAAATACAATCAGACCCTCTTATTCTCTACTTCCTTTTGTGATTCTTGAAGCGCTAATTCTTTAAGAAAAAACAAGATCTATAATAGCTATTCTTCCATTGTATTTCTTTCTTTACGCAAATGCAATTTCCTAAGAACAAAAAAGAATGCCTTTTTCATGAATTTGAATGGACGCATCCAAATTGGTGAAATTTTCCCTTGTCTTCCTTTTTGGGGTGTTCTCCAACTCTTGCCATATTCGTATGCAATTATTCTCTCTGGATTAGCTGGAACCATAAATGCTTTTCCCAGAAAATCAAGAGGTTCGGCTGTAGAAAGATATTTCTTGGGAGTTAATTCTGTAAGCACTCTATAATAACGAAAACCTAAAGGAAACTCTGCTTTGCAAATGACATCAAAATCACAAATCAAACCTTTAAAAATAAAAGAATATATGATTCCGTAATGATATCTGCATAACTTTATTCCTTTCTCATATAATTCAGGAATGATAGATTTGAAAGCCTCATCGTCTTTTTGATAGAAAGCAAGGTCTATATCAAAATCGTGCGGAATAAAGTTTTTGTCACGATACGCACCTAAGAGTGTTCCATGCATCAACACAAATGTAATGTTGTGTTGGTCTAACACCTCTTTTACTATCAGCAAACACTCTGTTGCCAATTCTTTATTAAAAACGAGATTGGGGATATCTACCCAAGGAAGTTTCTCGAAACTAAACGGCTTACCTTCAATTATTATTTCACCAGTCATATTTTTGTTATTTAAGATCCACAATCATTCACACTAAACTAAAGTATTTAATGGTAGATACGATACCTTTTTCTAAATTGTAACAACCATTCCATCCCAGTTTCTCTAACTTGGAAGAATCCAAAGAGGAGTTATCCATCAAGTTATAACTCTTCGATTCCTGAACTGTTGCTTGTTCGAACACGACATTGACACCTGCGGCTTTTGCCATACATTCTGCCAATTCACTTATAGTTACTACAGATTGTGGATTTGAGATGTTGTAAGCTTCACCACAGCCACCTTTCAGCAGAACAGTCAAAATAGCCGATGCACAATCCAGAGTATAACAATATGAACGCAACTGCAAACCAGCACTTTTCATCACAATATCCTCACGAGCCTTAGCTTTCCTGGTGAATTGTGCAGATGCTCTACTATCTGTATCGGTTATGGATGGTCCATAGACGTGTCCTGGACGCGCAACAACAAAATCCACTCCATATTCTTCATGATAGGCTGCGCACATAGTTTCTGCAGCCCTCTTTGAGGAGGGATAACAAGCCCTGGGGTTCAAAACATCTACAAAACCGTAATCAGACTCAAGGAAGGGACGTTTTTCTTTTTTTTGACCATACACCTCGCTTGACGATATATATATCAGCCGTGTTCCTGGATTGTTTTGGGTAATATCCAACAACATTTTCAATCCTAATAGATTGGCAAACATCGTTTCAACAGGATATTTTGAGAATGAAGCAGGATCTGCGGGACTTGCCCCGTGAATTATATAGTTTGGAATGACCTTTATGGTACTATTCTTTGTTGCATCATATTCAACAAAGCAATAATCCTTACCCTCAACAAAAGAGGCGAAACGAGCCTGTAGCCTTTCTCGGTTCCTGCCTGCTAAAAAAACAGAGATTCTGGCATCATGGGATTTGTTCAGTTCTAACAACAATTCTACCACTGCTGAACATATCATCCCAGTAGCCCCAGTTATAAGAATACTCTTTCCAAAAAGCTCGGCTACATCAGGAACACGATTTAGAACCTGCCGGACTTCCTTCCAATAATCATCAGAGTATTGAATCATGATTATTTCAACCAGCTTTCTTTTTGTACATGCATCAAAGCCTTTATCATCTCAAGGTCTTCGACCGTTGTAACCTTAATATTTTTCTCAGAACCTGGAACGATGTGCATTTCCCGACCTCCCAATTCTGCCATTAAAGTGCATGAAGCAACAGAATCTGTTATTCCTTTTTCCCTCGCTTCTTCATGAGCCCTTATGATATTGCCCAAACGGAATGTCTGTGGGGTTTGGGTTCTAATTAATCTGTCTCGGGGAATACTGGTAGTTGTTGAGAAACCATCTTCGCTTTCCAAGATAGCCTCTCTACATTTAATGCCAGTAATAGCATATCCATATTTCTTACATACTGCGATATTAGAAGAAATGATATCCTGAGGAAGCAATGGACGAACAGCATCATGAATCAGCACTAAATCTTCATCTTGACAACCGGCATCTTTCAATCCATATATACCATTATGGATAGACTCCATTCCACTTTTCCCCCCAGGAAAAATCCATTTTAATTTTGTAATCGAAAACTGATTTGCATAAGACTGAAGCACCGTTTCCCAACCTTCAAGACATACTACAGCAATACCGTCAATCCCAGGATGATTCTGAAACGCTTTCATCGTATGAATGATTATCGGACAACCATCCACGTGCATGAACTGCTTGGGAATATCTTGTCCCATGCGGTTACCCGAACCGCCTGCTATTATTAATCCGTAGTTCATTGTTTATATTTGTATTTTATCATTTGATAATCCAGCTTCTACACAATAATCAATTCCAATTTCATTTGTTTTATCTCTGAATAAAATGAAATTACGCAATACATATCTGATTAGTTTCTCTTGTGGCCTTAATCCTCCACCACAAGTTCCACTGTCAAGTCTATGATAATGTAGAGGTTTTATCATATATCCACGATGAATAAAAAACACTGGCATCAGAAATTCTGCTAAATAGCCATAAAGACGACGTGCTCTTGAATAGGAAGACAATTTCACATACTTCTCACATTCGAAAAGAATTGAGAATATCCATTTAGCATATTCTTCAAATAACTCTCTCCGGCAAATAAACATATTTAATGGATAATCTATATAATCAAAACCGTATTGAGACAATGTCTTATAATACTCAGGATAATGTTTTTGCACAACCTTTTGCATGATTGCCAAATCTTCACTGCAAACATAAGTTTTCAAACAATTCCATCTGTTATATCTTCTATAACAGGGGCCCGCAAAAACAACATCTGTGCCATCAGAAAAAAAATCATCTATATTATCATTTGTTATTTGCTCATAGAAATACCTACTATAATGACAGAAGCCTATGTATTCAGAGTCATGATAGTTCTTCCATGCCCAATATTGGGCAGTCATCTCACAATAATACGGATTC
Organism: Prevotella sp.; assembly: GCA_017619445.1. Classification (GTDB taxonomy): domain Bacteria; phylum Bacteroidota; class Bacteroidia; order Bacteroidales; family Bacteroidaceae; genus Prevotella. Next base: position 151,930 of record JAFZSI010000010.1, read on the forward strand.
TTTTCACTGATATTATCTCCTGTATCATCTCCAATCATATCAGCCATCTCGTCTTTATAACAGGAAATAGCTCGGCCTACATGTATAGGAGTATAAACGTCATCAACATAAATATCAGCTGGTTTGTGGCAAGCCACAAAAATTGTAACTTTTTTAGTCATCAATCTCTATTTCCGCCAAAAGAATAATCGAGTCTTCAACCTCAAAACTGCTTGAAGAAAAGACTGTATACGTTCAAACTTCTTGCGATTCTCATACCAGCCAAATATAAGACTATAGAGCCAAGTGCGTCTTAAATAAATTTCATCTCCTGCAATAATTGTAGTAAGTTCGTTAATCCCCGTAAATGGGTCATGAATCAACCTCATGTAAAACTCATTATTGATATTGTCAAGATCTGTTTTCAATAAATCATAGGCAGAAGCATCTTTCAAAATATAGGGTTGAACACTGCCTCTTGCATTTGTCGTAAGATAATGGACAATTTTAGCGTCTTTCATATAACGCATACCATGAAGAAACTCAACATTCCAAACATCATCAATTTGCTTCAAGACATACCCCATCTGCAAATTCGTTTTCTGTAATGCAGGCTGATCTTTTGTCACCCCAAACTTCCTACCAGCCTTCCACTCTTCAAGCCACATGTTATAAAACTGATGAGCAATATCATCATCCTTTGCATAGATTACTCCGCCATTAAAAAACACGGAATCTTCTTCCATCGAAAAACCTATTGCATTGCACCAACCAGTATCCATTTCCCGATATGGATTGTCAATGAATGCACAATGAGAATCCCTTGTTGCTGCAACAGAAGCTTTTACTTCATCTATCTCATACAAAGGCTGAGCAATGATAGTGTCTGTATCAATATATAAGAAATTACCTCTAACAAACTTTCTTGCTCCACATTTCACCAACCGTGAACGTTGCTGAGCATTTACTTCTTCATCAATAGGAACAACTATATATTCATCAACATTCTGTAGTATTTTTCTTCGATTGGCATCTAACGATTTGTCCGTCTTGTCATCAACCAATAAAACAACATGACAATCAGGCATGTAGTATTTAGCTGAACAAATCGAAATGTGTGCCTGTTCTAAATAGACATCATTATGAGAACTAACAAGAGCATAGAGTAATTTAGTTTCCATATATAGTAGATGTCATTCGCTTTTGAAAGAAGTATTCGGCTGCCTAAAGGGAAAAAGGTGCTTTATTCCACGAAATACACATTATACACCTGACCGGAAACGGTGGAGACAATCAAATGGTCTTTGTACCAGGCAATGCCTTCAGGTTCGCCGTTCATACCGATTTTGTTGAATTGGGCAACGAAAAGAATACATTGACGCTCAAGGTCAACGATTTTAATCTCTCCTTCGCGCGAATAGCCCTTCAACTGAAACAGCTTGTTATTGTGTATGGTGGCATCCTGACCCACCTTTGGACTTGACACGTCGAAGGTTGCCAAGGCTTTTTTCGATTTCAGGTCAATGGTCATGTCGCCTTTCTTATACGAAGGTATCTTGATTTTAGTGACAAAACCGCTTTTGCCATGGCCATGAGTAACATACATAAAACCGTTCTCAAGGTCGTTGTTCGAGATGCTTCTTGTGCAGGGTTCAAATGTCAGGGTCTGCACCATCTGAGCCGTATAGGTACTATCTGTCCTAATGATTCTATAAACGGATGTTTTGTGCCGATTGCCTTTCTGCTCTAAATACAGCAGTGGGAAAGGGTCGTTCTTGTCATAAAAGTCTTTTCCGAAATCGGCATTGTTGCAATGTACCACCCCATTGCCTTCTTGTTCTATAGTGAATGAAAGGCTGTAATCACGCAGGTCATAGACATCTATGCGATTGTTGGAATGATGACACTGAAACATATAATCATTAAAGACGGCCATGCCCTGGAAGGTTGTTTCCTGTGTGGGCATCTGAAACGCTTTTTCAATGTAAAAGTTATCGTATGTCAACGAATCGAAATCGTGCAAAATGGCTTTCTTTACGATATATCCAACAGAATCAGGGGTATAACCTTTTGTTTCCAGACTATCAAGGAGAAAGCTTTCGCCATACGCCGTCAGACTTGTAGAGAACAATAAGAACAGAACGAGCAAGAATGTATGCTTCATATTCCGACTATCCAATACTATACTTCCATTTTCAGCACCTTTTCCACTATCGGTGCCATGTCGTAGTATTTATACTCTGCCAGGCGACCACCGAAAATGACATGCTGCTCTTTGTCTGCCAGTTCCTTGTATTTGGCAATCAATTCGCTATTGCGCTGGTCGTTGACTGGGTAGAACGGTTCCATGCCATCGGTCCATTCTGTGCTATACTCACGGCTAACCACAGTCTTGGGACACTCGTTGACTGCCGGTCCGAACAGTTCAAAATGCTTATGCTCAATGACACGGGTATAGGGGACCTCTGGCTCTGTGTAATTCACCACGGCATTGCCCTGATAGTTAGGAACGTCGTAGGTTTCGGTTTCGAAACGGACGGTACGGTATTCAAGTTTGCCAAAACAATAGTCGAAATACTCGTCAATCTTACCTGTAAAGACAATCTTCGAAGACTGAACATTGAAAGATGGACACTGAACATTCCACTTCTGTGCGCAATCATCATAAACGCGTTCGCACTCCATGAAATCTATTCCAGTAAACGTATCAGCCCCTTCCAGTAGAGCGTCGATGAGTTTGTTATATCCGCCGATGGGAATGCCTTGATAGCTATCATTGAAATAGTTGTTGTCAAAAACCAATCGCACGGGCAGACGCTTGATGATGAATGCGGGCAGGTCTGTACATTTGCGCCCCCATTGCTTCTCCGTATAACCTTTTATCAGTTTCTCGTAAATATCCTTACCTATCAGCAACTGGGCCTGCTCCTCGAGGTTTCGGGGTTCGGTAACACCCTCGGCCTTCATTTTGGCGACAGCCTCGGCTTTCTGTTCCTCAATCTTTGCCTGTGCCTCAGCGGGTGTTGTGACACCCCACATCTGATAAAATGTGTTCATGTTGAAAGGCAGGTTATAGAGTTTGCCTTTGTAGTTGGCTACGGGCGAGTTGGTATAGCGGTTGAATTCCACTAAAGAATTCACAAAATCCCACACCTGCTTGTTGGAGGTATGAAAAATATGGGCACCATACTTATGCACATTGATGCCTTCAACGTTCTCACAATATACATTACCACCAAGATGTGGCCGCTTGTCAATGACCAGACACTTCTTACCTGCCTGATGTGCCCTGTAGGCGAATGTTGCTCCGAAAAGCCCGGAGCCGACTATCAGATAATCATAGTGCTGCATGATTGTCTCAATCAATCTCTCCTAAACAGATCGCGGGTATATACCTTTGCCTCCACATCATCGAGCACGGAGTCATAACGGTTGGCAATGATGGCGTCGCTCTGAGCCTTGAACTGGTTGATGTCATTCACGACGCGACTGCCAAAGAAGGTGCTGCCGTCGGGGAGCGTCGGCTCGTAGATAATCACGGTGGCACCCTTGGCCTTGATGCGCTTCATAACACCCTGGATGCTGCTCTGACGGAAATTGTCGGAATTGGATTTCATGGTCAGGCGGAACACACCGATTGTGACATTCTTCTCTGTCGCCAGATTGTAACGGCTACCCGTGGTATAGTCATAATAACCTGCTCTCTTCAGCACCTGGTCGGCGATGAAGTCCTTGCGGGTGCGGTTGCTCTCAACAATGGCACTCATCATCTGTTGTGGCACATTCTCATAGTTGGCCAGCAGCTGCTTGGTGTCCTTAGGCAGACAGTAACCTCCGTAACCGAACGACGGATTGTTGTAGTGGGTGCCGATGCGCGGGTCAAGACCGATACCCTGAATGATGGCCTGCGAATCGAGTCCTTTCACCTCGGCGTATGTGTCGAGTTCATTGAAGTAACTGACGCGCAAAGCCAAATAGGTGTTGGCAAAGAGTTTCACGGCTTCTGCCTCTTTCATACCCATGAACAAAGTGGGGATGTCTTGTTTGATGGCTCCTTGCTGCAAGAGTGAAGCAAAGGTTTCGGCAGCTTTCTTCAACTTATTGACATCTGTGACTTTACGAATCGCCTCGTTTTCCTCTGGAAATTGAGAGATGAGTTTCGGATAGCCCACAATGATGCGCGACGGATAGAGATTGTCGTACAGGGCTTTACTTTCACGAAGGAACTCCGGTGAGAACAGCAGATTGAACTGCGACACGCCCTTTTGGGCATAGCGCACATACAAACTACGGCAATAACCCACGGGAATGGTACTCTTAATCACCATCACAGCCGAGGGATTCACCGAAAGCACTAAATCAATGACATCCTCGATGTGATGGGTGTCGAAAAAGTTCTTTATCGGGTCGTAGTTCGTCGGGGCTGCAATCACCACGAAGTCCGCATCCTTATAAGCGGCAGCACCATCAAGGGTGGCTTTGAGGTTCAGTTCTTTCTCTGCCAAATACTTTTCGATGTACTCGTCCTGAATGGGCGACTTGCGATGGTTGATGAGTTCCACCTTTTCGGGAATCACGTCAACGGCGGTTACCTCGTTATGCTGTGCTAACAGGGTGGCAATCGAAAGACCCACATAACCTGTTCCTGCTACTGCTATTTTCATACTTACTGTTGTTTGTATTTATTGTTTGAGCGGATTCTCTTCGCTCTTAAACCATTTCATAAACTCCTGAATGCCGTCGTGCAGGCTCCAATGAGGCTTATAGCCACAGTCTTCCTCCAGATGGCGGGTGTCGGCATTGGTCTGATAAACATCACCCGGCTGCATGGGCAGGAAATTCTTTTTTGCCTCCTCACCGTATGCCTGTTCAATCTCAGAGATAAAGTCCATGAGTTTCACGGGGTTACTGCAACCTATGTTATAGACTTTGTATGGAACGCCATTCTTGCATTCCTCGGCAACTGGCTGATGGTCAATGGCATGGATGGTTCCCTCAGCGATATCGTCGATGAAGGTGAAGTCGCGAATCATGTCACCATTGTTGAACACCTTAATGGACTCACCACGCGAGATGGCACCTGCGAAGAGCATCGGCGACATGTCGGGACGGCCCCAAGGTCCATAGACGGTGAAATAGCGCAAGCCCGTGGTGGCAAAGCCGTAGAGCTTGCTATAGGCATGTGCCATCAGCTCGTTGCTTTTCTTGGTTGCCGCATACAAACTGACTGGCGAATCCACCTTATGGTCCTCGCTGTAAGGCACTTCGGTGTTCAGTCCATAGACACTGCTTGACGAAGCATATACCAGATGCTTGACACCGTAATGGCGACAAGCCTCAAGGATGTTGAGAAATCCAACAAGATTGCTCTGCAAATAGCTGTAGGGATTGGTAATGCTGTAGCGCACCCCAGCCTGTGCGGCCAGATTGAGCACCTTGTCAAACTGCTCACTCTCGAACAGCGCATCCACGGCAGTCTTGTTGGCAATATCCATGCGGATGAACTTGTAGTTCGCCATCGTTGTGCTCTGATACACCTGTCCGTAGGGCATCTCGTTGCCTTCGAAAGCAATGCCGCCCCAAGCGCGCAGCCGTCCATACTTCAGCCGCACATCGTAATAGTCGTTCACATTGTCGATTCCCACCACCTGGTCGCCACGGGCGGCCAGCATCGCAGCGGTCTTCGACCCTATGAATCCTGCGGCTCCAGTTACTAATATCTTCATTTTATCTCACACAGAGTTATATTATTTTCTCACGCAGAGGCGCTGAGATAGTTGGAGAGGACGGAGAGTTTTTGTTTTTGAGAGAAAGAGGATTTTTTGAGGTTGGGAGGAAAAGGAGAGTTGAGAGGGGGTGAGAGATTTACTATTTGTAATCGTTAACTATCCTTTGTATTCCATATTTCAATTTATCTACATTGAAATTTATAATATATCCCAAATGTGTATCTGTAAGCCGCAGATATGTGAGTAACTGCATCTGATGAACTGGAATAATTTCTTTTACTGATTTCAACTCAATAATAACCTGATCATCAATCATCAAATCCAATTTCAATTCATTATCAAACTCCCTGTCTTTATATTTTATCTTTACTGGCACTTGATGACGAACGCAGAAACCGTTCAACTCCAACTCATACACCAATGCCTTTTCATAAACACTTTCTAATAATCCTAGACCTAATGCAGAATGTACTTCATAAGCACATGAGAGCAATCTGTAAGTATAATCCTCATCTATCATCAACCTTCTCCTATTACTCTAAGACCTCTCTCCTTCGCTCACTTTTCACTCCCTTTCCTCACTTATATCTTCTACTTTCCTCTTGAAATCCTCCGCGCCTCTGCGTGAGGAAAAAGGTTCTCAGAGTGAAACTCATCACCCGAACTTCGTCCGCGCTTCCTCCAGAGAGTCGAGCGAGCCGATGTCGAAACGGCCGGCGGGCATGGGCCATGCATGGAGGGTGGTACATTCCACGAGGTAATGGGCGAGGTTACCGGGTGCATCGAAGCCGCAACCGCGGTTGAGACAATCGAGGATAAGAGGCAGGTCTGTCTGCTTATAAATATAGAATGGTGGCACAGCCCAATGGCTGACGGGCTGTTGGGGTTTCTCCTGCATCTGCAGCACCCGCATGTCCTCGTCAACGGCAATGACTCCCGTGCGCTGCAAGCGTCGCAACTCAGGCTCATGGTGACACATAATGACCGAGGTATGCTTCTGCTTGAAATAATCGACAAATCCTTGGAACGAAAACTCCAGGATGTTGTCAGCGGCAATGACAAGAATGTCATCGTTAATGAGTGGAGTGCTGTTGCCGTCAGGGTTGCCTGTCAATGCCAAAAGCAAGTCGCGAACGGCTCCGAGGCGCGTGTCGTTGGTCTCAGTACCGTCATCAATGATGCGGATGGGCTTGCCTTTGCGCTGTTCGGCCCACTGTTCAAACTGACGGGCGAACTTGTGGTTGGTGACAACGATATGCTCGTCGATGTCATCTATTCCGTCAATGTCATCTAACAGGCGGTCGAGAATGGTGCGACTGCCAATTTCAAGCAACGGCTTAGGGAAATTCTCCGTCAGCGGATAGAGACGTGTGGCGTAGCCGGCAGCAATAACAATGGTTTTCATTTAGAAAAGGTTTTCAACTTCAAACTCACACAAAATCCACTCCATTGGACGATTCGCAGAAGAACATCTGGAACGAGTCCTTATATTGCGGGAACTCCTTCAGGTATTCGGCGGTTACAAACTCGCGGATGCTCTCTTCTTTCTCGGGATCGACCAAAGCGATACAGGCACCTTTGAAACCGGCGCCGCTGAAGCGGCCGCCATAAATGCCGTCGGTGTGGCGCATGATTTTGTAAAGGGCTATCAGCTCGGGTGAACCACACTCGTAGTTGTTCATCGAACTCTCGCAGCTTTCAAACACCAATTGTCCGAAGCGCTCAATGTCGCCCTGTTCCCAGGCCTCCACACCTTTGCGCACACGGCCGCACTCGGTGTAGAAGTGACGGGCACGGCGGGCAAAGCGGGCAGGCATCTGGTTCTCATGCTTTTCGAACAATTGCTCGTCAACATCGCGCAGGCGTGTTTCCTGGAACTCTTTCAAAGGCAGTTCCTCGTATGCCTGAATGTTCCATGCGGCTGTCTTGCACTCAGACACGCGCAGATTGTAGTCGGTGCCCGTCAGCTTACGGGTGACACCGCTGAAGAAGATGCCAAACTTGAATGGCTTGCCGGCAGCATTGCTTTTGCTACCATAGCCCAGCAGCTGGTAGTCCTCAGTCTCCGTGTCAAGGAACAGCAACTTGTCTTTCTCGCACAGCACCACGCAGGCCTGGTCGAGAATGCCATTGTTCAGCCCCACGTACTTGCGTTCGGCCAACGACGCGTAGCGGATGATTTGCATCTTGCTCAGGTTGAGCTCGTTGACACGGCTCAATGCCAACACGAAGCCGCACAGCAAGGCTGCCGACGACGAAACGCCACCGATGGGCATAGAGCCTTTCACAATGCCGCGCAGGCCTTTTGTCAGGTGGAAATCGTGCTGCAGAGCCCAGACGGCTCCGCGCAGATAGTCGCCCCAGTTGCTCTGTTTCTCATCCACAGGACGGCGCACATTGAACGTCATCAGACCGTCGAACGACAGCGAAGCCATCTCCACCTTGCCGCTCCCAGTCTCGGAGAGCAGGAAGTCTATGCCGCTGTTGAATGCAAAGCCCGACACCAGACCGTGCTGATGATCGACGTGGGCACCCAACGGGCAAATGCGGTAAGGAGAGAAAATCTGAAACTGAGCCTCCTCGTTGCCAAAGAGGGTGCGGAAAGCATTATGGAGTGTATCCATTTTCATCATGCTAAGAATGCGAGTTGTTAGAATAAAACGGTTATTTGTAAAGGAAAAGCGGTTGATACTGACAGTAAGAAATCGGTTGGAAAGACAGCAAACAAGCGAATCTGAGGTCATGGCACACTTTTACTGCCGCGTTCTTCTGTAAAAAACCGCGGATTACTTGGCTATGAAAAGTGCGACGACCAGAAACCACTACACCACGTGGAAAAGCCCAAGGAAACATGAAAACGCGCCTAAGCACATTAGTCTCAACACATTACATTCTCCTTTACTTTTGCAGATTCGCGATAACCGTCTTTGCGACTGCAAAGGTAGTTCAAATATTTGAGATATGGAAGGAAAAAACCGAAAATTTGCTTCTCTCACCAAGGAAAACCCGAGAAAACCCAAATTCATGACATATATCATGCCCAAAAGAGCGTGCGGATGCTCATTCTTGTAGTGCTAAACCAAAGAAACAGAAAACCCAAACAGGCAAAGGAAAAAGCATATCATCACATGATACACAAATTTTCTAGAAAATTCAATCGTAAACCTACACTTTACACTCGTAAAGTGCCACTTTATGAACATAAAGCATCACTTTACGAACACAAAGCCCATGTATAGGGGAAATAACTCGCATTTAGCACGTAAAAGGACACTTTACGAAGGAGTTTTGTGGCTGTTCTCATTTTTTTTGCTACCTTTGCACCGCGAATAAACCAGAAAACCAAAAACAATGAAATACAAGAACATCATCGACCGTGAACTGCATCTGATGGTGCGCGACGGACTGCGCCACACGCTGCAAATGACACAAGTGTATAAAAAGAATTACGCATCGGTCTATGTCACCATTGTGCGCACCTGTCTGCGTTATTATGCCATGAAAGTGAAAAACAACCGCCGCATGCAGTGGGCGGCAAGGATTGGAGGCGTTTGTCTGGCTGATATTGTGAACGAGGAATTTGAAAAAATCAAGTTTTAAATCAAGAAAACGACCCCAAAACACAAAAAAATTGGGTTTTTATTTTGTTTTACGCCCAACAAGCCGTACCTTTGCAGCTAAATAAATTGATATAGCAATCTTTGAAAGATGAAAAAAGTATTTCTCCTGGCCCTGATGCTGGTGGCCACCATAAGCACCGTAAGTGCACAACAGCATAACCTTTGGGAGCTGTGGGCTACGCCCAAGGTGGGTGCCGCCTATTCTAATTTCACCACCAATGGCGGCAAATGGCTCATCGGTCCACGCGTCGGCGGCGACGCGGAGGTGTTCTTCAACAACCATGTATCGTTGACTTTCGACATCCACTACTCGCGCATCGGCTCAAAAAACGCATTCTATCCACTTGAGGACAGCGAAACGGGCAAACTGGTAAACTCCGGGCCTTACAACTATCACATGGACGTGCTCAACACCCAATACCTGGGGAAATACTACATTGCCAACGGCATTGCATTGTTCTCGGGAATCCATCTTGCCCGCATCCTGAACGCCAAATACGATTTTGACGGTAGCAGCCACGCATTCAAAGAGCAGATTCACCGCGGACTCGTATCCATTCCCGCTGGTCTCGCACTCAGCTTCGGCCGCTTGCAGCTCGAAGCACAATACGACTTCTCGCTGAACAAAGTTCCCAAGACTGCAAAAGCTAAGAGCATTCTCGGAAATTGCCACATGCACACCGTCTCGCTGACGCTGGGCTACCGCATCAACGTTCTTTGGTAAAACGCTGCTTACCATAGAACTTGAGGTATGGAGAAACCAAAATTCATATCCGATAAACAATTCACACTGCTGCTGGCTCTCGCCGTGGGATTCTTCGCAGCAGTAGCGGCTTTTGTACTCCACTGGCTCATCAAGGAAATACAGATGCTGCTCACGGCCAGTTTCGACTATACGTCGTTCAACTGGCTCTATCTGGTATATCCCGTGGTGGGCATCTACCTCACCTCGCTGTTCGTCAGACACATTGTCAAGGACAACATCTCGCACGGCATCACCCGCATCCTCTACGCCATCTCGTCGAAACGCTCGCGACTGCCGGGCCACAACTGCTGGTCGTCGGTCATAGCTTCGGCCCTGACCATCGGTTTCGGCGGTTCTGTCGGAGCAGAGGCGCCCATTGTGCTCACCGGCTCGGCCATCGGCTCGAACCTGGCACAAGTGTTCAAGATGGACAACAAGACGGTCATGCTCCTAGTGGGTTGTGGTGCGGCGGCTGCCATCGCCGGCATTTTTAAGGCTCCCATAGCCGGACTTGTGTTCACCCTCGAGGTGCTGATGATTGACCTCACCATGGCCTCGCTGCTGCCTATTCTCATAGCCAGCGTCACGGCCACCTGCTTCACCTACCTTTTTATTGGCACCGACTCGTTGTTCCATTTCTCACTCGACAACGAGTGGCTCATCGAGCGTGTTCCGGCCAGCATTCTGCTGGGTGTGATGTGCGGATTGGTGAGCTTGTATTTCATACGCACCATGTCGGCATGTGAATGGTTGTTCGCCAAACTGAAAAGCAAGCCTTACGCCAAATTAGCATTGGGCGGAGTGGTGCTGAGCACCCTGATTTTCATCTTCCCGTCGCTCTATGGCGAGGGTTATAACAGCATCAACATTCTGTTGAACGGAAAAACCGAAACCGACTGGAACACAGTTATGAACAACTCGTTGTTCTATGGGCATGGAGACTTGCTGATTCTCTACATCGGCATGGTTCTGCTCACCAAAGTGTTTGCCACCTCGGCCACAAACGGCGCCGGCGGATGCGGCGGAACATTTGCGCCCTCGCTGTTCATCGGAGCCTTCGGTGGATTCCTTTTTGCCCGCCTGTGGAACACCTACGATGTGGGGGTGTATATCCCTGAGAAAAACTTCTCATTGTTGGGTATGGCTGGCGTCATGGCAGGTGTCATGCACGCACCGCTCACAGGCATCTTCCTCATTGCTGAAATCACGGGCGGCTATGGGTTGTTCATTCCGCTCATCATCGTCAGCGTATGCGCCTATCTGGTCATTATCATGTTCGAGCCCCACAGCATCTACGGCATGAAACTTGCCCGCGAAGGCCGACTCATCACTCACCACACCGACCGCGCCGTTCTCACGCTGATGAACCTCAACAGCGTCATCGACCGCGAGTTCACCGCCGTGCCGCAGGACATGTGGCTGGGCAAACTCATCCATGCCATCAGCCGCAGCAACTCCAGCATCCTGCCCGTGACCGACGATGCCGGCAAACTGTTGGGCGAGATTAACATCAACAACATTCGCCACCTGATGTTCCGCACCGAACTCTACAATCACTTCCAGGTGGCTCAGCTAATGACACCTCCTGCGGCCACGCTCGGCGTGAACGACCCGATGGAAGACGTGATGGAGAAATTCGAACAGACAAATGCCATCATGCTGCCTGTGCTCGACATTGAGAACCGCCTGATGGGCTATATCAAACGCTCGCGCATGTACGCGCACTACCGGCAGATGGTGGCGGATATGAGCGCGGAGTAAATTATCGAATTATCGTTATACCGTCATCACGAAATACCGTCATTACGAAATATCGCAAAAATGACAAGAGAAGAAGATATCAAGAAAGCTGTGGAGGTGATGCGACAGGGAGGCGTTATCCTCTACCCCACCGACACCATCTGGGGCATCGGCTGCGATGCCACCAACAGCGAAGCCGTGGCACGGGTCTATCAGATTAAGCAGCGCGACGACTCGAAGGCGCTCATCTGCTTAGTTGATTCCGACGCACGGCTGCAACGCTATGTGCGACAGGTGCCCGACGTGGCTTGGGACCTGCTGGAACTGGCCGTCAAGCCCACCACTGTGATTCTCGACGGGGCCGTCAACCTGGCTCCCAACCTGATTGCCGAAGACGGCAGCATCGCCATGCGCATCACGCGTGAGGAGTTCTCGCGCGAATTGTGCTACCGTTTCCAGAAAGCCATTGTCAGCACGAGCGCCAACATCAGCGGCGAGCCTGCACCGCAGAATTATCGAGACATCAGTCCCGACATCATCAATGCTGTCGATTACGTGTGTTTTAGCCGTCGGCAGGAGCACAAACCCCACCAGCCGAGCAGCATCATCAAACTGAGCCTCAACGGCGAGGTGAAGGTCATTAGGAGTTAGGAGTTAGGAGTTACGAGTTACGAGTTTGGAGTTTGGAGTTAGGAGTTTATTTCTCTCTCACCTCTGTACCTCTGTGTGAGAAATAATCAAAATGCTATGAATAAAGAAGATTTGCGCATCGTTTTCATGGGTACGCCCGAGTTTGCCGTCGGCACCCTGCAACGGCTCGTGGAAGGAGGCTACAATGTGGTGGGTGTTGTCACTCAGCCCGATAAGCCCGTGGGTCGCCACGGCAGCGTGCTGCAGCCCTCGGAAGTGAAAAAATATGCATTGGAGCATGGGTTGCCCGTGTTGCAGCCCGAAAAGATGAAAGACCCGGAGTTTCTCGCTCAACTGCGCGCCATGAACGCCAACCTGCAGGTGGTGGTGGCCTTCCGTATGTTGCCCGAGATGGTGTGGGACATGCCTCAGTACGGCACGTTCAACGTTCATGCTGCCCTGCTGCCGCAATATCGCGGTGCCGCGCCCATCAACTGGGCCGTTATCAATGGCGAGAAGCAAACGGGTGTCACAACCTTCTTCCTTGACCACGACATCGACACGGGCCGCATCATCATGCAGCGCACCTTCGACATTCCCGACGATGCCGATGTGGAATATGTCTATGACGGACTGATGCACCTCGGGGCCGATGTGGCCGTCGAGACCATCGACCGCATCATCGAGGGCAACGGCCATGTGGAATCAATACCACAGGAACAGCTGATCGTTCAAAGTTCAAAGCTCAAAGTTCAAAGCTCAAAGTTCAAAGCTCAAAGCCCGGAACTCCATCACGCCCCGAAAATCTTCAAGGAAACCTGCCGCATCAACTGGCAGCAACCAGCCAAGTGCATCTACGACTTCATCCGCGGTCTCTCACCCTACCCCGGTGCTTGGACAATCCTCGTTACGCCCGATGGCAAAGAAAGCGTGCTGAAAATCTACAAAACCCGAAAAACCGACGAATCACAAATTGGTTGCAACCTCAGCTCCGACGGAAAACACCTCTATGCCGGCGGTCTGGAACTCCTTGAAATCCAACTCACCGGCAAGAAACGCATGTCAGCCCGCGACTTCCTCAACGGTTTCCGAGGCATCGAGGAGTGCAAGCTTTTATAAAAAATACCAGGCTGGAGTGGCTGCTTGAAAAACCATTCCATAAAATTAGCCTTCGTGAAAAACAACAGATTATTTTTTTGGGGTATTTTTTGGGGGTAATTTGCGAAGAATAGGTGCAGAAAGAACTCCTTTATGCCATTCATGCTGAGGGACAGGTGCAAAGCATCACCTCATCGGCATTCAACAAGAAGCATCGTTTGCGTTCTCCCAGTTCAACACAGTCAGCTTCCCTGAAACTTTTGGAATATGAATTGATAACCCGCAAAGAGAAGACCTATTCTCTCTCCGACCCATTATTGAGCCTTTGGCTGAAAAAAAGGAAATAGAATGATGTATTTGAAGAAAAAAGAAAGCGTACCTTGCTGTATGGTACGCTCTCATATTTTTATAATCTGCTACTTTAATCAGATTTCCCAGCCGATGGCGGAGGCACCGAGCACGGCGGCGCTGCTGCCGTCGAGTCCTGAGATGAGGAACTGGGGCTTGTCGCGGAAGATTTTCAGGGCGTGCTCCTTGTAGCTGCGCTTGATGGGCTCCATGATAAGATCGCCTGCCTTGGTCATGCCACCGAAGAAGATGAATGCCTCGGGTGAGGAGAAGGCTGCGAAGTCGGCGCAGGCCTCGCCCAGCATCTCGCCTGTGAACTCATAGATTTCCTTGGCCAGCTTGTCGCCCTTGCCTGCGGCAATGGATACGTCGAGCGAGGTGATGTCCTCGGGCTTCATGTCGCGGAGCAGCGAGGGTTCGTCGGTTGTCTCGAGCAGTTCGCGTGCCGTGCGCGCCACACCCGTGGCCGAGCAGTAGGCCTCAAGACATCCCTTGCGGCCACAACCGCAGGAGCGTCCGTTCTCGCGGCGCATGGTGACATGTCCGAGCTCGCCAGCGAATCCGTCGCAGCCATAGACCACCTGTCCGTTGATGACAATGCCCGAGCCCACACCCGTTCCGAGGGTCAGCACGATGAAGTTTTTCATGCCACGGGCCACGCCGTAAATCATCTCACCCACAGCGGCGGCGTTGGCGTCGTTGGTCAGTCCGACGGGAATGTCGCTGAGCCGCTCGCTGAACATCTTGGCGAGGGGCACCACGCCGTCGTGCGCCCACGCCAGGTTGGGAGCGAACTCAATGGTTCCGGTATAGTAGTTGCCGTTGGGGGCACCAATGCCCATTGCCTTGATTTTGTCGATGCCTCCCACTTCTTCGATGATGGGCTGCAGGGCTGCCACGCAGGCGTCAACATAGTCTTCAACGCGGTCGTAGCCTTGTGTCTTGATGGCTGTTGTGGCTTTGATTTCGCCGCGGCTGTCAACGATTCCGAAAACAGAGTTTGTGCCGCCCAGGTCAAGGCCAATCACATAAGGTTTCAATGTCTGTGTAGTCATAAATTCAAACTGTTTTTTAAGTTAAATAATTCTTATTCGCAAAGGTATAAAATTGTTAGGAGTTAAGGGTTAGGAGTAAGCGACAATTTGTTTCCGTTTAACATTAATTCGCATTGTGTCGTGAAAAAATCTTCACGCTCGGCAAAAAAACAAGTTTTCTTTGCACTCACTTACTCAGATTTTTCGTATCTTTGCAGTCGAATATGCCATTGCCTTTTCATATAGACATTGTCAATCTGGTGTTCAAAGGAGTCCTGATTGGCATTATAGCCTCTGCGCCCATGGGCCCTGTAGGCATATTGTGCGTTCAGCGCACGCTGAACAAAGGCCGTTGGTATGGTTTTGTGACGGGCATCGGCGCAGCCATCAGCGACATCATCTACGCGCTCATTGTGGGTGCGGGCATGAGTTTCGTGATGGACATCATCAGCAACCAGCAAAACAAGTTCTGGCTGCAGATTCTGGGAAGTATCATCCTGCTGGCCTTCGGAATAGTTTGCTGGCGGTCGAACCCCACGAAGAACATGCACCGCAGCGGCACCAACAAGGGTTCGCTGGTGCACAACGGGGTGACGGCCTTCTTTGTCACCTTCTCCAATCCGCTCATCGTGTTTCTTTTCATGGGTTTGTTTGCGCAGTTTGCCTTTGTCATTCCCGACCATCCGTTCGAGATGTTCATCGGTTATCTGAGCATCGTGGGTGGTGCCCTGATATGGTGGTTTGGACTGACATGGCTTGTGGATAAAATCCGTAATATATTTGACGAGAGCGGCATACTTATCATCAACCGCATCATTGGCTGCCTGGTCATACTGTTCTCGCTCATCGTGCTCGTTGGTACGGTGTTCAACCTCTACACATTCAGTTATTAGCTTACTTTACAATGTTTATCGCTCAAGAATTAAGGAAGAAAAGCATTGCCGAATACCTGCTCTACATGTGGCAGGTGGAAGACATTATACGTGCCTACGGCTGTTCGCTGGCGCAGATACGCCGCGAATACATCAACCGTTTCGACTACACCGACGAGCAAAAGGACGAAATGGCCGACTGGTATGGCAACCTGGTGCGCATGATGAACCAGGAAGGATGCCGCGAGGGCGGACACCTGCAAATCAACCGCATCGTCATGCAACAGCTCATTGAGCTCAACGCGCAACTGCTGGGCAGCACGAAGTTTCCGTTCTACAACGCCGAGTATTACAAGGTGTTGCCCTACATCGTGGAACTGCGCAACCGAGGCTCAAACAAAGATGAAAACGAGGTGGAGACGTGTTTCAACGCGCTCTACGGCACAATGATGCTGCGCCTGCAAAAGAAAGAAATCACTCCCGAGACCCAACATGCCATCAACGAGATAACCACGTTCATCGGCATGCTTGCCGACTATTACCATCAGGACAAAGAGAAGCCTTTAGAGTTTGAGTGATGAATCTCTTTTTCCTCCGTTCCTCTGAGTGAGAAAAATAATGAGTGAAGAACTCTATATCCTCCGTTCCTCTGTGTGAGGAAAAAGTAAATTGTAAATTGTAAATTGTCAAATTGTAAATTAAATAGATGAACATACTTATTACCGGCTGCAACGGCCAACTGGGCAACGAGATGCAGTTGCTTGAAAAGAATTTTCCTGAGCACACATGGTTCAACACCGACGTGCAGGAACTCGACATCACCAATCAGGAAGCCATCGACCTGTTCGTAGAGGACAACCAGATTGACGGCATCGTGAACTGCGCCGCATATACCGCTGTGGACAAAGCCGAAAGCGACAGGCAGTTAGCCACGTCGCTCAATGCTGTGGCTCCCGCATATTTAGCCTCAGCCATTGAAAAGCGCGGCGGATGGCTCGTGCAAATCAGCACCGACTATGTGTTCGACGGCACCAAGCACAAACCTTACGTGGAGACCGACACGCCCTGCCCCGACAGCGTTTATGGCAGCACGAAACTGGCTGGCGAACTGGCTGTGCAGAAGTTCTGCAGTCGCACCATGATTATCCGCACGGCTTGGCTCTACAGCACGTTCGGCAACAATTTTGTGAAGACGATGATTCGTCTTGGCAAGGAGAAAGAACAGTTGGGCGTGATTTTCGACCAGATAGGCACACCTACCTACGCCCGCGACCTGGCCAATGTCATTATGACCGCCATCGAGAAAGGCATACAGCCCGGCATCTATCATTTCTCCAACGAAGGAGTCATTTCGTGGTACGACTTCACCAAGGCCATCCATCGCATCGCAGGCATCACCACCTGCCATGTGCGGCCGCTGCACACCGAAGAGTACCCCACCCCAGCCAACCGTCCTGCCTATAGCGTACTCGACAAAACAAAAATCAAACAAACCTACGGCGTTGAAATACCCTATTGGGAGGAAAGCCTCGCTGTTTGCATTGAGAGATTAATGGAAGAGAAGGAGTAAAGGAGAGAAGGAGAATAGGAACTTTTTACTCTACTCATCACCTCCTTCCCTACAGAACTCTTAAGCAATTAATACTACAGTAATGAACCAAGAAATAGAACGCAGACGAACATTCGCCATTATCAGCCACCCTGACGCTGGAAAGACCACGCTGACAGAGAAATTCCTGCTGTTCGGCGGACAGATTCAGGTGGCTGGTGCCGTAAAAAGCAATAAGATACGCAAGACAGCCACCAGCGACTGGATGGACATTGAGAAGCAACGCGGCATCTCGGTCAGCACATCGGTCATGGAGTTTGATTATGCCCCCGAGGAAGGCGGCATCGAGTACAAGGTGAACATCCTTGACACTCCTGGCCACCAGGACTTTGCCGAAGACACCTACCGAACACTGACCGCCGTTGATTCGGCCATCATCGTGGTCGATGGAGCCAAAGGCGTGGAGACGCAGACACGCAAACTGATGAACGTCTGCCGCATGCGCAACACACCCGTCATCATCTTCATCAACAAGATGGACCGCGAGGGGCGCGACCCGTTCGACCTGCTCGACGAACTGGAACAGGAACTGCAAATCAAGGTGCGCCCCCTGAGCTGGCCCATTAACCAGGGTGTGAAGTTCAAGGGTGTATATAACATCTACGAACAGAAGCTCGACCTCTTTACCCCCGACAAGCAGCGCGTCACCGAAAAAGTGGAAGTGGATATAGACAGCACCGAGCTCGACCAGCGCGTGGGCGAGCAAGACGCAGAAAAACTGCGCGAAGACCTGGAACTTGTCGAAGGTGTCTATCCACCGTTCGACGTTGAGACCTACCGCAGCGCCGAGGTGGCACCCGTATTCTTCGGCTCAGCACTCAACAACTTTGGCGTGCAGGAGTTGCTCAACTGCTTCGTTGAGATTGCTCCCTGCCCCAAGCCCACCAAGGCTGAGGAACGCATGGTGGAGCCTTCAGAACAAAAGTTCACAGGTTTTATTTTCAAGATAACCGCCAACATCGACCCCAACCACCGTTCATGCATCGCATTCTGTAAGGTGTGTAGTGGCAAGTTCGTGCGCAACCAGCCCTATCTGCTTGTGCGCCAGGGCAAGACCGTGCGCTTCTCGTCGCCCACCCAGTTCATGGCACAGCGCAAGAGCACCATTGAGGAGGCCTGGCCAGGCGACATCGTGGGACTGCCCGACAACGGTATCTTTAAAATCGGCGACACGCTGACCGAGGGCGAGCAACTGCACTTCCGCGGACTGCCCTCGTTCTCGCCCGAAATGTTCAAATACATTGAGAACGACGACCCCATGAAAGCCAAGCAACTGCAAAAAGGCATCGACCAGCTCATGGACGAGGGTGTGGCACAGCTGTTTGTCAATCAATTCAACGGCCGCAAGATCATCGGTACCGTCGGTCAGCTGCAGTTCGAAGTCATACAATACCGTTTAGAGAACGAGTACAATGCCCGCTGCCGCTGGGAACCCGTGCATCTGTACAAAGCCTGTTGGGTTGAAGCCGACGAGCCCGCCGAATTGGAAGCCTTCAAGAAACGCAAATACCAATACATGGCCAAGGACAAGGAAGGGCGCGACGTGTTCCTGGCCGACTCCGGCTACGTGTTGCAAATGGCACAGGAAGACTTCAAACACATCAAATTCCACTTCACCAGCGAATTCTGATTAGAAACGAGTTCAAAGATACGAGTTCAGAGTTATGATTACCTTACCATATTGAGATTTCTCACAACAACGGTAATCATAACTCTGAACTCGTATCTCGTAGTTTTGGGATCCTTACTCTTCCACTGGCTGGCAGCACCAACGGGTGACCTTTATCATCACCGCCATGCCAGGCACCTCTTTCAGCAGATAATACTTGTGGCTCTGCCGCACCAGCTTGCCTGACAGCCCCTTCAACGGGCCATGCGTCACCAGCACCCTCGTTCCCACCTTCAGCCGTGCCTCCTCCTCGCTCATATACTTATGGATGAGCAGTTCGGGGTTGCACATCACGCGGAAATCGTACATCTGTTTCGAGGGAATCTCGCAAAACTCACGGCTGCCGCGACTTTTGCGAATCACCATCATCTTGTAAGGCAAGTCGGCAACAATGCCACTCAGGTAACCCGGTTCGAAAGTTTTCTTCACAAACACCAAGTTCTGCACCACCGCCCTCAGCTTGCGGCGACGGCGGCCCTCGCGGTCCATGTAGTCAACATACTGCATGGGCACAAAAAACTCCATGCCCTTTTCTACCAGCGCATTCACCACATCCATCTGGCGCAGCGTGAACAGCCGCAGCGCATACCACGGACAGCCGTCGTCCTCAATGGGCGTGTTGCTTTGCGCCTTCATGAGTTCCTCACGCGATATTCTTTCTACTTCGGCAGAAGTCTTGTCTTGGGGAGTCTGAGCCATAAATACAAAAACTTTCCTTTCAATTTCGGCCTGCAAAGGTACGATTAAGTGAGCGAAAAACAAAAGGAAAACTCTTTTTTCTTTTGTTTTTCCGAACGAAAGTACTTTCGACGAAGTCAAAGTCAAAGAAAAATGAAGAATGAAGAATGATGATGAAAGATGAAAAAACTGATTCCCTAAGCACAAAAGCCCCATATATCCTGCCAATAATCCGCCGAACACCAGCCTCAACGGAGAGATATGTACAAATTTATTAGAGAATGTGAGCGTAAAGATGTGTGTTGTGTTCGTAAAGCGGCACTTTAGGAAGACAAAGTATAGAGTGGTTTTTGTAAAGCAATGCTTTACGCATAAATTATCTAGAGAATTTATGCGTAAAGTGGCTCTTTAGGTTCGCCATGTAAAGGATGGGGGAAACAACATTATGCTCTACGTTGAAAACTCTGTGCTTGGGGAAGATGTCTCACACAGAGGTTGGGAGGAAACAGAGGTGGTACGCGGGTGTCTCACCCGCGGTTGGTGCGGTAAGCGCAGGTGGTGATGTCGTTGCTGCTGCCGCAGGTGAGACACCTGCGTACCATCTCTACCTCTGTGTGAGAGGATTAGGAGAATCTAAACTGCTGATTGCAATGCAGTGAATGAGGGTGGAAATACTATAGTTGGAGCCAGTTGCTCAGGATGGTGCGTCCTTCGGGCGTGAGCACGCTTTCGGGATGGAACTGTATGCCGTGGATATTGTATTGGCGGTGGCGTAGGGCCATAATCTGGCCCTCGTCGCTCTCGGCTGTGATTTCCAGACATTCGGGAAAGTCCTGCTTGTCCACCACCCAGCTGTGGTAGCGGCCCATGGTGATGCGACGGGGCAGACCCTGGAAGATGGGGTCGTTGCCATACTGTGTGCCTTCAGTGGCTACACCGTGGAAAACATCGCTGAGGTTGGTCAGTTTGCCGCCGAACACCTCGCCAATGGCCTGATGGCCCAGGCATACGCCGAGCATGGGTTTGCGCCCGGCGTAGGTGCGTATGACATCGAGCAGAAGTCCGGCCTCTGAAGGGATGCCCGGCCCGGGCGACAGTATGATTTTGTCGAACATTTGCAGCTGCGACAGCTCGAACTGGTCGTTGCGGAGCACGGTAACATCGGCTCCGAGTTCTTTCACGAGGTGACTCAGGTTGTAGGTAAACGAGTCGTAGTTGTCTATGATTACTATTTTCATGTTACATTTCCTCCGCTAATACGATGGCGCGCCGCAATGCGCCGAGTTTGTTGTTCACTTCCTGAAGCTCGTATTCCTCGTTGCTCTTGGCCACGATGCCTCCGCCTGCCTGGAACCACAGCTCGCCGTTGCGGCTGACGAATGTGCGGATGGTGATGGCCTGGTTAAGACTGCCGTTGAGTCCTATGTAGCCGATGCAGCCACCATAGGCACCGCGGTTGTGGGGCTCATACTCGCTGATGAGTTGCATGGCGCGCACCTTGGGTGCTCCCGAGAGAGTTCCCGCGGGGAAAGTGTCGATAAACGCCTTGATGGGGTCGGCACCTTCGTCCAGTTCGCCGCTGACGCGGCTCACAAGGTGTATGACGTGGCTGTAGAACTGCAGGTCTTTATAGAAATCCACCTTCACGTCGTGGCAGTTGCGGCTCAGGTCGTTGCGTGCCAAATCGACAAGCATCACGTGCTCGGCATTCTCCTTGGGGTCGTGGCGCAGGTACTCGGCGTTCTGACGGTCCTGCTCGGCATTGCCCGTGCGACGGGTGGTGCCTGCAATAGGGTCGATGTAGGCGCGCCGGTTTTCTATGCGGCAGTGAGTCTCGGGCGAGCTGCCGAAGATGCGGAAGCCGCCAAAATCGAAGTAGAACAGATAGGGGCTGGGATTGATGCTGCGCAGGGCACGGTAGAGTTTGAAGTCGTCGCCCTCAAACTGCTGCACGAAACGGCGCGAGAGCACAATCTGGAACACATCGCCCCGCAGGCAATGCTCAATGCCCCGTCGGATGTTGGCCTTGTGCTGCTCGTCGGTGAGCGGTGACGACACGTCGCCCACGGGATGGAAGCCGTAGGCCTGTACGTTGGCCTTGTTGATGTGTCGCTCCAGGTTGTCAATGTCCGACGGCCCGCCCAGAGTGACAATGGTCATGCGGTTGTTGAAATGGTCGATGATGACAATGTCCTTGTAGAGGATGTAATACACGTCGGGCGCATCGTTCTTCTCCTGTGTTTCGTCTTTCACGCCGATGTTTTCGAAGTAGCGCACGGCGTTGAACGACGTATAGCCATAGAGCCCGCAATACTGGCTGCCCTCGCCCTCCACGCTGATGCGGCTCAGGAAATCGTTGATGGCCTGGTCGCAACGGTAATCATCGTTCACCTCGCTGCTCACCACGGTGCCATCGGGAAAAGTAAGTATGGCCACACCATGACCGATGGCCACGCTTCCAATGGGATTGACTCCGATAAACGAGCGCGCATTGTCTTTGTCGTGATAGTCGCTGCTCTCCATGAGCGCGCTCATGGGACAGATGTCGCGCAGCCGCATATACACGCCCACGGGCGTATAGAGGTCTGCCAGGATGGTGCGGCAGGTGGTCTGAAAATTAAAAGTCTCCATATTCCTTGGCTAAGTCTTTGTTGTTCAAATAGGTTTCCACATCCTTGTCGCCACGGCCGCTGACGGTGAGCACCACCACATCGGTGGGTTTGAACTGCATTTTCTTCAGCGCGGCCACGGCATGCGCGCTCTCAATGGCGGGGATGATGCCCTCCATGCGCGTCAGCTCGTAGCCGGCATAGATGGCCTCGTCGTCGTTGATGCTGAGCACGGTGGACCGTCCTTTGCGTGCCATGTTGCAATGCATGGGTCCCACGCCGGGATAGTCGAGTCCGGCGCTGATGGTGAACGCTTCCTCAATCTGGCCGTCATCGTCCTGCATGACAAGCATCTTGGCACCGTGCAGAATGCCCGTGGTGCCGCGGTGAATGGTGGCTGCCGTATAGTCGGTATCCCATCCGTGGCCTCCGGCCTCGGCCAGCACGATTTTCACACGCTCGTCGTCAACATAGTGATAGATGGTGCCTGCGGCGTTGCTGCCACCGCCGATGCAGGCCATGAGGTAGTCGGGATAGTCGCGCCCCACCTGCTCCTGCAGCTGCCACTTGATTTCCTCGCTGATGACGCTCTGCATACGGGCCACCAGGTCGGGATAAGGATGCGGGCCCATGGTGGAACCAACAATGTAGAATGTGTTCTGGGGGTGGCAGCACCAGTCGCGGATAGCCTCGGAACAGGCGTCGGAGAGGGTCATGTTGCCCGTGCGTACGGGTGTCACCTTGGCACCGAGCATCTTCATGCGCTCCACGTTGGTGTGCTGACGCTCCACGTCGGTGGCTCCCATAAACACCTCGCACTCCATGTTCATCAGGGCGCAGACGGTGGCCGTTGCCACACCGTGCTGTCCGGCTCCTGTCTCGGCAATGATGCGCGTCTTGCCCATCTTGCGGGCCAGGAGAATCTGTCCGATGGTGTTGTTTATCTTGTGGGCACCCGTGTGGTTGAGGTCCTCGCGCTTCAGATAGAGCTGGCAACCGTACTTCTCGCTCATGCGGCTGGCATAGTAAAGGGGCGAAGGACGGCCCACGTAGTCTTTCAACAGCTGGTGGTACTCACGTTTGAACTCTTCGCTCTCGATGATGGGCAGGTAGGCCTGCTGCAGGTCGTGAACGCATTTATAGAGAATCTCGGGCACGTATGCGCCGCCAAACTCTCCGTAAAATCCTTTGTCATCGACAAAAAAACTCTCTTTCATATTGTTTCTTGTGTTGTTTGCTAAGTGTTTATCCTACGGTTTTGCCAGTGCGGTAGGCAATGCCGGTGAACGCGCTGATGAGCTGCCCGTCCTGGTTGGTGACTTTCACCTCTACGTAGGGTATTTTGTGGTGGTTGAACGTTTCAGTGGCCTCTGCGATGAGTGTGTCGCCCACCTGTGCCGAATGGAGAAAAGCAATGGTGCTCTGCAGGCCGAAAGTGAGCAGCCCATGGCTGTTTGAGATGGCGGCAAAGGCCAGGTCGGCCAAGGTAAAAATGGCCCCACCCTGACAAACGCCCCCAGCATTGAGGTGCTCCGGGGTGACGGTCATCTCGGCACGGGCATAGCCCTCGCGCACCTCGGTGAGCTGTGCGCCAGCGTTGGCAGCAAAGCGGTCGCCTGTATTCAGGAAGTCTTGTATGTTCATTTCTCTAAGGCTTTATAGAGTGCGTCCATTGCCTTGTCGGCATCGCGTGTTTCGTTGAGCAGGGTGACGAACTTCGAGCCGATGATGGCTCCGGCGGCGTTCTGCTGCGCGCTCTCAAGTGTCTGCTTATTGCTGATGCCGAAGCCAATCATGCGCGGGTTGCGCAGGTTCATGGCATTGATGTGCTCGAAATACTGCTGCTTGGCCTCGTCAAAACTCTGCTGTGCGCCTGTTGTGCTGGCCGAGCTGACCATGTAGATGAACCCGTTGGTGTGTTCGTCGATGAAACGGATGCGTTCCTCGCTCGTCTCGGGCGTAATCATCATGATGACGCGCAGGTCGTAGCGGTCGGCCACGGGTTTTACCTGGTCGAGATAGTCCTGGAAAGGCAGGTCTGGAATAATCATGCCCGAGGCACCGCTGTCCACGCAACTCTGGCAGAACCGCTCGATGCCATAGTGCAGAATGACATTGAGATAGCCCATCATGACGAGCGGAATGCGCACCTCGTCTTTGATTTCTTTCAGCTGGGCGAAAAGCTTGGTGAGCGTCATGCCGTTTTTCAGGGCCATGGTGCCCGCACTCTGAATCACCGGACCGTCGGCCAGCGGGTCGCTGAACGGAATGCCCACTTCTATCATGTCGATGCCGCGGCGCTGGAGCGTCAGGATGACGTCGCCCGTTCCCTCAAGCGTGGAACAGCCGGCGCAGAAGTAGAGCGAGAGCAACTTGCGCTCACCGGCAGTGGCAAACAATTGATTGATTTTGTTCATGTTATATTGTTTTGTTTAATTGTTTCTTAGTTCCTGATTTCGGCAATGAATTTTCTGAGGGCCTCCACGTCCTTCACGGCAGGTAGCGTTTCGAAACGCGAATTGAGGTCGATGCCTGCAAAACGCGGATAGCTGAACGCCTTAACGCGGGCTGCATCGTCGGGACCAATGCCACCGCTGAGCAGGAATGGCGTGTGACCGTCGTAATGGCTGAGCACCGACCAGTCGAACTGCTCGCCGCTGCCGCCCACGCACGCACATTTTGTGTCGAACAGAAACATGTCCACGTGACCCTCGTACTCTTGGCAGCGCTTCAAATCTTCGGCGGACGCAATGCTCAGCGCCTTGATGATGCGAATGCCAAAACGGATGTCGGGGTCGAGGGTGCGGCGCAGATTGTCAATCATAACGGGCGACTCATGGCCATGCAGCTGCACGTACTGCAATCCGTAGTTATAAACGCGAGTGACGATGTTCTGCGGCATGTCATCCACAAACACACCGACACGGGCTGCCGGGGTGGAATTGCAGGCCGGTGCCTTTCCGGGCAATTCCTCCTTGAACGACGTGTAGTCGGGAATAATGCCAGCGCGCGAACGGATGGAACTAACATAGCGCGGGCTGTCGGGCCAGAAGATGAAACCAATCATATCTACGTCCAACTGTTCTACGGCGTGAATATTGTCGGGCTCACGCATGCCACAAACCTTGATTAACATGCTGAATGATTTACTATTTACGGATTTACAATTTACAATTTATTAGTGGAGTTGAGGAAAAACTTCTTTACTACTTTACTCCTTCTACTCCTTTACTACTTTACTCCTTTTCTCCTTTTCTCCTTTACTCCTTTTCTCCTTCTCTCCTTCTCTCCTCTACCTCCCTGATAAACTCCTTCAGGGCGAGCCCTGGGTCGGGCGTCTTCATGAAGTTCTCGCCTATCAGGAAACCATTGAAACCAGCCAAGCGCAGGTCGCGAACAGTTCGGGGGTTACTGATACCGCTCTCGCTCACCTTGCAGGCGTCTGCGGGCAGACGCGAGGCCAGGCGGAAGGAGTTCTGCACATCGGTAATGAAAGTGCCGAGGTTGCGGTTGTTCACGCCACACACGTCGGGCTCCAGTTCTGCATAGTTGAGCTCGTGTTCATTGTGCATCTCCAACAGCACTTCTAACCGCAGCTCATGGGCCGTGCGCAGCAACGAGCGGCACTCACTCAGCGTTAGGTCTGCCGCAATGAGCAGCACCGCAGAGGCACCACACAGACGCGCCTGGAACAGCTGATACTCGTCGATGACGAAGTTTTTGTAGAGTATGGGAATCGTGACACCCGACTGCCGTGCGATGGTGATGAACTCATCGCGCCCGCCGAAGTACATCTCGTCGGTAAGGATAGAGATGGCCGCCGCACCGTTCTGCTGATAGCTCAGGGGAATCTCCTCGGCGCGACCGTCTTCCTTAATCCAACCCTTGGAGGGCGACTTGCGCTTGAACTCGCTGATGATGCCTGTCTTGGAGGCAAGCAACGCCTGTCGCAGCGAGGCCACTTGCCCGCTCTGCAACTGCTCTTCGTTGCTCATCATCTGCTCCACGCGCCGGTGAATCTCGCGCTCCGGCAGCTGCTGCTTGAAGCGCTCCACCTCAATGCGCTTGTGGGCCACTATCTCGTCTAAAACATCCTTCATATTTACTATTTACGGATTTACTATTTACGGATTTACTATTTACTATTTACGGATTTACTATTTTCGGATTTACGGATTTTACAATTTCGTAATTCTTCACCCCTCAATCCGGCAGGCACTCCCTCCCTTTGGGAGGGCTGGGGTGGGTTTTTAGGAATTCAGCTCCACGAACTTCTTGAACGTCTTCAAGGCGCGGCCGCTGTCGATAGACTCGCGGGCAATGCTGATGCACTCGTCAATGTCTTTCGCACCGCGCTCTAAAACCTGAATGCCGAAGGCTGCATTGGCCAGCACGATATTCTTCTGGGCAGGCAAGGCACGGTTCTCCAAAACGCTGTCAAAAATCTCCTTGGCCTCAATCTCCGTGGCACCGCCCCTCAACTCCTCGGGCTTGGCAATGTCGAAACCCAAGTCGGCAGGCTTGAAGATGCGCTCGTAACTGTTGGTCTTCACCTTGAAGTCGCCTGTAAGCGAAATCTCGTCGTAGCCGTCGATGCTGTTCACGATGCCATAGTCGATGCCTATCTTCTGATACACATTGCTGTAGAGGCGCATCTGGTCGAGCGTGGCAACACCGAGGAGCTGGCACTGAGGCTTACTGGGATTCACGATGGGGCCCAACAGATTGAAACAGGTGGGGAACTGCAACGCCTTGCGCAACGGGCCCACAAACTTCATGGCTTTGGCAAACAACTGTGCATGCAGATACACAATGCCGCACTCGTTGATGCAGCGGTTCAGCTTGTCAATGTCGTCGGTGAACTGCACGCCGTGGTTGGCAATCACGTTCGACGCGCCACTGGTGGATGTGGCGGCATAGTTGCCGTGCTTGGCCACCTTGTAGCCCGCGCCAGCAATGACGAAGCAACTGGTGGTAGAGATGTTGAACGTGTTCTTGCGGTCGCCGCCAGTACCCACCACGTCAATGTAGCGGTCGCAGTCGAGCGGCACAGGCACACCCGTCTCTAAGATACCGTCGCGGAAGCCAAGCAACTCGTCAACGGTGATGCCGCGCATTTGCAGACCTGTGAGCAGAGCCGTAATCTGCTCCATGGGATACTCACTCTTGGTAATGCCAATCAGAATGTCGCGGGTCTCCTCACGTGTGAGGGCCTCGTGGTTCAGCATTCTGTTCAAAATGTCTTTCATTTCCATCGTCTTAACTATTTTATTATTTTACAATTTTTCTGGTTTGTATTTCGGGGGTGCGGGAGTACGGAGGTACGGGGGTACGTGATTACCTTACTTTCCTCCTTTTCTCCTTTACGCCTTTTCTCCTGTTCTCCTTTACTCCTTGACTCCTTTAAATTAAAAAAGGCCTGTCGTAAGAACGGCAGGCCAACGTTGATAGTTTATGTTCGATTATCCACACGGCTTAGCGACTCACGACTTTTAGAATCTTGAGCAACGCCACCACCAATATGCAGATACCGTAAATGTCATTTTCTTTGTATTTTAATTTTTTCGGTTGCAAAATTACACATTTTCTGCAACCTGACAAACTTTTTGGAAGTTTTTTTGCGCAAAAAAGTGATTTTCATAAGAAAACGCACTGTTACGAAGCAAAACGAAGCTCACGCCCTATCCGCTCACTTGTACTGCACAACCGCCTTTGATTGACTTATCTTCTGCATTCTGCGCTGCAATCTGCCCAATTATTGTTGTCCGACTTCAGTCGGATGAATATCTGACTAAAGTCGGATATATTTCCGACTCCAGTCGGACAAAAGTCTGACTAAAGTCGGACAATCACAAATAGGCACGCGCAAACGAGAAAAACGAGGTACGCTGAAGCGTCGCCTACCAATACCGGGGGTACGCGGACAAGCGCACCCCCGGACAGACCACAGCCATGCACGGCCTCGACGAGTTCAGCTGGATTTGCAATCCGAGACAATCATCTTCTTTCGCATTAAAAATGCTGATACTCATTGCGTTCGGATTGCAAATCCGAACGAACGGAGGGGGCCATCCTTTTTGGGGAACGTTGGAGGGGGTTCCTTTCTCAGTTCTTGACGACGGGGCGCACGGAGTTACCTTGGCAACGTGGGTAGTAGTTCACGCCCACGTACGTACTGTTGGTGGAGAGGATCCACACTTGGGACGTGTACGAGTCGTGGAGCGTCGACGACCAATATTTGCAGAATCTGCCAGCGTCGTTCTTGCCGCCAGCCCAGCAGTAACCCGCAGCGGGAAGGAATATGGAGGCACCGTTGGATGAGGTGAACCTGTAGCCTTTAACGCCGTTCTTGGTGGTCCATTCAGAGGTGCAGCTATTCTTCAGTTCCTCCAACTGCTCCTTACTGGGCATTACCCACGGACTGCCCCAGTTGGCCGTGGCAGCATCATACTGGGTGCCGGCGATGTCATTGCCGATGTCGTGGCAGGTGTCGGAAGAGCCGTCGCAGTGGATGTAGGTATCCCAATAGTAATAGTATTTCTCCTCCGTCTCCCCCCAGGCGTAGTAGCCGCCATAACCTGCGGGCTTCGAGGCTCCCACGTTGCAACAAGCCCACTTGGTGCCGCTCGGCAGGCCGAGGTCAATCAGGTGCGGGTGATGAGAGTCGGGGCAGGAGGTGTATGAAGGAATGTCAGAGTCATTGAAGTCCAAAGCTATATCATAGTAATAACTACCCTCTGTCAGTCCGATTACGCCCAATGTTACATCGCCAACTTTTTCAACAGTCTTAAGATATTTGAACAAAGTTCCTGATTCCTCTATCACATCCAACGTTTTCTGCAG
>JAFZSI010000062.1 GCA_017619445.1 Prevotella sp.
GAACGGCAAGCTGATTGGTGCTGCCCAGCGCGTTCCCACTCCCACAGGTTCTACCACTATCCTGCACGCTGTTGTGAAGGGTGAGGTTACTGTTGAGGGCATCAACGCTGCTATGAAGGCTGCTGCCAACGAGAGCTTTGGTTACACTGAGGAGAAGCTCGTTTCAAGCGACATCATCGGCATGAAGTTCGGTTCACTGTTCGACGCTAACCAGACCATGGTTTCTAAGATTGGTGACGGCAACTCTCTCGTTCAGGTTGTTGCTTGGTACGACAACGAGAACTCTTACACTTCTCAGATGGTTCGCACCATTAAGTACCTCGCCGAGCTGAAATAATACAGCCCAAAGGATTAATACTAAAAAAAATGCCGTTCAGCAGTTGCTGGATGGCATTTTTTTATTATATTTGCAGCCTAATCAGTACTATTAGCCTATGAAAAGAATTGTTTTATTGCTGTTTGTGTTTGCCTGTGTCTCGATGCAAGCACAGAACTTGTCTATAGAGGAAGTGGCTCAAAAATGGAAGAGCAGCATCATCAAAGTTCCTGGAGGTGGCGACAAGCCCGATGTTGTCAAGTTGCTCCACGCATTCCACAAGGCTTTGCCTGCCTATGCCACGGAGGCTGTGGTCAATCTGTCGAAAGACCCCAAGTTCACCTATATGAAAGACGAGGAGTTTGAAAACGAGATTATTGTTGACCGCAAGAACGGATATGTTTGCGACGATGCCGGCGGCACGGACAGTTCGTCCATGGAGGCATGTGTGTGGCGGCGCACCAACGGGCACCGTCTGTTTGTCATCGTGCTGAGCCAGCCCGTTGACCCGTGCATAGATGTGGTGTGCTTCTACGACTACAATCCCAAGACGGCCACGATGACTCCCGAGGATGGACCGCTGAAGGGCTTTAAGCTCAAGGCTGAGAATTATAACAGATATTACAAATTGCCGCGTACAGGCAAAGACTTCATCGTCGGTGAATACCTTGATGACGGATTTGTGGAGCATATTTTCACGTGGGACGGCATGAACCACCACTTCTCAAAGACCGTTTCAAGGAAGGTGGAAGAATAGGGTGCAAATTATGTATATAGCAAAACAATCAGATATCAATAGTATGAGTATGAATCTTTTCCTCATAGTTGGCGCTGCTGCCATGCTCTTTAGCAGTTGCCAGCCAAAAAGCAATAATGCCGGGGAACTGCCCGGAATAACCGACAGCGCGATTACAGCCGCTGCCGATACTTCAAGAAACGTCAAGGAAGCTCCTGCTTTTGACGACGAGCTGATGGCGAGCAATGAAGTGGAGAAAAAGGTAAGAGAGGTTTATGACAAAGTAATTGCCACGTACACCCCAGACTACTTTGAGCGTAAGGACCATGTTAACCTGGACAAACTGTTCTGCTCGGACGATTGGCTGACCACGCTCAATGCAGTCAAGGAGAAAGACAGCAAGCTGGAAGGCGAGATGGGCTTTTTTGAGGCCGACTACTGGGTCATGGGGCAGGACTTCGACAAACTTAAGGCCGAGAACATCAAGGCTGAGAAAGTGTTGCCAGAGGAGGGAAAGGCTTCGGTCACGCTCGACTGGTACAACTGCGGAAACAAAAAGAAACTGCGCGTGGACTTGGTCTATGAGAACAAGGACTGGAAGGTGGACGACCTGACGGAAGGCATTGATACTGACGAGCCGCTCGACTGGAAACAGGCCATGAAAGAGTACCTGAAAGAGTGATTTTTAATTGACAATTGACAATAGACAATTGATAATTGACAATTGTTGCCGTTGTCGTTATTATCATTACGAATGCAGAAACTCATCACCATACTCGGTCCTACTGCCAGTGGCAAGACCGCTTTGGCTGCCGCTTTGGCTGCTCAGACGGGCGGAGAGATTATTTCTGCCGACTCGCGGCAGGTGTATCGCCGCATGGACATCGGAACGGGTAAAGATCTGGACGACTACAAAGTTCAAAGTTCAAAGTTCAAAGTATTCCTTACCATCTGATAGACATTTGCGAGCCAGGCACCAAGTACAATCTCTTTCAGTATCAGCAAGACTTTCTGCAAGCCTATCAGGACATCAGTCGGCGGGGTAGGGTGCCCATTCTCTGCGGCGGCACAGGACTGTATATCGAATCGGTGCTCAAAGGCTACGCGCTCTCGCCCGTACCGCAGAATCAGGAGTTGCGCGCACAATTGGAGGGCAAACCGCTGGCCGAACTGACGCTCATCCTACAGGACCTGAAAGCCAAGAACGGCTCCACTATGCACAACCGCACCGACGTGGATACGGCGCAGCGGGCCATACGTGCCATAGAGATTGAGCAATACAACCTGCACACACCGACACCCGAACGGCAATTCCCGCCCATACCTTATATAATAATTGGTGTGAGCATCGACCGCGAACTGCGCCGCGAGCGCATCACGCAGCGGCTCAAGGCGCGACTCGAACAGGGTATGGTCGACGAGGTTAAGGGGTTGCTCGACAGTGGCATCAAGGCCGACGACCTGATATACTATGGACTGGAATATAAATATGTGACCGAATATGTGACAGGTCTGCTCAGCTACGACGAAATGTTCCGTCAGCTCGAGATTGCCATCCATCAGTTTGCCAAGCGGCAGATGACATGGTTTCGGGGCATGGAACGGCGCGGATTCACCATCAACTGGATTGACGCAACGCTGCCGATGGAAGAGAAACTGACTGCAATAGAACAGCTGATAAGGAGAGAATGAGGAGCGCCTTGCGCAGCGAAAATACAAATACAATTATGAACAATCAACAGAATAAATGGGGCATTCTTTACTGCCCTAAGCACGGACTGACAAGCCCGCAAAAACACTGGAAGAAAATCGAGAAATGCCTTCAGGATAAGGGCGTTGAATTCGATTTCGTGCAGAGTGAAAACCAGAATAGTGTTGAGCGACTGGTGAATATGATGATTGCCAACGGCTATAAGACAATCATCATTGTCGGCGGTGACTCGGCACTCAACGATGCCATGAACTGCCTGATGCAGACCGACCGCGAAGTGCGCGAAAGTATTGCCTTGGGCGTCATTCCCAACGGACTGGTGAACGACTTTGCCCGTTACTGGGGGTTCCGCGAGAGTGAGTATGAGCAGGCCGTGGAATGGCTGTCCCAGCATCGTGTGCGCAAAATCGACGCAGGCCATATTCGCTATACCAACAACGAAGGCGAGCGGTGCCACCGCTATTTCCTCAACTGCGTGAACATTGGGCTCACCGCTGCCATCATGAACCTGCGGCGGCAGACGCGCCGCCTGTTCGGCTCGCGCACCCTGTCGTTTGTTCTTTCGTCACTATTGCTCATCTTCCAGCGCCTGGAATACAATATGCACCTCAAGATCAACACCGACGAGGTAAAGCGTAAGGTAATGACCGTATGTATCGGCAGTGGCACAGGCTACGGACAGACACCCAACGCCGTGCCCTACAACGGTTTGTTGGACGTGTCGGTGGTCTATCATCCCGAGGTGACGCAGCTTATCGAGGGTTTTTATCTGCTTTTTACCGGCAAATTTCTTAACCACAAGAGCGTTCATCCATTCCGCACCCGTGAGGTTACTGTGCTCGAAGCCCGCCGCGCTATGGTTAGCCTCGATGGTCGCTTGATGAACACCCCTGTCGGTGAGTTCCGCATAGAGGTGGAACAGGAAGTGATTAATTTCCTGATACCTTCATAATGCCCTTTTTATCGTGGATACGTGGGTATGGAGGTTTCCTTTAGATATCCCCACGAACGAAATTCAAATGAAAAACTTCGCAGCAATAGATTTTGAGACGGCAAACAATGAGCGTTCATCTGTTTGTTCTGTGGGTGTTGTCATTGTCCGTGACGGGGAGATAGTAGATTCGTTTTATTCGCTTATTCAACCAGAGCCGAACTATTTCAACTATTGGTGCAGCATGGTGCACGGCCTTTGCCGTGAAGATACTGAGGAAGCCCCTGTCTTTCCCAAGGTTTGGGCGCAGATAGAACCTTTGATAGAGGGCCTGCCTCTTGTAGCCCACAATAAACCCTTCGATGAAGGATGCCTGAAGGCCGTGTTCCGCGTTTATCAGATGGACTATCCTGATTATGAATTCTACGACACCTTGTGCGTATCGCGAAGAGTTTTCCCAGAGTTGGATAACCATCAGCTTCAGATTGTTGCCGCTGCCTGTGGCTACTGCTTAGAGAACCATCACCATGCCCTGGCCGATGCGGAAGCTTGTGCATGGATTGCGAGAGAGATTCTATAGTCAGTAGCATGAATCTTTTGTTAGTATGTTACTCTGTCAAACCCCGTAGGTTATTATGTCAAAAAAACAGAACATATTTCTTCGAGCAATACGGAATGAACATATCCCGTCGAAAAGCGACACATATCCCTTCAATCTCCCCATTGTACGCAAATTGAAAACTTTAGAGTTTTCGAAGAGTGTTACTTACATCGTAGGAGAAAATGGTTCTGGGAAATCCACGCTTCTCGAAGCTATTGCCATTCTATTGGGATTGAACGCAGAGGGTGGAAGCAAGAATTTCAATTTCAGGACAAAGGAAACACATTCCGAACTCTACGAAGAATTGCGTGCTGTCCGAGCAGATTTAAGCTACAGAAACGCCTTTTTCTTCCGTGCTGAGAGTTTCTACAATGTAGCCTCAGAGGTGGACAGGATAGCAAATGATGACATCCGTATGTTGAACAGCTATGGAGGTGTCAGTCTGCATGAGCAATCGCATGGTGAGAGTTTCATGGCTCTATTTACCAATAGGCTTAGAAGCAAAGGACTATATATCTTTGATGAACCCGAAGCCGCACTGTCGTATTTGAATCAGTTACGATTCTTGGTTTGGATGAAAAAGGCTGTTTCCGAGGGTTCTCAAATCATCGTCTCCACCCACTCACCTGTTATTCTCGCATATCCTGATGCAGAGATTTTCGTTGCAGAAGATGGTGTCTTGAATAGTACATCTTACAATGACTGTTACATCTATCGTGATATGTTGGCATTCGTTACAAACAAAGACTTAGTAATCAAAGAACTGCTATCCGACTAAATCTGTATATTGTTGTCTTTAGAGGGCAGAACTTCCAGAACACATGGGCTTATGCCGCATACTTGGACTTATGCCGAACAGTGGCAGAACAGGGCCGTTGGTTGGCATTTCGGCCAGGATTAACATTGTTATGTGCCTTTTTGTTGTTGTCCGACTATAGTCAGATATATTTCCGACTACAGTCGGACTTTCTTCCGACTTAAGTCAAACTTTTGTCTGACTTAAGTCGGATATTAATAACTGCCCAGATCGTGATGCCAGTCGGGCGGACGAATGGGCCGCAATGGCATTCTGTCTGTTGCATAGGACATGTTGGCGAAAAGGGGTACGGGTGGGGATTGACCGCGATGGCGTTTTGCCTGTTGCATAGGACACGTTGTCGAAAAGGGATACGGGTGGGGATAGACCGCGGAGCGGTCTCCTATTCGTAACCGAGGGTACGAGCGGAGCGAGCACCCCCGGAGTTTAGGATAATGACTGGGCCGCACTCTAAAGGAGTGCCCCAACAGTAGCAATGGGCGACCCCGTCGGGGTCGAGTCTGAGTGGGGTCGTTGTCTGTCCGGGGGTGCGACTGTCGTCGTACCCTCGGTTATTGGTAGGCGACGCTTTCAGTGTCGTCGCGCTTTTTACAGTCTGGTGTTGTTCGGTCTTTTTCTGTTTGCTGACGGTTTTTATTTTCGGTTGGATAGTGCGTTTTTATGTAGTATGGATTGTTTTTTCTGCTGTTTTTTCTTCAGAAAGAGGCAAAAAGGGTTGTTTTGTGATAAAAAAGACTTAAATTTTTGGTTAGCCCGCAAAAAATTATTACTTTTACAAAGTCTTTAATGAAGGAGGTTAAGGAGAGAAGGAGTAAAGGAGAGAAGGAACGTTGACCGTTTGGCATTAATATTATAATAACACCATAAAAACAACAAATACCTTACTAAGTAACTATGAGCTATCTACGATTAGAAAAGGCTCTGATGACAAACTTGCAGGAGTCGCTGCCGAGGGAGTTGCTACGCACAAACCGCTCGGGGGCTTACTCGTGCTCGACCATTGTTGACTGCAACACGCGCAAGTATCATGGCTTGCTGGTGGTGCCGGTGCCCAATCTTGACGACGAGAACCATGTGCTGCTCTCGTCGATGGATGTGACCGTGATTCAGCATGGCGCGGAGTTCAACCTGGGGCTCCACAAGTATCAGGGCAACAACTACAGTCCGAAAGGCCACAAGTACATTCGTGAGTTTGACTGTGGCATTGTACCAACAACCGTCTATAGGGTGGGGGGCGTGATTCTGAAGAAAGAGGTGCTGTTCCAGCACTACGAGGACCGTCTCTTAATCCGCTATACGCTTGAGGATGCGCACTCGGCTACCACGCTCCGTTTCCGTCCGTTCATGGCGTTCCGCAGTGTGCGGCAGTTTACGCACGAGAACTCGACGGCGAGCCGTGAGTATCACGAGGTGGAGAACGGCATCCGCACGTGTATGTATGCCGGTTATCCCGACTTGTATATGCAGTTCTCTAAGAAGAACGAGTTTATTTTCCAGCCCGACTGGTATCGCGGCATTGAGTATCCTAAGGAGCAGGAGCGCGGCTACGCCTCGAACGAGGACTTGTATGTGCCCGGTTACTTTGAGATGCCCATCAAGAAGGGCGAGAGCATTGTGTTCTCGGCCTCTACTTCGTCAATCAAGACGCGCGGCCTGAAGGCATTGTTCGACAAGGAGGTGGCCGACCGCCGTCCGCGTGATAATTTCTATCATTGCCTGGTGAACGCAGCCCATCAGTTCCACAACCGCGAGGAGAACGACGACCGCTACCTGCTGGCCGGCTATCCGTGGTTCAAGTGCCGTGCGCGCGACACGTTCATTGCACTGCCCGGCCTGACGCTGTCGATTGGCGAGGTGGATTATTTCGAGCTGGTGATGAAGACTGCCGAGCGCGGCCTGCGCGAGTTCATGGAAGGAAAACCCCTGTCGGTGAAAATCTATGAGATGGAACAGCCCGATGTGCTGCTCTGGGCCGTCTGGGCCATTCAGCAGTACGCCAAACAGGTGGGACGCGACAAGGGTTACAAGAAGTATGGACAGCTGGTTCACGACATCATGCGCTTCATTGTTGACGGTGGCCATCCCAATCTTTCGCTCGAAGAAAACGGACTGCTGCGCACCGAAGGCCGCGACCGCGCCGTTACGTGGATGAACTCAACGGCTAACGGCCGACCCGTGGTTCCGCGCACCGGATTCATCGTGGAGTTCAACGCACTTTGGTACAACGCGCTGAAGTTCTGCGCCTCGCTGGCCGTTGAGAACAACGACCCCGAGAACGCCCAGGAACTTGAGGAGCGCGCCGCACTGGCCAAGGAGTCGTTCGTGAAGACATTCCTTAACGATTACGGTTATCTGTTTGACTATGTGGACGGTGCGATGATGGACTGGAGTGTTCGTCCGAACATGATTTTTGCCGTGGCACTCGACTATTCGCCGTTGGCACAGGAACAGAAAAAGAGCGTGCTCGACGTTTGTACGCGCGAGCTGCTCACCCCCAAGGGCCTGCGCTCGCTGTCGCCCAAGAGTGGCGGCTACAACCCCATGTACGTGGGACCGCAAACCCAGCGCGACTACGCCTACCATCAGGGAACGGCTTGGCCTTGGCTGGGAGGCTTCTATATGGAGGCCTGCCTGAAACTCT
The DNA here is from genome assembly GCA_017619445.1 of Prevotella sp. Classification (GTDB taxonomy): domain Bacteria; phylum Bacteroidota; class Bacteroidia; order Bacteroidales; family Bacteroidaceae; genus Prevotella. The sequence continues at coordinate 7,754 of JAFZSI010000062.1, forward strand.
ATAAGCGCACACGCCTGAGCTTCATCGAGCGTCAGGTGGTTGGATACGAGGACGAGATGAAATACCACTGCTTGGGCACCATTTCTGAGCTGTTCGACGGCAACCCGCCCTTCCTGGGACGCGGCGCCATGTCGTTTGCCATGAATGTGGCCGAGATTCTGCGCACGCTCAAGCTGCTGGAGTCATACAGTTATCAAAAATAATCAGGAGGACCGACAATGAAAGTATTAATGTTTGGATGGGAGTATCCTCCTCATGTGTTCGGTGGATTGGCCACCGCCAACTATGGAATATCTGAAGGCCTGAAAGCGCAGGGCGACATCGAGACTGTGCTCTGTCTGCCGCATCCGTTCGGCGATGAGAGCAAGGATGCCTGCCGCATTGTGGCCATGAACGCCGTGCCCATTGCCTGGCGCGACGTTGACTACGACTATGTGCGCAACCGCGTGGGCAACATCATGGACCCCGACTACTACTACAAGTTGCGCGACCATATTTATGCCGACTTCAACTACATGAACGTCAACGACCTTGGTGCCATGGAGTTTGCCGGCGGCTATCCCTCTAACCTGCACGAAGAAATCAACAACTATTCGGTCATTGCGGGCGTTGTGGCTCGCACCGAGGAGTTCGACATCATTCATGCGCACGACTGGCTGACCTATCCCGCAGGAATCCATGCCAAGAGTGTCAGCGGCAAACCGCTCTGCATTCACGTGCATGCCACCGACTTCGACCGTTCGCGCGGTAAGGTGAACCCAACCGTTTATTCCATTGAGAAAGACGGTATGGACAATGCCGACTGCATCATGTGCGTGTCGGAACTTACACGACAGACGGTCATCAACCACTACCATCAGGACCCGCGCAAGTGCTTCACGGTGCACAACGCCGTCTATCCGCTCAAACAGGAGTTGCAGGACATTCCTCGCCCCGACCATACGGGCAAGGAGAAGGTTGTGACCTTCCTCGGGCGTATCACCATGCAGAAAGGTCCCGAATACTTTGTCGAGGCAGCAACCATGGTGCTTCACCGTACGCGCAACGTACGTTTCTGCATGGCTGGCTCGGGCGACATGATGGAAGCCATGATTGCATTGGCAGCAGAGCGTGGCATTGCCGATCGTTTCCACTTCCCCGGATTCATGCGTGGCAAGCAGGTGTATGAGTGCCTCAAGGACAGCGACGTATATGTAATGCCCTCTGTCAGCGAGCCGTTCGGCATTTCGCCCTTGGAGGCCATGCAATGCGGAACGCCCTCGATTATTTCAAAGCAGTCGGGATGTGCCGAGATTCTTGAGAATTGCATCAAGATTGACTATTGGGACATCCACGCACTGGCCGATGCCATCTATTCCATCTGTCACAACGACTCGCTTTTCCACTATCTGCAGGATGAGGGAAAACGCGAGGTTGACCAGATTACTTGGGAGAAAGTGGGCACATGGATTCGCACTCTCTATCGCCGTACACTCGGATGGGAGTAATCATATTGGACAATTGGACTATTTCACAATTGGACAATCGATATCCACAAATAATAGTAAAATAGTGAAATTGAAAAATAGATAATTAGAATTATGAAAACAATTTGTTTATATTTCGAAATACATCAGATCATCCATCTGAAGCGCTACCGTTTCTTCGACATCGGTACCGACCATTATTACTACGATGACTACGAGAACGAGCGTAGCATCAGCGACATAGCCGAGCGCAGCTATATGCCCGCGCTCAATGCCCTGCACGACATGATTCGCGACAATGGCAAGTTCTTCAAAGTAGCCTTCTCGCTCTCAGGCGTGGGCATGGAGCAACTGGAGTATCATGCTCCACAGGTGCTGGCAAAACTGCAGGAGCTCAACCAGACCGGTTGTGTGGAGTTCTTGGCAGAGCCCTACAGCCACGGCCTCTCATCGTTGGCCAACGAGGAGACCTTTGCGCTCGATGTGAAGAAGCAGGCCGCACGTATTGAGGAGTTCTTCGGACAGAAGCCCAAGGTGCTGCGCAACTCATCGCTCATCTATAGCGACGACATCGGTGCACAGGCTGCCGCCATGGGATTCAAGGGAATGCTCACCGAGGGTGCCAAGCACGTGCTCGGCTGGAAGTCGCCGCACTATGTCTATAACTGCAACATCGCCCCCAACCTCAAGCTGTTGCTGCGCGACGTTGAGCTGTCCGATGATATTTCGCTCCGCTTCAACAACAGCGAGTGGGACGGCTATCCCCTGTTTGCCGACAACTACATCCAGCGCATTGCCAACTTCCCCGAAGAGGAACAGGTCATCAACATCTTCATGGAACTCTCGGCCCTCGGCATCGCTCAGCCATTGAGCAGCAACATTCTGGAGTTCTTGAAAGCACTGCCCGCATGTGCCAAGGAGAAAGGCATCACCTTCTCTACGCCCACCGAAATCTGCATGAAGCTTAACAGCGTCAGCGCACTCGACGTGCCCGACACCCTTTCGTGGGTTGACGAGGAGCGCGATGTCAGTTGCTGGCTCGGCAACCCCATGCAGCGCGAGGCATTCAACAAACTCTACAGCGTGGCCGACCGTCTGCGCATTGCCAACGACCCGCGCATCAACCAGGACTGGGATTATCTGCAGGCCTCCAACAACTTCCGCTTCATGACCACCAAGCCCTCCAACGTGGGTCTCGACCGTGGCATTTATAGCGGACCGTTTGATGCCTTCACTAACTACATGAACATCCTCGGCGACTTCATCAACAGAGTCAATGCCCTTTATCCGCTCGACATTGACAACGATGAGCTCGAAGGACTGCTCACCACCATCAAGAACCAAGGTGACGAGATTGAGATGAAGGACAAGGAAATCACCCGTCTCAAAGCCCGTCTGGAGAAGTTCGAGCCCGTAGAAGAGAAGAAAGCTCCAGCTCCAAAAGCTGCTGCCAAGAAGGCTCCTGCCAAGAAACCGGCAACAAAGAAGGCTCCTGCCAAAAAGGCAGCCGCCAAGAAAGAATAAGGGAAACTCGAGCGCATCGTAACGAGAGAAGAGAGCTAACGCTTCTGTACTCTTTCTTTCAAAGAAAAAGGCTCACCTTTGGGTGAGCTTTTTTCTTTTATTGATGATAGAATTCGTCACGGCTGATAGTTGTACTGTATCCGCCGATTTGTTGCTCTCCCTCATGACGGTCAATTCCTGCATATGTCAGACTGCTATCCTCATAGCGCTTGAACTTATACACAGCATCGTTCATCAGCGCCTCGTTGAATACGTTTAGGCTAACCAACAACGAAAAGTCCTGTTTTGTTAGTCCTGTCACCCGTTCAAACAGCTTCGGTTCCAACTGCAGAATGACATCCTTCAGCGAGTATTCTCGATAATCGGTCAGATACATGAAAATAGGAATACGTGTGGCAAACTTCATCAGTTTTTCCTGAATCTGTCTGCGCTTGCTCTTGATTTCTTTCTCCGCATCACTCAGTTCTTTCTTCTCCTTGTTTGAAAGTCCTTGTTCGTTTTCTTTGCGCTTCTTCTTGATAGAATCGGTCTTGTTGATAATGGTCTCAATGTCTTGGTTCAATGAGCGGAAGCCTTCTATTTTCATTAGGGCTGCCATCGCCTGTGCATTGTTCATCAATCTTTGGAGCGTAAAGTTATCGACATTCACCAATAGTGCACTCTCCCAGCGTCGGGCCAGGAGCGTTGCCGAAGTGTTGTTCATCGCCATGTCCAGCACATCACTTGCAGAAAGAGCTTTCATCACACCATTTTCATAACAGAGTACTGGTAGGAACTTGATGAAATCATCTACACACTTCTCTGGATTTCCTTCATCAACATTTAACTGGCAGGAATAGTCAGCTACTTTACGCAAAGCCCTGTTTGGAGAGAAATCAAACACATAGCACACCTTCTTCAAAATCTCCACCCGATTCGGATGCAGCCCGTCACTGTTTGTAATTGTCCAGGGCGATTGCACACGGAAAGCCGACTGGAAATAAGTTTCTGGCGAAGAGGTGTCGCGAAGCATGAAGATACCCGTCCATGGCCGTACTGTCACACCCGTTGTCAACTTTCCACAGGTCAGCGTGATGGTCTTACAATGCAACGGGTCAGGGTGCGACATAGCTTTCTCTACGGGCGGCAACGCCTGTTGGCCGATTCCAGCCCTTGTGCCTGCACATACAATTACCCGATAGTCATGATAGAAAGTGTTCTGCAGTTCTGTCAGCAGGTTTCTCATGGCGAAACACGAGGCTACATTGGGCAGGAACCACAACGTATGGTTCATGTTCGAATAGAGGTCGCCGTTGAGAAATGGCAGTGGCGGCTTCCTGTTTCCAGCCTTTAGGTCGTTGATGGAGGTCGGCAGATACTGTCCTCGAAGCATGTCCAACCATTTCTGCACCTCGTCGTGATGCTTGAATATGGCATCATCACCTTTACCTTCAGCCTCAAAGAAAGAGTTCAGGTCAAATTCATCAAACTCTCCTTCCTCTGCCACTCTTGATATTTCCGCTGGCAGCTGATAGGTCAGCAGCACCATCTTTGGTAGCGACGCGTATGGATTATCTGGCTTGTCGCCCCATTTCTCTTTCTCTCTTTGTTCATCAGAATAAGTCCAGTTATATATCTGCTCCTCGATAAATTCTCCAGAGGCAATCGCACGGAATGGTGTGCCCGACAGGTAGAGGTAATGATTTGATGTGATGGGAATCAAATCCTCGTCGAAATAGTCGGGATTCTCAATCTCGCTGCCCAAGTCCTCGCTGACCCCAATCAGTTCCTTGGCATTCTCTCGCCATGCGCCATAATGGTATTCGTCGAGCACGATGCAATCCCAGTTGAACTCTCTTGCCCATTCGTGTTTCAATTTCATGCCTCCGTTAGCCGTGTTCTTTCCAAGAAAGTCCTGAAAAGAACCAAATACCACCATAGGCTTCGACTTATCGGCATGTTGAAACTGATAGTCAATGGTTGCCTCAGGATTACGAGCAATAAACTGCCAACCATCAAAATCCACATGTGTCATCAAGTCTTCTTCCCAAGCATGAGCCACGGCAGGTTTGAACGTAAGCACCAGCACACGTTTCCATTTCATCCTTAATGCCAACTGATAAGTGGTAAAAGTCTTTCCGAAGCGCATCTTGCAGTTCCAGAGGAAGTGAGGTGTGCGTCCCTTCTCCGCGGCATAACCCTCAAAATAGGCAGCCGTCTTGTCCACCGCCTTCTGTTGTTCTGGGCGCATGCCGAATGTCTTGTCGCGGTTCCATGCCACGTCAATTCTTTCTCTGACAGCTACAATAGCCGCTTTCACCAGCCGTGGTGTACAGCGATACCATTCACCCTCCACGTGTTGGCAACCCATCTTCACCAACATGCGATGCACATCATGGTCCATAAACGCCGTACCATCCTGCCGCATGGCAGACTCTTCAACCAAGATACGATAAGGAGGCTCACCTGGGCGTACGATGTTATATTGCTGGCGCACTCGTTCCTGCACGCCAATCGTGGTATAGCCCACCTTCAGCAGGCCTTTCAGCTGAGGGTCATACTTGTCTTCATACACATAAATCATCGGAGCCGACTCCGACTTCTTGGGAAAATAATTGGTTGTTGCCATAACCTTTCTTTTTCGTTATGGCGCTCAGAAGATTCTTATAGATTATTTGTCAGACAAGACTTCCTTGAAAAACTGTATGGCCTCTTTCAGGGAATCGAAATCATTGTTGATGATAGCAAATATCTCACTTGCATCAATATCAAAGTAATGATGGGCAATGACATCTCTCACACCTTTTACTTCTTTCCATTCAATAGAAGGATACAGGGGCAGAAGTTCGAAGTTCGTCAGTTTATCAAGGTTCTTGAAACTCTCACCGATAGCCTCTATCACCATACATGCAGCATCCAGTTTTTCTTTTCCTTCAGGAGTCAGAAGAAAGTCATCAGCAGTACGGATTAAAGAATTACGAATCTGTACCGTATTGATTGCCTCTTCTATCCTGTTTAGGATGTGGAGTGCTGTCTGCTTGTCAATTGAAGATAAGGATTCCATCTCTGTCAATTTGTTGGGTTAAGTAGCTATCCATATTATTATGGATGCGCAAGACATCCACCTTGCAGTTCAACAGTTCTTCAAGATATATTTTCAATCCAGAACGCTTGAGAAGGCTGGGTTCCATCTCGACGCATACATCTACATCGCTTGATTCGTTTTGCTCATTGCGGGCTACCGAACCAAACAACCTCATAGAATGGACACCGTACTTGTCTGTAACCACATTCTTACAGGCCTGTAGTTTCTTTATGCATTCTGCTCTGTCTATCATTGCTGCTGCAAAAATAGGTATTTCCTTCAAAACTTCCAAATTTTCCAGCAGCGAATGCAGAGAAAAATATATTTTTCGTTTGCTGAGTCGTGAGAAAGTTCGACCGCAGGTCAAATAAATCTATCAAAATCTTGTCAAAGAGCGCCGGTTGTTATTGTTTTGTTTCTTTATTATTCCATCGGTCGTATCATCGATTCGATAAACTGGATTTCTTCATCCGTCAGGTTGTATTTTTTATAGAGTTCTTCGTCTGTCCACGGCTTGCTAAAGTCTTGGAGAGGGACAAGTGAATAGACCTTTTTATATGCATTTTGAGTATTCTTCATTATACTTACCAAAAACCTAAAAAATTTTGTTTTCATATAAGACACTACATTCATTGCAGTTCTTTTATTATCATATTCACCAATAACCAAATAAGTCATATTGCAACAAGTACCAGGTTCTGCAATAAAAGGTTTACCTATTATGAAATATGGATATGCGCCTCGTTCTCCATAGGCTTTACTAATCATGACTTTATATTTGTCAACAACATGATTATATGTCGTTACATATTCCTTGTCAGCATATTTTAGGCCATCTTTAAGCCATCCATAATAATAGATCTTTATGCTATTTTCAAATGGTTTGTCTTCAATTTTTTTAAACATTATTTCTCTTCCGTTCTCATAATAATTCAAACCGAACGGATCTCTTGGACTTACTATGGATTCAAAACTATCTGTTTTATCTTTCCACGCTTTCTTTAGAATTGAAACGGCTTCGTTCTCTCGTATAAATGTGTTCAAACCTTTTTCAAGTAAAGGTCGTTTTACAAAATTATATTCTCCACCACGATGAGTGTATACTTGACAATCTCCATGATATTCTTTAGACCACAGGAAATAACAAATACCTCCTGATATATCTACACCAGGGAAACACTCTTGAGAATCCATATAATCATGAATAACACTAATCCTCTCATCTGTTAGCATTTTATTACGGAAATTGTCAAGTCCGAAACCACCATTTAACCATCTGGCAGGAGTAATCATACACAAATAACGTGGGGATAATTTTATAGATTGTTCTACAAACTTATGATAGATGGGGATAGCCTGTGACTCTACACTTCCTGCAGTACTCATCTGGTATGGGGGGTTACCTATTATTACATCGAAAGTCATATTATGATATATTTCGTTTGGATTATCAGTGTGAATAAACTCATAAGCGTGGGATTCAAGATTATTACTTCTATCGTAAACATCCTGTGAAACTCCACAATATCTACATTTGCCTTGAATCCAAGTGTGTTGAATAATGTCAAGCTTTATGTTACCATCCTCGTCATCGAATAGCGAGATGCTATACTTGCCGCTGGCATCCTTTGAGCAATAAAGGCTTCGACGACTCATCAAGGCCGTGAGTTGTGTAATGGCGAGACCATAGAGCTGATGGTGCATGATGTGGTCGATGCGTGCTTGTAAATCGGGAATCGTATCAGCCAAACCGTCTATCAGCCTTTTGGCAATCTCCCGAAGGAAGACGCCACTCTTGGTGCAGGGGTCAAGAAACTTCGTATCGGGACTTTGGAAAAGTTCCTGCGGCAGCATGTCAAGCATTTGGTTTGCTAATCCTGGAGGTGTAAACACTTCATCGTTGCTCAGGTTAGCCAGACACGACAATACGTCTGGATTGTAGTTGATGTGGTTACTCATAGTCAGACAGTTTTAGGTAGTCGGTTAAAGGATATTCGCGTTTGGGCAAATGTACGAAAGTCGGCTCGCCCGTATCGGCAAAGAGCAAACCCTCTTCACCCGTCTTGGGCTTGTCGTACTCCACGTTTTTCAAAAGTTCAGAGAGTTCAAAGTCGCGCCGTTTCACCTTACCCCCCGTACCGATAAACGTCCATTCACAAAAGGTGATGGGCAGTCCATCTTGTTGCAACATGGTAAGGGCATCGCCACAAAGAATGTTTTTCTTCAGAAGGAATCTGATACAACGCTCCAACTCAGGAGAAAGCCCCCTTCTGTCACTCCCTTGGAGGGATGAACTGGTTGGCCCCATGGAGTTGTATAGTTCTTTGTATGTGTCAAAAAGCCGCTGGCGACAGGTTTCCACATTATCGGGCAACAATTCTACACCATACATAGAACTGACGGCCTGTGCAGAAGCAAGGTCGAATTCATAACGGTTCTTGGAAAACTTTTTCCTCACCGCCTCCATTTTTCTGTTAAGGATTTCCACGAGGAAATTCCCCGTGCCGCAGGCAGGCTCCAGGAATCGGGAGTCAATACGCTCCGTCTCTTCCTTCACCAAGTCGAGCATCGCGTTCACCTCTCTTTTGGCGGTATATACCTCACCATGGTCAGCCACACGTTGCTTCGATACTACCTGCTTTTCATTTTTATCGTCCGTTACTGTCATTTGGTCGGAATTTAGCGTGAAACGATAAAGTGCAGATATAAAGAGAGTGTACCTCGTTCACATATACACTTCCCGCTGGTATCCGACCAAGACCCGTAACAGAGACATATATGGAACGGGTACACCTTTATGCAAGGTGTATCCCAATTCCACGAGGCTCTGTTAGTTATTCTGGTCGGAATTTACGGGAACCTCTATAGAATATAGATACAACTATCTATTTACCCACGAAAGTTATACCGCAACCCTTCGCTTAGGGCTATTTGCGGTATTCATGCGCAAAGATAATAAAAGTTTCTGAAAGTTAGTACGGTTTTCCTTATGTTTTTTCGACAATTAGATAGACAGGCAAAAAGATAGAAAAAGACTCTTTAACCTCCGTACCTCTGTGTGAGAATTCTTCTTCCGCGTGCGTGAAAAATGCCAAATGTTAAAATCGGGAAAAGTGTGCACATCTTGTTCACAAAACGAATTGGGGAAGTGGAATAGATGTTTGCCATAAAAAACGTATTGCTTAGGAACGGTAAAGAATCGCTTTGTTTTTGTAGATATTAGGTTTATGAGCATAAAGAAATGGATTACGCATGAATTTTCTAGAAAATTTAGTCGCAAAGTGGCGTTTCGTGATTCTAAAGTGGCACTTTGGAGTCGTAAAGTGGCACTTTAGCTTGCTAAAGTTGTGTGCAAATGAAAAACCTCTGTGTGCAGCGTGGCACACAGAGGTGATAGAAGAAGAAAGTGTTGTCTGTTTGTCACTTCACCTTCACGCTGATGACCTGCAAGTCTTTGTCAGCACTTGAGGTGCCCACCATGAGCTGATAATTGCCGGGGATGACGCGCATGGTGTTGGTTTGGGCGTCCCAGCCTTCGAAACGGTCGCGGGGGAAGGGAATGGTGACGGTGCGCTTCTCGCCTGGCTTGAGGCTCACGCGCTGGTAGGCGCGGAGCGTCTTCAGCGGGCCGTCGGTGTCGGCAAGATTCTTCACATAGACCTGAACGACTTCGGTGCCCTCGCGCTGGCCGGTATTGCTGACGGAGAGGGTGACGGCATCGGTCTTGTACTGCGGTTTGCCCAGTTGGAAGGTTGTGTAGCTCAAACCGTAGCCGAAGGGGTAGAGGGGCTCGCCCTGGAAGTAGCGGTAGGTGCGTCCCGTCATGCGGTAGTCGAGGAAGTCGGGCAGTTGTCCTACGTTCTTGTAGAAAGTGACGGGCAGCTTGCCGCTGGGGTTGACCTTGCCGAAGAGCACGTCGGCCAGGGCTTGTCCGCCCTGCTCACCGCCATACCATGCCTGCACAATGGCGTCGCACACCTCGTTTTCGGGCTCCAGCCCTATGGCACTGCCCGAGCAGTTGACCAGCACCACGCGCTTGCCAGCCCGTTTGAGGGCGGCCAGCATGTCGCGCTGCACACGGGGCAGCTCGATGCTGGTGCGGTCGCCACCCTTGAAGCCTTCCTCGTTCACCTTCATCTCCTCGCCTTCGAGCCGGGGCGAAATGCCTCCCACAAACACCACCACATCAACGTCGGCCACTTGGCTGACTGCCTGCTCGAGGCTCGTCTTCACGCGACGGGCCACATCGAAACCGAGGAAAGCGATGCCAATGTTCTGCACATAATCCACCTCAAGGGTGTATCGCTCTCCCGCTTTCACCTGCTGGGTGTATTGTTGTTCGCGAACGCCGTGGCCATTCCAGCGGCTCACGAGTGTGTCGCCGTTGAAAATTACTGCAAGATAGTCCTCTGCGTTCAGGTTGAGCAGAATCTCGCCGTCGGTTTTGGGGGTGAGCACTGCCTCGTACTTGGCCGAGAAATGCTCAAGGTTCACTCCCGCCGCAAAAGCCGTGTTGCCGCCGTTGTCGAGGTGAATGCTCGACGTGCAAACCACCTGTGCGGCTGGCTGCCCCTCAAACTTCTCGTTGTTCCAATAGGTTGCGCGCATACCCTGCTGTCCGTCGGGAGTCCTCAACTCGTTGAACAGGTTTTCAAACACCTCGTTGCGCGTCAATCCGCAGCCCTGCACATATTTCGCGTCGGGTGAGTACTGGCGAATGCCGTCGAGTATGGTTACCGTGTGCGTGGGTGTGCCTGTGTAGTTGCCCCAAAGCATGGTGGAGTCGTTGGCGTTGGGACCCATGACAGCGATTCTGTGTGGAGTCATCGGCATTTCCTCAATCCTGATTTCCTTGCCGTTCACGGTTGGCGGGTTTTTCGGTCGGTCTTGACGCCAGTTCCATCCTCTGAGCGGCAGCAAACCGTTGTTTTTCAGCAGTACGATGCTCTCGCGCGCCATGTCGAGCGCCTGTTGCTTGTGTTCCTTGCTTGCAACGACGCTTATGGGAATCTTTGTCCACTCCACCAGCTCGTCGTTGTCGAAGTCACCCAGTTCGAAACGTGCCTGAAGCAGCCGTTTGAGGCTTGTGTCAATCTGTTGCTCGCTGATTTTCCCTGCTTTCACGGCCTCGGGCAAAGAGCGGTAGTCGCTGCCGCATTCCACGTCGGTACCGGCAATCACAGCTGCCGCAGCGGCATCGCTGCGCGTGGCTGAGAACCCGTGGTAGCCAGGTTTCCAAAAGTCGCTAACGGCACCGCAGTCGCTGGTGACGAGTCCCTTGAATCCCCATTCGTTGCGCAGAATCTGTTGCAGATAGCGTGTCTGCGCGCAGCAAGGCTCACCGTCGATGCGCTGGTAGGCACACATGATTTCCTTCACGCCTCCCTGCTGCACCAACGCCTTGAAGGCGGGCAGATAGGTTTCCCAGAGGTCGCGCTCGGGCAATTGCTCAACGTTGAACTCGTGGCGGTTCCACTCAGGGCCGCTGTGCACGGCATAGTGCTTGGCACAGGCGAAAAGCTTGGCATACTTGGAAGTCTTGCCGTTGATGGTGGCCGGCTTACCGTCGTAGTCGTAACCTTGAAGCCCGCGCACCACGGCCAATCCCATGCGTGAGGTGAGGTAGGGGTCCTCGCCATAGGTTTCCTGTCCTCGTCCCCAGCGAGGGTCGCGGAAGATGTTGATGTTGGGTGTCCAGAACGACAATCCGCGGTAGCGTTTCATCTCGCCGTTGCGCTTCGCCTCAGCGTTCTTGGCGCGCGCCTCGTCGCTCACGCTGGTGAACACGCCGTGAACCATGGCATCGTCGAACGAGGCAGCCATGGCCATGGTGATGGGATAGACCGTTGCGAAGCCGTTGCGGCCCACGCCGTGGAGTGCCTCGTTCCACCATTCAAACTGTGGAATGCCCAGACGCGGTATTGCTGGCGACTGGTCCATCATCAGTTTCACTTTCTCGTCTAAGGTCAGTCTTTTCAGCAAATCGTCGGCGCGCTGCTCAGCCGAGAGTTGCGGATTCTGGTAGGGCAGCGTCTGTGCCGTTGCTGTCATGCAAGCTCCCAAGAGCAGGAGCGAAAGGAGAATTTGTTTTTTCATGTGTTTGTGTGCTGGCTTTTGACGTTTTGTTCTCGTAAAGGTTCTCTTTATTCTCTTAACGCTGCAAACGATGTTTTTATTTCACCACTTTACGATAAAATTCTCTACAAAATATGCGCGTAACTCATAGGTTTGATTTTGTAAACCTATACTTTGCAAATACAACTCATTGCTTTATGCGCAGATTCTTTAGAGAATTTGAGTTTAAAGTGTGGGTATGCAAAAAAGAAAAGGCTTCCCTCGTGTGTGAAGGAAGCCTTTGGGGGTGATAATAGGTGATGGGTGTTGGGTGATGGTCTTATTTTGCGAACCAGCGCGGGTCACCGGCTTTGCCGCGGTTGGCTGCTGCGTCGGCGTTGAGGGTGAAGTCGCCATTGTCGGGGTCTTTGAATCCCGGGTCACCGATGGTGCCCTCGGTATCAAACCATACGATGGTGGCATCTGCACTGGCTCCAGCTGACGTCAGGTTCTCGCAGTTGAAGTAGTAGTTGTTCTGCAGCGTGGGCTCCGGGTCGCTCTTGCTCTGGTTGGTGAATCCGCGCTTGTAGGTGGTTCCAACGACGATGTTGTTGGTGAACGTCAGCTTGTTGCCAACGAAGCGCACGTAGAGCAGACGGTAGTTGGCGCCACCGGCACCCACTTTATAAAGCGTGCAGTTGTCAACCTTCACCTTGGGGCCATCCTGGCCTCCGAACGAGTCGGATGCGTCGTCGATGCGGATGAAGTCGCGCTCGGTGGCCACGGTGTAGAATGTGCTGCGGATGAGATTCACCTGCTTGGGCAGTCCTTTGCGGCTGTCGATGAAGTCGCCACCGGTGCATTCTATGCCATAAACGATGCTGTTGTTGATGTTGATGGCTTCAACGGTTGAGGGAACGTTGAGGTAGAGGATACCCTTGCACTCGGACTTGCCGGTGATGATGCAGTTCTCCACCTCGAGTGCTCCATAGGCGACATCCTCGCTCTTGAAGTTGAAGATTTGGTCGGTGGTGGCATTGTCTCTGCCGTCGATGACGCATTGGCTGATGCTAAATCCTGCTCCGTCGTAGAGTTCGAAGCGTCCTTTGATCAGAGGCTGGTCGGTGGGGTAGATGCCCTTGATGGTAATGGTCTTGGAAATCTTCACAGCACCTGTCTGGCCGTTGTCATTGGGGTTCAGCTCGTAGGTTCCGCCGTAGAGTGCGAACACCGTTCCGTCGGCAAGTCCTTCGTCTTCGAGCATGGCCTTGAAGTCGTCGTCTTCATGAACGAGTATGGCTCCTGCAAGGTCGGCAATGGTGGTGAAGGTGCGGTTACCGCATTGCTTGCCATTGTAGTAGAGATAGGCGGTATAGGTGGTTTCGGGCGTGAGGCCTTCAATGGTTGCCTGTCCTGCGGCTTTCTCTTCTTCGGTGATTTGGTGGGTGATGCTTCCGATGACAATGGTGGTTACGTCGAATCCCTCTTCCGTTTCCCATTTCAGGGTGACGCTGCGGTCGGCAATGTCAGCGGGTTTCGGATTCTTGAGAAACTGCTTGGTGCCAGTGCGGAAGAATGCTCCGTTCCATTTTGATGTGCGGCTTTCGTTGCCTTGGGTGATGGCCTGAACGCGCACGCTGTACTTCGTGTCGAACAGCAGGCCGTCGATGCTTACCTTTGTCCCCTCAATGCCGGTGAATGTCTTGATGGGAGTTCCGGCAAACGTGAGGCTGTCGTCGGCAAATACTTCGAGGTTGTAGGAAGTGGCATTCTCCGAAGCCGTCCACTGGATGTCAGCGGTGGTTTCGCCAACGTTCTTTGCGGTGAGGTTGATGGGCGAGAGGTTGCGGTCGAGCAACAGGCTGGTAATCTCGTCGGCGACATCGCCGCAAGCTGTCAGGGTTATCATTGCAAGTCCTAACAGGCAGATGTTGAATATCTTATTCATATTTTACTGTTTTACTATTTTACTATTTGTCCAATTGTCGAATTGTTGAATTGTCGAATTGTCCAATTGTCAGTCGCTCAGCTGGCCGTAGGTGCCGTCGTTGTTAAGCATGTTGTTGCTGGTGTCTATGAAAATCTGCCAGATGGGCCACAAGCAATGTGTGCTGGGTTGCACGACATAGAGTCCTTCGATGATGTCGGATGTGATGCGGCTGACGCCGTCGCTGAGGAACCAGCTCTTGCTGGCGAAGTCAGCATTCTCCTTGCGGATTTCAGAGCCGCGGTCGTCGGTGTCACCATGGTTGAGGCCGTAGATGACCAGCGTTTCGCCATCTGTGAGTGCGTCAAATACTTCTGCGCCCTGGGGCAATTCCATATTGGCTGCATAGGTTGCGGTATAAACCTTTTCTGGAAGGTCAGCATACTCGCCCGACCGCTCAGCCAGTCGTTGCAGCTTGGCCTTTGCCTCTGCCATTTTCTCGTCGATGTTGCCCCAACGCACGAGGTCGGCCTTGCGAAGAGCCTCGCCTGCGAACTCGAAGGCGCGCTGGTCAACGATGCCGTTGAAGAATGCGGTCTTGCTGGCGGTGTACTTAGACATGAGGGCACTGACCTTTGCTGCGGGCAAAGCGCGGTCGAGAATGGGTTTCATGTAGGGAGCGGCGGCGGCAGGCCCCTCAAGCTCGTTGATGGCTTCGGCAGCCATGAGATAAACGTCGGCCAGACGCATGTACTGCCAGTTGATGCCGTCGTCGTTGGTTGATGTGACGTAGCGGTCCATCCACTCGTAGCGCAGCTTGCCGAAGTAGAGAGCGGTGGGATTGCTGAGCACTTGCGGCACTTTCGACACGTTGTAGTTGTTGCCGTTGCTGTTGACGGTATAGGGTGTTCCGTCGGCTGCCTGTCCCCAGCGATAGGGCACACAGGTGATGTTGCGGCGGATGTCCTGCGGGTCATAGTCGTAGAAAAGGGTGGGCAGAGGTCCGTTCACACCGCCACGGGGCTGATAGGTGTATTGGTCGGCCACCTGGTGGCGCACACCCCATGTGTAGAGCACTCGGCCGCGGCCCTCAGAGAACGGGATTTCCCAAAGGCTCTCGCCTCCTGCGGCCACATTGTCTTTACAAAGGTTGATGAAGTTGTCCTTGAACGCGCCCAGCGTGTTGCATCCGCGGTTGATGATGTCAAGACACTCTTTCTTCACAATCTGATACATCTTCTCGGGTGCCAGTTCGGGGTCCTTAGAGCGGCGGTAACCGTCGCCACGCAGGCCGTAGCCACCAGCATAGAGAGCCAGACGAGCACGCAAACCTTTCACGAATGCCTTGCTGACACGCTCTGTGGAGCGGGTGATGCTGCTTTCGTTGGGCCAGTAGCAGTAGTTCTCGGCCTCTTCCAGGTCGGCCAACAGCTGTTTGTAGATTTTGTCGCGGTTGGTGCGGGGCAGGTAGAGGTTTTCTGAGGTGTTGGGCTCAAAACGGGCAGGCACGTCGCCCCAGGCCTTGATGAGGTCGTTGTAGATGACGGCACGGAGTGTGAGCGCCTCGCCGAGCAATTGCGCCATGTCGGGATTGTTCTCCACATCGCCATACTCACGGATGCCTTTGATGGCAAGGTTGGCACGTTCGATGCCCTCGTAGAACTTGGCGTAGGCGTTGTTGTCGGAGTTCATCTGTCCGTTGCCGGCCGTGGTGTTGTAGTTTGACAAGGCAAATTTGTCTTCGAGTTGTTTTTCAAGGGTAGGCGTGATAATCCACTCCACGTCGGTGTTGATGCCATAGAACGGCAGGAAGCGTCCGCGATAGGAGTTGGTTTCTCCAAAGGACACGTGTATGGACATGATTTCTGCCTCAGCAAGCGAATATACGGAGAATACCGACGATTCGTCGAGTGCTGAGATGGACGGAGCATCCATGTCGCAGGCTGTCATCATTCCAACGAGAGACAGCGATAAAAGTGAATGTTTAATAAGCTTTTTCATATTTTGTTTCCTCCTTCGGTTTAGAAATTCAAGTTAAGACCGATAACAAACGAACGGCTGCGGGGATAGCCCGAGTAGTCGACGTTGGGCGTGAGGTTGTTTTTGCGGATACAGTCAGCTTCGGGGTCAGAGCCTGAATAGTTGGTCAGGCAGAACACGTTGTAGGCTGTAGCATAGAATCGTAGGCTGTTGATGCCAACATGACTGGTGAGTGATTTCGGGAACGTGTATCCCAGCGTGAGTGTGTTCAGGCGCAGGAAAGAGGCGTCTTCCACAGCCCAGTCGGTAAGCACGAATTTCGACATGTAGGGGCTCCACATGGTGGTGTTGGCGTTGAGAGCTGCCAGCTCGGCGGGGTCGTTGACCAGTTGGCCGGCCTCGTTGATGTTTGTCCATCGCTTGCCCGACTCCATTTCAGAGCTGAGGTTGCGATACTGACCTTTCTTGGTATATGACGAAGTGGTCATCTCAATCTTGTTGGCGTTATAGACGTCGTTTCCAACGCTGAAGTTGAAGTTGGCCGCGAGGTCGAATCCGTAGGCGCGGACATTGAGTCCGAAACCGCCGTTGAACTTAGGATTGACGTTGCCGATTACCTCTGTGTCGTTGTCGTAGGTCACAGAGCCGTCGCCGTCGATATCAACAAGCTTGAGCATACCCGGGCGGAGCGTTCCCACCACGGGAGAGCTGTCCACCACACCGCTGCGGAGTTTCCAGCTCTTGGTTGTCTCGTCGTAGCCTTCGAAGTCGCTCACCTCATATCGTCCGGCATTGCGGTAACCGATGATTTCGCCCACCGAACCGCCCACGGCTACGCGGTAGTCCATTCCGATTTCGGTTGAGCCCCAGTTGGTGTTGGTGGCAAAGTCGTCCATGCCGAGTTCCTTGATTTTGTTCTTGTTGAAACCAATGTTGCCGTTGAAGTCAATGCCCCAGTCTTTCTTGTTGACAATGTGGTAGGTCATGCTGAACTCAATACCGCGGTTCTCTGTCTTACCGAGGTTGCGGTACTGTGTGTCGTAGCCCGTACCACCCGTCTTAAACTCAATGAGCAAGTCCTTGGTGGTGTTGATATAAGCTTCCACGCTACCGTTCAGCTTTCCACCGAAGAGCGTGAAGTCAAGACCTGCGTTGCGGGTAATGGTTGTTTCCCACTTCAGGTCGGGGTTGGCCATAATCTTCGAGGGTGCCCAGTAGTTGCTGAAGCCGTTCACCCACGTGGTGGCTTTGTTCTCGTACATCTGGACAATCTGTCCCACGGGAATATTGTTGTTACCGGCTGTACCATAGCTTACGCGCAGTTTCAGGTCGTCGAGCCATTTCTCTGCACCTTTCATGAACGGTTCAGAAGAAATGCGCCAAGCCAAAGCTGCAGAGGGGAAGTAACCCCAGCGGTTCTCCTTGGCGAACTTCGAGGAAGCGTCGGCACGGAATGTTGCGCTAATCAGGTATTTGTCCTTGTAGTTATAGTTGGCGCGTCCGAAGAACGAGAGCAGTTTGTCGTCTGCGCTGAACGAGTCGTCAATGGTGTAGGGGTCGCCCTGCGAGGTCAGTCGCCATGCTTTGTTGGCGTCGTAGTCGGTGGGGAAACCGTGTGCCTCGCTGGCAATGGCATGTTTCTTGGTGATGACATACTCATGACCCACGAGCATGTTGAGCGAGTGCGCGCTTTCTTTTCCGAACAGGCCCTTGAAGTCAAACGACAGGGTGTTGGTGTTGCGGAATCTGTTGCGCTTGGTGTCCACCAGCCTGATGGCGGGCTTACCCTGGTTGCTGCCCGTAGGCATGTTCTTGATATAGTAAGCCGAAAGGCCCCAGAAACGCTGGTCGTACTCGTCGTAGGTGTCGTAGCCAAATTCGGTCTTGGCCTTGAGGTTCTTCACAAACTCCCATCCGAATGCACCAGCCACGTTCAGGTTGCGGCGGTTCTTCTTGCGGTCGTTGTCGTTAGAGGCTGTGATGGGGTCCACGAAGCTCGACTGCTCGGCATCGTCAGTACCGTCGATGCTGCCTAAGGGAATAGGCGAGTAGAGCACGGCGTACTTCAACCTGCGGTCAGTATCATAGGCACCAGCGGCCTCGTTGGCGCCGCCGCCACGGATGTCGGTCTTGGCATAGCGTCCCTGCAGGTCGAGGGTGGTGCGCTTGGTGGGCTTCGTGTTCAGTTTCAGCGAGAAGTTGTCACGCTTGAAGTTCGAGCCATACATGATGGCCATGTCGTTCATGTGAGCATAGCTGAAGGCATATTTGATGTTGTCCGAACCGCCGTTGATGTTCACATTGTGGTTGAACGTGTGTCCTGTGCGGCCATAGGCAATATCCTGCCAGTCGTTCTCGTCCACGTTCTTGTAGAGGTCCACGTCCTGGTAGTTGCCAAACTTGTTGGTATAGTGGTCGTTCTTGCTCACGTCGCCGTTGTTGTAGAGCATGCCCAGCTCATAGTGCCACTTGGCAAAGTCGTATGCGCTGAGCACATCATATTTCTTGGCAATCTTCTTCCAGCTGTAGTAGGCGTTGTAGCTCACTTTCGTCTTGCCTGCCTGTCCGCTCTTCGTGGTGACGAGGATTACACCGTTAGCACCGCGGCTACCGTAGATGGCCGTCGAAGAAGCATCCTTCAGCACGGTGATGTCCTCAATCTCGTTGGCTGGAATGTCGTTGATACCGTCAACGGGGAAACCGTCAACAATGTAGAGCGGGTCGTTGCTCTGGGTGATGGAGCCGCCGCCACGCACGCGAATCTTCACCTCCGCGTCGGGCGAGCCCTCGGTGGTAGTCACCTGCACACCGGCCATCTTACCCGTGAGCGCCTCCTGGGCGTTGGCCACGGGCACCGCCTGCAGCGCCTCGTTGTTCACCGTGGCCACCGAGCCCGTCAGGTCTTTCTTCTTCACCGAGCCGTAGCCAATCACCACCACGTCGTTGAGTGTGGTGTTGTCGTCTTCCAGAACCACGTTGATTGTACTCTTGCCGGCCGCGTTGATGGTCTGCGTCTTCATACCCACGTACGAGATTTGAATCACCTGCTTGCCGGTAGTCTTCAGCGTGAAGTTGCCGTCGAAGTCGGTCACAGTGCCGTTTTGCGTGCCCTGCTCCCTGACGGTGGCGCCAATGATTGCCTCACCCGTTGCGTCCTTCACGTTTCCTTTGATTGTTTGCGCTGAGAGGCTGCCCGCCACCAAAGTGAACAGGAGCAGCAGCGCCAGTCGAAAAGATTTTAAAATTCCAGACATAAATATCAGTTTAAATTTAACAATTAATTCGTATTTGTGGTTAGTAGATTAGTTTGTCGATGCAAAGATAATAAAAAAAAACCTAACAAACAACCCTTATTTGACAAAATATTCCTAAAAAACCCCGTAAAGGTTTACGTATGCTCCCCGCCCTTACACATTATTAAAATAAGGAATGGCCATCAAACTCTCCTGCAATGATCAATGGCCATTTTTGGGTGGAAATGAAGGGCTCCAATTAATTCCCCCCTCTCAAGCAAGACAATCCGTGTGAAAGGTCGCAGGCTGACGGGGAAATTAATTGCGGTCCGCCAGTTCCGACACCCCGCAGGGGCAACAAGCCAACAGCCCAACGGCAACGCCTTGGGAATAAGATGAAATCAGAAGACAAACGCCCTGAAGGGGCAAAAGCAATACCGCTACTAATAGGCTTTTGCCCTTATAGGGCGAACAATTGCACATACACAACACCCAGGGCATCGCCCTGGGCTATTTGCGTATTGGCCTTTCAGGCCGTAAAAAGTTGCCTAAATTCATCACGGGCGGATTATAGTTCTTCGCTGCGCTCAACAGCATGACAGTCCGTGCGAACGAGTAATGGTACGTGGGTGTCTCACCCGCGGTTGCCTCATTATCGGTTGCCGCAGGTGAGACACCTGCGTACCATCAACAACTCCTATTTGTCCTGACTACGTAAAATGTCATTCGCTATTTCATCAGCACCTTCTTCCCGTTCCTTATATAGACACCCCTTTGCGTCGGATTCTCAACATGCTGACCGTTGAGATTAAGGATAATCGGAAAGTCTTTTTCATGTTCATTAGTGTTTATATAGTAATTGTTTTCTTGAATATTCGAAGTCAAAATTAATCAATTTCCAAATAAAAAGCAAACGCGGAACATTGTTTTTTCAAATTCCATTAGAAACGTTTGTTTATCACATGTATTTTTGCAGTTTTTCCTCCTGTCTGTTTTTTTGTGCACAATTTGAATAAATACTTCACACTCGGTAAAGAAAACAAGTTTTATTTGCACTCGCTTACACAGTATTTTGTTCACTAAAATTTCGATTTTAACATTTGAACCGCAAACCCGCGTGTAATGAACGTAAAGATACGCTTTGGAATCATATACCTAAACTTTACGGCAGCAAAATGTTGGTTTACGTTGAAATTTTCTAGAGAATTTGCACGTAAAGCATGATGTCGTTTTGGCCAGGCAAATTTTGTAGAGAATAACTCATAGCTTGGTGAGCCCCCCATGCCCCCCGGTGGGGGGATTTTTCGCACACAGAGGAACGGAGGGGAAGGAGTAGGCACGATTGTTAGGGAGTTATTTGGAGTTAATGGGAGTTAACTCGACTGCGTCGGTTGAAGTTAACGGACAATAGTTTTCTGTTCGGGGGAACTGAAAGATGCTGAAAGCATCTCCTATCAGTAACCGTAGTGTCCGAAGGACCTGCGGATAAGGGGACCAATAGGCTGTATCCCGACCCTATCGGGGTCGCCCATCTCAGCGCTTGCCCATCTCCGAGTATTGGGGCACTCCGTTAGAGTGCTGTCACTCCCTCTTACGTCGGTTTCCGGGGGTGCTCGCTTCGCTCGTACCCTCGGTTACTGATAGGCGACGCTTTCAGCGTCATCAATAAGTGGAACGCACCCCAAAACCTCCAGGAAGATAAATAGTAAATTGATGTTCCATGAGCTCCGCGAAATAATGGAAAATAGTAAATAGTAA
>JAFZSI010000063.1 GCA_017619445.1 Prevotella sp.
GATATCGTTTGCAGAAGCCATGTCGAGAGTGTTGAGAACATTGTCGAAAGCCACATAACCGTTATAGCTTACATTGGTGCGCTCGCTCTTGCTACCGCTCTTAGTAGTGATGATGATCACACCGTTGGCTGCCTTAGAACCGTAGATAGCGGTTGCTGTAGCATCGCGGAGCACGTCGATACTCTCGATATCATCGGGAGCCACCATTGAGATGTCAACACCTGGAATACCGTCTACTACATAGTAAGGTGACATAGCGCCACTACGCAGTGAAGAAGCACCACGCAGGGTGATAGAAGGAGAACCGTTGGGGTCGCCAGAAGAGGTAACAACCAAACCGGCTACCTTACCCTGCAACATTGAGGCAGGATCGGTGAATACGCCTCGGTTCAGATCCTCGGCCTTCACCGTAGTGATAGACGAGGTGACGTCCTTGCGGCGCATGGTACCATAACCAACCACCACCACTTCGTTCAGCGTCTTGTTGTCTTCCTCCAGCACGACATTCATCTGACTGCCGCTGACGCGGAGGGTTTGTGTAGTGTAGCCCACATAGCTGAATTGCAAGCTTTTGCCTTGTGCCACGCTGATGGAGTAGCGTCCGTCCATGTCGGTGACGGCTCCGTTTTGCGTTCCAACTTCCATGACGGTTACTCCGATGAGCGGTTCGCCCTGGTTGTCGGTAACGACACCCGAGACCTTGCTCTGAGCAAAAGCCATGGTACTGCACAAAAGGCAGAACATGAAGAACACTGTCTTCATCATTCCGTTTTTCAAGTTTTGTACGTTTTGCATGTTTTGATTTTTTGGTTAGTAAAAAGGTTTATATTTTGATTTTTCGTTTTCTCGTCTTCTCAAGCACGTGCTCCTACTTCACCGCCACGGTTACATTTTCGGTAATCAAGGGCAATGACATGCGGCTCAGCTCGTTCCTGTCGGCTTGCAAGAAACCTTCTCCCCGGCAAGGACGCTTGTCGAACACCAACACTTGCTCTCCGGCAGGCTTGAGCAGCTTCACGCGCACGTTATTGAAATAAATGTCGTTGACGCGCCCCGGTTCGTCACCACCCACGAAGCAGCCGTTCTCGCTGACGGCTGTGATGTTGTTGAAGTAGATGCGGCTCACCTCACCACAGCGGCCTACGGTCTGCCCCTTGGGGAAACGCCAGTTGGCGTCCTTGTGGTTGCCGTTGGCACGCGGGTAGCTGGTCACGTAGATAGGTTCTGCCTTTCCCCACCACACGTCGCTCCACAGGCGGCACTCGAGCGTGATGTTCGAGAAGGTGACATCCGTCACCGTTCCCTCGTCGCGGTTCTGAATACCTATGCCTCGGTTCGAGCCGTAGATGGTGCAGTTGTCCACCATCACTCGGCTGATGCTGTCCATGTTCTCGCTACCTATTTTTATGGCGCATGAGCGCGAGGCCATCGTGCAGTTGCTGACGGTAATGTCGTGCGTAGGCCCATACTGCTCCCACTCGCGCCGGTTCTTCAGGCAGATGCAGTCGTCGCCGCTGGTGATGTGGCAGTTGCTGATGCGCACGTGCCTCGAGTGGTCGATGTCTATTCCGTCGCCGTTGCGTATTTTCAGGTTGTTCAACAGCGAGATGCCTTCAATTGCCGCATCGTCGCAACCCACCAGATGCACGGTCCAGTAGGCACCGTTGCGGATGGTCACGTCGCGCATACGTAGTTTCTTCACGCCGATGAGCGTCAGCACATGCGGGCGCGGGTCGAACGCAGGGTCGGCCAGTGGTTTCAGCTCGTAGCTGTCGGCCAGTTCGCTGCCCATGAACCGGATGCCGTTGCCGTCGATGGTGCCCATGCCTGTGAAGCTGAGGTTCTCCACATCGCGGCACCACAGCCACATCATGCCCTCACCGCGGTTGTCGCCAAAGGCACTCAGCCGGTAAATCTGCTCGTCGGGATTGGCCAGCCATGTTGCCGTAGCCTCAAGACGAATCTCAACATTCGACTTCAGCTCTACGGGACCGCTAAGAAAAACATGACCAGCAGGAAACAGCACCTGTCCCCCACCCTGACCGCTACACGCGTCAACGGCTCGCTGAATGGCTGCGGCATCGTCGGTGGAGCCATTGCCAACAGCCCCAAAATCAAGCACATTGAACGCTTTATTCTGGGCAACACAGCAAAGAGTCAACAAAAATGCTAAAAAGGCAACAAACTGTCTTTTCATGTTTTTCGTAATATTACGCTTTATGTAGTTATCATGGTCTTCTGCGCACAAAGATACGAAAAGTCGAGAGCAAAACAAAGGATTTCTAATACTTTTTTTGCAGAGACGTAGTATCTTCGCCTATTTATCGGCAAAGATACAAAAAGTTTTTGTAACTACAAAGAGAATTGGCCACAAAATGCAGAAACCGCCAATTCTTTGCCCGCTTACTTCGTATTTTTCCCTGCTCTCAGCTTCTCCACCATGATGGCGGCGGCATTGTCGGGAGCACGCAGGTCGCCCAATGCGCGGCTCACGTCGGCATAGCCGCTGAGCATTTCTTCGCGCTTCTCACCACCGGGCAGGATGGCAGCCAAGTGGCGGCGGATGTTGTCGGTACTGAAGCGGTCGGCCAGCAGTTCGGGCACCACTTCGCGGTCGGCAATCAGGTTGACCAGCGAGATGTAGCGGCATTTGATGATGTGGTTGAAGGCAAAGCGCACGAGCCGCGGCACGGGCGTCTTGTAGCACACAACCTGGGGCACACGGAACAGGGCGGTTTCCAATGTGGCCGTACCGCTGGTGACGAGTGCAGCCGTGGATTGCGCCAACAGCGCAAACGTCTGGTTGTGAATCACTTTCACTTTATGTCCTCGCACAAATGGTTCATAGAACGAGGGTTCTATGGAAGGCGCGCCAGCCACCACCAACTCGTAACTGTCGAACGCCGAAGCGGCCTCGAGCATAGCGGGCAGGTTGTCCTTGATTTCCTGTTTACGGCTGCCTGCGAGCAAAGCTATTGTCTTTGAACTTTGAACTTTGAACTCTGAACTTTGAACTTTGAATTCCCTCACCTCGTCGGCTGTCGGGTTGCCCACATAGTAGATGGGGTAATGGTGTTTCTGCTCAAAGAAAGGCACTTCGAAGGGAAGGATGGAGAATAGTTCGTCCACGTCGCGGCGGATGTTCTTGATGCGATACTCCTTCCACGCCCAGATCTTCGGCGAGATGTAGTAATATACGGGTATGCGGGTGTGGCTGTGCACATATTTGGCTATCTTGAGGTTGAAGCCGGGATAGTCAACCAGTATCACCACGTCGGGCTGCCACGCCACGATGTCCTGCTTGCATTGCCGCATGTTGCGCAGGATGGTGGGCAGGTGCATGAGCACGGGAATGAACCCCATGTAGGCCAGGTCGCGGTAGTGGCGCACCAACGTGCCGCCCTCGGCAGCCATCAGGTCGCCGCCAAAGAAGCGGAACTCTGCTGCCGGGTCCTCGTTCTTCAATGCGCGCATCAGGTGCGAGGCATGAAGGTCGCCGCTTGCTTCGCCTACAATCAGGTAATACTTCATTCTTCCCAATCCTTCATTTGTCGTAACATTTCATAGTCTGTCACATCTATCTTGGTGGGTGTGATGGCCACGTAGTGGTGGTTCAGGGCCCACTGGTCGCTGTCCTCGGCATCGGGCTCGTCGTTGTGGTATTCGCCCAGCATCCAGTAGTAGTCGTAGCCTCTCCCGTGGTGGCGGCGGTCCACCTCGTTAATCCACCGACCGAAGGTCATGCGGCAGAGCCGGACGCCCAGAAAGTCCTTTCCTGCAGGGAAATTCACGTTCAGGCAAACGCCCTTGGGCAGTCCCTCGCTGAGCACACGCCTCACCATTCGCTGCACGTAGGGCGTCAGCGGCGAGAGGTCGGCATGCTCGTTGTAGTCGCAACTTGAGAACGCCACAGAGGGAATGTATTTCATGCAGCCCTCCAAGGCCACACCCATCGTGCCGCTGTAATGATTGTTTACCGTTGAATTATCACCGTGGTTGATACCTCCGATGACCATGTCGGGCAGCCGCCCGCCAAGAATCTGGTCGATGGCCAGCTTCACGCAATCCACGGGTGTGCCGTTGCTTTTCCACACCTCAAGCCCCTCCTCCTTGCTCACGCGCTTCATGCGAAGCGGCGTGGCCGCCGAGAAGGCGCATGAATAGCCGCTGCGAGGACCGTCGGGCGCGCACACCAAGATATCCACACCCAAGGGGCGCAGCATATCAACCAGACAACGGATGCCGCGCGCCTCGTAGCCGTCGTCGTTTGAAATCAATAGCAAGGGTTTGTTCATAATCTAAAGAATCTTGGGCGCAAAAATACGAAAATTTTTCCACCCAAGCACCATCCGGCACCCGAAAAAACGCGCCACGACCCTTTTTCTTCACCACAGCCGCCCATAAGGACAGCCATAATGGCCCCATCCCTCCCTTCACAAACGCCGCACAATGCTTTATTCGCCCATTACCACGCACGCCCATCCCAAAGCAATGCTTTACACCAAAATTCTCTAGAAAATTTGAGCGTAAACCTATGAGTTGTGTTTGTGGTCTCAGGCACGGCAAATACAAAGCAATGCTTTACGTCTGAATTTTCTATTCTGAATTATTCATGGAGTTATCAGGAGTTAACCGAAGTTATCGCGGTCTGCGACCGCTCAGGGAGTTAACGGACATTAGCATGACTATCGTCCGTTAACTCCCGCTAACTCCCAATGAATTCGCAGAATTCTTATAACTCCCGTTAACTACCGTGAATAGTATAAGCTAGAAAATTTGAGCGTAAACCTATGAGTTGTGTTAGCGGTACTTTGCATGGTATTTGCAAACCTATATTTGGTGCTCATTATTCGTCATTACATTCAACTTTCGCAATCTCCGCTATCTACGGCCTGAAAGACCAGCAAGCTCCCAGCCCAGGGCATCGCCCTGGGTAAATGTGGTGCACAGCCTACGCCCTGAAAGGGCAAAAGCATAAGGGATGAGGAAAGGCTTTTGCCCTTTCAGGGCGAGTTTTCCCTTCCCCTTGTACCCAGGGCGCTGCCCTGGGCTGATTGCGCATTGGCCTTTCAGGCCGCCAGCAATGATACATCCGAAACTTCTGTCATTACATATAACAGAACATGGCCAATGGCTGTGTGAAAGAACCGACAGACAGGAGAGAACACGGCCAATGCCTGACGCTAAGCGTCATCAACACCTACGCATGAATAAAACAAGAAGAAAGATTTGTGCACAATTTGTTCACAAAAACAAAACTGTGCACAATCTGTTCACAAAAACAAAACTGTGCACAATTCTTCAAGAACTCAGGAAATCCTGGTGTTTCTTATGCTTGGATGTGTTTATTTCACCACCACCTTTTTTCCGTTGTGGATATACACGCCCTTCTGCGTCGGAACGCCGTCGAGGCGATGGCCGTCCAATGAGTAGTAACGGTTATTGGTTATTTGCTCACGGTTATTGACCTCTATGCCGTCGGGGATACCGCTGTAATGAATTTCGTCACTTCCATTCCAGGCGATAACATCCCAGTTCTTGCCTATGGCCATATCCACCTGCGAGGTAGTAATGACGTTGTCATCGTCTGTAAAGTCAAATACACGGAAATAGCCCGGCTCGCCTTTAACTGTCGGCATGCTCTTTACCAGTTTACCCATCTCGGTGATATTGATATTATTACTTTCGCATACCAGTTCGATGAGTTTTTTGTTATTCGTCACGTCGAGCGAAGTAAGATTGTTATGACCGAACCACAAATACTGCAGTTCCGTGTTTTTCGTCACGTTGAGCGAGGTAAGATTGTTTCTACTGCAATCTAGATAAAGGAGTTTTGTGTTCTTCGACACGTCGAGCGAAGAAATATTGTTTGCATAACACCACAGAAGTAAGAGATTAGTGTGTTTCGACACGTCGAGCGAGGTCAGTCGGTTCCAACTGCAATACAAATACGCCAGCTTTGTGTTCTTCGACACGTCGAGTGAAGTCAGTTCGTTCTCACTACAATACAAATCTGTAATCTCTGTAAAAAGCTCGATGCCCTTGAGACTCGCGATTTTCAAATCGTTAACATACAATTCCTTCACCTTCATCATCTCCGCTATGCTAAGGAATCCGTCCTTGTTCAGGTCGCATTGGTCTTTCACGGCTTGTCGGAAGTTGGCGTCGGGGAAGTTGTTAGCATCGATGGCAATGCTGGGTATCATCAGCTGGAAGAATGAGGCATAATCATACCAATTGTCGAGGACGTGACCGAAAGTGTACCAGCCCATGGACATTAATGACGTGTACCAGCCTAAGTCAACCTGTTCGTTCTCCTCGTTGGCATCATCGCCGTCAATCAGGAATAGCTGGCCTGTCTGGCCGTACATCATAAGGTAAGGAAGGCTGTTGAGGAAGGCCGTCATCTTATCGCCGCGGAGCTGGTTTAGGTAACATTCAATCTTCTTGAAATTGTAGGCACCGGAAGCCACAGTAAGCGATGTCAGACTGCAATAAGAGCAATCGAGTTCCCGCATATTGACATTCTTCGACAAATCGAGCGAGGTCAGACTACTGTTGTAGCCACAATTGAGTATCTGCAACGCGGTGAAAAACTCAATGCCCTTGAAGTTTCTGATGCCTTTGCTAACTACCGATATTTCTTTCACCTGCGCTATCTCATCATCGGAGAGGGAGTCATTGCCGTCTTTCTGGCACCATTTCTTCACGTAAGTGCGGAAGTTGTCGTCGGGGAAGTTGGTCGAGTTGATTTCTACGTCTGCCAGTGCGCCTGTGGCAATGGCCGTCAGGACAATCATAAGGGTAAAGATTTTCTTTTTCATGATGGTTTATGCTTAGTTGTTAATAGAGTCGTGGTTATGCAGATGTTGCAAAAATAGGAAATAATTACAAACGAGCGTTTCACGCCCTTTAAAAGATGTTAAACACTCGCGGATTCCCGTGATGAAGCCATCATGATGGAGAGTGATTGTATAAAAACTGATAAAAGCCTTGAAAAACTCGTTGTGGAAAAGTGAAAAAACGCAGAGAGGTGTTATTTATTCATCGTTTCTGTTAAAATATGGAATGACTTGGAGCAAAAACGAAAAAAAAGTAGTACCTTTGCACTCTATTAGATTTAAATAAGGTAAAGAAAATGGCAAAAATCATTGCTTTGGCAAACCAAAAAGGCGGTGTGGGCAAAACCACCACTACCATCAACCTGGCAGCCTCGCTGGCCACGATGGAGAAAACCGTGCTGGTGGTCGATGCCGACCCGCAGGCAAATGCCTCGAGCGGACTGGGCGTTGACATCAAGGAGGTGGACTGCTCGCTCTATGAGTGCATCATCAACCACGCCGACGTGCGCGACGCCATCTACACCACCGACATCGACGGGCTGGACATCATTCCAAGCCACATCGACCTGGTGGGGGCAGAAATTGAAATGCTCAACCTCGACAACCGCGAAAAAGTAATCAAAAACCTGCTCGACTCTATCAGCAGCGAATACGACTATATACTCATCGACTGTTCACCGTCATTAGGGCTCATCACCGTGAACTCGCTGACGGCTGCCGACTCGGTAATCATTCCCGTGCAATGCGAGTACTTCGCACTCGAAGGCATCAGCAAACTGCTCAACACCATCAAAATCATCAAAAGCAAATTGAACCCGAAACTCGAGATTGAGGGATTCTTGCTCACGATGTATGACTCGCGCCTGCGCCTGGCCAACCAGATTTACGACGAGGTGAAGCGCCACTTCCAGGAACTGGTGTTCAAGACCGTCATTCAGCGCAACGTAAAACTGTCGGAGAGTCCAAGCCACGGACTGCCCGTCATTCTGTATGACGCCGACTCAACGGGCTCGAAAAACCACTTGGCACTGGCCAAGGAAATCATTAATAAGAACAAGTGAGACGAGAAAGAGGAGAGAGGAAATAAGGAGAAATTATGGCCGTAAAAAAGAAATACAGCAAGACAGCATTAGGACGCGGACTGGACGAAATCGGCGAAGGTCGCGGTCTGGACGCGCTCATCGACACATCGAACGTGCGCACACAGGGCAGCTCGACCATCAACGAGATTGCCATCGACCAGATTGAGGCCAACCCCAACCAGCCGCGAAGGGAATTTGACACCGCCGCCCTGCAGGAACTGGCCAACAGCATCAGCCAGTTGGGCATCGTGCAGCCCATCACACTCAGACAGGTGGCCGACAACCGCTACCAGATTGTGGCAGGCGAACGACGCTGGAGGGCGTCGCAGATGGCCGGCCTCACCACCATACCCGCCTACATCAGAACCATCGACGACGAGAACGTGATGGAGATGGCGCTGGTGGAGAACATACAGCGCGAGGACCTGAACGCCATAGAGATAGCCCTGGCCTACCAGCAACTCATGGAAAAGAGCAGCATCACGCAGGACAAAGTGGCCGAACGGGTGGGAAAAAGCCGCTCGGCAGTGACCAACTACCTGCGTCTGCTGAAACTGCCCGCTCAGGTGCAGATGGCCCTGCAGAAAAAAGAGATTGACATGGGACACGCCCGCGCGCTGCTGGCCATTGACAGTCCCTCGCAGCAAATAAAACTGTTCAAGGAAATACAGAAGAACAACTACTCCGTGAGAAAGGTGGAGGAGTTGGTGCAACTGCTCAAAAACGGCGAGGACGTGGAGACTGGCAAAAAGAAAATAGCAGCCAAAAACCAACTGCCTGAGGAGTTCAACGTACTGAAAAACAGACTCGCCGACTTCTTCCAGACCAAAGTGCAGATGAACTGCACGGACAAAGGAAAAGGAAAAATCACCATCAACTTTGCCAACGAGGAGGAGCTGGAGCGTATCATGAATATTTTCGACAGACTGAAGTGAACAAGCGCAGACACTACATAGCTATCACCATCATGGCCGTTTGTATAGCACTGCTGCCGTGCCTCGGTGCCCATGCAACCGCCATCGGGATTACCGTCGAGGCCGACACGGCCAAAGAGGCGCCGCCCTTCGACGACGCTGTGGTTGAGCGGGAACGCCTGTTTGATGATGACGAGGACGTAGATGAAGCCGAGGTAACCGAAGAGGTCAAGGAAACCAAGAGCACAAAGGACAGCAAAAAGAAGAAAAAAGGCAAATCCGACAGCGCTGCCGACAGTCTGAAGACCGCCAAAAAGGCGCCACGCGACTGGGCAAACTGGCGGCCAGACCCCAAAAGGGCCATGTGGCTGGCTATCGTGCTGCCCGGTGCAGGACAGATTTATAACCGGAAATACTGGAAACTGCCCATTATCTACGGAGGATTCTTAGGATGTGCATACGCCATGAGGTGGAACAACCAGCAGTATCACGACTATTCGCAGGCCTATCTCGACCTCATGGACGACGACGCGAATACGCAGAGCTATAACCAGTTCTTGCACTTAGGCAACCGAATCAACGACCTCAACAAGGCGCAATGGGAGAAAGTTTTCAAACGAAGAAAGGACTACTACCGTCGCTACCGCGACATGAGCTTCTTCATCATGGTGGGAGTCTATGCCATCTCTATCATCGATGCCTACGTTGACGCTTCGCTCGCGCAGTTTGACATCTCCGACGACCTGAGCCTGCGCGTAGAGCCCACAGTCATCAACAGCAGCAATTACTTGTCGGTACGTCCGACCCAGTCGTCTGCGCTGGGACTGCAATGCTCCATCAACTTCTGACGGCAAACCACACAACTGATAAACAAAACCATATAAAGAACATATAACAACCGAAAAGAAATATATGAAGAGAATTTGTTTTTTGACAGCCACAATGCTTCTCGGCGCAGTCACACTGACACGCGCCCAAATCGTGAACGACAACGACATTATTGTGACCGACCAACAAGGACATCAGGAGGTGATTCAGTTGCCCGAAGGAATGACCATGCCCTTCGACAGCCTGATGATACAATATAACAACAAGACTTTCCTCAGCCCCGACCCCGACTGCAATTACAAGGATTTCAGCCCGAGCTACTCGAAAGAAGAATACATCGAGCGGCTGCAACGTCTGCCAAACATCATCGAGATGCCTTACAACGATGAGGTGCAGAAGGTGATTGACCGCTATACGGGGCGTTTCCGTCAGAGCGTGAGCACCATACTGGGCGCGTCGAACTTCTACATGCCTATCTTTGAGCAGGCCCTTGAGGAATATGGTCTGCCATTGGAACTAAAATACTTGCCGGTGATTGAGTCGGCCCTGAACCCCAAGGCTGTGTCAAGGGCTGGAGCGACGGGCCTCTGGCAGTTCATGCTGGCAACAGGAAAACACTATGGACTGGAAGTGAACTCGCTCGTTGACGAGCGTTGCGACCCCATCAAGGCCTCCTACGCCGCAGCACAGTATCTGAAAGACCTCTACCGCATCTACGGCGACTGGAACCTGGTGATTGCTGCCTACAACTGCGGACCGGAGAACATCAGCAAAGCCATTCATCGCTCGAACGGACAGACCGACTACTGGAAAATCTATCCCTACCTGCCAAAGGAAACACGCGGATATGTGCCTGCATTCATTGCAGCCAACTATATCATGAACTATTATTGCGAGCACAACATCTGCCCTATGCGAACACGGTTGCCGGCCAAAACCGACACAGTGATGGTGAGCAAGAACGTGCATCTGGAGCAGATTGCAGCCATCTGTAATGTGGACCTCGACATCCTGCGCGCACTCAACCCGCAATACCGGCGCAACATCGTTAACGGCGCAACAAAGCCTTCGGTGTTGAGGTTGCCAACTCAGGCGGTCAACCTGTTTATTGACAACGAAGACTCCATCTACCACTACAACGCCGATCGGCTGCTGAAGAACCGCATTGAAGTTGCCATTGAGGCACCCGAAGAGCCTGTTTATGTGGCTCCGGAACGTAGCAGCCGATATGTTGCCAAAAGCTCGTATAGGGACAGCAGGCACAACGGACGGAAAGGCCGTCACGATCGTGCAGAAAAGAGAGGTCGCAAAGGACGCAAAGGTGCTGCTGGAGGCGGTGGCCAAAGCGTGACGGTGAAGTCAGGACAGACCCTGTCAGAGATTGCCCGCCGCAACCACACAACCGTTGCAAAACTGAAGAAACTGAACAAAATCAAAGGCTCTACCATTCAGAAAGGCAAAAAACTGAAAGTGAAATAAATGCTGAATTCAGAAACACCCGTTTCTGAAGCAAAACCTACGGAGTGGCCGAAAGGCTGCTCCACCTCTGTTTTTTTGAGACAGATGCAACCAGACAGTCAGGTGCAACCAAACGACAACAAACTTTTTGGAGGAGACGACCATGGAGGACCCGAATCTTATCAACAAAGAAAACGAATCCGAGCAGGAAGAAGAACAACTCGTCGATGATGCTTTCCAGCATCTGCTCAACACCTACTCAGCTTCACGCCACCGCAAGAAGGTAGATCTCATTACCAAAGCCTTCAACTTTGCCCGTCAGGCACACAAAGGTGTGAAACGACTGTCGGGCGAGCCCTACATTATGCACCCTATTGCCGTGGCGCAGATTGCGAGCGAGGAGATGGGACTGGGGTCAACAAGCATCTGCTCGGCATTGTTGCACGACGTGGTGGAAGACACCGACTACACCGTCGAGGATATTGAGAACATCTTCGGTGCAAAAATCGCACAGATTGTTGACGGACTGACAAAAATATCGGGAGGAATTTTCGGCGACCAGGCCTCGGCACAAGCAGAAAACTTCAAGAAGCTGCTGCTCACCATGAGCGATGACATCCGCGTGATTCTCATCAAGATATGCGACCGACTGCATAACATGCGCACCTTGGAAAGCCAGCCGGCCAACAAACAATACAAGATTGCCGGCGAGACGCTATACATCTACGCACCCCTGGCCAACAGGCTCGGCCTCAACAAAATAAAAACAGAACTTGAGAACCTGAGCTTCCGCTTTGAGCATCCCGAGGAATATGCCACCATCCAGAAAAAACTGGCCAAGACTCAGGCATCGCGCGACGAACTGTTCGAGCAGTTCACAAGTCCCATCAGGGCTGCCATGGACAAGATGGGAGTGAAGTATGAACTGAAAATGCGTGTGAAAAGCCCTTACTCCATTTGGAGCAAGATGCAGAACAAACACGTGACCTTCGAAGAAATCTACGACATTCTGGCCGTCCGCATCATCTTCACGCCCAAAGAGCGCGAAGACGAAATCAACGAGTGCTTCAACATCTACGTGGCCATCAGCAAAATCTACAAAAGCCACCCCGACCGTTTGCGCGACTGGCTCAACCATCCCAAAGCCAACGGCTATCAGGCGTTGCACGTCACGCTGATGTCGCAACAAGGTCGATGGATTGAGGTGCAGATACGCTCCGACAAGATGGACGAGATTGCCGAACAGGGATTCGCTGCCCACTGGAAATACAAGGAGGGCGACGACGGCGAGAGCGAGATTGCCGAGGACGACCTGGAACTCAACGAGTGGCTCGCCACCATCAAGGAGATTCTCGACGACCCGCAGCCCGACGCCATGGACTTCCTCGATGCCATCAAGCTCAACCTTTTTGCAAGCGAAATCTTCGTATTTACTCCGAAAGGCGAAATCAAAACCATGCCCGCAGGTTGCACAGCACTCGACTTCGCCTTCCAAATCCACACCTTCCTCGGCAGCCATTGCATTGGCGCTAAGGTAAACCACAAGCTTGTGCCTCTGAGCCACCGCCTGGAAAGCGGTGACCAGGTAGAAATACTCACTTCCAAGTCGCAGCACGTGCAGCCCTCGTGGATTAACTTCGTCTCAACAGCCAAGGCCAAGTCAAAGATACAGTCCATCCTCCGCCGCAACGGGCGCATCATACAAAAACAGGGCGAGGAGATTCTCAACGAGTTCCTCAAGCGCAACAATATGGAAGTCACCACATCGGTGCTCGACAAACTCTGCGAGTTCCACGATGTGCCCAAGCATGAGAACCTGTTCCTCGCACTTGGCGAAAAGACCATCATTCTTGGCGACAGAGACATCGACGAACTGCTCGACAAGAAGAAAAACGTCAACAACGCCGGATGGCGCCGCCTTGTGCCCTTCCTTGGCAAGGAAAAGAAAAAAGAGAAGACCGGCCAAAGCCTCATGACCGAAGGACTGTTCACAGTGGGCGAAGGATTCAACAAGAAAAAGCCGGTCATCATCACCGAGCAAAACATACACCAGTATATCTTCAAAAACTGTTGCCACCCCATTCCCGGCGACGACGTATTGGGATTCATCGACGGCAAAAACCACATCGAAATCCACAAACGCGACTGCCCCGTAGCGTCGAAGCTCAAGTCGAGCTACGGCAACCGCATCCTCGACGCAAAATGGGACATGCACAAGCAGATGTTC
The DNA here is from genome assembly GCA_017619445.1 of Prevotella sp. Classification (GTDB taxonomy): domain Bacteria; phylum Bacteroidota; class Bacteroidia; order Bacteroidales; family Bacteroidaceae; genus Prevotella. The sequence continues at coordinate 13,352 of JAFZSI010000063.1, forward strand.
TTTGATGCCACCATCGAAATTCGCGGAATCGACCGCATGGGTATGCTCAAAGACGTGTCGCAGATACTCTCCGACCAACTGAACCTCAACATTCGCCGCATCACCATCTCCACCAACGAAGGAATCTTCGACGGTTCCATTGAGCTGCGCGTCTATGACCGCGACAATGTGAAACTCATTATCGAGAAACTCAAGGACATCGACGGACTGAAGGAAATCCAGCAGATTGTGTAGAGAATTGAGACGTGTTGTTGAGCGTCAGCGAAAAATCGAGAATTGAGATTTATGAATTGATAATTGAAAAACACTTGCTCAACCCCATTAATCCATGAAAAGACTGTTGCCTCTTCTATTTATTACACTCTGTTTACTGACTTTTGCTGTTCCCGCATCAGCCAACGACTACGACAACCCCGACACGCTCGTCGTGGCGCGCGACGGAACAGGACAGTTCCGCAACGTAGGCGAAGCCATTGAGGTGTGCCGCGCCTTCATGGAATACCACAAAGTGATATTCGTTAAACGCGGCATCTACAAAGAGAAACTCGTCGTTCCCTCGTGGCTCACACATATTGAGATTCTTGGCGAAGACCCCGAAACAACCATCATCACCTACGACGACCATGCCAACATCAGAATATTCCCCTACCCCTCTGAAGAAGAGACTGGTTCCTCCCCCTCGGGGAGGTCAGGAGGAGTTCCCATGGGCACCTTCCGCACCTATACCGTGAAAGTGCAAGGCAACTACATCACTTTCCGCAACATCACCATCGAGAACAATGCCGCCAAACTCGGACAGGCTGTAGCCCTGCACACCGAGGGCGACCACCTGCAGTTCATCAACTGCCGCTTCTTAGGCAACCAGGACACCGTTTATACAGGCGTGGCCAACACACGCATACTTTTCCTCAACTGCTACATCGAAGGCACCACCGACTTCATCTTCGGCCCCTCGACCGCATGGTTTGAGCAATGCACCATACACAGCAAAGCCGACTCATACATCACCGCTGCCTCAACGCCCGCCGACACGCCCTACGGCTACATATTCAACCGCTGCCGACTGACCGCTGCCGAAGGCATCACGAAAGTCTATCTCGGCCGCCCATGGCGCCCCTACGCCCACACCCTGTTCATGAACTGCCACCTCGGCCCGCACATCCTTCCCGCCGGATGGCACAACTGGAACAATCCTGACAACGAGCGCACCGCCCGCTATGGCGAGTACAACAACAGCGGCCCTGGTGCCAACACCTCCACCCGAGTATTCTGGAGCCGCCAGCTGAGTAAAAAAGAAGCCACCGCCATCATCGGAAAGCCAAACGCGGTTTTAGGGGATTTGCAATCCCCATCGCTTGACCGCGTGTTCAACATCCAAGACACTTGGCACGTGGATTTCTAAACACAGTTTCATAGACACAGCGTCGGGAGTTGTTATCGTAAAGCATTGAATTACGAAAACAACTCCCGACTTTATTACAAAATTTTCTAGAGAATTTGGTATTATCTTGCGACGATAATTTTTCCCTGCTTTGAAACAGGGAAACAACTCGCGGCTTTGTGAATGAATTTTGTAGAGAATTTAATAACAAACCTATGCTTTACGCGCGTAGAATAAAGCTTTATTCTCATAAAGTATGGAACGGGGCGCGCAAAGCATAGGTTTAGGGATGCATCTGACGATGATGCAGAAACTACACCAGCCCGTCGAGCTGTTTCTTCATGGCCTTAAGCTCGTCGCGGACGTAGATGAGAGAGCTGAGCACGTCGGCACTCTTGTCGGCTCCGCGCTTGTTCTCGCTGAGCATTTTGCGGGCGGCGGCAAGTTTGAAGCCGCGCACCTTGACAAGATTGTAGATGACGCGAATCTGCTCAATGTCCTTGTCGGTATATTGTCGCACCTTGTTGTTTAGGGTCTTGGGCTTTATTTGCGGGAACTCGGTTTCCCAATAGCGGAGCAGGCTCTCGCTGACGTTGAACATCTGTGCCACTTCCTTGATGGAGTAGTAGAGTTTGAGGTTTTTATTCGTGTTAAGTGCCATATTTTCAACTAATTTTTTGCAAAAATAACGAAAACTAAGTATCTTTGCAAAACTTTTCAAGTTTTTTTTCTGCAAACAGGAAAAATAGTAGTCAAATAGTAAATTGGAGTTCCTTGAGCTCCGCGAAAAAATAGCTAAATAGTAAATAATAATGATGACAGCCAACGAAATTCGCGACTCGTTCAAGAATTTTTTCGAGTCGAAGCAACATGCCATTGTGCCATCTGCCCCCATGGTGGTGAAGGACGACCCCACGCTGATGTTCACCAATGCAGGCATGAACCAGTGGAAAGATATTATTTTAGGTACGCGCGACCCTGAGCCGCGCCGCCGTGCCGACACACAGAAGTGCCTCCGCGTGAGCGGCAAGCACAACGACTTGGAGGAGGTGGGTCACGACACTTACCACCACACAATGTTCGAGATGTTGGGCAACTGGTCGTTTGGCGACTATTTCAAGGAGGGTGCCATCGACATGGCTTGGGAGTATCTGGTGGATGTGCTCCATCTGAACCCCGAGGATTTGTATGTGACCGTTTTCGAGGGCTCACCCGAGGAGAACATCCCGCGCGATGACGAGGCTGCCCGCTACTGGGCCAAGCACGTGCCCGAGGACCATATCATCAACGGCAACAAGCACGACAACTTCTGGGAAATGGGCGACACAGGCCCTTGCGGCCCGTGCTCGGAGATTCATGTTGATTCGCGCACGCCCGAACAGCGAGCCGTCAGCGGCAAGAGCGGCCGCGAGCTGGTGAACCAGGACGACCCGCAGGTGATTGAGATATGGAACCTGGTGTTCATGCAGTTCAATCGCAAGGCCGACGGAAGCCTGGAAAAGCTCTCGATGAACGTCATCGACACCGGCATGGGCTTCGAGCGTCTGGTGCGTATGCTGCAGGGCAAGCACTCGAACTACGATACCGACATTTTCCAGCCGATTATTAAGACTGAGGAGGAAATAACCGGTCTGAAATACGTAACCTTTGAGGAAGAAGAACTGGCACCCGTGAGCAAGGAGCAGGACAACGTGAATGTGGCCATGCGCGTATGCGCCGACCACCTGCGCGCCGTGAGTTTCTCGATTGCCGACGGACAGCTGCCGGGCAATGCCAAGGCTGGCTACGTCATCCGCCGCATCCTGCGCCGTGCCGTGCGCTACGCCTACACGTTCCTCGGACAGAAAGAGGCTTTCCTCTACAAACTGGTACCCACGTTGGTGCACGAGATGGGCGACGCTTTCCCCGAGCTGAAGGCACAGCAGCAACTCGTCTGCCGCGTGATGAAGGAAGAAGAAGACTCGTTCCTGCGCACACTCGACAAGGGCATACAGCTGCTCAACACGGCCATGGACGAAATGAGAGCCAACAACAAGACCGAGCTCGACGGCACCGCAGCCTTCCGTCTGTTCGACACCTACGGTTTCCCGCTTGACCTGACTGAGCTCATCTGCCGCGAAAACGGTTTCACCGTTGACGAGCAGCAGTTCAATGTGGAGATGCAGAAGCAGAAAGAGCGGGCACGCAATGCCGCCGCTGTTGAGAACAGCGACTGGACAGAACTGCGGCAGGGCGAACAGCAGTTTGTGGGCTACGACTATACGGAGTATGAGTGCCATATTCTGCGTTACCGCAAGGTAAAGCAGAAGAAAAACGAATTCTACGAGCTGGTGCTCGACTATACGCCGTTCTATGGCGAGATGGGAGGCCAGGTGGGTGACTGTGGTGTGCTCGTGAGCGAAGACGAAACCGTCAATATCATCGACACCAAGCGCGAGAACAACCAGAGTGTGCACATTGTGAAACAACTGCCAAAGAACGTGGAGGCCGACTTCATGGCTTGCGTGGATACCGACAAGCGCGAGGCCAGCGCAGCCAACCATACCGCCACCCACCTGATGGACTACGCGCTGAAACAAGTATTGGGCGACCATGTGGAGCAGAAAGGCTCGCTGGTAAGCCCCGACACGCTGCGCTTTGACTTCTCTCATTTCCAGAAGGTTACCGACGAGGAACTGCGCGAGGTTGAACGGCTGGTGAACGACATGATTCGCCAGGACATTCCGCTCGACGAGCACCGCGACATGCCGTTCGACGAGGCCAAACAACTGGGTGCCATCGCGCTGTTTGGCGAGAAATATGGCGATAAGGTGCGCGTGGTGCGCTTCGGACCGTCGTGCGAATTCTGCGGAGGCATACATGCCCGCAGCACGGGCCGCATCGGTTTCTTCAAAATCCTCTCAGAGAGCAGCGTAGCCGCAGGCATCCGCCGCGTCGAGGCCATTACCGGGAAGAACTGCGAGGAAGCCATTTACCTGCTCGAAGACACCATGCGTGCTCTGAAGGGTCTGTTCAACAATGCGAAAGACCTGAAAGGCGTCATTCTGAAACACTTGGAGGAACACGAGTCGATGAAGAAGGAAATTGAGCAGTTCCAGGCCAAGGCCGTGGAACGTGCCAAGAATTTGCTCATCGAGCGAGCTGAGCACCGCAACGGCGTCACCATTGTCAACTCCATACTGCCCATGGAGGCCGGTTCTGCCAAGGATTTAGTGTTCAAGGTGCGGCAAGCCATCCCCGAAAACCTCATCTGCGTGGTGGGCAGCGTCCATGAGGACAAACCCATGCTGAGTGTCATGCTGAGCGACGACATGGTGAGCGACCACCAGCTCAACGCCGGACAGATGGTGCGCGAGGCTGCCAAGCTTATGCAGGGCGGCGGCGGCGGACAGCCCCACTTCGCACAGGCCGGCGGCAAGAACAAGGACGGACTCCGTGAAGCCATTGACAAAGTCATCGAATTGTCAGGGTTTTAAACGCCAGTAAACGCTCTGTCGGAACTGTTGAAAAGATTTTATGAGGCGCGCATTGGTTCGCGCCTCATTTTTTTGCCATATTATTTGCAGTTTACAAGAAAAAACGCTATATTTGTGGCCTAAACCTGAACAATTGTTTAACTAAACCCAAAGATTATGGCATACAAAATTATTGACATCGAAGGCGTAGGCGACGTCTATGCTGAGAAATTACAAACAGTAGGCATCAAAACAGTAGATGATCTTCTGGACCGTTGCGCAGCAGCAAAAGGCCGCAAGGAACTCGAAGAGGCAACCGGCATCAGCGGCAAACTGATTCTCCGCTGGACCAACCACGCCGACCTGTTCCGCATCAACGGCATCGGCCCGCAGTTCTCTGAGCTGCTGGAGGCTGCCGGTGTTGACACCGTCAAGGAACTGCGCCACCGCGTAGCCGAGAACCTGCAGCCCAAACTCGAGGAAGTGAACGCAGAGAAGAACCTCTGCAACCGCGTTCCCTCGGTGAAGGAAGTGCAGAAGATGATTGACCAGGCCAAGGAACTGGAACCACGCATGACTTACTAATCCCTATTCACTCGAAAGGCATTCAATGCCACAAAGAAAGCCCGCCAATGTTGCTGATGCTTCATTGGCGGGCTTATTTGTTGTTTATAACAGAAACAAAACGCTCTCCCTACTTCTTCACCTCGCTTCTCAGTTCCCTGATGAGGAAATCCGACACCAAGCGCGTGGCACGGTAAATGTTCTGCGAGAAACCGTGGTCCTGAGCATCGAGGATTTCCACCTCTGCATTCGGCCAAACGGTCTTGTAACGCTCGCCATAGGTATAAGGAACCACTCGGTCGGCCGTTCCGTGGACAATGATGGCCGGCCCCTGATACTTGGCAGCCGTCTCATAGATGGGTAGCCAAAAGGCAGTGCGAATGTATTCGCGCCCAAGCCTCTTTCCGCCCCACAGCTCCACATACTCGGGCGGGTCGAGCGGATTGTAAGTGGCACCCATAGTACTGCCGCGGATGGCATCATCACGGAGCACGGCTGCCGGTGCCATCAATGCCACGGCGGCAATGTCGCCCGGCTCAAGCTTTCCCGCTGTCATCGACGCAACCACGCCTCCCTGCGAATGGCCTACAAGCGACACGCTGCTTACGTAACGCAGGTCGCGCACATACTCAATCACCTTCATGGCATCCTCTATCTCGTTGGGCACTGTCATATCCACAAAGTCGCCCTGGCTCTCGCCGTGGCCGTTGAAGTCGAAACGGATGCTGGCAATGCCGCAAGCCTGCAGCGAGTCGGCAATGATTTCAAACAGCGGTCCTTCTTTGCTGGCTCCAAAACCATGACAGAACACCACCATGGGACACTTCTGCCCCGCTTCTAATGCAGGTTTTTGCAGAATGGCGGCCAATGTGCCCTTGCCGCCGTCGATGGTCAGCCGCTCGGTGGTTCCGGCAATCTCACGCTTCACGGCCAGCGTCTCGGTGAGCGTCTTCTCCATCTTATCGCTCAGCACGGTGCTCAGCACCACCTTGCCCTGCGGGTCAACGAGCATCATCGAGGGAATCCATTTCACGCCAAACGCCTTGGCAACCTCTGAGTCGCGCATCTTTTTCAGTTCGCTCACCTGCGTGTACCTTATATTATATTTCTCGATGGCCTTCTGCCAGCTCTCGGCCTCGGTGTCGAACGAAACACCCACGAACTCAACGCCGCGCGGCGCGAAATCCTTATACATGCGCTGCACGTTGGGCATGTCCTTGCGACAGTCGGGACACCACGAAGCCCAGAAGTCTATCACGGCGTACTTGCCTTTGATGAGCTTGCTCAGCTTCACCGCCTTTCCTTCCGGAGTTTTCAACTTGAAGTCGGGCACCTGCGTGCCTGGCTTCAGCAATTCTGTTGCATACTTGGCGTCGTCGTCAGCCTGTTGCATCTGCGCGCGCCCGTTCATGGCCGCCATGAGCAGCACGAAAACAAGAATCAAGCGAATGTTTTTCATCTTTTGTATGTGAAAGTTTCTGCAAAGATACAATTTTTCTGACCTTTCGCCAAGTGGAACGATGAAAAAACAACGGAAAAGCCAATAATCAGAGCCTATTTTGTGCCATTATTTGTGACAAAATCACGACAAAACACAAACAGAAAACGCAAATTCATTAATAACATACTAATTTACAAATATTTACACAGAAAACAAAAAGTTTAAGATGAGCAAATCAAATTGATTTATTAAAAAAAACAATTTGTATTAGCAAATTTTAGCACTTAAAAATTTGAAATTAAGAAAATAAATCTTAACTTTGCAAACAATAAACCCAAACCTGACGATGGCAGTCTATTACACCCTTAAACAGAACAATATTCGCTCGAGAAAATCGTGCGGAAAATTCTATGCCCACACCGTAAGAGTGAAAGAGGTGACGGGCGATGAGCTGGAGGAAATCATCCAGCAGCACTGCTCAGCCCGCAAGAGCGACGTGCGTCAGGTGCTTACAGAGTTGGTGGAGGTGATGAAAGACATGCTGCAGCGCGGCTATGTGGTCAGCCTCAAAGAGTTTGGCCGCTTCAGCCTCTCGGTGATGAGCACCGGAGCCGACTCGGAGGACAATTTTTCGAGACACAACATAAAGGGACTCCGTTGCAACTTTACGCCCGCTGGTAAGCGACGCGGCAACGGTGATCATAGCATTCAGCGCGATTTCTTCGAGGGATGTGAAATCCGCGAATGGAAAGAAAACGATTAATATATACGCATAACGAAAGCACACATACAAATAAGGACGAGGTTCTTTTGACGAAAAGAACGAAGAATTCCTGGCACGTGACGTGTCGGGAATTTTTTTGGACTGCAATTCATGAGCATCTTGCTATGCCTTACGGAAACAACACATCGCTTTACGGAAACAATGCATCACTTTACGGAAACAATGCTATGCTTTACGTTCAAATTCTCTAGAAAATTTCGTTGTAAAGCATAGGGTTGTTTTTCTGTTACCCAGAATGCCCAAACCAACGTCGCACTTTACGCTCAAATTTTCTAGAGAATTTGCGCGTAAAGCACAGCATTGCATTTGTCACGCCAAACAACAGAAATGCAAAGTGCGACTTGAGCTACCACAAAGTACGACTTGAGCAACTGCAAACAGCAACTTGAGCTACCACAAACAGCGACTTGAGCAACTGCAAACAGCGACATGAATAACCGCAAACAGCAACAAAAAACGCGGTTTTTAGCCTCAGTTTTCTAAAAAAAGGTTAAAAATCGGGCGGTTGAAGAAAAAAAACGGGTATTGGTGAAGATTTTGGCCTCTCTGAATCGTTATTATTATAGAAGGGTGCGAAAAAGCACCTCACAAGCTACGAAAGACAAACAGGGAGTTCGACATATAAAAAACATTTCACGAAAGACAAACAGGGGATTCAACAATATATCAAACCAGACAAACAACAAGGGGATTCAACATATAAAGAAAAACAAGCAGGGAACTCTATTATAGGACGAAAAGAACATGAGGGAACCCATACGCGCCGCAAGGCGTGAGAAATAGATTAATACACCCGGATGGGGAAACCCACTACCAGCTCAGCGAAGTCGGCCTTGGTGAGATGGGCGTTTACACTGGCGCCAAGATACATTCCTCCAAGAGACGCAAACGAATAGCGCAAGCCGATTCGCTCGTAGTAGGGTTTCTCTATTTCTTTTGCACTGCTGCCCATGTTGCGGTAGAGATAAGCTCCCACCGACATGGCTACCGAGAAACGGTGATAGTAAACCTCGTGCTTCAGGGCTATGCCCACCGACCAGGGCGACACGCGCCGCGCATCGTCGGCATGGCCGTTGGCAGTTTCGATTTCGCGGATGCGCTTGTAGTAACTGCCGTAGAACAAGTCGGCTCCAATGCCGGTAGCCCACTTGCGGATGTAGCGATACATGAAAGCCGTCTGAAGCGAGTAGGCTGGGTGAAAATGAAAGTGCTCTGTGCGATAGTCGGGGTCGCCTGGGTCTGTGCGGAACTGAGTAATCTGCCAGTCTTCGAGCAGTGTCTTGCCGCCCACGCCCACGCCCAAATCCACGAACCAGGTTTTGCGGAAATCGTCGTGCAAACCGCCGGAGCCATTCTTGACTGTATGCCCCCCGGAATGGGGTTCACGTTCAGGCAACCACACCACTCCGACCACAGGCCCCACGGCATTCTCGCCCTTGTTGGGCCTGGCCAGCGCACCATTGCTGTGGTGACGGTATTCCACGCCACCCATCAGCGCCCACCGCGGTGTGAGTTGCCAACTGGCCGTCAAAGCCGCACCAAAATAGATGTTTATTGGCGAACCGATGAGCTCGTTGTCGATGTTGTCGCGGTTGTTGTAATAATAGGTATAGAAACCGAGGCCCAGACGCAGCACATAGGCCAGCTGCAACCGCCCTGCACGCACAAACGGCCGGGAGACAGAGAAATAAACCGAGAGCGCATTGCCAAGGCCCGACATATAGTCAACCTCCTGCGCCTTCCCCCACGACGGCGAGGGGTAGCGGTGGAGCGTAACGCCATGATTGAAGTCGTAGGCCGCGCCCACGCTCAGCGTAGGATAGCCGAATGCGGCGGCGTAGGCGTCACTGTCAGACGGAAGCGTGTTGTAGTTCAGCTCCGCGCCAAGCGTAAACGTGCGCTTGCCGTGAATCCACTGGCTGGAATAACTGTCGAGCGGAATCACACGCCCTGGCATCATTCTGAACGCCGCTCCCCAGTGACTGCCAGGCCGCACGGTCAACGTGTCGTTACCCCGCACGCCTGTGACAGTAGGCAACGCGCCTGTGTCAGTAGCCCGTAGAGCAGCAGCCTCAACCCTTTCGCCCGTTGCGGCCAAGGTGTCGGAGCCTTCTGCCGCAGCCCAGCCACAGGCAGGCCACAGCAGCATCATCAGACTAATTATGAGGTGCCCGTTGCGCATAAAGAACAAAAAATCAGGGCGAAATTAGTTAATATTTTGCTAAATACAAAAAAAATAGAATATTATTTCATATCTTTGTAGCCCGAATGGCATTCTTTGGAATGAAGAAGGGCAAAACCACAAATATAAACGCAGAGAACAACCATACATTCAACCATATTTGAACGACGATTATGAAAAAGCAAACGCTATCATTCGCTATCGCTATACTGCTGGCCTTGGCGCCCATGGCGGCCATGGCACAATACGACGTTGAAACCTCCGTGCGCGCAGACCTCGTGAGCAAATACATGTGGCGAGGCCTCGACAAGGGAGGCATCAGCCTGCAGCCCAGCGCCAAGGTTTCGTGGATGGGAGCCTACTTCAAATTCTTCGGCAACACGGGTTTTGAGAAAGAAGACCCCGAGGAGCTCGACCTCACATTGGGCTATCAGTTCCCCTTCGGACTGAACGTGGGCATCACCGACTATTGGGAGACGGGCATCACACCCTACGACCTCTATTTCCAGTACAAGAAAGAGGAAACCGCCCACCGCCTGGAGGCCAACCTGGGTTATTCGTGCAAATACTTCAGCCTGCAGGGCTACACCATCTTCTGGGGCAACGACTACAAGCGAAGCGACCACAAGCAAGCTTACTCCACCTACATAGAGCTGACTGTTCCCTTCTCGCTGGGTGGTCTTGACTGGGCAGTGCAAGGCGGATTCACGCCCATGGAAAGCGCCGCACACCAGAAAGTGTTCGATGAGAAAGACGAGAACTACGGCATGTGGTACTACACCTACGCCAACGGCGCAGCCTGCTGCCATGCCTCGCTGACAGCCAGCAAGGAACTGAGTTTCAGAAAGTTCTCTGTGCCCATCTATGCAGTCATCAGTGCCAACCCGTACATGAAGACCGCACAGCTGTTGGCTGGCGTTGCCTTTAAGTTCGATAATTTCTAAGGCGTTGACCATCGCATGCTCAGAGTGAAGATATAAGATTATAGGTTTTTGATTAAGGTATTAGTTGAAAAGGGTTAGGAACCGTGTTTCCTAACCCTTTTTTCGTGTCATTGCTCTGCCGTTTCGTCAACCGAAAGATTCGGTTCTTCGTTCCCGTGCTTGTTTTCCAAGGAAGGCAGGTCTGCTTCGCTGATTTCCGGAATGGGACGTGCGGGATTCTGCTTGGCACCGAGTTTTTTCAGTTCGTTGGCAGGCACCAGCATGCTCTGCCGGCCGTCAAGCCGCTTGCGGGCATTGTCGTACGACTGCTGCACCTGGCCAATCTTCTTTCCAACATCTTCAAATCTGAGCATGAAGTCGCCCACGCGGTCAAGCAGTTCGTTGGCCAGGCCAAACACGCGCGTCTGGTTCTCGGTCTGCCGCTGCTGAGTCCACGCTATCTGCAACATGCGAAGCACGGCAAACAGGTTTTGCTCGCCTGTGATGAAGACTTTCTTGTCAAAGGCCTCACTCCATAGGTCGGTGTCGGTGGTCAGCGCCAACAGCAATGCCGACTCCTGCGGCACGAACATGATGACATAGTCCAGTGTCACCCGTTGCTTGTTCAGGTAGCGGCTATAGTCCTTTCGCGACAGCTCGTCCACATGTTTGCGTATGCTGCCGATATGTTCGGCCAGCGCGCGCCGCCGCTCATCGTCATCCTGTGCGTTCACATAGTTGATGAAGGCGGTCAGCGAAACTTTGGAGTCAATAATCACGTCTTTGTGGTCGGGATAGTGCAGAATCACGTCGGGCACCATGCGCTCGTTGGTATCCTCGTTGCGCACGGCATTGCCAAACTCGTCGCGTATCATCTGCTGCAAATCGTACTCTTCGCCGCGCGTGAAACCGAAACGCTCCAACAGCAGGTCGAGTTTCATCTCTCCGAAGTTGCCCTGCACCTTGGGGCCGCTCTGAAGTGCCTTTGCCAGTCGGTCGGCCTCGGCTCCTATGTTGCGTGTAGCCTCGTGCATCTGCCTCAGTTGCTCGGTCAGCGTGGCTGTATTGCGGTTATACGAGTCGCGGTTGTCGTCCATAGCCTTGCGCATTTGGCTGATGGTTTCTTTCAGGGGTGCTATAAGCGCTCCCATCTGGCTCTGGTTGGTCTCGTCCAGCTCGCGCGAGCGTTGCCGCAGCAGCTGCTCGGTGGCTGTCTTGAGCTGTTCCTGCACCAACGAGAGGCTTTCCTTCAGCTGACGGTCGAACCGCTGCGCCGCCTCGGCCTTCTCGCGCTCGAAACGCTCGGTCACCTCGGCCATGATGCGCTCATGCCGTTGCGATGCCTCGCGCAGCTCCTGCTCACGGTAGCTGTTCAGCTGCTGCACATCGCTCTCACGGCGCGCGTTCATGCGTTGCAGCTCCTCCTCGCGGCGCGTGTTCAGCTGGCGCAGTTCTTCTTCGCGGCGGATGTTCAGTTGCCGAAGCTCCTCCTCACGTCGCGCGTTCATCTCAGCCATCCGGCTGCTGAACTGCGTGTTCAGGCTGTCTATCTGCGACTCGTGGGCCTGCCGCTCGGCCATCAGCTGGTTCTCGTGCAGCTGTCTTTCGTTGTCCATCTGGCTTGTCAGCGTGCTCACCTGCGAGTTTTTCACCGCCAAGTCGCTTGAAAGCAAGGCGTTGTTATTGGCCAGCGCATTGTTGCGCCGCTGCTGGATGAGATAAACCACCACCGCACCAACCAGAATTCCCACTATGGTCAAAAGAATGTCAATCATGAGCGCAAAGTTACAAAATCTTTCTGAAACAACGTTTGGCGACAGCACGAAATTTTCTAAAGAATTTATACCTATAACTGCACTTTGTTGTCGTAAAGTGCAGGTTTAGGAACGTAAAGCATAGCGTTGTGTAAACAAAGCATAGAGTTACGCGCAATTTTTCTAGAAAATTTCATCGTAAAGCACAACTTTATGAATGCGGTGCAATGTAATGCAATCCTCGCGTGCATGTTTGTGACCATCACGTGCGCGTATTATATAATAAGGTGAAGCATGGCGCACAGGAATGCAAGGCTCGATTTATTGAAAAACTTTGTTAAAAATGCGGCGAAAAGCGTACAACATATAAAACAAATTACTATCTTTGCAATATCAAAATGATATCACTATAAAACTTAATATTTTTATCATTATGGAAACAAAGAAAGAATTTTCGTTCGAAGGAACCGTGTTGAACGGATTCCTCATGTTGTTTGTAAACATTGCCATTCTGGCATTGGCCATCTACGGAATTGTTGAGAGCATCATCATGCTCGACAGCAGCGACGGCAATTCTGGCGGCTGGCTGTTGTTCGGCAGCATTGCGCTGCTTGTGGTGAACATCATCTTGTGGTGCGGTTTCCTGATGCTTGAACCCAACGAGGCACGTGTGCTTACATGGTTCGGAAAGTACAGCGGCACATTCACCCGCACGGGCTTCTACTGGATAAACCCGTTCTATTCAGCGAGAAAAGCCTCGTTGCGCGCCCGCAACATGGACGCCGAGCCCATCAAGGTGAACGACAAGACCGGCAACCCGGTGATGATTGGCCTGGTGCTGGTGTGGAAACTGAAGGACACGTATAAGGCCATGTTCGAGGTGGACTCGCTGACCATGGCCAGCAACCCCAACGAGATGGGAGGCTCGACCAAGGGCGTGATGAACGCGCTGGAGAAGTTTGTGCGCGTGCAGAGCGACGCCGCCCTGCGCCAGGTGGCCGGCCAATATGCCTACGACGACGAGGACGGCAAGACCAACGAGCCTACCCTGCGCTCAAGTGCCGACGAAATAAACGAGCAGCTGGAGCAAAAGCTCGACGAGCGTCTGGCTCTGGCAGGTATTGAGGTGGTGGAAGCCCGCATCAACTATCTGGCCTACGCTCCCGAGATTGCCGCCGTGATGCTGCGCCGCCAGCAGGCCTCTGCCATCATCACCGCCCGCGAGAAAATTGTTGAGGGAGCCGTTTCGATGGTGAAGATGGCCCTGCAGAAACTCTCCGACGAAGATGTCGTCGAGCTGGACGACGACAAGAAGGCCGCCATGGTGAGCAACCTCATGGTGGTGCTCTGCGGCGACGATTCTGCCCAGCCCGTAGTGAACGCCGGAACGTTGAACCACTAAACGCGCATGGCCAAGAAAGAATCCAAAACCAAAAATTTCATCCTTCGTGTCGATTCCGACACGATGGATGCTATTGAGGCGTGGGCTGCCGATGAGTTCCGCTCCACCAACGGACAGTTGCAGTGGATCATCACCGAGGCGCTGCGCAAGGCGAAGCGACTGCCCAAGAAACGGGCGGCGCAGACAGACAACGACACATAGAAAACAAGAAAACCATGAACAGAAAGAAATTGCTGATGATTGTCTCAATCATCGAAATGATGGTATTGGCCAGCCTCTGCTACTTTATGGTCAAAGGCATCTTAGGCACCACAGCATTCTTTGCCGCCGTGCTGGCCGTAGCGTTCATCACTTCGGCACTGGTGCTGGTAATCATCAAGAAAACCAACAACCAATAAACACCAAACACAAAAATGAAGTATTTCTTCAAAACCTACCGTAAAAACAACGATGCCAACGGGGAGAGCCTCCGCGTACGGCGCACCAAGGAAAGCACCATCTTTGAGCTGGTGGCAGTGGTGCTGCTCATTGCTCTCTGGACCTTGGCCATCAGCATGTATCGCCACGCGCCCGAAAGCATTCCCACGCACTTTGATTTGGAGGGCAACGCCAACAACTATGGCAGCCGCCTCACGCTGCTGGTCATTGCCGGTGTGGGAACTCTCATCGGCGTGCTCATGATGGCCAGTGCATACGCCCCAAAGCAAATGACCAATGTGCCCATGACCATCAACAATATGCGCCAGGTGAACATCCTGTCGCGCATGCTGCGCATCATGGGCATCGTGATGATACTGCTCATGATGAGCATCATCTGCATGATTGGCTATCCCGAAGCACGGCTGCCCAAAATATGTATGATGGTGCTTGTGGGTGTAATCATGGTGGTGCCCGTTAGCTTCACCATTGCTGCCAGAAGCAAAAAAAGCTGAGAAAAAAACAGCATAGTTGCACACATTTCAAAAAAAAATCACTATATTTGCAGCAGTAAATTGTTAATCAAGAGTTTTATTTTTTTCCTTCAAACAATAAACTTAAACTAAGATTATGGGAATTATTCTTTCAATCATCGTTGGCGCAGTGGCCGGCTGGCTGGCTGGTAAGATTATGCGCGGTGGAGGCTTTGGCTTCCTTATCAATTTGCTGCTCGGACTTGTGGGCGGCGCAGTTGGCGGATGGCTGTTCTCTTTGCTCGGAATAAGCGCGGGCGGAGAATTGATTGGCCAGATAATTACGGCTGTCGTTGGCGCAGCAGTGGTGCTCTGGATTGCTTCGCTGTTCAAGAAATAAGAAGTACGGACTGTACTACGCAACGAAAACGTCTTTTTTAGGGATTTTCCCCCGCAACTGTAGGGGAAAATCCTTTTTCTGTTATCCATTTTTCTGTTATTTTGCAAACGAAATAAGATAAAGCAACATTTCATACATTAAACATTAAACAACAAACATTAAACAATAAACTTTTAACACTAAACCAACATGAAAAAGAACATCATCCTCATGGCTCTGGCCCTGCTCATAGCCATGCCCACCTTCGCCCAATACAGGCCCTACGGCAGATACCACCGCCCCTACAGCAGTGGCTACGCCCGAGTGGCTTCATCGGCGCGCAGTTCTTATGGCTCCCCCTACGTCTATTGCGGATTCCGTTTTGGTGTCAATGGCTCGAACATCAGTTCCGACGACCAGTATCTCGATGGCGACGACCTTCTCTCTGGCCTCAACGCAGGCGTAACGCTCGACGTGATGCTCTCGCCTGTCACACCGCTGTTCTTTGAAACGGGTGTCCAATACACCGAGAAAGGTGGCAAGGGCAACACCCACGGCTACAGATACACCTATAAGCTCAACTATGTTGAGGTGCCGCTGGTGCTTAAATACCAGGTGAAGATTAACAACCACTTTGCCATCACTCCCTTCCTGGGCGGCTATCTGGCAGGCGGCGTGAGCGGTAAGATAAAAGACAAGGAAAGCCGTATGTCTGAAGAGGCGTTCAACGACTACAACTTCCGCCGCTTTGACGGTGGTCTGCGCACAGGATGCGGCATCATGCTCGACATGTTCTACGCAGAAATTGGTGCTGACATTGGTCTTGCAAACATCAGCAACGACTCGTTCGACAATGCACGCAACAACACCATCTTTGCCAACATCGGCATTAACTTCTGACACGCTATTTGGAGAAACTGAAAAACAAGGGCGCATTTTTCACGGAAAATGCGCCCTTGTTTTATCAAAAAAATGTATATTTGCATTCAATTATCAATCATCTATATATCCATGGAACAAATCAAAAACGAAAAGCTCACAATCACAGTATCTGAGCACGGAGCCGAGCTCCAAAGTATCAAAGACACCGAAGGCAAAGAATACTTGTGGCAAGCGGACAGCCGCTTTTGGAACCGCCACTCCCCTATTCTGTTTCCCTTGGTGTGCGGCGTATGGAAAGACACTTACCGCACCGAGGGGCAAGAGTATGCATTGGGCCGCCACGGTTTTGCCCGTGACAGCGACTTCAAACTCGTCAAGAAAACAACAGAGCGCGTCACCTATGTCCTTGAGAGCAATGAGCACTCACTGGCACTCTATCCCTACCATTTTGTACTCTCTGTGACTTACCGTCTTGATGGAAACAAAATACATGTCATCTGGCACGTACACAATACCGACACACGAGAGATTCATTTCCAGATTGGTGCCCATCCTGCATTCAACCTGCCTGACCTGCAGCCCGGCGAGCCCATGCACGGACAGCTGTTGTTCGACAACGAGGGGCCTCTGCAGCGCATCGTGGGCAACATTGAGGGATGCATCACCCATAACCACAGCGAGGTGACGACGAAGAATGGTGTGTGGAGTTTCAACGAGGAGAGTTTCAAGGAAGACTCCGTGCAGTTTGACCATTGTCAGCTGCACAAAATCAGCATTCTTGACCGCAAGTACAACAAAGTAGTTACCGTTAGTTTCAATATGCCATGTGTGGCCATCTGGAGTCCTTACGGCAAGAATGCACCCTTCGTGTGCATTGAGCCGTGGTTTGGTGTGAGCGACCATGTGGAGTACGACGGCGAGCTGAAAGACAAATATCTGATGAACCACCTGTTGCCTGGCGGCTCATTCATGAGTGAATATGTGATTGAGATTGGGGAGAGCTAATATTCTTCGGAGGTACGGGGGTACGAAGGTGCGGGAGTACGAGATATGCTCCTCTACTCCTTTTTAAATTGTAAATTGGAGTTCCTTGAGCTCGGCGAAAAAATTGTCAAATTGGAGTTCCTTGAGCTCCGAGAAAAAATGACTTTACTCCAAAATTTTCATTTCCCAAGGAACTTCGTGCTCAGATACTGGTTGAAGGCATCCTTATACATATCGCCTATAGGAATATAGGTGTCAGCATCCATGATGACACGGTTTTTGTTCACCTCCTGAATCTTTTTCAGGTTGATGATATAAGAGCGGTGAACACGCATAAAGCTGGAGGAAGGCAAACGCTCCTCCAGTTTTTTCATTGACAGGAGCACGATGAGCGGCTTGGGCTGACGGTCGAGATAGATGCGCAGATACTCGCTCATGCCCTCCACATAGCGGATGTCAGCCACATTGATGCGCACCACCTTGTACTCTGTTTTCAGGAACAAAGCATCATCCTCATCAACAGCCGACACCACAGCTGCGTTCATCAGGTCGTACTGTGCCTTGACCTTCATGGCTGCGCGACGGAAATCATCGAGGCCGAAAGGTTTCAGCAGATAGTCGATTGCATTGACACGAAAACCTTCAACGGCATAATCAGGATAGGCCGTGGTGAAAACCACCAATGGCGGTGCAGCCAAAGAACGTACAAAGTCCATGCCGTTGAGGTCGGGCATGTTAATATCGACAAAAATGGCGTCAACCAGTTTGTCGTTCATTATGGCACGGGCCTCGAGCGCACTCTGACACTCGGCCACCAGTTCCAAAAACGGTATTTTCTCTATGTATGAGGCCAGTTGCTGTAAGGCTAACGGCTCGTCGTCTATTGCAAGTACTTTAATCATGAGTTGAGGAGTAAAGGAGTATAGGAGTAAAGGAGGTAAGGAGATGAGGAGATGAGGTTATTGGTTATTGTCAATTTTAACCAACGGTATGCTCAGGTGCACGTCATAGACATCGGGGGCATCGTTAATGTTAAGCGTATATTCATTGTCGTAAATGAGATTGAGGCGTTGTTTGACGTTTGTCAGTCCCACGCCGCCCTGTTCATCGTTCGCCGCTTCGGTTTTGCTGTTCTCGCAAATGAATTCCACGCGCTTGTCAACAACACTCATCGACACATTGATGAATGAATCCTTACTATAACTCACCCCGTGTTTGAAGGCATTCTCCACGAAGGTGATGAACAGCATCGGCGGCACATTCTTGTCGGGCAGCGTCGCAGGCATGTCGGTCGTGATTTTCACGCGGTCGGTATAGCGAATTCTCATCAGCGTGATGTAGTTGTTCAGGAAATCCACTTCCTTTTGCAATGGCACAGCAGGCTTTGCACCCTCGTAGAGCACATAGCGCATGAGTTTCGACAATTCGAGTATGGTCTCCTTCGCCTTTTCGGGGTTGATATCCACGAGGGCGTGAATATTGTTGAGGGTGTTCATAAAGAAGTGCGGGTTAATCTGATATTTCAGATACTCCAACTGCTGCTCAAGATTCTTGGTTTGCAGTTCATCCAGCTTCTTTGCATCGCTGCTTGACTTGAAATAGAGTTTCACACCCAGATTCATGCCTAACATCAGTATGAGAACCACCAACATCACGATGTCGTGCTGACCGAAGAACAGTGGCGGGCGGTGCATGCCGTCCATGGGTGTTGGGTGTTGGGTGGAACCCACCCCGTCCCTCCCAAGGGGAGGGAGTAGTGGTGTTGGGTCGTTTGGGGCAACATCCCCCCTCCGGGGGGCAGGGGGGCTTCCTCCTGGTTTTGGCGGTGGCATCATGCCGTCCATGGGAGGAGGTGTTGGGTGTTGGTTATTGGTCAAATGAGAAATTGTAAATTGTAAATTGTCAAATTGTAAATTTCCTAACCCCTCTATCCTCTCTCCTCTATCCTTTTTCATGTCTGGCCTGTTGGCACATTGATACAGAAAGAATACTGCCATCAAGAGCACGACAGACGAGAAATAGAGCTTCTTTTTGTGCTTATACACCAACAGCGGAGCCAACAGAAAATTGTGCACCAAAAAGAACACAAGAAAGACCGCGTATATGCGCCAAACGGGAAAGACTTCGGCCCAAGAGATGAAGCCTCCCTGCCCCACGGAGGGGGGTGTTGCGGTGGATTTCAAATCCGCCGCAACACGCAGGTATGCCGCCAGCACTGGGGTCAGGAACAATATGCCCCACAATGCCACATAGACAAGGTTTTCTTTTACTTCGTGTTTCTTCATTGAAGAGTTGGGAAAGTTATAGAAGTTATACTCTTCGGAGGTACGGGGGTACGGAGGTGCGGGGGTACGGGACATGCTCCTCTACTCCTTCTCTCCTTTTTTCGCTTTGCTCAAGGAACTTCTCCTTTACTCCTGTATGAGAAAGGAAGGAGTTGAGGTATTACCAGAATCCGCCGCCGCCAGGGCCACCACCGCCACCAGGACCGCCGCCACCACCGGGGCCACCGCCCTGACTGTATTGAACGGCTGTGGCTGTGGTTGAGCTGCTGCCTGAGGTTACAGTATATTTCGTGCCCGAGGTCATTCCTGGTGCAGTAATGATGATAGAGCCGTTGCTATAGGCTCGGGGCATAGTGAACGAGGCATAGGTGGTGCCTCCATAACTCACACTGACGGTGCTGTTGGCCGTCACCGAACCGTTGAGTGTCACGTATGGCTGAGTGGAGTCCGATGTGGTGGGATGCGAGTTGCCGCCACCGATGCCGATGAGTTTGCCGCCGGTGAAGAAAACGGTGTAGTGGTCTTCCTCGTTGGCATCAATGCCACATTCGGGCTGCCGTGTGCCGTAGGCAATGGTGGTTCCGCCCTGAATATACATATTGCCGTTTGAGTCGAGTCCGTCGTTGTCGGTAGAGATGGCTGTCACGGTGCCACCCTTGACATAGAGATGGCTCTTCGAGTTGATGGCATCGTCGTAGGCAAGCACATAGACCGTTCCGTCGTTGATGGTCAGCACGCCCTTGCTCTCAATGCCCTCTGCGCCACGTCCGGTGGTGGTCACGTTGACAGTGCCGCCGCTGATGGTAATGTTGCCATCGGCCTTGATGCCTTTGGGAGACGACTTGCGGTTGCTGTCTAAGTTGTCAATATTGCGCTCGTCGCCGGTATAGCCGTTGTAGAGCGTACCGTTCAGATAGACCACCCTACCGCCAGAAGTCTTGATGGTAGTGCTGCCGCCGTCGATAACAAGGTTTCCGTCTGCACTGATGCCCTTGCCACCGTGGCCGGTGCTTGTGAGGCTGAGCGTGCCGCCACTGATGGTCATATTACCATCGGCACTCAGGCAAGTGGAAGCCTTGGTCTTTGAGTTGCTCGCATCGTCGGTGTCCTCGTCCCAGATGCCGTTGCCAGAGGTGGAGCAGGTGATGGTGCCGCCACTCACGCGCATGTCGCCCTCGGCCTTGATAGCCTTGGCAGCATCGGCGGTGACGCTGACGTTCAGGGTGCCGCCCTCAATGTAGATGTTGCCGCTGTCCTCGTCCTCGTGGTCAGTGGTCTCGCCCGTCGAGCTGTCTCCGTCGATGTCGCACTGAATGCCGTCATCGCTCGTGCCGCTGATGTTCAGGGTGCCGCTCTCCATGAGGAAATACTCGTTACAGCTGATGCCGTCGCCCGCTGCCGAGCGTACGTTCACAGTGCAGTTTTTCATCTCCACATACTCGCCTGCCTTGATGGCATGTTTCTCGTTGCCATAGACGTTGAGCACACCCTTGCCCTTCAGTTCGGCATGGCCTTTGACGTAGAGACAGCCTTTCTGTCCGCCTCCGGCAGCGTCGGTGAGCGTGTTCTCCGTGTCTTTCTTCGCACTGATTTCAATGCGCTTGCCGTTCTGAATGTGAATGGCGGCACCCGTCTTGACGGGCGTAGCATTTGTAAGCGTCAGACCATTCAAATCCACCGAGCACTTGTAGCTGCCCGACAGGTAGAACTCACCGTCGGCAGAAGTACCTGTCAGCGAATAAGTAATCTCGTCGCCATCCACATCGTCCGTGTTGGTCTGGGTAATGCTCACATGCGCGCCTTTCACCTCGGCCGTCACATACTGAGCCACATTGCCGGCAATGGTCACCGTAGCCGCCGTACCGTTGTAAGCAACGCTCACCGTATTGGCCTTCACAGCGTCGGTGTTGACTTCCATCTTGTTGATGGCGGTCAGCGCGAAGGTCTTGCCGCCAATGGTGATTGATTTCCCGCCGTCACCATATTCCATGGTGCCAGCCTGTTCGGCAGTGAAAGCATAGGTCACTTGTCCCATCCTCACATTGAGCGTCTGCGCCATAGCCACCACGCCCATCGCCATGCCTAAGAAAATGATGCTGAGTCTCTTCATTTCACTACCTGTTTATAAGTTTTGCCATTCTTCCTGATAATATACACACCCCCCTGCTCCATGCGGTCAACCTTCACACCGCCAAGGGTGTAGTATTCCGCTTCGTCGGAACTGTCGTCGCTGTCAATACTTTTGATGGCAGTGGCAGACGCGTCGTTAGAGAAAAACATGCTGGCCAGATTGGCCACAGGCAATGTCAAGCGGTTCGAGCCGTTGGTCACCACGGCATTTGTACCGTCGAAGGTAATGGTGGTGCCCACGGCATTCACAGACTGAAGTGTGCCGTCCTGCAGACGGAACACCAGATAGTCGTAGCTGTCGTCGGCCAGCGCAGTGGCCGAGAGAGTTAGACTCAATAGCAGCAAAAAAGTTTGTTTAATCATAAGCAGTTATGTTTGTTTTGGTTTCTCTATTCCTTCCCTCCTTCAAAACCCACTGCAAAGATAGTGAACAACTGCTACAACCGCAAATAAAATCTGCCAACCACCCGTTTCGCTCAACAAACAGCCCAGTCCTGGCTCAATATTAACGCAAGTTAGTCTTTTATCACCGACTATTGAAAGCGCAACGTGCATAGTTACGCTCAAATTTTCTAGAGAATTTCATCGTAAACCTACACTTTAGAAAAACAGCACCGCGAGTTGTTTTCGTAACTATATGCTTTGCGAAAACAAAGCATGGAGTTACGTTCAAATTCTCTAGAAAATTTGATAAAAAGCCTCACGTTTGGCTAAGAAAACATGTTTTCCTTGCTCTCAATTACTCGGTTTTTGTGCACGAAACCCACGTGTTGAAAAAACAGCCCCAAACGCCCGACACCCAAAAATACTCAATTTGACAATTTTACGATTCTTTCGCAAAGCTCAAGGAACTCCTATTTATTTACAATTTGACAATTTACAATTTACAATTTATTTCTTCATTTAACAATTTAACAATTTTACTCCCTCCCTTTGGGAGGGTTGGGGGTGGGTTCCCTTTCTCCCTTTGGGAGGGCAGGGGTGGGTTCCAAAACCTAATACGCCTTGCGGTATTTCCCCTCGTCCTCGTCTTCGAGCATACTGAGATAGGAGGCGTAGCGACTCTGTGCAATGTAATGGTCTTCCACGGCCTGGCGCACTGCGCAGCCTGGCTCATGGGTGTGGGTACAATTGGAGAAACGGCAGTTTTTGGAGAAGCTGAAAATCTCTTTGAAGTAGCCGCAAATTTCTTCGGGGCGCATGTCGAAGGTGCCAAAACCCTTGATTCCCGGAGTATCAATAGCCCAACCGCCCTGTGGGAGCCTGAGCATTTCGCTGAAGGTGGTGGTATGCGTACCAGTGTTGTGGGCAGCGCTTATCTCTGCGGTGCGCAACTGCACTCCGGGAATAAGGCGGTTGAGCAGCGTGGATTTTCCTACGCCGCTGTTGCCGCTGAAAAGGGTTATTTTGTCTTTTAGCAGTTCGTTGAGCCTATGGATGCCGTCGCCCGTAGCGGCGGAGATGGCCTCGCAACGGTAGCCCACAGTGTCGTAGAGCTGCATCATCATTTGCTGATAGTGCAGCTCCTCGGCATTGAGGCGGTCGGTCTTGTTGAAAACGAGCACCACAGGAATCCTGTAAGCCTCAGCGGAGGCCAGGAAACGGTCGATAAAGGTTGTGGATGTTTCGGGATAGTTGACGGTAATAATGAGAAAGGCCTGATCAACGTTGGCAGCCAATATGTGGCTCTGCTTCGACAAATTGGGCGACTTGCGGATGATGTAGTTGCTGCGGTCGGAGATGGCGGTGATGTATGCACAATCGTTTTCCCGCACATCTACTTCCACCCTGTCGCCCACCGCAACGGGATTGGTGCTGCGGATGCCTTTGAGACGGAAGCTGCCTTTGATTTTACAGTCAACAGTTGTATGCCCGTCCTCGGTGAGAACGGTGTACCAACTGCCTGTATTCTTGATGACGAGACCTTTCAATTGTTGCTATTTTACAATTTCACTATTTCACAATTTCACAATTTTACTATTTCACTATTTTGAAATTGTCCAATAGTCCAATCGTCAAATCGTCAAATGGTGCAATTTTTCGCTGGCGCTCAACAACACGTGTCCAATTGTTACACGGTCATGATTTCTTTGTTCTTGGCGGCAAGCAATTCGTCGAGTTTCTTGATGAACTTGTCGTGCAGCTTCTGCAGTTCGAGCTCGGCATCTTTCTCATTGTCCTCGCTCAGGCCGTCCTTGATGGCTTTCTTCAGTTTGTCCTTCACATCGCTACGCACATTGCGCACTTCCACCTTGGCCTTCTCACCAATTTTGTTGCACTGCTTCACCAGTTCCTTACGGCGCTCCTCTGTGGGCTGCGGAATGCCTAAGCGGATAACCTCGCCGTTGTTCTCGGGTGTGATACCCACATCGCTGTCCATGATGGCTTTCTCAATATCGCGGATAGTCTTGCGGTCCCACGGCTTGATGGCAATGGTACGTGCGTCGGGCGTAGTAACGGTTGCAACTTGGTTGAGTGGCACTTTCTGGCCGTAAGAATTCACTCTCACGCCGTCGAGAATGGCCACGTTGGCACGGCCTGCACGGATGCGGTTGAGCGACTCTTCGAGGAACATGGCTGCCATTTCCATGCGCTCCTCGCCGTCTTTCAATGTTTTCTTAACGTCTATCATTTTCTGTCTGTTTTTTATGGTTTTTAGTTTATGGTTACAAAAATAGAGATTAAATTTGAAAACAACAAGAAAAAGTGACGAAATTTTCAATTATACAATTTTACAATTTCACTATTTCACAATTTCACAATTTCACTATTTTACTATTTTGAAATTTTTCGCTGGCGCTCAACAACACGTGTCCAATAGTCCAATCGTCAAATTGACTTGGGCTCTATGTTAAGTGCAAAAGAAAAAACAGGCCGGCTTCACAGTCGGTCTGTTTTCAATAATAATCTAAAAACTGTTACAGGTATGAATAAAAAATCTATTTCATTGTAGTTGGGGAGTTAGGAGTTAGGAGAGAGGAAACCTCAAACCTCAAATCTCAAACCTCAAATCCCAATCTTAAATCTTTGTAATAATTCCTTTTTGGGTGCCCTCGATGAATTGGACGATGTTGCGTATTTCTACGCTGTCGGGCACCTGGTCCTTGATTTGCATGACCGCATCGAAGACGCTGGTCTGACCGTGGAACACCAGGCGGTAGGCGTTGGCTATGTGCTTGAGCACTTTCTCGTCAATGCCGTATGCTCGGCACATGGTGTTGTTTACGCCACCGTATGCAATGGGATTACCACCAGCAATGATGTATGGAGGCACGTCCTTTGAGAAGGTTGTGCCTGCCTGAAGCATGGCTCCATCACCCACACGGGTAGCAGCGTTTTCGATGACACTTGACGAGAAAATGACGCCGTTGCCAATCTCGCAGTCGCCAGCAATCTTGGTGCCATAGCCAAAGACGCACTGGTTGCCCACCTTCGTGTCGTGAGAAATGTGTGAGCCTTCCATCAGGAAATTGTCGTTGCCAATGATGGTTTGGCCGTCTGTATGAGTAGCGCGGTTGATGACAACGTTCTCGCGGATGATGTTGTTGTCGCCAATAATGCACTCCGTTTTCTCACCGCGGAAATCAAAATCCTGCGGCAGGGCAGCAACCACCGAGCCCTGATGGATTTTGTTGTGGCTTCCCATGCGTGTGCCATTCAAAATGGAGACGAAGGGGAAAATGATGCAGTTGTCACCAATCACCACGTCGTCCTCAATATAAACGAACGGGAATATCTTGCAGTTGTCGCCGATTTGTGCCCTTGGGCTGATTTCGGCTTTTGGACTTATTTCGCTTGCCATAATTGTCTGTTTTCAATTATCAATGATCAATGATTTACTTCGCTCCGCCACCTAATGCCTGATAGAGGTTTACAACGGCCTGCATCTTGTAGAAGTCGTCGGCAACCTTAGAGAGCTGGGCGTTGAGCAGGCTGCTCTGTGCCTGAATCACTTCCAGATAGCTGCTGGTGCTGCTCTTGTAGAGTTGCTTGGTGTCTTCCACATTCTTCTCGAGCACGGCAATCTGCTTGGCCTCGAATGCGGCTTTTTCCTGAGAGGAGTTATAGAGCACAAGTGCGTTGCTTACCTCGCTGCCAGCCTTGAGGATGGTGTTCTGCCAAGAGTTGTAGGCCTGTTCGTACTGCATCTGCGCCACCTTCAGCCCCGCTACAATCTGTCCGTGCTGGAAGATGGGCTGCACAAGGCTACCCACCGCACTAAGCAGAATCTTGCCAGGATTCACCATGCCATTCTGGTTGGTGTAGGCTCCTGTTCCGCTGATGGTGATGCTGGGATAGAAACGGCTGCGGGCAGTATTCACGTCGTAGAAGCACTGGGCCAGCTTCATTTCTGCGGCGTGCACGTCGGCACGGTTGTTGAGCAGCTGAATGCCTACACCAGCCGAGAGGCTTTCAGGCAAATGCTGGTCCTCAAGCTTGCCGCGCGCAATGGTCTGTGCGGGCTGGCCAAGCAGCAACGACAGTTGGTTCTCCATCTCGCGAATCTGTCGGTGCAAGTCAACCGACTGCGCCTGCACACTGTAGTATGCGGCCTCTGAACTCTGCACGCTGGTAGAGCGGGCACGGCCAAGGCTCATCTGCAGTTTCATCATCTCCCAAGTATCCTTTGTGAGGGCAGTCATACCCTCAACAATCTCCACCTGCCGGTCGAGCATGAGCAGCGTGTAGTAGAGGTTGGCCACACCCGAGATGATGTTGGTCTTCACAACGGTCTGATAGTCTTGCGTTGCAATCAACTGCATCTGCGCTGAGCGTTTCTGGTTGAGGAGGTTACCGAAAAGGTCCACATTCCAGCTGGCCGTAATGGGCAACGAGTAGGACTTAGTAGCGCGCTGCCCGTCGAACGACGAAATGGTGCCTTGTGGTGTGAACGACAAGCTTGGAATGAATGCCAGCTTGGCCACCTTCAGCGCCTCTTCCACCATCTTCACGTTGAGGGCGGCATTGAGCAGGTCGGCATTGTTGGCCAAAGCTTTCTCAATGAGCGACTGCAACTGCGGGTCGGTGAACACGGTGCGCCAGGGCATATTGCCGAAGCTGGTAGTGTCTTTGGCCAAGAGCGTGTCGGTGAGCGAGGTGACGTCGCGCACCAGTCCTTTGGTGTTCACGTCGGGACGCTCATACTTATTATATATGCCGCAGCTGGCCATCAGCACAGCCGTCAAGGCAAAAACAAGAATCTTTTTCATATTCATTAAGTCTATATTATCTGCTTATACTCCTTTTCTTTACTCCTCAATCTTATATTCCACGGGGCGATGTGCATACTGTGAGAGCTCGGCCGTCACATCGGCATTGTCCTCGTCTTCAAACTTCATGGGGCTGATCTTCTCTTGCAGCGACTGGAAGATGACGAAAAGCGTGGGCACCACGAATATCTGGCAAATTGTACCGATGAGCATACCGCCAATGGCAGCGGCACCCAGCGTCTGGTTACCGTTCTTACCTACGCCCGTGGCAAACATCATGGGCAACAAACCGATGATCATGGCCAGCGAGGTCATCAGGATAGGACGCAGACGAGCGGCAGCACCAAGCACGGCTGACCAAGAGATGGCCATACCCGTCTGGCGACGCTCAAGGGCAAACTGTACAATAAGGATGGCGTTCTTGGCCAACAGTCCGATAAGCATGATGAGCGAAATCTGCATGTAGATGTCGTTGGAGTGGCCGAACACTTGGGTGAACAGGAATGCGCCAGCCAAGCCAAAGGGCACCGAGAGAATAACCGACAAGGGCAGGATGTAGCTCTCGTACTGTGCACTCAGGATAAGATAAATGAACACAAAACAAAGCACGAAGATGAGTGCCGTTGAGTTGCTCGACTGGGCCTCCTGACGAGTCAGACCTGAGTAGTCGTAAGTATATCCCTGTGGCAGCACATCTTTCGACACTTCCTCTACGGCCTTGATGACTTCACCCGTAGAGTAACCGCTGGCCTCGGTTGCCGTCACGGTAATGGAAGTGAACAGATTGAAGCGGTTGATGTTTGACGGGCCATAGACACGCTCAATGCTGCAGAACTCGTTGACGGGTGCCATGCCCGACGGAGTGCGCAGATACACACTCTTCAGGCTCTCAGGAGTCATGCGAGTAGAGGGGTCACCCTGCACCATGACACGGTAGAGCTTACCGTATGCGTTGAAGTTCGACGCATAGAGTCCGCCATAATATCCCTGCAAGGTGGAAAGCACCGTGGAGGGTGAAATGCCCGACTGCTTACACTTGGGCACATCCACATGAATCATGTACTGCGGATAGTTGGGGTTGTAGCTGGTCTGCGCCGTTTGAATCTCGGGACGCTTGTTAAGCTCTGCGAGGAACTGCTTCGTAATGTCAAAAAAATCATTCAGTTTACCGCCAGTACGGTCCTGCATTACCAGCGACACACCACTGTTGGCCGAGAAACCCGGAATCATAGGCGGCGAGAAGGCCAGCACCTGAGCATCTTTAATCTGCGCCGTCTGCTTATAAATCATTCCCAGCACCGAGTTGGCATCGTAGGGATTGACAAGGAAACGATAGAGGCCGTCGCCCTGCCACAGTCCCGAGAGTTTCCACCAGAATCCTTTCTGTCGCTCGCTGAATGGTTTGAGCTTCAGAATGAAAGTGGCCTGGTCGGAACCGGAACCTGCAATGAAGTTGTAGCCCTGAATCTGCTCACGGCTCTGGATGGCGGGATTGACAGCCAACATGGAGTCCACCTGGTCGATAACCTTTCGTGTCCGCTCCACCGATGTGGCTGGCGGCATACTGATGGTACAGAACAAAGTTCCTGTGTCCTCGCTGGGCACCAGTCCGGTCTTGGTTGTGAACATGGTGGCCACCAATACGGCGATGCCCAAAATAACGGCAAGGCCGATGGCAAGGGGTTTGCGCACCAATTTCTGCACGGAGTTCTTGTACTTGCCCAGCACTTTCTCGTATGAGGCATTGAACGACGCGTGGAAGCGGTCGATGCGCGACATCTTCACCTCGTTGCCATTCTCGTCGCGCGGTTTCAGGAAAATGGCGCAAAGTGCTGGCGACAGCGTCAGGGCGTTCAACGCCGATATGAAGATACTCACAGCCATGGTGACACCAAACTCGCGGTAGAACGTTCCCGTTGTGCCGCCAATGAACGACACGGGAATGAACACCGAGGCCATCACAAGTGTAATGGAGATGATGGCACCCGAAATCTCGTTCATGGCATCGATGGAGGCCGTGAGTGCGCTCTTGTAACCCTGGTCGAGCTTGGCATGCACGGCCTCAACCACCACGATGGCATCGTCCACCACGATGGCGATGGCCAAGAGCAAGGCCGAAAGCACAAGCAAGTTGATGGAGAATCCGAACATCTTCAGGAAGAAAAACGTACCGATGAGCGACACGGGCACGGCTATCAGCGGGATAAGCGTTGAGCGGAAGTCCTGCAGGAAGATATAAACCACGAGGAACACCAGGATGAGCGTCATGAATAGTGTGAACACCACCTCCTCGATACTGGCATAGAGGAACTCCGTTACGTCGTAGTTGATTTTGTACATCATTCCCGGCGGGAACAACTTGGCCTGCTCTTCCAGTTCGGCTTTCACCTCCTTGGCAATTTGGTTGGCGTTGGAGCCTGCAATCTGCTGCACCATACCCATCACCGAAGGCTTATTGTTGTTCTTCATGGCCACCGAATACTGCAGTCCGCCCAGTTCAATCTTGGCCACGTCTTTCAGTTTCAGCGTCTGACCGTCCTGGGTGGTGGTGATGATGATGTTGCCAAACTCCTCGGGAGTCTTCAGACGGCCCGTGTAGCGCATGGCATACTCGTAGGCCACCTTCGACTGCTCACCGAACGAACCTGGTGCGGCCTCGATATTCTGCTCGGCCAGCACAGCGCTGATGTCGCTTGGCATCAGGTTGTAGGTCTTCATCACTTCGGGGTTGAGCCAAATACGCATGGAGTAGGTTTTCATACCTGGCGACTGCACATCGCCCACACCCTGGATACGCTTGATGGCGGGAATAATGTTGATGTTCGAATAGTTGTTCAGGAATTGGTCGTCATAGCGTCCGTCGCTGGTGAGTGTGAACATCATCACCTGCGAGGTCTGTCGCTTCATGACGGTGACACCGATGCGCGTCACCTCAGCTGGCAACAGGGCTTGTGCCTGCTGCACACGGTTCTGCACGTTGACGGCACACATATCGGCATTCATTCCCTGGCGGAACAGCACGGAAATGCTGGCCGAACCGGCATTTGAGGCCGATGACGACAGATAGTCCATGCCTTCCACACCGTTGATACTTTCTTCCAGCGGAGCCAGCACCGAGTTCTTCACAGTCTCGGCATCGGCACCCGGATAAGTGGTATAGACCACGACCGTTGGCGGTGCAATATCGGGATACTGCTCAATGGGGAGCGTGGCCAGTCCGATGATACCTAACAGCACGATGACGACGGAAATCACCGTCGAAAGCACCGGGCGTTTTATAAATGCTGTAAATGTCATATTAAAGCCCCCCTCTTATCCCCCTTTGGGGGGAGGCCGCAACAGGGGCACGGGCCTTATGTAACTTCATAAGCCTCCTCATGGGGGAGGCTTGGAGGGGCTGCTATTTCTTCCCGCTCATCGCATCAACGAAACCTTTGGCAGAGTTGTTGCCGCCCAGCTTGGTGGCATCGTCAATTTTCTTCTGATACTGTTCGGGAGTGATGGGTTTAATCTCCATGCCGTCGGTGAGCTTGGTAATGCCGTTGGTGACATACTTGTCGCCCGTCTTCAGACCGCTGGTGACAATATAGTTCATACCGTCGTTCTGCGGGTCAACGGTGATTTCGGTGTAGTGTACCTTGTTGTCGGAGCCCACCACATAGACGAACTTCTTGTCCTGCACCTCGCTGACCACACCCTGTGGAATCACGATGGCAGCGTTGGAGTTGCGGGGAATGACAATAGAGCCTGAGCCGCCGCTCTTGAGCAGACGCTCGGGATTGGAGAAGTGGGCAATCATCTGCACCGTTCCCGTGCCTGCATCAATCACACCGCTCATCTTCACCACTTTTCCCTCATGGTTGTAAGTAGTGCCGTCGGCCAGCTGCAGCTTCACGGGCGGCATGTTCTGAATGGCTGCATTCATGCCACCAGCCACCTTGGTCATGTTCAGAATGTCGCGCTCGGTCATGGAGAAATACACCTCCATAGTGTTGATGTTCGACACCGTGGTCAGCGCAGGCATGCTCGAGGCACTCACCAGTGCACCCACCTTGTAGGGCAGGCTACCGATGACACCGCTTGCCGGACTCTTCACATAGCAGAAACTCAGCTGCTCACGGGCAGATGCCAGTGCGGCACGAGCCTGCGACAGTCCTGCCTTCGCACTCTCGTAGGCGTTCTTCGCAGATTGCAGCTCAAAGTCACCAATCACCTTGTTCTCAAACAGTTTCTGGCTGTTGTCGTAGGTCAGCTTCGCTGTGTTGCACTGCGCGGTGGCAGTGTTGACAGAAGCCTGTGCCTGGCGCACCTGAGCCTGATAGGTCTCGTTGTCGACGACAAACAGCAGCTGTCCGCGCCCGACGGTCTGACCCTCGCGCACGCAAACCCTGGTGATGAAGCCCGACACCTTCGGACGGATTTCCACGTCCTGAATACCCTTGATGGTTGCAGGATAAGTGGTCTGCATGGCAGCACTTTGCGTCCCCACGGTCACCACGGGATACTCGTTGTCACCGAAAGCGGGCATACCACCGCCCTTCTTTCCGCCACACGACACTAACAGTGCGGCAACGGCCACACTCAAAATCAAAATCTTTTTTCTCATAACAGTTTTACAATAATTATTTGTTGATTTTTATTCATATCTTAACCATCCCCTCCTCCCCCTCCTCATTTCCTCATCACCTCACCAACGGGGGGAGGTTGGGAGGGGGCAAAACTATTTTTTCCTGTTCAGTTTCCAAAATGCAAAGATACACAAATAATAAGGTACGGGAAAACTCCCCCGCGCCTTTTTAATGTTTTTTATAGTGGATTAACGACACTTATAACAACCAGCCTGCCCTTGGCCACTGTTTTTCCCCATATTCATCCCCTATTTTGCGGGTTTAGCCGGCGCAAGTTTCCCCTACCCGACACAAAGCATCGCTTTAGACTCAAATTATCTAGAAAATTAATTCGTAAACCTTCGCTTTGCGTTCGTAAAGTGCAGGTATAGAAAAACAAAGCGGTTCTTTACCATTCCAAAGCATACGTTCCTTTTCCCTATCTTCAATTCTACCTCCCCCAATTCTTTTTGTGAACATATTGTGCACACTTTTCCCGATTTTAACATTTCCCCCTTTCCTCACACAGAGGACCTTTTGAGCTTTGAACATTAATTTCCGTTAATCATCCATTAATCTGCCGTTAATTTATTAATGAATAATTAATGAGCCATTAATGGCCATTAACGTCTAAAAGTCTCTTTGTCTCTCTGTCGAAAAAACTCTCTGTCAAAGAAAAAATGGGGAAAACCGTAACAACTTTCAATTCTTTTTCTTATCTTTGCGGCAAGAAACCATTCATCATAGCATATTAAAACCATTTAAACACAATGCCCATGACATAAAAACATAACAAAGACATATAGAAATTGAAGCGTCCGCTTGAATCTTGTTACCTGAAATATCGCCAATATTAAGTAACAACCAAGAGTAAAAGCAAGGATGCTCACGCCCGAAGGCGTGGGCTTTTACTCGTATATGGTTGTTAAGGTGTTTGGCGATGCCGCAGGTAACGTAGACGAAGTAATCAGTCCACGTTTTCTTTTTCTGTCTTCTTTTCCTAAGGCTTTTGGACTGAATTTATTCATGGTACGCAGGTGTCTCACCTGCGGTTGCCGCAGGCTTTCTTCAGCAGGTGTTGCGATTGCCGCGGGTGAGACACCCACGTACCATTACCCATAATCAATAACCTAAACACAAATAATCATGAAAAAACAAGTATTATCATTTCTGATGACGCTGCTGTCGTTGACAGCATCCGCACAATCCGAGCCTTACGCCGTGCTGAGCGACGGAGGCCAGACCGTTACTTTCTATTACGACAGCAACAAGGCTACCCGTGGAGGCATTGACATTTATTGTTCTAACGGTATTATCAGCGGTGGGGCCAGTTCGCCCTATGGTACTGCCTCGACAGCCGTCATTGATGCGTCGTTCGCCGACTACAGGCCCACTAGTACGGACAGTTGGTTCATGTATTGCTCTGCACTTACAAACATCATTGGTATGGAAAACCTCAATACCGACAACGTGAAGAATATGGGCGCCATGTTTTACAACTGCTCCAGCCTGACGAGACTCAACGTGAGTGGCTTCGATACGTCCAACGTGGAAAGCATGGCTTATATGTTTGGTAATTGTTCTGGTTTGACGAGCCTTGACGTGAGCAGTTTCAATACGTCCAACGTAACGGATATGGGCGGTATGTTCTCTGGTTGTTCTGGTTTGACGAGCCTTGACTTGAGTGGCTTCGATACGTCCAACGTATTGTATATGGTTGGTATGTTCTACGGTTGTTCCAGTTTGACGAGTCTTGACTTGAGCGGCTTCAATACATCCAACGTGATTTATATGAGTGATATGTTCCGTGGTTGTTCAAATTTGACAACTATCTATGCAGGAGACGACTGGAGTACGGCAAGCGTAACCTGGAGTAGTTTTATGTTTGAAGTTTGTACAAGTCTTGTCGGCGGCAATGGGACAGTATTTGATGTAAAACACACTGATGCCGAGTACGCACGCATTGACAAGCCCGGACAGCCGGGATACTTCACGGCATCTTCTTCCGGCATCGCCATCGACAAGACAAATTTCCCCGATGATAACTTCCGCAGCCGGGTGCTGGCTCAGGACTACGGCCAAGACGGAGTGCTGACTGATGAGGAAATAGCGGCGGTAACAGAGATCAATGTTATATCTGAAAACATCTCCAACTTGAAAGGCATTGAGTATTTCACTGCTCTGGAAGTGTTGCACTGCGAATCTAACCAATTGACCTCGCTTGACGTTTCGAAGAACACAGCATTGACGGGGCTTTATTGCAACTGGAACCAGCTGACTTCACTTGACGTGTCGAAGAACACAACATTGACGAAGCTTGAGTGCTTAGGCAACCAGCTGACTTCGCTTGACGTGTCGAAGAACTCAGCATTGACGGAACTATATTGCTACTGGAACCAGCTGACCATGCTTGACGTGTCTGGATGCACTGCATTGACAGAGCTATGGTGCATGGACAACAAGCTGTCCTCGCTCAACGTATCAAAGAATACGGCACTGATAGTACTTTATTGCTACAACAATAAGCTAACCTCACTCGACGTATCAAAAAATGCTGTATTGGAGCGGCTTTGGTGTCGCTACAACCAGTTGACTTCGCTCGACGTTTCGCAGAATACTGCATTGACATCGCTTGTTTGCCAAGGCAACCAGCTAACCACGCTTGACGTGTCGAAAAATGTGGCATTGACAGAGCTATATTGTCAAGATAACCAGCTGACCACACTCGGCGTGTCTAATAATTTGTCATTGACGGTGCTTTCGTGCTTCAGCAACCGAATCAAAGTGACGGAGATGGGTAAGTTAGTGGAAAGTCTTCCGACCGTGGGCGACGGAAAGTTGTATGTAAAATATTTTAAAGATAACAACGACCAAAACGTCATTACGACTTTGCAGGTGATTGCCGCTAAGAAGAAGGGATGGACGGTTTATGCAACCGATACAAATGGTAAATGGATTGAATACGAGGGCAGCGACGAACAGACAATCTCTCCTGTTGACGAGGGTGAGGTGATTAACATCGGCAACGAGATTGACGAGAACACCAACCTTGACGGCAATGTGGTGGATAATGTTTATTTCAACATCAATGACGGCAGCTATGATGCTACGGGAGGTTGCATCGTGGTGAACTCACCCACGGACGACTCGTTCATTAACGGCCAGGACATTTTCGGCGACGACTTCAAGGAGGGTTACAACGGCATTGTGTTCATGGTTCCTGCGGGTGAGGGCACAATAAACGTGGAGGCCGAGACCACTGGCGACATGGTGCTGAAGGTGAAGATTGGCAACAAAAAGCCCATCACGATGGTGCTGAACGGCAAGCTGACCATCTCGTTCCCGTATGATGTGACGGAAGATACCTATGTATATATTTATGGTGGCACGAACTCTGCCGGAGCCAAGGGCATGAAGAAAGCCAGCGGCAGCGGTTCGCTGAAGATTTACGGCATCGAGGTTGTAGGCGGCGAGAACGGCATTGAGGCAATTGATAATGGACAATTGACAATTGATAATTCGCCGATGTATAACCTGAATGGCCAGCGGGTTATTTCCTCTCCTTCGGGGAGGCCAGGAGGGGTTCCTACGAAGGGCGTGTTTATCAAGAACGGCAAGAAGGTGCTGGTGAAATGATGCGTTAGTTTTGATTTCGGAAACGAATTAGAATAATTGGAATAATTAATATAATTATCCAAAGAATTATTGTTTTTGTGGTGGAATTATTCCAATTATTCTAATTTCTTTCCTATCCCCCATTAAAGACGCTTCATTCAATCACTGTTCAACCTTCGCCAACCCCATCTCGCGGGCTTTCTGCATGAGCAGTTGCATGAGAGGTTCGCGTTCGTTGGGTACGCGGTTGTCGAGGACGGCATCCTTGAGGGTCTGCTTGAGTGTTCCCACTTCGCGCGAGGGCTTGAGATTGAACATCTGCATGATTTCGTTGCCGTCGATGACAGGCTGCAGCAGGCGTTTGTAGTCTTTCTCCTTGAGGTCTGTGAGTTTCTCGCGCACCATGCGGAAGTTCTCGCGGAAGCGGGCCTTGCGCACTTCGTTCTTCGAGGTGATGTCGGCCTCGCAGAGGGTCATCAGGTCGTCAATGTCGTCGCCGGCATCGTTGAGCAGGCGGCGCACGGCGCTGTCGGTAACTTCCTCATCGGCAATGACAATGGGGCGCATGTGCAAGTCCACAAGCTTCTGCACATATTTCATTTTGGCATCGAGCGGCAGCTTGAGGCGACGGAACAATTCGGGCACCATCTTGGCACCAATGAAGTTGTGGTTGTGGAATGTCCACCCCACAAGCGGGTCCCAGCGCTTGGAGCGCGTCTTGCCTATGTCGTGAAGCAGCGAGGCCCAGCGCAGCCAGAGCGATTCGGCTTCTGGGCGCACCTTGGCTACATTGTCGAGCACCTCAAGCGTGTGGTAGAAATTGTTTTTGTGTGCACGTCCGTTGCGTTTCTCCACAATGTCGAGTGCTGAGAGCTCGGGCAGGATGAGCTGCAGGAGTCCGCTGCGCTGCAAGTCCACGAACCCCTTGCTGGGTGTGCGTGTGAGCATGATTTTGTTGAGTTCCTCCTGGATGCGCTCGCCGCTGATGATGCTGATGCGCTGGGCGTTGCGCTCCAAAGCCTCGAATGTCTCGTCCTCGATGTAGAAGTTCAGCTGCGTGGCAAAACGAATGCAGCGCAACATGCGCAGAGGGTCGTCGCTGAAGGTGATGTCGGGGTCGAGGGGGGTACGGATGATGCCGTCCTCCAGGTCCCACACACCATCGAACGGGTCAACCAACTCGCCGAAGCGCTCATGGTTCAGACAGACGGCAAGGGCGTTGATGGTGAAGTCGCGGCGGTTCTGGTCGTCCTCCAAGGTGCCGTCCTCCACAATAGGCTTGCGCGAATCATGGCTGTAGCTCTCACGGCGGGCACCGACGAATTCCACCTCAAGTATCGGAGGTACGGAGGTACGGGGGTACGGGGGTACGTTATTTTTCTCTTCACTTGAGTCTCCACTGGAATAACAAGTCTCGTACTCTCGTAGCTCCGCACCACCGTACCCCCGAACAACTACCTGTGCCGTTCCGAAATTCTTGAACACACTCAGGTGGGCGCGATGTCCAAGCATGTGTTTCAGCTCATTGGCCACAGCAATGCCGCTGCCAACAACCACCACGTCGATGTCGTTGCTGGGACGCTCCAAAAACAAGTCGCGCACATAACCACCAACCACATAGCACTCCATCCCCAGCCTATCGGCTGCGGCACCTATCTGGCGGAAAATCTCCTGGTCTAAAATCTGTGCTAAATCTGCGTTGGAAAGCTGTCTCATCAATCGTTCGGCATTAAAACGGCTGCAAAGGTACAACTAAGTGAGGGAAAAGCAAAGGAAAATGTGTTTTTTCTTTGTTTTTCCGAGCGAAAGGACCTTCGACGAAGTCAAAGGTACGAAAAACTTTGAACTCTGAACTTTGAACTTTGAACTTTTTTGTATCTTTGCACCAAAAATCATCCACAAACCACGAATATGAAAAAGATAAATGTCTTTGCAGCCAGCATTATCTGCACAATCTGCATCATCTGTGCATCATGCCACACCGACGACACCAACCAAAAGGCAGAGGAAATGCTGCAAACAGCGCAGCAGCAGTTTGACAACAAGCAATATGATGCTGCATTAGCCACTATCGACTCGCTTCGCAAACAGTTTCCTAAAGCCATCGACGCACGCAAGAAAGCCCTGAAACTGCATCAGGATGCAGAACTGAAACGCGCAGAGGAAGAACTTGCGCTGACAGACAGCACGTTACAGGCAACAAAGCGAACATACGAGGCACAGAAACGCCAGGCAGAACAGGCTCATGCCAACGGCACGGCAACTGCCGGACAGCTGACCAACGTGACACGGTTGCGCATGAAACGCGACTCGCTGCAGGTGCAGTTCGACATGCAGTGCGCCAAAATCAAGTATATTCACAAGAAGCAGAAAGAAGAATAGGGGCAGAAATATTCAAATATATTTGGCTTTTTTGCTCACTAAATCGTACCTTTGAATGCCTCGAAGGTACTCACGTTCGAAAAAGCACAAATAAAATTTGGCTTTTTGCTCACTAAATCGTACCTTTGCACCGATATTAATATAAGAATGGCAAAAGAAACGCAACAAACTGAACAACAGTTCAAGGCAGTGATGGCCGAATGCCGTGCCCTGTTTGAGAAGAAACTGCACGACTACAGCGCGTCGTGGCGCATACTGCGCCCCTCATCGCTCACCGACCAACTGTTCATCAAGGCCAAGCGCATCCGCTCGCTCGAAATCAAGCAGGAGTCGCTTGTGGGCGAGGGCATCAGACCAGAATTCGTGGCACTCATCAACTATGGCATCGTGGGCCTCATTCAGTTGGACCGCGGCTATGCCGACACGGTGGATGTGAGCAACGAGGAGGCAATGGCGCTTTACGACCGCTTTGCAGTAGAGGCTCTTGAGCTGATGCTGAAAAAGAACCACGACTACGACGAGGCGTGGCGGTCGATGCGTGTGAGCAGCTACACCGACTTCATCCTGACCAAAATTCAGCGTGTCAAGGAGATAGAGGACCTCAGCGGCCAGACACTCGTATCAGAGGGCATTGACGCCAACTATATGGACATCATCAACTATGCCGTGTTCGGCTGCATCAAACTCGGGGAAGGAAAGGAGTGATAATTGAGAATTGACAATTGATTGTCAGATAATTAACTAAAGACAGACGTTTCCCAGCGTAGAAGAAAGAGAAATGAAGAAACTGTTCGACAACATGTTCACGGTCAACCTGTGCCGGCTGATACTGGCACTTACCTTCATCTTCTCGGGCTATGTGAAAGCCGTTGACCCGCTGGGCACTCAATACAAGATTGGCGACTATTTAGAAGCGCTCAACATGAGTGCGCTTATGTCGCCCACAGTGGCGCTCGTGCTGTCGGTGCTGCTTGCGGCGTTGGAATTTTGCATCGGCATATTCCTGCTGTTTGCCATCTACCGCCGCCTCAGCTCACGCATTGCGCTGGTGCTGATGATAGTGATGACGCCCATCACGCTGTGGCTGGCGTTGGCCAATCCTGTGAAGGACTGCGGATGCTTCGGCGATGCTGTGGTGCTCACCAACTGGCAGACATTCCTCAAGAACGTGGTGCTGTTGGCGTGTGCGGTGGTGCTAGCCAAATGGCCGTTGCGAATGGTGAGGTTCATTTCGAAAACCAACCAGGGCATTGTCATCAACTTTACGGCATTGTTCATATTGCTCACCAGCGTATGGTGTCTGTATGACCTGCCGATATTCGATTTCCGCCCCTATCACATCGGCGCCAACATACCCAAAGGCATGGAGATGCCTGAAGACGCCAAACAGCCTGTGTTCGAAACCACGTTCATCATGGAGAAAGACGGAGAGCGGAAGACATTCACGCTGGCCGACTATCCCGACTCCACATGGACGTTCATCGACTCAAAGACTGTGCAGGTGGAAGAAGGCTATGTGCCACCCATTCACGATTTCAGCATACAAGAGGCTGAGACGGGCGAGGACATTACCGACCAGGTGCTGCAGTACAAGGGCTACACCTTCCTGCTCATCTCACCCCATTTGGAGGATGCAAGCGACAGCAACTTTGCCGACATCGACCAGCTGCACGAATACTGCCAGCAGCACAACTATCCGTTCTACTGCCTCACGGCAAGCAGCGACGACGCCATACAACATTGGCGCGACATCACGGGAGCAGAATACAAATTCTGCATCACCGATGAGACCACGCTGAAAACCATCATACGCAGCAACCCCGGACTGCTATTGTTGAAAAAGGGAACCATCATCAGGAAATGGAGCCACAACAACTACCCGCAAATCGAACAGGCAAACACGCAATTGCCACTCGAAAGGCTCTCTATCGGGCAAATGCCAACCGACTCTGTGCCTGGCAAGATTCTGACAATAGTGCTGCTGTTCGTATTGCCGCTCTTCCTGCTCACCCTGGCCGACCGCCTCTGGGCTTGGACCAAGTGGATTAAGCGCAGAAGATGGCTGAGGAACCAGGAAAAGAAGGAGGCCGAGGAAGAAACAAGCGAAGGAGCACATGAAGGGGAGAAAGATGTGGAGAATGAAAAAGAAAACGAAGTTCAACCAACATAATTAAGTAAAAAAGAAAATGAGAAAGAAAATTGTAGCAGGCAACTGGAAAATGAACATGAACCTGCAAGACGGTATCGCACTCGCTAAGGAGCTCAACGAAACACTCGCTGCCGACAAGCCCAACTGCGGAGTTGTCATCTGCACGCCATTCATCCATCTGGCAAGCATCGCACAATTCCTCGACCAGGACATCATCGGACTGGGTGCAGAAAACTGCGCCGACAAGGAGAAGGGAGCATTCACAGGCGAGGTGAGTGCCGACATGGTGAAATCAACCGGTGCACAATACGTCATTCTGGGACACTCCGAGCGCCGCGAATACTACAAGGAAACTCCCGAAATCCTGCGTGAGAAAGTGCTGCTCGCACAGAAGAACGACCTAAAGGTAATCTTCTGCATTGGCGAAAGCCTGGAAGAGCGCGAGGCCGGCAAGCAGAACGAAGTGGTGAAGGCCGAACTCGAAGGCAGCGTGTTCAACCTCAGCGAGGAAGACTTCCGCAAGATTGTCATTGCATACGAACCCATCTGGGCCATCGGTACAGGCAAGACCGCTACCGCTGAGCAGGCAGAGGAAATTCACGCCTACATCCGCAGCATCATCGCCGAGAAATATGGCGAGGCTGTGGCCGACGACACTACCATCCTCTATGGCGGCAGCTGCAAGGCAAGCAACGCTCCCGAGCTGTTTGCAAAGCCCGACATCGACGGTGGACTTATCGGAGGCGCATCGCTGAAGGCAGCCGACTTTAAGGGCATCATCGACGCCTGGAAGAAGTAAGCCTTTTCCAATAGAACTGACGGGCGGGTGAAGGATTCTCGTCAAAACATCAACATCCAGTATTTCATACGATGCATGATGCGCGAAAAAGGATTCTCCACCCTCCCTTCAACCCTAAACGAATCATCTAAAACTATTACAACCATGAAACAATTCGTCGCCATTGTGATGTTTGCACTCGGATTTTCGATGACAGCAAACGCACAGACATTCCTCGAGCACGTCAAGCAACAAAAGACGGGCGAGGGCAAAGTAACCGTGTCGCAAAGCCAAGCCATCGACGAATTGGTTAACGGACAGAAACCCGCTGCGCCCGCAACAACTCCTGTTACAGGCACCGGCAATACTGAGACACGGCAAACAGCCACTGAAACCACCACGCATTACACACCTTCGGGCACAACCACCGAATCAGAAACACGGCGAACGGAGACAGAAACACGGCGGACAGAAACAGAAACACGACGGCCAGACATCAGCTCCTCTTCCTCAACAAACGAGGACGAGAGCGAGACTACCACCGTCGATATGCGCAAGAAGGTGATGCGCAACAGCTACAAAGTGACGGGCTACCGCGTTCAGGCATTCGCAGGCGGCAATTCGCGTGCTGACAAACAGAAGGCCGAACAGGCAGGGCGCGACATCAAGATGCGCTATCCCGAGCTGCCCGTCTATGTTCATTTCTATTCACCTCAGTGGAAATGCCGCGTGGGCAACTTCCGCTCATTGGCAGAAGCCAACAAAGTATTGAAAAACATACGTGCCATGGGCTATAAGCAGGCATGTGTGGTGAAAGGCAAAATCAGCGTTCAGTATTAAAAGCATGAATCCAGAAACAGAATTCCGTGAGGGACTCGACCAGCTTGCAGCCCACTATCACGACATCTTGACACTTTTAGGAGAAAATCCCGACCGCGAAGGACTGCAAAAAACACCCATGCGCGTGGCAAAGGCCATGCAGGTACTTACACGAGGCTACGCCATGGACGCGCACCAGGTGCTCACCGACGCACTTTTCAAGGAAGATTACAGCCAGATGGTGATTGTCAAGGACATCGACTTCTTCTCCCTGTGCGAACACCACATGCTGCCATTCTACGGCAAGGTGCATGTGGCCTACATTCCCAATGGTTATATCACCGGCTTGTCGAAAATAGCACGGGTAGTTGACATCTACAGCCACCGGCTGCAGGTGCAGGAACGCATGACCCTACAAATACGCCAGTGCATACAGGACACGCTCAAGCCCCTCGGCGTAATGGTGGTCATCGAGGCCAAACACATGTGCATGCAAATGCGGGGCGTGGAAAAGCAAAACTCCATCACCACCACCAGCGAGTTCTGCGGTGCTTTCAACCAGGCCAAGACGCGCCAGGAGTTTATGAACCTGCTGCACTCGGAAAGCAAGAAAATTTAACACTTCAACGTGCAAGGTTTCTGCAACCCGCTCGTTTAGAAAGTAAAAGGGATTTACAATTTGACAATTGACAATTTACAATTTATTTGTTTATTTTGTTATTTGACAATTTATAATTCTCCCTCCCTTTGGGAGGGCTGGGGTGGGTTCCTCCCCTCGTACCCCCAAAAAACAATATAATAACAATAAGGACATGAAAACAAGAACAACATTGTTATGGATGCTTTGCTTCGCAATGATGCTTAGCGTTACATCCTGCCTCAAAGATGATAGCAAGAACTCGGCTACAGGACTCACTTCAGAAGAGGCAGCACAGTATTTGAAGACGGTGCAAGGTACATACACGGGTAAAAACCTGCTGCACTACTACGCCAAAAACCGCATGGGAGTTGACTCCATAGCCGTTGACTCAACCATGAACTCACGCTGCAGCATCACAGCATCCGACTCAACGCTGACGCTCAACGTTTCACCCAAGCTGCTGCTCCACATACTCACCAACAAAGACGAGTATATGGAAAAAGCATTGGCCAAAGCTCCCGACTGCACGGTAAAAGTCAAGCTCTACCCCTATCGCGTCAGCGACAACACCAGCTACTACGGATTTCAGCTCATGCCCATAGAGGGAATGAGGGTGAAATACACCTACGAAGACGGCAGCGAGCACTCCATTCTCATGGCGTTCCAGCTGTCCTCCGTGATTGAGAACCAAAGCGTTGCCTCGCTCGGCCTCTATAGCGCAAATGACCGCGCCCTGGAGTTCTTCCTCATACCCTACAACTACACCATAGACGACAAGACGCTCTACACCGCCACGCGTAGCGTATTCCACTACTATGCAACGCGATAGTCACCCCTTTGCCCGCACCGAGATGCTTGTAGGCCCAGAAGCCATGCAAGCACTTGCCCGCAGTCATGTGGCAGTCTTCGGCGTGGGCGGCGTGGGCGGCTATGCCGTTGAGGTGTTGGCACGCAGCGGCGTGGGCAGCATCACCGTGATTGACAACGACCGCGTTGACATCACCAACCTCAACCGCCAGATTATTGCCTTGCACAGCACCATCGGACAGCTGAAAGTAGATGTCATTGCCAAACGCATCGCCGACATCAACCCGCTGTGCAAAGTGACACCGCTGGCCATGTTCTATCTGCCCGAGAATGCCGGGCAGATAGACCTTTCACAATTCACCTACGTTGTTGACTGCATCGACACCGTCAGCGCAAAGGTGGAAATCATACGCCGCTGCCACGAACAGGGCATACCCGTCATCAGCAGCATGGGAGCCGCCAGGAAGATGAATCCCGCCGCCATGAGTGCCACAGACATCAGCGAGACTCATACAGACCCCCTGGCCAAAATCGTAAGGAAAAAACTACGCAAGTTCAACATCAACCACCTGAAAGTGGTGTTCAGCGACGAACAGCCCATTAACACCCAACCCCTCACCCCCAACAACCAACAACCAACAACCAACACCCAACAACCACCCCCCAGCAACGCCTTTGTGCCAGCAGCAGCCGGCATCATCGTGGGCAGCGAGGTGGTGAAAGACATCATTGCCTACAACCTCAAAGGCTGACGCCACAATTCTATTTCCAAAAGACCTAATAACAACACAATACTTTACGTTCACATTTTCTAGAAAATTTGGGCGTAAAGCATCACTTTGCGTTCGTAAAGCATATATCTGCGAAAACAAAGCGATTCTTTACCGTTCCAAAGCATACGTTCCTTTTTCCTAAAAGTCAATTCTACCTCTCCCGTTCGTTTTGTGAACATATTGTGCACACTTTTCCCGATTTTAACATTTGCCATTTTTCACGCTGAGAAGCGGAAGAAAATTTCTCACACAGAGGTACAGAGGTTAGAGAGTCTTTTCGCCTGTCTTTTGGCCTGTCTGCCAAATTGACGAAAAAACATAAGGAAAACCGTACTAACTTTCAGAAACTTTTATTATCTTTGCAGCAAGAAATACAATCAACCAATAGCACATAACCATCATAAACATATTGCCCATGACATAAACATATAACAAAGACATATAGGAATTGAAGCGTCCGCTTGAATCTTGTTCACCAAATTCGCCAAATTTAAAGAACAACTCAGAGTAAAAGAAAGGATGCTCACGCTGAAAGGCGTGGGCTTTTGCTCGTTTAGAGTTGTATGGTGTTTGGCGATACCAGGTGAACGTAGACGAAGTAATCAGTCCACGTTTTCTTTTTCTGTCTTTTTTCGCGAGACCTTTGGACTGAAATAGTAATTTATTTCTAAAACATTTTATCATGAAAAAACAACACTTATCATTTACTGCAAAGAGCATCCAACGACTACTGCTCGCTTGCACACTCATGCTGCTGCCTACGATGGCCAGCGCGCAATGTCCCGACAATAACCACCCCCACATGATTGAACTCGGCCTGCCTTCCGGCACCAAGTGGGCATGCTGCAACGTGGGCGCATCAAAGCCTGAGGACTATGGCGGTTATTATGCCTGGGGAGAGACTACGGAGAAGAGTACATATAGCAATATTAATTACCTTTTCTGGGATGGTAATAGTACATCCGACATCGGTAAGAACATCGCCGGCACACAGTACGATGCTGCCACGGCCAACTGGGGCAGTCCGTGGGTGATGCCGAGCATTGACCAGGTGAAGGAACTGCTCGACAACTGCACCAGTGAATGGACCACTGAGAATGGCGTGAATGGCCGCAGGTTTACTGGTTCTAACGGAGCCTCTATCTTCCTTCCC
This sequence comes from Prevotella sp., assembly GCA_017619445.1. Classification (GTDB taxonomy): domain Bacteria; phylum Bacteroidota; class Bacteroidia; order Bacteroidales; family Bacteroidaceae; genus Prevotella. The sequence continues at coordinate 57,721 of JAFZSI010000063.1, forward strand.
GCAGCTGGCAACCGCTGGGACGACAACTTGACCGGCGCGGGCTCGAACGGCCACTACTGGTCGTCATCGCTCACTGAAAGCTACCAGGGCAGTGCGGACGGAATGCTCTTCACCGGCGGCTTCGCGCAATTGGGCGACGGTAGCCGCTACGACGGTCGATCTGTCCGTCCCGTCGTAGCATCATCTTCCACTTCTTCCGGCATCGCCATCGACAAGACAAATTTCCCCGATGATAACTTCCGCAGCTGGGTGCTGGCTCAGGACTACGGCCAAGACGGTGTGCTGACGGAAGAGGAAATAGCGGCGGTAACAGAGATCAATGTTATGTCTGAAAACATCTCCAACTTGAAAGGCATTGAGTATTTCATTGCTCTGGAAGTGTTGCACTGCGAATCTAACCAATTGACCTCGCTAGACGTTTCGAATAACACAGCATTGACATATCTTAATTGTACTTTGAACCAGCTGACCTCGCTAGACGTTTCGAATAACACAGCATTGACGGGGCTTTATTGCAACTGGAACCAGCTGACTTCACTTGACGTGTCGAAGAACACAGCATTGACGAAGCTTGAGTGCTACGGCAACCAGCTGACTTCGCTTGACGTGTCGAAGAACTCAGCATTGACGGAACTATATTGCTACTGGAACCAGCTGACCACGCTTGACGTTTCAAAGAACACGGCATTGTCGTACTTCAATTGCTTAGACAACTACCTGACTTCGCTTGATGTGTCAAAGAACACAGTATTGACGTATCTTGAGTGCTCCTACAACCAGCTGACTTCGCTTGACGTGTCGAAGAACACAGCATTGACGTACTTCTATTGCTATGGCAACCAGCTGACCTCGCTCGACGTGTCGAAGAACACGGCATTGACATATCTTAATTGCGGCTGGAACCAGCTGACCTCGCTCGACGTTTCAAAGAACACGGCATTGACGCAGCTTGATTGCTACAATAACCAGATTAAAGGAACTGCTA
>JAFZSI010000011.1 GCA_017619445.1 Prevotella sp.
ATTCCCGTCAGCCAACTGCCCCTTACGCCCACGGGAAAACCCGCCCGTGCCGAGGCCATCCGTATTGCCGAAACCTTTCAAGGGGAGCAGGTATAGCCTGTTCACATTTTGATGTTCCCATCTGTCACCTGCCACCAGCCATTTCTCATTTCCCATTTCTCATTTCTCATTTCCCATTTCTCATTTCCCAATGGCCATGTGCGGAGTTATTCCTCTGTTTCTTTTCATGGCAAACACAAAGCAGTGCTTTACGCGCAAATTTTCTAGAGAATTTATGTGTAAACCTACACTTTGCATTCGTAGAGTGTATGTTTGTGTTTCTAAAGCGCAGGTTTGTGTTTCTAAAGCGCATATATAGAAAAAGGAAGTCGGGGTATATGCTTTCCACCGTTTCTTATAAAGAATATTTTTGGGACGCTGAAAGCGTCACCGCTCAGTAACCGGGTGGTGCGCAGCACCCCCGGACAGCCACGGACCACGACACCGACCCTGAAGGGGTCGCCTTTCTCCTCAGTGGGGCACTCCGGTAGAGTGCTGTTTTCTGTGCATCGTTTACCGCAGGTCCTGCGGACACTACGGTTACTGAGCGGTGACGCTTTCAGCGTCAATAACAGCACGGGTTTAGCGGCCTGAACAATAAAAAACTAACACCCGGCAATGAAAACAAACCTTCTTTGCGTTCGCTTCCACATATTTTGTGCACATATTGTGCACACTTTTTCCGATTTTAACATTTCCCTTTTCTCTCACACAGAGATGCGCAATTATATTTCTTTGCCGTTTCAATACATTTCTATCTGTCTTTTACCGGTGCAGGAAAGCGGCTGTTCGTCTTTTGACAGTTGGGTACTTGTTGTGAACAGGCTGTTTACTATTTGTGTACTCAGAAATTTGGAAGGGACAAAAACAATTACTAATTTTGCAGCACAGATTCAAACAGAAGAACAGAACCAAATTATCAAACTGGCTTATGAAGAAGTTTTTCTTTACGTGTTGTGCATTGCTTTTGTGCATGTGTGCTATTGGTCAGCCGTTTCAATCGGCGGTTAACAGCGCTCAAGTCAACACCATAGCCTTCAACGCGCCTATTCATCAGCTGCGCATTTATGGCAATAGCATTTTCGTGTCGTCTGACCATGGCATCAGCGGTTACTCGCTTACCGATAACGAAGGTTGGCAAAACTTCTATGATGGCGACGTGGCGGTGTATGACTTTGTGAAATCGGGAAATCTCTTCCTGACAACCAATGTACGGGGACTTAGACTGCATCAGAATCCCTTGCACAGCCAACGGCTTTACAAATGCAAAATGCCTGATACGTATGATATGTTTGTTGAGTTGCTTTCTTCTGATGACTTCGGGGCAACTTGGCACCCGACCGGTAAGTTCAGCGGAGAAGTATCGCTGGCATTCAATCTGCAGAACGAGGCCAATGCTGTTGCTTACGGGCTCAATATGTTTGTAGATTGCATCTGCCCGTTCGTGTCGTTTACGACCGACAATATGAGCACGTGGGTGGAAACAGACTTCTTGGTTGACGACGGCGGAATGGTGGAAGATGATGACCGCATGTACCCAGAGGTCAACAGCATGGCCTTCAGCCCCACCGCCGAAGGCGAAATGGTGGCAGGCATGGGCTATGGCATGGCTTTCTCTGAGGACGGTGGCCACAGCTGGCGCTTCAGCAGTGTAGGCTTCCCTGGTTTCCAGTTCAGCAATGCTGTTTTCGACGACTTGCATCCCGACTTTGTATATGCCTGCGGCAGCCCCTTCCCTGGGAAATATGAGGAATGGAAACAGCAGGCAATGGTGTTCAGGTCTGACAACGGCGGACGCTCATGGAATGCCATTTACTACATTCCGCGGGAGTTTGCAAAAGAAATAGGCGCAATAGGTGGCATGACCTGCCATCAAGGGCGGCTCTACCTGTGGGTAGGCAGCAGCATCATGGTGCTTACAGAGCCTCAATCCATGATACCTGTCAACAACGGAACAAATGCTATAGGCAACGGAATGACCCTGAGCGGCGCGAAAGAAACTGGTGCAAATGCCACATTCGACCTGCAAGGGAGAAAAGTGCGAGGAACAAAGATGCAGAAAGGCATTTATATACGCAAAGGCCACAAAATGTTGAATCCATAGGCCTTGTGTACTGTTTGTGTACTGCAAAGTTTGGTCAATTCATAAAAAAGCGTTTCCTTTGTATCTTGTTATGCAAAGGATTCTTTTGTTTATTAGTCTTGTGCTTACGTTGTCCGGGCAGAGAGCCTCGGCACAAACAGCCATGTACGTATGCCTGCCCGATGTGTGCGAGGCTTACGACATACACAATACGCAGTCGGTGGATTTCGTGCCAGGTGGATTCATCATCGGTGCCTTTCCACCCTACGACGTGCAGACGGTTGACAGCATCGTGTTTGTGAGACCCTCGATTTCCAACCTGCGCAATCGGGGATGGTGGGGAAATGTTGCCGACGGTGAGCTGCGCTATTTTTTCCGGTTTGTTGACCCGAAAGAACGTTTCGACTACGAGGCTTGTTTCTATATAGAAATCGAAGGGGAACGTTGCACTTCGGCCAGCTGTATGATTGTGACAAACAATGATATAGAGGCAAAAGAACTGTCTGACTTTTTGCTGTTGGAAGGAGATTCAAACGACTCATACATTTATATCAAACAAACGCAAACCGGTCCGCGAATGTATGAAGAATGGGGGCTTGGCTACTCTGGAATTCTTCCGGCGGTATGCAGACCAGTAATTCAAGGTTGTCAGGTGGAGGTGTCGCTTACCAATTTCCTCAACAACCGTCCGATAGAAGAGGTGAAAACCATTGTCGAGGCATGGGTTCATCAGCCGCCCGTTGTAGTGTGTCCACAGCCAGAATAAACGTAAACGAATGAAACAACTGTACTTACTTATCATCATACTGGTGACAGCCTGCGCCTGTACCAATAGGCAGGCCGGAGTGGCCGAATGCAATGAAGCAAAACGGCTGATGGAGCAAGGGGATGCGCCAGCAGCACTTGAAAAACTGCAAAAAGCAGCACGTTTGGCCACCACCGACAGTCTGAAAGCGCTGGTGTATAGCCGCATGGGAACGCTCTATTTTGACCAGCGACTGCAAGAACGCGCACTTGAATGCTATCGAAAGGCTTACGAAACCGATTTGCGCAACAACGACACGCTGGGACTGATTTACGACCTTCGTGACTTGGGCAACGTTTATCGGGCTACGGACGACCGCGAGGACAGTTGCATGGTTTTCTTCAGGCAGGCACAACTGCTGGCCGTTGCTTCGCGGAATGAGGCCATGCAGCGCGACGTGGAAAGCCAGATAGCAGCCTTCTGTCTCTACCGCAACTATCTGGAAGAAGCAAGAAAACTGCTCTTTCCGGCTCTCGACTATGTCAACGACACCAACCGAAGCGCGCTTTTCTTCATGCTGGCCGACTATTATGCCCGTAAGGAACAGCGCGACTCGGCTACCTATTATTATAAAAAACTGCTCAGCTGTGGAAACATCTACACCCAATTGGGTGCGCACAAAGCACTGGCCGAATACGACCTGCAAGCGGGGCATAGCAGTGAGGCACTAATGCACTTGAAGCAATATGAACTGCTGACCGATTCTGTACACCGAGCAAACGACGCGGAGGCACTGAGAAGAATGACGGCTCTCTATGATTACACGCTGCGCGAACAGCAGAACGCACGCCTGGAAAGACACCTGCTCATAGCCGCTATAGTGGTGGTGGTGATGGCACTGATTATCCTTGCACTTATCTACTTCTTCAGTCGCCGACGCCTGCAATACCGACTCAAGATTCAGCGACTGGAACAACTACTGGAAAAATACCACGAACAAGATTCTGGAAAAACTACAGATGAACAGACAGCCATCAGCCAAACTATGGTGTTTCAGCGCATTGAACAACTGCTTTCCCTTCAGCAACCACAAATACTAAACGATGACGACTGGTGCGAGTTGGAAAACAATGTGGAGACTATCTGGCCTGGATTTATGAGCCGGATGCAGGAGTTTAGCAAACTGACACCGCAGGAGCGCCATGTGACGCTGCTGCTGAAGATTGGCATCTCACCCACCGGCATCGCCCAGTTGACGGCACACAGCAAACAGTCGGTGACCAACACGAGGTCGCGCCTTTACGAAAAGACTTTTGGGCGTAAAGGAACGCCCACGCAATGGGACGAATTTGTGCAGTCGCTATAGAATGAGAGAACAAATGCAGATGCAATAGAAAGAAGAATGCGCACTTTTAAGCCAAAGCGCGCATACTTCTTGTTGTATAGTTTATAACTGTTTTTACTCGGCGTCTTTTCTGTCGTCAATGTTATCGCCCTCGGTGGGTTTCATTTCCTCTTCAAAGTCCGTGATATTGGCGCTGACGAGGATGTTGTACCAAGAAAGGAGTTTGCGGATGTCGCTGTCGTGCACACGGTCGCGGTCGTAGTTGGGCAGCACCTGGGCAAAATAGTCGTGGAGTTCTGCGCTGCTGCATTTCTTGGGGTTCAGGCTGCACTGGGCTGCCTGCTCCTTGTCGCGTATGGCTGCGAGGACGGTCATCAGGGGCACGTCGTCGGCATCGGTGAACATGGCGATGTCGGCAAGGCTGGTGATGCGGTCGGTGGCGAATGCTGGCAACCGTTTGTGTGTCGCGTCGAGGGTCTCGACAATGAGGTTCTGCTTTCCTCTGGAAATAAGTTTGTAGAGTCCGGGCTTGCCGGCGATGGATAGTACTGTTTGTTGCATGGTTGTTTTGTTTGTCTGTTTTGTGGAGTCTTGGAGGTTTGAGGCTTTCTTCTTTGGCTTCATTCTCTCCTTTTCTCCTATTAATTGAATAATGTTGTCTATTTGGGGGTCGATGGGTTGTTTGCCGTCGTTGACAATCTCGTAGTTGCTGCGGCGGCGCATCTCTTCCTGCGGCATCTGGCAGCGTACCCATTCTGTGGCCTTGTCTTGGGAGATGTGGTCGCGGGTCATGACGCGCTCCACGCGCAGATGTTCGGGGGCTGTGACGCACACCACAGCATCGAACTTGACGCGCTGGTCGAAGCAGCTCTCGAAGAGGATGGCGCTTTCGAGCCATTCTATTCCCGAGGCAAGATAGTCGGCGGCCACGGCGGGATGCACCACTTGGTTGACGGCTTCCTTGTTCTGCGGGGATGACAGCAAGAAAGAGGCCAGCGCGGCTTTGTTGAGCACACCGTCGGTGTAGGCTTGCGGGCCTACGAGGCGGGTGAGTGCCTGCTTCAATTCGGCAGAGGTGCGCATGAGCCGCTTGGCGGCCTGGTCGCAGTCATAGACCTGTATGCCGCGCGCTGCCAGACGTTGACAGACGAAAGACTTGCCGCTGCCGATGCCTCCGGTGATTGCACATCTCATATCTTCGAACTATTGATTATCAATTATCTTCATTGTTGCTCTATGAGATAATCCACTTGCTGAAGCTCTGTATGGGCATTGCGGACGTTGGGCGGCATGGCGCGCAGATAGATGTTGCACTTTTCCGAGGGGTTATTGGCCAGCTCGTTGAAGTCAACGACGACTGAGAACTCGTGGGGTTGAATGGAACGGTAGGCACTGGCACCCGTGACGAAGAGCACCCTGACCCGGGCGGGGAATGTGCGCAGCACTTTGCCGGGCGGCATGTTGATGGCCTCTACCGGCACCTCGACGCTCTTCTCAATAAGTACGTCGGGATAGACGGAGTAGGTGACGGAAGCGGGCACCATCTTGGCACCGCGGATGCTGCGCAGGCGTACGGTGGTGATGATGGTGTCGGTGACATTGTCGAACCGGCGCTGCTCGGTGGAGGCGTAGGTGATGCTGTCGAGCAGTTCATCGCTGGCATAGACGGTGACGCTGTCGGGGCTGACCACGGTTTTCGCTATATAATAGCTCTGTCCGGGTGACAGTTTGCACAGCATTTTCACGGGTATGCGTTTGAAGCTGCCGTCGTTGAAGTAGAATTCTATTTTCTCGGGCTTGACGGTTGTTACCCTCGTCGAGGAGGACAGTTTGGGCGTCAGCAACTTCAGCAGGTCGGCTGCGGGAATAGTGCCGCGCCCGCTGGCTTTTGCATAGGTCTTAAAATCTACGCGCAGGGGCTTGAACACATCGCCATAGACGTATGGCAGCATGGTGTAGCCTTTGTCTCTGACTGTGACGCGCAGGGTGCTGTCCGACACGCTGGTGACCACATTCTCCTTGGGGACGTTCACCAGCTGCAGGGGCACTCTGATTTCGCGCTCATAGGTTTCGTTGAGTGCCAGAATCAGCCAGAATGCTCCGCTCATGAAGAGAAAGAACAAAAAAATCAGAAACTCCTTGTTCACTACTTTGAACAAGAAGTTCCTGGCTATACGACAGGCTCGCTGAAGTCTTGACTCGTCCATTTATTTCTGTGCTACAGCTGCAGAATCGGTGGTGTCGGCAAACACATAGCCGCGGTCAACGGTGATGACGGTGCCCTTGGCAATTTCCACTTCAACGGCGTTCTTGGCCATGTCGATGCGGCGGATGGTGCCATATATGCCACCGCCGACAATCACCTTAGTGCCTTCGGTCAGTGAGTTCTGGAATTTGCGGATTTCCTTTTGTTTTTGCTGCTGTGGACGAATCATAAAGAGCCACATGATGGCAAAAACTGCCACAATCATGAGCAATGGCATCATGCTGCTACCTGCTCCTTGTGCTGCCTGGGCAGCCAATACTAAATTTGTTGTGTACATTGTTTAATGGTTGATGTGAATTGAATTATTGTTGTTGTTCTTTTTCTGGTGCTTCGGCAGGAGCTGACTGCTGGGGTTCGTCGTCGGTTTTCTTCCTGGAGCGAGGCTCGCCCATTGATTTCATCAGCTTGCCGGTGTGGATGAGATAGCGCGCAATGGCATCGAGCATGCCGTTGATGTAGCCTCCGCTCTTAGGCGTGCTGTAGAGCTTGGCCAAATCTACATACTCGTTGATGGTGACGCTGACAGGAATGTTGGGGAATGTGAGCATCTCGGCAAGGGCAATCTGCATGATGACAACATCCATGTAGGCCAGACGCGAGAAATCCCAGTTGCGGCTCGTCTCGCTCATGTAGCGCTGATACTGGTCGGCATTCAGAATGGTTGAGCGGAACAGTTTGCGTGCGAAGTCCTTGTCCTCGATGTCTTTGTATTCGGGCAGCAGTTCCTGTTTGTTCTTGTTCTTGGGGTCGAAGCGCTTGATGGTCTTCACCACGAAGGTGTCAACGGTCTCCTTGTCGTCGTTCCAATAGAGGCTCTTCTCCTCGAGGAGCGCGTCAAGGTCGCTGTTGTCTTGTATGAGCGCCTTGTAGAGCTTGCGCCAAAACTCGCGGTCGGCATCGTAGCTTTCCTCGGTGTCGGCCATGTAATCAAGATAAATTTGGCTTTGTTCAATCTGTCCTAACAACTTGCGGACATACTCAATGTCGTTATCCCATGTTTGTTTCTGGGCTTCCATAAACTCGCTGAGCTGCTTGTTTTCTTCCAGCTGGATGGCAAAGCGGTTGTAGGCGAATTTCTGGGAGGGAACTTCTGTGCCTTCTCTTTGGGCCTTTTGAGCGGCAATCTCAACACGTTTGCGCGCCTCTTTGGTAACGGCTACTATGAGTGCCAGCAGAAAATTGTATAAATCGTATGCCTTGGAAAGGCTGAACAAAAGCTCTTTCTCGGCATTATCCATGTTCTTGTTCCCGTTTTGATAGTATGCATAGGTTAACTGAACTACCTTTATCCTTATCAATTCTCTGTTAATCATTTCTCTAAATGTGTGTGTAAAATTGGTTTCCCTTGTTAAATAAAAGTGGTAAAAGGTTATGCAAAGATAAGAAAAAATGGAGTTACGTGCAAGAAAAAATATCTTTTTATTCAGATTTTTGGTTTTTTTCAAGGTTTGTTGAGTTTTTTCCGAAAATTATTAGTACCTTTGCACCGCTTTTTTGAGCACATCTATCAAAAAGGGGTTGAAACAGACTCCAATCGTGTGATGGCGAATTAAGCAAAAAGAATTTTTTTAATTTAAAACTTAATTTAGAGTAACACAAATTATGAAAGAAATCAGCATTTCTGGAAAGAAAAGAACCGACGTTGGCAAGAAAGCCACAAAACTCCTCAGAAAAGAAGGTTACGTTCCCTGCAACCTCTATGGTGAGAACAACAAGGACGGTAAGCCCGTAGCAGAAGCCATTGCCATTCTGGCAACCGATCTGCGCAAGGCTGTCTATACACCGCATGTGTATGTAGTGAACCTTGACATCGAGGGTGAGCACCACACCGCAGTCATGAAAGAGATGCAGTTCCATCCCACAACGGACGCGCTGCTGCACATCGACTTCTACGAGGTGAACGAGGAAAAGCCCATCACCATCGGCATTCCCGTGAAGCTCAACGGTCTGGCACAGGGTGTACGCGACGGTGGACGCATGAACCTCACTGTCCGCAAAATCAACGTAACCGCTCCCTACAAAAACATTCCCGAAGTGCTCAACATCGACGTGACTCCGCTCACCATCGGTAAGAGCATCAAGGTTGGCCAGTTGCAATTCGACGGCCTGGAGATGGCTACCAGCAAAGAAGTTGTGGTATGCTCCATCAAGGCTACACGTAAGTCGAATGCTGCCGCCCAGGAAGCCACTGAGGAATAACTCTGTCGTTGGACAATTTGACGATTTACGATTTGACAAGTTGTGGAATTGTGAAATAGTCAAATAGTAGAATTGTAAAATGGACAAGTACCTGATTGTTGGTTTGGGTAATCCTGGTGACGAATACGCACTTACCCGCCACAACACTGGCTACATGGTATTGGACGCTTTTGCCAAGGCGTCCAATATTGTTTTTCAGGACAAACGCTACGGTTTTGTTGCGGAAACAAGCATCAAAGGCCGCAAAGTGTTTCTTCTGAAGCCAACAACCTACATGAACCTCAGCGGTAATGCCGTGCGCTACTGGCTCAATAAAGAAAACATTGACCAAAGCCGCCTCCTGGTCGTTTCCGATGAGGTGGCGCTGCCGTTAGGTGAGTTCAGGCTGAAAGCCTCTGGCAGTAATGGCGGCCACAATGGACTCGGGCACATCCAGCAGCTCATAGGCCAGCAGTATGCCCGACTGCGTATGGGCATCGGCAACGACTTTCCCCGCGGTGCTCAAGTCAACTGGGTCTTAGGCCAGTATAGCCCCGAAGAACTGCAAACCCTTCAGCCCCGCATCCAGTTAGTTGTTGAAGTCATCAAGAGTTTTGTGCTTGCCGGCATCGACATCACCATGAATCAGTACAATAAATTGGGAAAGATTCCCAAACAGCCTAAAATATGTCAGGAAACGGACAAAGAACAATCCAGTCTGCCAACGAAGCCCGAATAGACAAATGGCTTTGGGCGGCGCGCATCTTCAAGACGCGCACCATCGCTTCGGATGCCTGCAAAAACGGACGTGTGACCATTAACGGCACAAACGTAAAACCCAGCCGCCCGCTGAAAGTGGGCGAGGTGGTCAACGTCAAAAAGCCGCCCGTCACCTATTCCTTTCGTGTGCTGAAGTGCATAGAACAGCGTGTAGGTGCAAAACTCATTCCCGAAATCTACGAGAACGTCACCGACCCACGCCAATACGAGCTCTTGGAGATGAGCCGCATCAGTGGTTTTGTTGACAGGGCACGAGGCACAGGCCGTCCAACCAAAAAAGAACGCCGCGCCATCGACAGTTTTACCGAGCCGGCTCTTTTCGGATTCGATGACGATTTCTTTGACGATGAAGAATAGTAAATAGGAGTAAAGGAGTAGAGGAGAAAAGGAGTAGAGGAGAAAAGGAGAAAAGGAGTAAAGGAGTAAAGGAAGTAATCTCGTATCCTCGTACCTACGCACCTCCGTACCCCCGAAAATAGTAAATTGTTAAACTGAAAATATCATGTCCAACCTTGCCATATTTGTTTCAGGCGGTGGTACCAATCTTGAGAACATCATCCGCCATTTTGCCGACAACCCCGATGTCAACGTCGCACTGGTAGTCAGCAACCGTACTGATGCTTACGCCTTGGTGCGCGCCAAGAACCATAACATTCCGTCTGTGGTGCTCTCACGAAAGGAGATAGCCCGCGAGGACATCCTCATGCCGCTGATGAAGCAGTATGACATTCATTTCATTGTGCTGGCCGGATTCCTTGTCATGGCACCAGATTTCCTTATCGATGCATTCCCGCGCCGCATCATCAACATCCACCCCGCCTTGTTGCCCAAATATGGCGGCAGGGGCATGTATGGCCATCACGTGCACGAGGCCGTGAAGGCCGCAGGCGAAACGGAGACAGGCATGACCGTGCACTATGTGAGCAACGTCTGCGATGGAGGCGAAATCATCGCGCAGTTTCACACACCACTCTCACCCGACGACACTCCCGACGACATTGCCGCCAAAGAACACGTGTTGGAACAGCAGTATTTCCCCTTCGTAATTGAACAATTGCTGAAAGGGTTGGAATAGGAAACTCCCGAACTGCATATAGAAAAAGAAAACAAGGAATCAGCATCGTGACTGGTTCCTTGTTTCTGTTTATAATGCTCATCAAGCAGAACGGCAAGGCCGTGGCCATTGCCTTCTGCCAGATAAAGAGGTTTAGTCGATGAGCATCGGACCACCGAAGCCGCCGCGCGGACGTCCGCCGCCAAAGCCTCCGCCTCCGCCGCCACCAGGACGACCACCGCCAAATCCACCGGGACGACCACCGCCAGGACGGCCACCACCAGGCATACCACCGCCGAAGCCAGGTCCGAATCCAGGTCCGAAGCCAGGACCCATCTCGCCCTGCTTATGACGACCGCCAAAGGCGTTGAGGCGGAAGATGGCATGGAGCATGACGTAGGAGTTGATGCTGTTGTATTGCGTGTCGCTGCGCATGTCGGCGGATACCATACGGCTGAAGGTGCTGCGGTTCTTCAGGATGTCGTAGAATTGCAGGCTGAGTGTTAAGGCGTTGCCCTTGAGGAAACTCTGGCTGATTTGTGCGTTCCAAACAAGCTCGTTGGTGTTCATGCTTGAGTCGTTATATCCACGGCGGCTCTGGTTGTGCAAGTCGGTGGAGATACTGGTTCCCCAGGGAGTGAAGATGTTGATGGAGCCTCCGTATGAGAACATCCAAGTGTCGAGGTTGTTCACAGCCTGCAACAAGTTCTTGGAGTGGTTGTAGTTCATCATTCCGTCAACGGCAAACTCGAAGATGTCCTTTCTGTAGCTGGCCTGCAGGCGCTCCATGACCATATCGGTGCGTGTGGTGTTGACAACAGACTCATTTCCTTTTGCCAGATAGTTGACGTTGTTGCTGTGGTTAAGCATGGAGAATGTGTTGACGTTCCAAACGCCAGCGGAGTCGATGGAGAAGCTGTACATCAATCCTAACAATCCGTTCCAGTTGCCATTGATGTTCTCGGGTCTTGTGGTACGCACACCCGTATTCTCATCATAGTAGCTCTTGTTACTGATGTTGTTTCGGGTGTTACTGTAGTTGATGAAGGTCGAGATGCTTTGCTGGTGGCTTGTAATGTAGCCATTGTAGCGCAGCTCAAAGCGGTTGGTGAACGAGGGCTTCAGTCCCGGGTTACCCATTGTGATGTTCTTCGGGTTGCTGTCATCCACAATCTCGAGCAGTTCGCTCATCTGTGGCTGTGTGGTGGTTCCACGGTACTGTGCGCGCAGTTCGCTGACGCGTGAGAACCTATATCTGAAGTCGAGTGTTGGCGAAAGGTTCACCACATTTCTTGTGGTGTCGGTATGCAGTCCCTGGTAGTCCTGAATGAAGTTCGTGCGCTGAGGCTGCACCATGAAGCCCACGTTGAGGTTGTAGTTGCTGTTGATGACGCGCAGAATGAGGTTGATTTCGTGAATGTAATTTCTGTATTCAGAGAATCGGCTCAGGTCATCGTCAAGATAATAGTCGAGCGGATTGACCAGTTTACCCAGGTAGCTGTCCCAACCGCGGTATTCATAGCCAAGGCCGTCGATGCCGTTCAACATGCCGAAGTTGTAGGTAGAACGGTCGCTCTTGTTGTAGTTGTAACGGTACTGATAGCGCAACTGCAGGAATCCGCCCTTGAAGATGGGCTCACTATAAGTGGCCTGCAACGAGTAGTTGTAGCTCTTGGTGGGCGTCAGGTTGTAGCGGTTGGTGTAGAACGTGGAGTCGTTGCCATACTTGTCCTGCAGCTGATAGAGTGTTGTGCGCGATGTTGACAGGTTTTTGCTGTCGTTGTCGTTGTAGCCGGCATCTGCACGAAGGGTGATGTTGCGTCCGGGCTTAGCCAGTTTGCGGTTCACCTGCAGCATACCTCCTACCTGCTTGCCGTCGCTGTATGTAATCTGACCGTCGTCGCCGTCGTTCACCAAAATGTCCTTGCCCTTGAGCTCAGAAAGTGAGTTCAGCGGGTCGGAGACGTAGAGATAGGGGTCGTCGTTGAATGTGGCAGACTTAGAGTACGACACACCGTCGTTGTTGTTCACGCTGAAGCGCGGACGGAACAGGATGTTGGTCAAGGTGTCGGGTTTCCACTCCAGTCTCATGCGGAAATTGATGTTGTTGCTGCGCGAGTAGCTCTGGCTGTTGCTGTTATCATATGACGTGTTGCCATAGTTGAATCGCCCAATCGAACTGATGGAGTGCTGGTCACCATCGCGGTGGTTCCAGCGCACGCTGGCGTCCAATTCCAGTTTGTCGCCAAGATAGTTGTAGTTCAGCGCGCCCATTTTGCTGGAGTTCAGACCCTGCGCACCACCAAAGCGGCCACCGCCACCGCCTCCAGGGAATCCCATGTCGCCGGTGTTGTTGCCGTTGCCCATGAGCATGATGCGGCTGGCATCGGTGAACAATGCACCCATGAGACGCGCCGAGTAGCGGTTCTTGGAGCCAATACCTATGTCGTTGTTTGTGAACATACCTTTGTTCATGCCGGGCTTGATGCCGAAGTCGAGCACCGTCTCCTCCTCACCGTCGTCAATACCTGTAACGCGGGCCAGATCGCTCTTCTCTTGATAGGCCTTGATGTTGTTCACAATGTCGGTGGGCAGGTTCTTCAGGGCGGTCTCTGTGTCGCCGGTCATAAATTCCTTGCCATCGACCTTGATTTTGCTTACCTCGCGGCCGTTGATGGTGATTTTACCGTTATCATCAATCTGTGCGCCAGGCAGTTTTTTTACCAGTTCCTCCACCACAGAGCCTTCTGGTGTGCGGTAGGCGGCTGCGTTATAGACGAAGGTGTCTTCCTTCACAGTCACTTTGGCAGCCTGTCCGGTGGCCGTGACACCTTTCAGCATGATGGCGTCGGCACCAAAAACAATGTTGCCAAGATTAACATTCTTGTCGCCGGTGATGCTGACGTTTTTCACCTGCGTCTTGTAACCCACACTGGTGAGTTTCAGCAGGTACTTGCCGTTCGACGGTGCCTGCACATGAAAACGGCCGTCCTCATCGGAGAGCGCGCCAGTGACAAAGGTGCTGTCGGTTTTGAGCAACTGCACCGTTACTTGCATTACTGCCTCTTTGGTGTCTTTGTCGGTGATTGAACCGCTGATGGTTCGTTGCTGGGCCATTGCAAAAGTTGCAATCAGAAGTGCCAGAACGGAGAATAGAACTCTTTTTACCATAAAAAATATTTCAATAAATCGTTGATAATTCGATTGATAAATTTCTTTGAGGTTTGGAATTGTCAAATTGTCAATTCCTCAACTTCTATTTTCTTCTTTTGACGGCGAAAACTTTCAATGGTTTAACCGTAGGCTCATTTTTTCTTTCAATTCCTTTTGTTTTTTGCTCACTTAGTTGTACCTCTGACTTCGTCGAAGGTACTTTCGCTCGAAAAAGTCCAAATAAATTTGGCTTTTTGCTCACTTAATCGTACCTCTGACTTCGTCGAAGGTACTTTCGTTCGAAAAAGTCCAAATAAATTTGGCTTTTTGCTCACTTAATCGTACCTTTGCAGGCGTATAAACGTTAGTATTCATTCTTCGTCCCTCATCTTTCATCCTTATTCGTATATTGAAAAGACAGTTATGGAGCAGAGAATTATTATTTCGCAGAACTTACAACAAGAGCTGGCACAGGCCATTGCCGAATGCGAGCACGACAAGCTCTTTGTGCTGGTTGACGAAACCACACGCGAGGCTTGCTGGCCCCTCATCAGCAATTACCGCTGCCTGAAAGATGCCAGGCTCTTCACCATCGGAGCAACCGACACCCACAAGGACCTCAATACCATCAGTCACGTGTGGACAGAGCTGCAGCAGCAGGGAGCCACGCGCCACTCATGCCTCATCAACCTCGGTGGAGGCATGGTGACCGACCTTGGAGGCTTTGCCGCAAGCACCTTCAAGCGGGGCATCGACTTCATCAACATCCCCACCACGCTCCTGAGCATGGTGGATGCCAGCGTGGGAGGAAAAACGGGCATCAACTTCGGCGGACTGAAAAACGAAATTGGTGTGTTCAACGACTCGCGCTTCGTGATTCTCGACACCCGTTTCCTGCAAACCCTCGACCAGACCAACCTGCGCTCGGGCTACGCTGAGATGCTCAAGCACGCACTCATCAGCAACGAGGCAATGTGGGCAGAACTGATAAACTACAACCTGCAAAGCCCTGACCTCAAGCAGCTTCAGAGAATGGTGGCCGACAGCGTCAAGGTGAAAGAACGCATCGTCAGCGCCGACCCCCATGAGCACGGACTGCGCAAAGCACTCAACCTCGGACACACCATTGGTCACGCCTTCGAGTCGTTTGCACTCGCCCAGCCAAATCTCTCTCCTCTCTCCTCTCTCCTCTCTC
>JAFZSI010000012.1 GCA_017619445.1 Prevotella sp.
CGGCGGAGTCCTTCAACGCAAAAATCAAGGCTTTCAGAACACAGTTCAGAGGTGTGGGGGACATCAGGTTCTTCATGTACAGGCTGGCCACCCTTTACTCTTGATCAGCCGGCTTCACCAACCAGAAAAATCCGCTGACCCAAATTTTCTAGAAAATCTGAACGTAAAGTTTAGGTTTGGCAAACTGGCATTTGATGGCATGAAAACAACGTCGTGCTTTACGCGCAAATTCTTTAGAAAATTTGAACGTAAAGCACCACGTTGTATTTGTCACTTCAGCCTTTGCAGCAACAATTCAAGGCGTGGCGGTTGCAAAAGACCGACTTCTAATGCTTTGCATTGGGACAGTGCTGGCAGAGGTAGTCATAGACGAAGTCGAAGTCGGCATCCTCCACATAGACGCGGTTTTTGAACCACCGCTCGTTCACCTTGATGACATTCATTCTCCGGTGCGCAACAAGTTGGCGCACATCGTCGTAGTCGGAGGTCAGCGACGTGCGCGACTTGGCCAGCATGCCCGTTCCCACTACGCCCGGTTTGCCTGCCGCAGCTCCCGCGAGCATGGTGAGCTTGCCGATGAGCGTCGCCTTTTTCACGGTCTTTGGCATCTGCTTGTGAACTATCTCGTGCTCGTCCATGATGAACAGCACCAAGTATTTGCCACCGTTCATGGCAGCATAGAGCAGGTAGCCCAGGATGGAAAGAACGGTCATTCCCGCCAGGCCAAATGCTACGCCTTCGAGAGTTCCCTTGACGGTGAGCACGCCGATGTCGCCTGAGAACAGCATGATGAGCATGATAATCACAAAGACAATGGCGCAGCTCATGGCCATCACCACCCACACGTCGAAAAACACGGATGGATTGCGCAGCAGGGGCATTTCAAACACCCAGCGGTATTTGCCGTCGGCGCATAGGCGCACCCGATTGTCGGCTTCCTGGGTATTCGCGGCTGAACGCTGTTTTCTACTTTCTGTTTTCTTTTGCTTTTTGCTGAACATTGTTTGTTCTGTGCTGACTGTTTTCATTGGAGTTAGGAGTTAGGAGTTAGGTGTTAGGAGTTAAAGTGAGGGTTTTATGCTGCAAAAATACAAAAAAGTTCAAAGTTCAAAGTTCAAAATTCAAAGTTTTCAGTACCTTTGCATCGAAAAAAACAGAAAGGATGAAAAAAGTTTGCGACTTCATTGCCCGATGGATGGGCGTGTTGGTGTTGCTGACGGCAGTAGTCTCGATGGCATGGCCACAGATGTTTCTGCCAATAAACATGAAGGTCATCAACCCACTGCTGGGGCTGATTATGTTCGGCATGGGTCTGACGCTCAAGCCTTCTGACTTCCGCATTGTGTTCAGCAGGCCCAAGGATGTGTTGTTGGGCTGTCTGGCGCAGTTCACGGTAATGCCCACCGTGGCCTGGCTGTTGGCAAAAGCGTTCGGCCTGCCCGATGAACTGGCTCTGGGCGTGATTCTTGTGGGCTGTTGCCCGGGCGGAACCGCCTCTAATGTCATCACTTTCTTAGCAAAAGGCGACCTTGCCCTGAGCGTGGGCATGACGGCCACGAGCACAGTGCTGTCACCGCTGCTCACGCCGCTGCTGGTGTGGCTCATGGCAGGCACGTTTGTCAATGTTGATACCGTTGGCATGTTGCTTTCCATCCTTTACGTGGTCATTGCGCCGATTGTGGTGGGATTTGCCGTGCAGCGTTTCTTCCCGAAGTTCACCGAGCGTGCGGTGGCCTATCTCCCGGCCTTCTCTACACTGATGATTGCCGCCGTTGTGGCACTGGTGGTCTCGCATACCGCCGACCGCCTGCTCACTGGCGGACTGATTGTGGTACTCGTGGTGATGCTGCACAACATATTGGGTCTAACCATCGGCTACACCGTAGGCCGTCTGCTCGGCCTGCCGCGCAACAAACGCGTTGCCATCAGCATAGAGGTGGGCATGCAGAACAGCGGACTAGCCAGCAGCCTGGCCACCCTGCATTTCGCTGCCTATCCGATGGCCACTATTCCAGGCGCGGTGTTCAGCGTGTGGCACAATATCAGCGGAGCCGTGGCCGCACGGTTGTTTGCACGTTCTGGAGAAAGAAAAGAGAAAGAAAATACCTAAGTATATACAAAAAAGGAATAAAGGAGTAGAGGAGTAAAGGAGTAAAGGAGGAGTGCCTTGAGCGCAGCGAAAAATGAAGTAAAAATCTGAAAACAATAGAATCATGAAACTATTCGACGTTTATCCTCTGTTCGACGTGAACATTGTCAAGGGCAAGGGCTGCCGCGTGTGGGACGACCGCGGTCAGGAATATCTTGACCTCTACGGTGGCCATGCCGTCATTAGCATCGGCCATTCGCATCCGCACTACATTGAGAAGGTGACGGAACAGCTCAGCCGCATCGGCTTCTACAGCAACTCGGTAATCAACCGCCTGCAGGTGCAGCTGGCCGAGCGCCTGGGGCGCATCAGCGGTTACGACGACTACCAGCTGTTTCTCATCAACAGCGGCGCCGAGGCCAACGAGAATGCCCTGAAACTGGCATCGTTCACCAATGGCCGCACACGTGTGCTCTCGTGTGAGAAGGCTTTCCACGGGCGCACATCGCTGGCCGTGGAAGTGACCAACAACCCCAAAATCATTGCGCCCATCAACGCCAACAACCATGTGACCTATCTGCCGCTCAACGACCTGCCACGGTGGGAGGCCGAGCTGAAGAAGGGCGACGTGTGCGCCGTTATTCTTGAGTGCATTCAGGGTGTGGGCGGCATCAAATTGGCCACCGCCGAGTTTGCACAGGGCCTGCAGCGGCTCTGCCGCCAACATGGCACCATCCTGATATGCGACGAGATACAATGCGGCTACGGGCGCAGCGGCAAGTTCTTCGCCCACCAGTGGTTGGGCATCCGTCCCGACATTATCACCGTGGCCAAGGGCATTGCCAACGGATTCCCCATGGGCGCCGTGCTCATCGGTCCTGAGTTCCAGCCCGTGTATGGGCAGTTGGGCACCACATTCGGTGGCAACCACCTGGCCTGCGCAGCAGCCTTGGCCGTGCTCGACGTGATGGAAGACGAGGGACTGGTTGAGAACGCACACCTTGTAGGCGAATACCTGATTGAGCGGCTGAACAATTTGAAGACCGAACAACAGAAAGCAGGAAACCTGCCCATTATTCAGGACGTGAGAGGCCGCGGCATGATGATTGGCATCGACCTCAGTTGCCCGCACAAAGACGTGCGCCAGCCACTCATCTACGACCAGCACTGCTTCACCGGCTGCGCCGGCACCAACATCCTGCGCCTGTTGCCCCCGCTCTGCCTGAGCAAAGACGAGGCCGACATGTTCATGGACCGTCTCACAACTGTATTAAATGAAAGAACAAGTTAAAGGACACAAAAAAAAGACGCCGTGAATCACTTCAGGGCGTCTTTTAAGTTACTACTTATTAATACTTACTGCAAAACCTATAATATATCATTTCCTAAGGCTTTTGTGTTGTATGTTGCAAAGATAAGGAAAAATGCTTTTCCCTGCAAACAAAACCTGCCTCGGATTGTTTCTATTCATGAATTAACACAAAAAGCACAAAATTCGGAGTAAAAGAGAAGTTCCTTGAGCAAAGCAAAAAAAGGGAAAAAAGGAGAAATAAGGCTCTCACGATTCGGGTGCTGTGGCTTGGCGCTGATACTCGGAGGGGGTGACACCCGTAATGCGTTTGAAGGTAGTTACGAAGTTGGAACGCGACTTGAATCCCACACTCTCGGCCACAGCCTCGATGGTCTGGTTGCCGTAGTGTTCGAGATCACCCAGTCGGCGGCAAGCCTCCTTGATACGATACTCGTTGAGCAACGAGCTGAAATTCACGTTAAAGGTCTCGTTGATGGCCTGCGACACATATTTGTAGTTGGCTCCCACAAGTTCGGTAAGCCGCTTGAGCGAGAAATTGTTTGAATAGATCTCGTCAGAGCTATCCATCACATCGATGATTCTCACCACTAAGGAGTCTCTTGTTGCTTCATCGAGCCTGCTGCTCTCGTATTTCGACTTGTTGTTTTTCTCATCCTCCGTATCGTTTCTCTGTGCCAATTGATCCTCAAGCCTCTCGATTTGTTCCTGCAGTTTCTGACGCATAATCTTTGCATGTTCGCGGGTTTCCAGCTCACGCTTGACTCTTTCATAGAGTTTGCGGTTGTTGTTCTTCAGTTCACGGTTGTGGTTGTAGAGCAACAGCACGGCAAGAATGAGCGAGGTGAAAATTACCCACGCCGCGACAACCACCACTCGCCGGGTGACACTGGTCTGCATGCTTGAGTGGTAGGCATTGGTCATAATCAGCAAGATGATGACCGACACGATATAGGTGGCAATAAGTGCAATCTGCTTTTTCATCTGGTTAAGTCTGTTCTTGTCTATGGTATTACATTATCCGCTCACGCTCGGCCAACTCCAAGCAAGCTTGGTTGGCTCTCACTGAATCGCGGATTTGAATATAAAAATATGACTTTACATTGTTTTGCAGGATATTTCTGGGCCACTCTCATGGCTTCGACGGGGTTTTCCCCGCAGTTGCGCAGGGTGCAACCTTACATGGCTTCGAGCATGCGCTTGAGCACCACTGAGCACGATATTTCGCGGTTGGCAGCCTCGGGAATGACCAGACTGTCGGGCGACTCTATCACATCGTCTGTGACAATCAGTCCACGTCTCACGGGCAGACAATGGAGGAACTTGCCATGATTGGTCCACGACATGTGCTCAGCATCTACCGTCCACGACATGTCCTTAGAGGTTATCTTGCCGTAGTCTGCAAGGTTGCTGACACCAGGATTGCTCCAGTTTTTGGCATAAATGAAGTCGGCTCCCTCGAAAGCTTTCCGCTGGTCGTACTCCACGCGGGCATTGCCCACGAACTTCGGATCGAGCTCGTAGCCTTCGGGATGGGTGATGACCAAATCCACATCGGCAGCATTCATCCATTGGGCAAAGCTGTTGGGAACAGCCTGCGGCAATGCGCGGCAATGGGGAGCCCAGGTGAGCACCACCTTGGGTCGCGCCACGGTCTTGTGCTCCTCAATGGTGATGAGATCGGCAAAAGCCTGCAGGGGATGAACGGTGGCAGTTTCCATAGCAAAAACGGGTTTTCCCGAGTACTGAATGAACTGTTGCAGTACGGTCTCTGCATAGTCGTACTCGCGGTCGGTGAGACCGGCAAACGAGCGCACTCCGATAATGTCGCAGTAGCAGCCCATCACGGGAATGGCCTCCAACAGGTGTTCGCTCTTGTCACCGTCCATAATGACACCGCGCTCGGTCTCAAGCTTCCATGCGCCTGCATTCACGTCAAGCACAATGACATTCATGCCCAGGTTCATGGCAGCCTTCTGGGTGGAAAGGCGTGTGCGCAGCGAGTTGTTGAAGAAAATCATCATCAGCGTCTTGTTCTTGCCCAGGTGCTGATACTTATAGCGTTCGTTTTTTATTTCCATTGCTTCGGCCATTGCTTTCTCCAACGGGCCGATGTCTTCTACATTGATAAAACTCTTCATATTTGACTGTTTTACTATTTCACTATTTTACAATTGTCAAATAATTAAATTATTCAATTGTCAATCAGGAGCGAGTTTGTCCCTCACCTTCAATGAGCCACTTGTAAGTGGTGATTTCCTCCAAAGCCATGGGGCCACGCGGACCAAGTTTCTGGGTACTGATGCCAATCTCAGCACCTAAACCGAACTGTGCGCCATCGGTAAAACTGGTGGGAGCGTTCCAATATACGCAGGCGGCATCCACATGAGCCTGGAACTGTCGGGCAACCTGCTCGTCTTGGGTAATGATGGCCTCGCTGTGACCACTGCCGTTCTGGTCGATGTGCGCCAAAGCCTCGTCAAGCGAGCCAACTGTCTTGATGGCCATCTTATAGTCCATGAACTCGGTTCCAAAACTTTCATCGGTTGCTCGCTCCAAATACGGATATTGGCCAGAAAGAGCATCAAAGGCCTCGTTGTCGGCATAAATGATAACATTTTTGTCGACCAGTTTCTCGCAGAGCGCGGGCAGGTCGGCAAGGCGGCTACGATGAACAATCAGACAATCAAGCGCATTGCAAACACTCACACGGCGAGTCTTGGCATTGTTGACTATGGCAATGCCCATCTGCAAATCGCCAAACTCGTCGAAATAGGTGTTCACCACTCCTGCACCTGTCTCAATGACCGGAACGCGGGCCGTGTCGCGGACAAAATCAATGAGCCTTCGCCCGCCGCGCGGTATGCAGAGGTCCACATAGCCCACGGCATTGAGCATTTCGCCCGTAGCCTCGTGCGTGGCAGGCAACAGGGCCACCACGTCGGTGCTGATGCCATGCTGGCTGAGCACCTCATGAATGATTGCTACTTCCTCGCGGTTGGAATAGTCAGCATCCCTGCCGCCTTTCAGCACACAGGCATTGCCACTTTTGAAGCACAGCGAGAACACATCGAACGTGACGTTAGGGCGCGCTTCGTAAATCATGCCTATCACGCCGAACGGCACCGACACACGGCATAGTCGCAGACCATTGGCAAGCGTCTTCTGCTTGGTGACATGCCCCAACGGTGTGGGAAGCTTGGCCACATTCCTCATATCTGCGGCAATGCCCTCAAGGCGGCTTTCCGTCAGTTGCAGACGGTCGTAAAGCGGATTGGAACGCTCCATCTGGGCCAAGTCTTTTGCATTGGCCGCAAGAATGCGCTGACGGTTGTTCAATATGGCATCAGCCACAGCGTTCAACACATCGTTGCGCTGCTGGTCAGAGATGAGTGCCAGGCTCTTGCTGGCCCGTTTCACCCGTTCGAAAGTTTCTTTCAGTTTCATGTTCCTGCTGGATTAAATCTCCTCATAAGGCTATTTCAAAGGAATAAACTCGGTGTGAGGAGTGCTGTCCGGGTTTACTATCAAATTGATGAGAATGTCGTTGCGTTCGCCGTTGGCAATAATCACCCTGATGCCGGCCTGCGACACTTTTGTAGCCGTAGTGTATTTCGAATGCATACCTCCGCGTCCAAACGCACTTTTCTCGGGAAGAATATACTCGCTCAAGTCGCGTCCGGGTTCCACCGTACCGATGAGTTCGGCAGAAGGGTCATCGGGATTTGTGGTGTAAATGCCGTCAATGTTCGAAAGGAGCACCAATGTCTCAGCCTCCATCATCTGGGCAATCAGTCCGCTGAGCTCGTCGTTGTCAGTAAACATCAGTTCGGTGATGCTCACCGTGTCGTTTTCGTTGACAATGGGAATCACACCGTGCTCAAGCATCACTGTCATGCAAGCGCGCTGGTTGCGGTATTGCTCTCCCGGCTCGAAATTCTCTTTCATGGTGAGTACCTGCCCTACCAACATGTGATATTCGCGGAACAAATCATAATAGAGTCCGATGAGTTTGGCCTGACCCAAGGCAGAGAACAACTGACGTTGTTCCACAGAGTCCATGTCGTGATTTACTTTCAGTTCACCTCGTCCAGAAGCCATGGCTCCCGAGCTGACCAGTATCACCTCATAGCCTTCGCGCCGCAGCCAGGCAATCTGATCAACAAGTGCCGACATGCGCGTCACGTCAAGCTTGCCGTCCGGACGAGTGAGCACGTTTGAGCCCACCTTTACCACAATTCGTTTCTCTTTCATCGTGCGTCTTTTTTCCTGATTTCCACGCGACGGATTTTACCGCTGATGGTCTTTGGCAATTCATCCACAAACTCAATGATGCGCGGATACTTATAGGGAGCAGTCACACGTTTCACATGCTGCTGCAGTTCCTTTATAAGTTCATCGCCTGCACGGTCTTTCCATTCCCTGCCCAGCACCACGGTGGCCTTAACCACCATGCCACGTATATCATCGGGTACCCCGGTGATGGCACATTCAACAACGGCAGGATGGGTCATCAGCGCACTTTCTACCTCGAACGGACCGATGCGGTAGCCGCTCGACTTGATGACATCGTCTATTCGGCCCTCAAACCAATAGTATCCATCCTCGTCGCGCCAGGCCATGTCACCTGTATGGTATATACCATCGTGCCAAGCCTCACGAGTCAGTTCCTCGTCGCGATAATACTCCTTGAACAGGCCTATGGGTTTGTTTTTGCCAGCCCTAACCACAATCTCACCCTTCTCACCGTCCTCGCAGGATGTGCCGTCAGCACGCAACAGGTCGATGTTGTATTGCGCATTGGGCATTCCCATTGAGCCTGGCTTGGGGTTCATCCAAGGCATGGTGCCCAAAGTCATAGTGGTTTCAGTCTGTCCGAATCCTTCCATCATACGTATGCCTGTTTTCTCGAAGAACTTGTCAAACACAGCCGGATTGAGTGCCTCGCCCGCAGTGGTACAATACTCGAGCGACGAAAGGTCATAGCGCGAGAGGTCCTCGCGAATCATGAAGCGGTAGATGGTTGGTGGTGCGCAGAAACTGGTCACATGATATTTCTCAATCTGTCTGAGCAGCGTGTCGGCATTGAACTTCTCATGGTCGAACACAAACACGGTTGCACCGGCAAACCATTGTCCGTAAAATTTACCCCACACAGCCTTTCCCCAGCCCGTGTCGGCCACGGTAAGATGGAGCGAGCCCTCGTGCAAGTTGTGCCAGAATACGCCTGTAGTCAAATGTCCCATGGCATAGAGGAAATCGTGAGCCACCATCTTTGGCTCTCCGCTGGTTCCACTGGTGAAATACATCAGCATGGTGTCGTCATTGCTGTTCTTCTCGGCTGGGCGGACGAACGGGGGAGCCTGGAGCCACTCATCGTGCCAGTTATGCCATTGCACATCTGTTGTTATCTCAGCACCACCATTGTCCTGTGAGTTCTCCGACACTTTCACCAACACTTCCACTGTTGGACTTTCTGGCAGCGCAAGCTTAATCTGTCCGGTGACGTAGGCATCATCAACACAGATGATGGCCTTAACGCTGGCACGTGTGTTTCTATACACAATATCGTGTTTGGTGAGCATGTGCGTGGCTGGAATCACCACTGCCCCCAATTTGTGCAGGGCAAGCATCACAACCCACCATTCGTAACGTCGTTTGAGGATAAGCATCACAGGGTCACCCTTCCCGATGCCGAGTGTCTGAAGGTATGAAGCGGCCTGGTCAGTCTCTTTTTTCAGTTGGGCGAAGGTAGTTCTTATTTCCGCACCCTCGTCGTTAGTCCATAGCAGTGCCAGCCCGTCAGGTTTTTCCTCAGCCCACGCATCCATCACATCGTAGGCAAAATTAAAATTCTCTGGAATGATGAATTCCAGATTCTTGTTATAATCTTCAACAGACGTGAACGATGTCTGCCGTAAAAATCTTTCTACCATTTCTCTTTTCTCATTTGTCCTTTTCTCCTTTTCTCCTTCCCTCCTTTTCTCCTTCCCTCCTTTTCTCCTTTACTCCTTCCCTAAAAAATGATTGCCAGAAACTTCACATGCTGACCGTTGAGTGCACGCATGCCGTGGGGCTGCGTAGCGTCGAAATAGATACTGTCTCCCTCATTTAGCACCACTGTTTTCGGTCCGATGCTCAGCTGCAAAGTGCCTTCGAGCACCATATTGAATTCCTGTCCGTTGTGCGAGTTCATCTCTTTCGGCGCGTCGTCGGGTTTCGGCTCGACGGTTACAATGAACGGGTCGGCCTTTCGTCCACGGAATCCGCTGGCCAGGCTCTGGTATTTATACGCCTTTCTGCGCTCGATGCTCATGCCCTGCCCTTTACGGGTAAGGAAATAGCTGCTCATGTGAGGCTCCTCGCCAAAGAGAAGCACATCGAGCGACACGCCATATTGCTTGGCTATCTTCTGAAGGTTGGCCACCGACAGTTCGCTCTCCCCTTCCTCCATACGCAAGTATTGTTCTTTCGTTATGCCGCACAGTTCGGCCACTTCCTCTGCAGGAATGTCAAGCACATCGCGCAACCCTTTCAGGCGCTCACCTATTTGTTTCAGTTCTTCTTCCATAACTAACTCAAAATCTCTAACTCATATCTTAAATCCCCCACCGGGGGGTTGGGGGGCTTCCTCTTACTTGCTTGCTTTCAGTCCCTGAATCACCGCATTGGTGAATCCCGACTGCTCCATAGCATTCAGGCCGCGGATGGTTACGCCGCCAGGAGTTGTCACCAGATCGATGGCCTGCTCGGGGTGCATGCCGCTCGTCTGCAACAGCGTCACAGCCCCCTTTATGGTCTGCATCACAATTCTCTGAGCCACGTCGGCCTTGAAACCCAGTTCCACACCACCCTCAGCAGCTGCGCGCACATAGCGCATGGCATAGGCAATGCCGCATGAGGCCAATGCAGTACCAGCAGACAATTGTTTCTCAGTCGTGATGACCGACTCGCCCAACTCGTCGAAAATCTTTGTCACCTTCTCGGTCTGCTCCTCCGTGGTGTTCACTGGCACGATGAAAGTCACCGATTCCTTCATGGCTATGGCGATATTGGGAATCACCAGGAACAACGGCAGCAACGGCTCGTCATCCTTGCTCAGCCACTGACAGATGTTCTCGGAAGACACTCTGGCAGCAATGACAATCAACAACTGACGGCTGTAGTCCATGGACGACTTGATTTCCTCAAGCACCGTCTGCACCAGCCACGGCTTCACCACCACAGCCACGAAGTCGCCAGCTGCGGCAGCCTTCTGATTGTCGGTTGTCAGCGTAATGCCACTGTTCTCAAACGCCGCCAACGACTGTTGTGAGGGGTCAGCAACGGTAATATCCTCCGGTCGGAAACTCTTGCTTTGCAGCAGGCCCTTGACCATGCTACCGCCCATGGCACCCGCACCTATCACAGAAATCTTCATATCAAAATCTTTTTCTTTTTATTCACGAAAAATCGCCGCAAAGTTACGAAAAAATAGTTTCATTACAAAAAGAAACGCTCGTTTTTTGCAAAACACCCCCAAAAAGTAACAATCGACAATTAAGTGAAAGGACTGACAGACAAAGAGTTTCTTGACAGACAGACTTTTTTTGACATAAAGACAAAGAGAGCTTTTTCGACAATTAGACAATTAGACATTTAGAAACAATCCAAAAACAGCATCCGATTAACGAGATATTAATGAACAATTAATGGAAATTAACATCCAACATTCTCTTTGTCTCTCTGTCATAAAAATCTATTTGTCTCTCTGTCATAAAAAATCTATTTGTCTCTCTGTCATAAAAAATCTATTTGTCTCTCTGTCAAAAAGTCTAACTGTCTAACTGTCTGTTAGTCTAATTGTCTAATTGTCTTTTTGTCTCTCTGTCAAAAAGTCTAACTGTCTAACTGTCTGTTAGTCTAATTGTCTAATTGTCTCTCTGTCTCTC
>JAFZSI010000064.1 GCA_017619445.1 Prevotella sp.
ATCTGAGGAATCTGAGAAATCAGTGGTCGAAAAGACCCACCCATCCGTGTTATCCGTGCAATCTGTGTGAGAAAACAGAACAGACAATTAAAAGAAAGGAAAAAGATATGAAGTACAGAATGGTCAGGGAGAACCGCCCGACGCTGAAGAACTACGGTCGCTGGAAGGCGGTGGCGGTGCACGAGAACGAGGTGGGGACAGCGAGAATTGTGAAGGAGGTGTGCCGCAGGGCTGGTGCCTCGCGCGGCACGGTGATTGCCGTGCTCACGGAGTTGGCTGGGGTGGTGGCCGACCACCTCCGCGAGGGCGACAGTGTGCGGTTGGACGACGTAGGGCTGCTGAAGTTAGAGATAGAGTGCCGGAAGGTGGACACCGAAGAGGAGTTTCGGGCCGAGGAACACATCCGCGGCGTGCGCTTGCATGTGCTTCCCGAAAGCCGCCACGGACGGCAGGCACTTTACAGCGGGTTGTGCTTTGAGCAAGTTAAACAGTGCAAATCGCAAAAAATGGAGGAAAATAAAGGTGAGAATGCGGAAATAATTGTACCTTTAGATAAGGTACTCTCGCTCGAAAAAGCTGAAATAAATTTGGCTTTTTGCTCACTTAATCGTACCTTTGCAACGAATAACAAGAATAATTATGCAAGAGACAAGACAAAACCGGATAGCAAGGCTCCTGCAAAAGGAGCTGGCGGAGATTTTCCAGAGCCAGACGCGCATGATGCACGGCGTGATGGTGAGCGTGACGCGCGTGCGCATATCGCCCGACTTGAGCATCTGCACGGCCTACCTGAGCATCTTTCCGTCAGAGCGGGCTGAGGAAATCATCGGAAACATCAACAAGAACAACAAGACCATCCGCTATGAGCTGGGAACGCGCGTGAGAAACCAGCTGCGCATTGTTCCCGAACTCCGCTTCTTCATCGACGACTCGCTCGACTACATCGAGCATATTGATGAACTGTTGAAGAGTTAGGAGTTTGATAATTCAAATTAGAAAAATGGGATTATGGATTATTTTCGTGATTTCATATACCAAAAGTGTGTTGTTTTTTCAATACGCAAGCATTGCTGAACCCTAATCCTGCATAAGCAGGAAATATGATCTATGTAAAGCGTATGGAAGAACAAAATAATAACAAAGTGTTGACACAAGAGCTTCAAAGTGCTGTTAAGACCATCAAGACTGCCATTCTGCAAAGTCAGGCGCGGGCAGCACGGATGATTAGCGGTTCGCAGTTGTCGCTCTATTTTGGTGTGGGGCTTTATGTTTCTGCCAATTCGCGTGAAGGGACTTGGGGCACAGGAGCCATCGACACTATCAGCGAACAGTTACATAGAGAGTTACCAGGCTTGCGCGGGTTCTCTGCCAAGAACATCCGAAACATGCGTCAGTTTGCAGAATTCTGGCAGCCTTACCTGTTTCACTCGCCAGCGGCGAGCAAAATGGCAATTGAGGAATTGGGCAAGGAAATAGAGTACGACAGGTTTGCTTTGGCAAAATGGTCGCCTATGGCGAGCGAAATAAACCGCGACGAGTTTCTGGGCATCAGTTTCTCGCACCATATGGAGATTCTGCACAAGACGAAGAACATTCAAGAGGTGTTGAATTGTATTCATGAGGCGGTTGTCCATCAATGGGATAAATACACCTTAAGAGATGTGCTGAAAGCCGGCATTCCACAGCCGGAACATACGTCACCTAACAATTTTGCACAGACCATGCCCACGGCACGAGCCGCCGTGAAAGCCATCCGAATGTTCATGGACGAATATCTGCTGGACTATATCAACGTGGAAGACATTGATGCAGAGGACGATGACGATGTGGACGAGGCCGTCGTGGAGGAACGTATCGTTCGAAACATCAAGAGGTTTATCATGACACTTGGCCGCGACTTCGCCTTTGTAGGCAACCAGTACCATTTGGAAGTCTTTGGCGAGGAAATGAAGAGCGACCTGCTGTTTTTCAACCGCGAGTTGAATGCATTGGTGGCCATTGAGCTGAAGAAGGGAAAGTTCAAGCCTGCCTATCTGGGACAGTTGTTCGCCTATATGCAAGTGCTCGACGACAAAGTGAAAAAGCCCCATGAGAACCCCTGCATTGGCATCGTGCTTTGCAGGAGTGCCAACAAGGCTTATGCCGAGTATGCCGTACGTGACTATAACAAGCCCATGGGAGTATCGACATACAAGACGCTTTCTGATATGCCGTCAGTAATGCGCGAAACCCTGCCCGATGTAGAAGAAATGATGAAGTTGATGGATGATGATTAAGTATGGACTGGCAGAGCTTGGGCATTTTGATTTAGACGGTGCCTACCAGAAATGAAAATTGGTTTTTTGTTGATGATAATACTGAGTCACTCTTAATTCCTAACTCATGAAAAGTTTTCCTTTTTACATTGCGCGTCGTTATCTATTTGCCAAAAAGAGCACCAACGCCATTAACGTCATTTCGGTGATTTCGGTCATCGGGGTGGCCGTGGCAACCATGGCGCTTGTGGTGACGCTGAGCGTGTTCAACGGTTTCCACGACATGGTGGCCACTTTCTTCACCGCACTCGACCCGCAGCTCAAGGTGGTTCCCGTGACGGGCAAGACGGCCAATGCCGACGACCCTGTGCTGACGCAAATCAGAGAGCTGCCCCAGATTGACGTGGCCACGGAGAGCGTGGAGGACAATGCGCTGGCCATCTACAACGAGCGGCAGGCCATGGTGACGGTGAAGGGCGTGAGCGACAATTTTGCAGAGCTGTCGCACATCACCGACGTGCTTTACGGTGAGGGGAAATTCTGCTTGGAGGCTGCCAACCTGCAGTACGGCACCATTGGCATCCGTTTGGCCGAGGAGCTGGGCACGGGGGTGCGCTGGGACGGTTTCATGAAGGTGTATGCCGCCAAGCGCGAGGGGCAGTTAGACATGAGCAACCCCACCGAGGGCTTTGTCGAGGACTCGCTCATCTCGCCCGGCGTGGTGTTCTCGGTCCATCAGTCGAAGTACGACCGCAACTACATCTTCGCGCCCATTAGTTTTGCCCGCCGGCTGTTTGGCCAGGAGGGCAACGTGTCGTCGTTGGAACTGCGGCTGAAGCCGGGCAGCGACCTTGACGCGGTGAAGCGGCAGATAAAGAAAATCTGCGGCGACAAGTTCCGTGTGCTTGACCGTTTTGAGCAGCAGGAGGACACGTTCAAGATTATGCAGATTGAGAAGCTCATTGCCTACATCTTCCTTACGTTCATTCTTGTTGTGGCCTGCTTCAACATCATCGGCAGCCTGTCGATGCTGATTATTGACAAGAAAGACGACGTGCAGACGCTGCGCAACCTGGGTGCCGACGACCGTCAGGTGACGCGCGTGTTCCTGTTCGAGGGCCGCATGATAGCCGCTTTCGGTGCCGTGCTGGGCATAGCCGTGGGATTGTTGCTCTGCTGGTTACAGCAGCGCTACGGGCTGGTGAAGCTGGGCGAGTCGAGTGGTTCGTTTGTGGTGAACGCCTATCCTGTGAGCGTTCATCCGTGGGATATTGTGCTGGTGTTTTTCACGGTATTGGCCGTCGGTTGGCTGGCCGTCTGGTATCCGGTACGTTATTTTGCCAAACGGCTGTTAGCATAAACTCTATCCAAGCTCTATTTTCTCCACGTTCACTTGTTCGTGGAGGAAAAGAAGGGCAGACTCTTTGAATTTATCGGGATTTTCGGTGGTGAGATAGTGCACGCCGGCTCCTTTCGAACAACGCTGCTCTATCTGTGGGTGGCGGGCAAGGTAGCATTGCAGGCTGTTGGCCACATACTGGCCTTGCGGTACGATGCGCACGCCCGGCGGCACATGGCGCACGATGGCGGGCATGAGCAGCGGGTAATGGGTGCAGCCCAGGATGATGGCGTCAATCTGCGGGTCGCGGCGCATGAGCTGGTCGATGCGCTTGCCCACGAAATAGTCGGCACCCGGACTGTCGGCCTCGTTAGCCTCGACAATGGCAGCCCACAGCGGGCAGGCCTGACCGCTGACGGTGATGTCGGGATAGAGTTTCTTGATTTCCAGGTTGTAGCTCTCGCTGCGGATGGTGCCTTCGGTGGCCAGAATGCCCACGTGGCGGCTTGTGGTAAGGTCGCCGATGGCCTCAACGGTGGGGAGAATGATGCCCAGGACGCGGCGGTTGGGGTCGATTTCGGGAATGACGCGCTGCTGAATGGTGCGAAGGGCCTTGGCCGATGCCGTGTTGCACCCAAGAATCACCAGATGGCAGCCACGCTCAAACAATCGGAGCACGGCCTGACGGGTGAACTGATAGACCACCTCGAACGAACGGCTGCCGTAGGGCGCGCGGGCGTTGTCGCCTAAGTACAGATAGTCGTACTGGGGCAACAGCTGGCGGATGCCGTGGAGAATGGTAAGGCCTCCGTAACCGCTGTCGAAAATGCCGATGGGGCCAGGGTTTTGGGTAAACACGGTGGGAATTGAGAGTTGCGGGTTGAGAGTTGAGATTTGGGGTAAAGGACGACGGAAACAATCAGCGGTTGCCGGCTTGTTTCAGTAGCGGCTCGATGTTGATGCCTTGCTCGGGGTCAACGTATGGGCAGGCGTAGTTGTCGGTATTGAGAATGAACGCCAGTCCTTGCTCGCGGCCAATGGCGGTGAGCATGGTGCTGAGCTTTTCGTGCAGCGGAGCCATGGCCTCGCTCTCTGCCTGGGCCAACAGACGGTTGGCCTCTTGTTTGAAAGCAAGGTTCTTGTTCAGAATCTCCTGCAATTCCGCCTGTCGTTTTTGTAAAATAGAGGGCGCGAACTCGCGTTGCCCGTCGAGAAACTCCTCGTATTTTCTGTTGAACTCGTCTTCGGCGCGCTGCATTTCCGTGTCGTACTGCTGGCGCAGGTCTGCGAGTCTTTTCTGCGTGAGGGCATAGTCGGGCAGGGCCTTGAGTGCCGACTCGTAGCTGAAATATCCGAAACGCACTTGCGCGGAGGCTGTGAGGAGCGAGAAGTGACAGACAATGAGCACTACTACTGCTCTTTGGATGGCATGACGAAATTGCTTCATGGTTGGTTTTGGGGATGGTGAAAGAAGTCAAAGGGGTGAAAACAGAATAACCTCACACAGAGGAACAGCGTTGGCAGAGAAGAAACTCCTTTTACTCTGTTTGCTCTGTGTGAGATTCTAACCTCTGTGTGAGATTAACAACTACACCGCCTGATTATTTCATTTTGTTGAGCTGGGCTTTCACCTCAGAGGTGACATCTTTGCTCAGGGTGTCGCTGATGTAGGGAATACCAGCCGAGATGTCCATGATATAGACATAGCCGCCAGCCTTGCCCACGGCCTTGATGGCGTTCACCAGCTTGGTGGTGATGGGCTGCATCTTCTCCTGAGAGAGCTTGGCCAGTTCCTGCTGGCTGTCGTTGAAGGTCTGCTGCAGTTTCTGCTGCATCTCGCCGAGGCTTTCCTCGGTTTCCTTCTGCTTGGTGGCGTTCATGGTGCTCTGAGTCTTCTGATACTCTTCCACCTTGCGCTGGAATTCTTCCTGCATTATTTTCAGTTCGTCTTCCTTTTCTTTCTGCTTGGCATCTACCTCGCCTTTAGCCTTGATGAACTCAGGCATTGCCTGCATGACAGACTGTGTGTCCAAGTGACCAAACTTTTGCTGTGCGAACAATGAGAGGGGCGCAAACAGCATGAGCATTAAAAACAGTTTTTTCATTTTCTTTTTTTGTTTGTTGATTTATACTATTCTAATTATTGATTTCAGATTGTTCATCCTTCATCTTTCATTTTTAATTTTTCATCTTTCATCTTAGTTGGCGTAACCCAGTTTTGAGAGCACCTCGTTGCTGATGTCAATCTTGGGCGAGCCGAAGATGATTCCAGTGTCGCTGGCACGGTCGAGCACAAGGCTGTAGCCGTGCTGGTCGCTGAGGTCTTTCACGGCGTTGTAAATCTCGTCCTGAATAGGGGTCATAAGACTCTCGCGCTTTTTGAACAGTTCGCCCTCAGGGCCGAAATATTTCTTTTTCAGGTCGCTGGCTTCCTTTTCTTTTTGCATGATGGCCTCTTGCTTGGCTTTCTTTTGCTCTTGTGAGAGGAACACCACTTCGTTCTGATAGTTTTTATAGAGAGTCTGTGCCTCTGTGTTCAGCGCCTCGACCTCTGCCTGCCATTTCTTCGACACTTGGTTCAGCTGTTCGTTGGCCCGCTCGTAGGCTGGTATGTTTTTGAGAATATACTCCATGTCAATGAGTGCGAACTTCTGTGCTTGAGCCGTTACTGCCACGATGGCGAGCAGGGCTGCAATCATAATTTTCTTCATAGGCTATTTGTAAATACTTGGTTCAACGTTTATATGACGGGACTCATTGCCCAAAAGTTAATCTGCTATGGCGATTTTTAATAAATATTCAGTATTTCTGGGTTTATAATTGTCTGTTTGTCAAGTTGCTGACTCGTTAAGCACCCGTTTAGAACTCTTGTCCGAGAATGAAGTGGAAATGGCTTCCGCCCTTGCTTCCAAACACCTTGTCGAAACCGTAGGCCCAGTCAATACCCATCAGACCCACCATAGGCAGGAAGATACGCACACCTACACCTGCTGAGCGTTTCATGTTGAACGGATTGAAATCCTTCGTATCAGCCCAGGCGTTACCAGCCTCAGCAAAACCAAGGCCGTAGATAGTGGTGTTGCCGAGCATGAGCGGATAGCGCAGTTCGAGGGTGAAGCGGTCGTAGGCATAGCCAGAGGAGCCCCAGGGAGTGAGCGAACCGTTTTCGTAACCGCGCAGGCCGATGGTTTCCTCGGCGTAGCCTGTGGAGTAGCCGCTCATGCCGTCACCACCCACGTAGAATGTTTCGAACGGCGATTTCTTGTGCTTGTTGAACGAACCGAGCAGTCCCAGTTCTATGCGTGTCATCAGCACGAAACATTTCTGTCCGCCAGAGAGTGCGGTGTAGGTTTTTGCCTTGAATTTCCATTTGTGGTATTCAATCCAGCGGTATTTCTCTCTCAGCTCGTCGTTGTATGTGGGCGACTGGCTGTTGGTGGCCAGTTTGGAATAGTCTTTGCCGTCCCATTTCGACCAAGGCGGGGTAACTGTTACTGATGCCATGAATTCGGAACCGTTGCGCGGGAACAGCGGGTTGTCGGTTGACTGGCGCGAGAGGCTGAGGCTCAGGTTGA
Organism: Prevotella sp.; assembly: GCA_017619445.1. GTDB lineage: Bacteria > Bacteroidota > Bacteroidia > Bacteroidales > Bacteroidaceae > Prevotella. Next base: position 7,170 of record JAFZSI010000064.1, read on the forward strand.
GGTTGTTGCTCGTTCCGTTGGAGAAAAGGAAATAGTAGCTCCAGTTCTTGATGATGTAACGTTGGTAGCCGAGCTGCATGGAGAGTTGGAAATAGTCGTCGGGCCAGCGCAGGCGCTTTCCCCATCCCAAGCTGACACCCACAAGTTTGATGTACTTGTCGGGGTCGTAATAGCTTTCGTAGTTGTTGTAACCGTAACCATAGGAGCTCATGCCGTACATATAGTTCAGGTAGTTGTTCTGCCATGCACTATTGTAGTACGTGCTCGATACGTCGCTCTGTTTACTGTAGTAAGCACCGATACTGAACTGAATGGGGCGTTTGCCTCCAAACCATCCTGTTGAGTATGAGATACTTGTGTTGTTGTAGTAGCGTCCGTTGGTCTGGTAGCCAAGGTTGAGAACTTCGCCATCGCCGATGGGCATGATGCCTCGGTGCAGTTTGTTCTTGCCGAGCAGGTTGGCCATTGAGAAGTTGTTCAGCTTGAGGCCAATGCGTCCGATGACACCAGTCTGTCCCCATCCAAGTGAGAACTCAATCTGGTCGTTTGATTTCTGCTCCAGGTTCCAGTCAATGTTCACTGTGCCGTCCTCATAATTGGGCTTGATGTCGGGTGTGATTTTCTCCGGGTCGAAATGTCCCATTGATGCCAGATCGCGCATGGTTCGTGTGATGGCCTCTTTGGAGAACAGGTCGCCTGGTTTGGTGCGCATTTCGCGTCGCACCACGTTCTCATACAGGCGGTCGTTACCGTTGATGCGTACACGGCTGAGATAGGCTTGCTGGTTCTCAACGATTCTTATCTCCATGTCAATAGAGTCGCCAACGATGTTGACTTCAGTTGGCTCCACGCTCGAGAACACGTATCCGTGGTTGTAGTACAGATTGCCCACCGACTCTTCATCACCGTCTGAGCGGAGACGTTTGTTGATGGTTTTCTGGTTATACACATCACCTTTCTTCATGCCAAGAACATCGTTCAGTCCTTTCATGTTTCCTATGCTGTAGGTGGGATAAACGGTATTTCCCACCCAGGTGATGTTGCGCAGATAGTAGCGTTTTCCTTCGTCCACCTTGATGGAGATGTTGACGTGTTTGTCGTCGAAGTTCCACACGCTGTCCTCCACGATGGTGGCATCGCGATAACCGTATTCGTTGTATTTCTCAATAAGGTTTTGCTTGTCTTTCTTCCAGCGTTCCGGGGTAAACTTCTTAGCCTTGAGGAAGCTGCCAAGTTTGCCTGCCTCATGTGTCTTGGCGAAAGCGCCTTTTCTGAACAGTCCACCTTTGATTTTCGATTCCGAGAGCGCCTCGTTTCCGTAAATCCAGATGTACTTCACCTTCATCTTCTCTTTCTTATCGACAATGACATCGAGAATCACCTGGTTTTTGCCTGTCACGTCGTCGCGCTGCACAATGTCAATCTCGGCGTTGTTGAAACCTTTGTCGTCGAAATACTTTTTAGCCAGAATTTTGGCGCGGTCGATGACGTTAGGATGCAGGCTCATGCCTTTCACCATGCCCAGTTTTTCTTCCATGTCCTCGCGTTCCGACTTTTTGAGTCCAATGTAGTTAATGGATGAAACCTTTGGGCGGGTGGCCAGGAAGATGTGCAGATAGACCTTGTCGCCGATGAGCGAATCGACGGCAATAGACACTTTCGAGAACAGTCCGTGTTTCCAGTAGCGTTTCACGGCTTCGGTGACAGCAGTACCAGGAATTTCGATGGGGTCGCCCACGGAGAGTTTCGAGATGCTGGTGAGCATATAGTCCTCATAGCCTTCAACGCCCGACACGGCAATGCCTGCCAGTGTTCCCGTTATAGGAGTACCGGCATAGGATATTTCTGGATTTACAATTTTCTCTTGTGCGCAGAGGGGTGTCATGAACAACAGGCACTGCGCCGTCAGCACGCATAGCAGCATGTTGACGCGCATCCCTCTTTTCACCTTATTATATATTATATTCATTTTCAGATTTAGCATTGTTCTCAAAAGATTATTTGCCACCCTATTGCTCTGTTTCCACTTGTGCCTCGGTTTTCCCGAACCGGCGCTGTCTGTTCTGGAAGTCGGCGATGGCCTTGTGCAGGTCGTCTTCGGAGAAGTCGGGCCAGAAAGTGTCGCAGAAATACAATTCGGTATAGGCAATCTGCCAGAGCAGATAGTTGCTGATGCGCAGTTCTCCTCCTGTCCGTATGAGCAGGTCGGGGTCAGGCATGTCGCGTGTTGCCAGGTGCTGGCTGATGGTCTCTTCCGTGATGTCTTCTGCCCGTATGCCTCCTGTTTTCCAGTTCTTGAGGATGTTCTCAGGGAGTTCCTGCATATCGTGCACCTCATTTACAATCTGGCGCACGGCCTCGGTGATTTCCCAGCGGCTGGAGTAGCTCAAGGCCACCACCACAGTCATCCGCTCGAAGTGTGCCGTATGGTCAATCAGTTGCTGCACACCCTCTCGCACATCGTCTGGCAGCCGGTTCAAGTCGCCGATGGCACGGAAACGTACCTGGTTTTTCACAAAAATCTCCTCTTCGAGCGACGAGAGCACCAGTCCCATGAGAGCCGACACCTCATCGGCGGGCCTGTTCCAGTTTTCGGTTGAGAAAGTGTAGAGTGTCAGGTATTTCACACCCAGTTTCACGCATTCGGTAGTAATCCGGCGCACGGTTTCCACGCCAGCCTTGTGGCCTTCTGTCCGTTCCAGGTTGCGTTCCATGGCCCATCTGCCGTTGCCGTCCATGATGATGGCAATGTGCCGGGGTATCCGTTGCATGTCTATTGTTGTCATATCTGTGATTGTTGCTTTGTTGTTCTGATGCCCGTGGGTTCTTTCGGTCTTCACTCGTCCGCGTTGTGGCATGTCACGCATTTGGGCGAGAAACTGTAGGTGAGCGACAGTTGCAGGGCCATATATCCGTCTTTGTTCTTGAATGCTCCCGACGACGCGATGCCGTAAGGATCCACCACCCCGTCGAGCTTGTCGCTGAGCGTGAAGTGTGCGGCCCATTCCAGTCCAAGATTCAGCCGGTCGCCGATTTTCATTTTCACGCCTACACCAATAGGGAAGTTGGCCGTGAACACATTCTTTGAACCGCCAGTTACAAAAGTTCCACCTACGCCCAGAAACACGAAGGGCGCCACGCGCTTAGCGCCGCGGTAGTCGTGCCCCGTGCCATAGGGCAGGAAGTTGTACTCATAGGTGACACCAGCCTCAATCAGGTTGTTGCTGAACGAGTGGTAGCCGCCTTCCAGGGCGGGGTAGTAGGTCTTTGCGTCGTTCGAACTGCCCTTGAGCATTCCGTAGGTGATGTTGCCACGCAGGGCCATCCACGGGCTGATGACTCGTCTGAGCAGCAGCGAGCCCATGGGTTGCAGGTTCTTTGTGATATTGCCGTTGAAGTCACCCTGATAGCTTATCAGTCCTGCCGCGCCGCCAAACTCCATGCGGTATTCCACATCGTCCTGGGCTTTCGCGCTGAGCACCGACAGGTGGAATGCGACAAGTGCCAGCAGGGCTCTTGTCATCCAACGTTTCGCTATCGGCATTTCACACATCATTCCCAACTCTTTTCTGCTTTGCGGGCACCCCGTTAGTTCTGCGTCTGAGTGAATCCGCCCTGTTTGCCGCACCAAATCTGTCCGCTCTCGCCGCAAACCATCCATAGCTGGCCTGCGTTGTCGGCGGTCATGGCAAAGACATTGTTGCTGACAAATCCGGCGGGCAGCACGAAGTTGCTGTTGCTCTTCCAGTTGATGCCGCCGTCTTCGCTCACGAAAATCTTCGAGAACGCATCCACATTGCAGCCGCCAATGCCCTTGCCGCCCACGGCCACAATCAAGTCGCCGCAAAGGGCTGCCGAGAGGCTTTGCAAGCGGGGCAAGGGGCAGGTGCTCTCAGTCTGGTTGATGGCATACCACGGCGACAGCACGTCGGCTGCATCCACTTTCTTGCACCACACCTGTGCGGTCTCGTCGGTGGGATATGCCGTTACGTTGCGGTTGCCCACCAGCAGCAGTTGCAGCACGTCGGTGTTGGTTCTTGAGGTGATGGTCAGGCTGCTGATGTCTTCCGTTGGCAGCAGCCGAGTGTCGTTGTCGGTCATTTCTGCCGTCCACGTCAGTCCGTAGTCATCCGATGCAATCAGGTTGCCGTCGGTGCTGATGGCCAGGATGTTGTTGTTGCAGGCACCCACTAAACAGACAACGCCCTCGTTGTTGCGTTCCGTGAGGGTGTTGTGTGTCAGGGCTCCACTTTCAGCCGATTCAAAAATGTGCAGCTTATTGCCTTCCACCACAAACAGCTTCTTGCCGTCAGAGGCAATCTTGCCAGTCACATCGCCCTCGAAACGGGCCGTCACATAGCTGTCGTTAGCGGTGGAGGTGCCCGCGCTGGCGCGCAGCACATCCATCATAAACGTTTGTCCGTCGGCCTCAAGACCAAAGGCGAACACGCGGCTGCCCAATGAGGCCATGCGCAGGCGGCTGGCCTGTGCCAGGCGCTCGTTGTTCCTCACCATCTGTTGCCACACCACCGGTTCACCCTCCTGCTGCTTCACGTTGACGCGCACCGTGTAGTCGCGATATTTGTTGCCGCTGTTCGACACCACGCGCAGCGTGCGCGGCACCGAGAAGTCGAGCGAGTCGGTTTCGCTGACATACTTCAGCGAGTCGTTGTCAATGTTCATTATCAGCACCGTGCCGCTGTTCTTGCTGGCAATGGTGCAGAGCAGATGCTTGGCGTCGCAGCCCACGGGCAGCGAGTCGGCATTGTAAATCTCATGCTTCAGCTGGTCAATGTAGAACTTGTAGTTGCTGCCCACCAGCACTTTCTTATAGACGCTGTCGGCACCCGACTTCGAAAGGGTGTGAACATACTGGTTCACGTTGCCCAATACGAACGAGGTCACGGCCGTGTCGTCGGAGTAAGTCACCCCCTTGTCATCGTCAGATTTCAGGCACGACGTGCAGAGGCTCAGCGCCGAAAGCAATATAGCGAAAGATAATACTATCCTTTTCATTTCTTTTTTTGGATTTTGACTGCAAAAGTAATGAGAATTCCGCAAATACACGCGCTTTTCGCCGTTTTATTATGAAATTATGGTGTAAAACGCCCCTTTTTTAAGTTCTATTAAAAAAACGAGGCCGACATGAATCGCTCATGTCGGCCTCGCAGTAAGAATGTTAGCGGATGTTGGACTTTGTCAGTGCGACAATGCTGAGGATGGTCATCACGACGGCCACAGCCAACACCGCGGTGGTTTCAATGTCTAATAATGTCATCTTTTTACCTTCAATCTTTAAACTAAACCTAATGTACTGTGTTACCCTATTGAATGATGTTATCCTCTTGAAATCTGCTGCAAAGGTACAGGTTTTTCCGCTTCCGCGAAACAATTCAACGCTTATTCGGCCCGCAACGCCCCATTTTTTGATGTAGGTCAAAACACCGCCGCGCTGGCAATCCACTTCGTCGCCGCATTGCCGGGCGCGAGAAAAACAACTCTACACTTTACGCTCAGATTTTCTAGAAAATTTATCCGTAAAGTTGTGCTTTGTGATGGTGGAGTTTCAAGTGGTGAAAACAACTCTACACTTTACGCTCAGATTTTCTAGAGAATTCATCCGTAAAGTTGTGCTTTGTGATTATGGTGTGTAGTATGGTGAAAACAGCGTTCGGTGTTGCGATGCTTATTTGTCTAATTGTCTAATTGTCAAAACACTCTTTGTCTCTTTGTCGGAACTCCCTCTCTGTCATCCCTCTGTCGGAAAACAATAATGGCCGCACCCCGAGGGGCACGGCCATTTATTATGCCTGATTGTCAAATGACAACTCTTAGAGTTTCGGTCCTGCTGCCACGAGAGCCTTACCAGCCTCGTTGCCTTCGTACTTCTTGAAGTTCTTGATGAAGCGAGCTGCCAGGTCTTTGGCCTTCTCGTCCCACTCAGCGCGGTTCTGATAGGTGTCGCGCGGATCCAGGATGCCCCAAGCCACTCCATCGAGTTCTGTGGGAACCTCGAAGTCGAAGTAAGGAATCTTCTTGGTGGGAGCCTTGAGGATGGCACCGCCCAGGATGGCGTCGATGATGCCGCGGGTGTCCTTGATGCTGATGCGCTTGCCTGTGCCGTTCCAGCCAGTGTTCACGAGGTATGCCTTGGCGCCGCTCTTCTCCATGCGCTTTACGAGTTCCTCAGCATACTTTGTGGGATGCAGCTCGAGGAATGCCTGTCCGAAGCAAGCGGAGAAGGTGGGTGTGGGCTCAGTGATGCCGCGCTCTGTACCAGCCAGCTTGGCTGTGAAGCCGCTGAGGAAGTAGTACTTGGTCTGCTCGGGTGTGAGGATGCTCACGGGAGGCAGCACACCGAATGCGTCGGCGCTGAGGAAGATAACGTTGTTGGCCTCGGGGCCAGCGCTCTTGCCGTTCACTTTCTTGGCAATCTTTTCGATGTGGTTGATGGGGTAGGACACGCGGGTGTTCTCGGTTACGCTCTTGTCGGCGAAGTCAATCTTGCCGTTCTCGTCAACGGTGACGTTCTCCAAGAGTGCGTCGCGGCGGATGGCGTTGTAGATGTCGGGCTCGCTTTCCTTGTCGAGGTTAATGACCTTGGCGTAGCAGCCGCCCTCGAAGTTGAACACGCCCTCGTCGTCCCATCCGTGCTCGTCGTCGCCGATGAGCAAGCGCTTCGGGTCGGTAGAGAGGGTGGTCTTACCTGTGCCAGAGAGACCGAAGAAGATGGCGGTGTTCTTGCCTTCCATGTCGGTGTTGGCCGAGCAGTGCATCGAAGCGATGCCCTGCAGGGGCAGGTAGTAGTTCATCATGGAGAACATACCCTTCTTCATCTCACCGCCGTACCAGGTGTTGATGATTACCTGCTCGCGGCTGGTGGTGTTGAAGGCGGCGCAAGTCTCGCTGCGCAGACCCAGCTCCTTGAAGTTCTCAATCTTGGCCTTTGATGCGTTGTAGATGACGAAGTTGGGCTCAAACGACTCCAGCTCCTCAGCGGTGGGCTGAATGAACATGTTCTTCACGAAGTGAGCCTGCCAGGCCACCTCGACGATGAAGCGAACGCGCAGGCGGGTAGCCTCGTTGGCACCGCAGTAAGCGTCCATCACGTACAGGTTCTTGTTCGACAGCTCCTTGATGGCGATATCCTTCACCTTTGCCCAAACTTCCTCGCTCATGGGGTGGTTGTCGTTGGGATAGTCCTCAGTGGGCCACCACACTTTGTCCTCGCTCTGTGCGTCCTTTACGATGTACTTGTCCTTAGGCGAACGGCCAGTGAAGATGCCTGTCATTACGTTGACAGCGTCAAGTTCGGTGAGCTGACCCTTGTCGAAGCCGGTCAGTTCAGACTTCATCTCCTCCTCAAAGAGGAACTCATACGACGGGTTGTGGGCAATCACGGTGCTGCCAGTGATGCCATACTGTGTCAAATCTAACTTTGCCATAAGTTTACTAAATATTTTTGTTTGTGAATTAATCGTTTCTACCTTAAACAACGAATTTAGCTAATCCATCTATAGTGGCTTCTTAAATCGACTGCAAAATTACTCATTTTCAAAGAAACGGCCTAACTTTGCGCACACATTTTTGCGTGTGCATAATTCTTTTTAGGTTAAAGTTTATAAAAACAGCTATCCGCACAACTCTTTTGTAACGCTGACTTTGCAAATTATTGCAGGGAGTTTTGTATTTTTGCAACGGAAAACCAAAATTGATAATTGAGGTTTGAGGTTTGAGAGTTGAGATTTTCTTTTTCTCACACAGAGGAACAGAGGAAAAGGAGTAAAAAATCTCTGCAACCTCTGCACCTCTGTGTGAAACCTTAAAGAATTGAGGCTTGAGAATTGAGAGTTGAGATTTTCTTTTTCTCACACAGAGGAAAAGAGGGAAAGGAGTAAAAAAATCTCTGCAACCTCTGTACCTCTGTGTGAGACCTTAAAGAATTGAGGCTTGAGATTTAAATTGTAAATTGTCAAATTGTAAATAAATATCATGAACATTATTAACTTTGCTGAACAAAACAGCATCCTCAACCAGTTTATGGCTGAGCTTAGAGACAAGAAATATCAGCAGAATCGCCTGCTGTTCCGTAACAACATCCTGCGCATTGGCGAGCTGATGGCCTACGAAATATCGAAGACATTCAACTACAAGCCCAAGACCATCACCACACCGCTCGGAACCATCGACATTCCGCTCTCGAAGGACGACGTGCTGCTGGCCACCGTGCTGCGCGCCGGACTGCCGTTCCACGAGGGATTCCTCCGTGTGTTCGACCGTGCTCAGTGTGCCTTCGTCTCTGCTTACCGCATGTACACCAACCGCGAGCACACCGAGGTGGGCGTTCATGCCGAATACATGGCCACGCCCAGCATCAAGGGCAAGACGCTCATCATTGCCGACCCCATGCTCGCCACAGGAGGAAGCATGGCTGCCGCCTATGAGGCCCTGGCCAAGACAGGATCACCGGCTCATGTCCACATTGCCAGTGTCATCGGCACGCCCGAAGGCATCGACGTGGTAAAGAATGCGTTGCCCGAGGATAAAGCCACCATCTGGTGCGCCGCCATCGACCCGGGCATGAACGAGCACAAGTACATCGTGCCAGGCTTCGGCGACTGCGGTGACCTTTGTTACGGCGAGAAGCTGTAAAAGAGCATTGCAAAAAGTAAGGAATTAGGACTTTTGTGCCAACATTTCCTTGTATCGGAAATGTGTTTGGAAAAAAAGGAGTTAAGTGCCCAACAAGGTGGAACGCTTAACTCCTTTTTATGCTCTAACTACTTTGTTTGAAACTCGTTTACAGCAGGTGCATGATGCCGATGGTGTAGATGAGTGCGTAGCCGAGAATCATGCTGATGATGCCGACGATGATGCCCACGCGGGCCATGTCTTTCTGCTTCACCAGGTTGGTGGCGAAGGCCAGTGCGTTGGGAGGTGTCGAGATGGGCAGAATCATGGCGCTGGATGCGGCGATGGCCACTCCGATGAGCACGGTGGAGGTGCCTCCGATGGCGTTGAGCTTATCGCCCATGGCTCCGCACACGAAGGCGAGGATGGGCATGAGCAGGGCTGCGGTGGCCGAATTGCTGATGAAGTTGCTCAGCAGGTAGCAGATGAGTCCGCCGATAAGGAGAATAAGTATGGGTGAGAACGTGCCGAAGGGAATGCTTGCGACGGCGTTCTCTGCCAGTCCCGATGCGTTGAGGCCATAACCGAGTGCGAATCCGCCGGCCACCATCCAGATGACGCTCCAGTTGATTTGCTCCAGGTCGCGGCGGTTGATGACGCCGGTGAGCGCGAACACGCAGAAGGGAATCAGTGCCACGGTGTAGGAGTTGATGCCGGTGATGCTGTCGAGCAGCCACAGTGCCACGGTGACGATGAACGTGCCGATGACAATATAAGTGTGCGCGTCGTGTTTCATCTCGCTGTCAATGTGCAGCTCGATGGTCTTCTGTGTGAAGGGGAAGAGCAGCAGCAGCAAACGCCAGCTGATGAACAGAAGCACGAGCACCAGCGGTACCATGAACAGCATCCATTCGCCGAATCCCAGTGCGAGGTTCAGCCCCTCGGGGTCGTTCAGGTATTTGATGGCAATGGTGTTCGGGGGTGTGCCGATAGGTGTTCCCATGCCGCCGAGGTTGGCTGCAATGGGTATGGCCAGAGCCATTGAGATGCGGCCCTTGCCTTCGGGGGGCAGTTGGCGGAATACGGGTGTAAGGAAGGTGAGCATCATGGCGGCGGTGGCGGTGTTGCTGACGAACATCGAGAACAGGCCAGTGATGAGCAGGAATCCTAAGAGTACCATCTCGCTGCGCTTGCCGAAAGGTTTGAGCAGCACCTTGGCCAATTGTGCGTCGAGGCCCGTCTTTGTGGCCGCGATGGCCAGTACAAAGCCTCCGATGAAGAGCATGATGACGGGGTCGGCGAAAGTGGCCATGACGGCTTTGTAGCTAAGCAGCTTGCCCACCGCTGCCTCATCTACCATGGGCGCGATGCCGCTGTCGGTGCAGAATAGGAGCATGAGCACAATGATGCCCACCGAAGTGGCCCAAGAGGCAACCACCTCGAAAATCCACATCAGCGTGGCGAAGGCGAAGATGGCAATGATGCGCTGCTGCACCACGGTGAGATTGCTGATGCCGAACCATTCTGCCGGCATGTTCCAGAGAATGAGTGTGACGATGGCAACGATGGCCAGTTTGGTATAGTTGGCCATCTGCCTACTTGGGTGGAAGAACTTAGCATGTGCCGCCGAGTGAATAGCCTCGACGAGATCGAAACCTCTGTAACTGTTAAACATTTCTCAAGATTTTAGTTGTTTGTTGCCGCAGGAGAGACACCTGCGTATCAGTTAATATGCTGCTTTTTGTTGTGGCGGTTTATTAGTAAACCGTCGTGGTGGTTGAGGGTGGTATGTATCTTAAAACGAGTGCAAAATTACAAATAAATCCGGGGTTTGAGTTTTGAGGCTTGAGTTTTTTTCGCAGAATAAGTGTATAAATACACGAAATCACCCCCGAGGCGTGAATCCTTGGGGGTGATTGTCAAGTGGAGTTTGCAAAAACTCGCACTATCCGCACAGTTTTCTTGTGCCAGTCTATGTTATAACTTAAAAGCGACACCCGTGCTTACCCAGAACTGACCACTGTCCTTGGACATGTATTTCAGTTCTGCGCTGATGGTAATCTTGTCGGTGAGGCTGTATTGCGCACCGCCACCAGTGTTGAAGAACACGTCGCCGCCAGATGAACTGCCTACCTTAATGGTAACGTTGCCCTCATGGAAATCTCTTGCGCTCGAGCTGTAGCCCAGATAGCCAACGCCGGCCAACGGATAAACCTTCACCTTGTCGGTAATGCCGATGAGATAGTGAAGATTGGCAATGGCATCATACCAGGTAAAGCCTTCCTTCTTAAGCCAATAGTCGGCATTCGCCTCGGCGCGAATCTGGTCGGTGATGTAATACTGGGCTTTTGCGCCAATGGCAAATGTCTCTGAGTTGAAACCGTAAGAGAGGTTACCGCCAACGGCAATGTCACCTTTTCCCTGGGCAAATGCGCCCATACTAAACAATGCAATGCATAGGATTAAAAAGACTCTTTTCATAGTAGTGAACTTTTAATATGTTAAACAAACTTTTCGCAAAAGTAACTTTTTTATCTGATTCTACCAAACATTTTGCTCACAAATGTTTGTCAGAAGTCAGAAAACCACTACCTTTGCCGCTGTTATAGAACACATAGTGCTAAACTATTATCAAAAACAAAGCTGAAGTTTACATTTTTCAATAACAAATAAAACCGAAAATACAATGAAAAAGCAACTTTTACTCATTGTTGCCATGATGATGGCAATGTGCAGCTATGCAACAATCACGCCTACAGGCAGTCAGTTCTGGTGGGGCTATTTCTCTGAAAGCGAAGCCAGTGGTGATGACTTTACTAGTTTGGGCACAGGCTATACAGAAGATTTTGACGCGGCAATCCGCATCCCGGCCAATCAAGAAGTTGTGGGCAGTGGCACCATCAAGGCTGTCCGTATTTGGATTGGTTCTGCATTATCTTCGTTTAAAAGCCTGAAGGTATGGATTTCGTCGTCGCTCCCCTCTAATGTGTCGAATGCTGACTATGTGCAGACTGTTGATGTGAAAGGGCTGGAAAACGGTGCCAACGACATTGAGCTGAATACCCCGTTTGTAATTAATAACAAGGAAGTGTATATAGGTTACACTGTGTCTATTAAAAGACCTGTTTATCCCATCATGGTGGGCGGTACATGGGTGGAGAATTCCTTATACCTTCGCAGTTCTAAAAACGTCACCCAATGGGGTGCTATCAGTGATTTTGGTAAGTTGGCTATGCAGGTGTTGGTTGATGGTGTGGAACTGGTTGGCAACGCTGCAGAACCGACAGCGTTCGGAACAGAGTATGTGCTAAAAGGACAATCGGTCGATATGCCCGTAAGCATTGTCAATACGGGCAAGAATGACATTAAGTCAATTAGCTATACCATTACCACCAACGGCAACACTTCGGGCGAGAAAACGATTTCAGTCAATAACATTGGTTCTTATGACTCACAAACCGTTATGATTCCTTTCGCGGCTGATGCCGATGCCAGGAAATATGTGAAAACGCTGACCATCACCAAGGTGAATGGAGTTGCCAACGAGGCTTCGCAGAAAAGTGCCGAGGGTGTGGTGGTAACGATTCTCGAAAAGCCGACAGTGATGCCTGTTGTTGAGGAGTTCACCGGCACATGGTGCGGATGGTGTCCCGTTGGTTTTGACGGCCTGGAGAAAATGTACGAGAAATATGGCGACAAGGTGGCGTTGATAGCCGTTCACTATGGCGATCCGATGGAAACATCCGATTATTCTCCCATCTTGGCACAAGTAGTAGATGGTTTCCCCAGTTCTTTCGTGAACAGAGCGTATAGTGTTTATCCAGCCGCAGCAAATCTGGAGTATTATATTGATTACTGTTTGCAGCAAACAGTTCCCGCCGGAATCAAGACCGCAGCCGAATGGACTAATGCCGACAAGACCACCATCAAGATTCAAACCTCCACCACCTTTGCATATAGCGACGAGGGTGTTAAGTATGGCATTGCCTATGTGCTTGTTGAGGATGGCATGAAGGGCACGGGCTCTGACTGGGCACAAAACAACAACCTGAGCGGAAACAGCACTTACAAGGATTTAGAGTTCTGGTATAATGCCGGCTCAAAGGTGTCAGGCCTGGAGTTCAATCATGTGGCAGTAGCAGCTTGGAATCTTGTGAGTGGTGTGAGCGGCTCTGTCAGTTCCAACGTGAAGGCTGGCGAGGTGCAGAAACACAATTTCAATGCCGACATTTCCGGTAACAAGCTGATTCAGGACAAGTCGAAGCTGAAGATTATTGCCCTGCTCATCGACCAATCGACAAACGTGATTGTCAATGCGGCGCAGACCACCATTGGCGCTCCTGGCACCGGCATCGAGGCTGTCAAGAGCACGGCCCAGGAGGTTGTTGGCTACTATACTGTTGACGGCAAGCGTCTTGCTGCTCCCGTCAAGGGCGTGAACATTGTCCGCATGAGCGACGGTTCGAGCAGAAAGATGGTTGTCAAATAGCAGTTGTCTTGCAGACGACAGAACTTATTTCCCATAAAAAAGGGGCGAAGGAAAGTTTATTCTCCTTCGCCCCTTTTGCTATGAGGGAGCCTGTAAATGAGAAATGAGAAATGAGGAATGAGGAATTATCAATTCTCAATTGTCAATTCTCGATTGTCAATTGTCAATTATCAATTCTCTCCTCTTTTACCCCCCCCACCGGGGGCAGGGGGCTTTTTTCTTTATTGCACCTCCCAGATGTCGTTTGTTTCGAGCAGTTCCATGAAGTTGTGATACTTCTTCTGCTGCGACACCTCGGCTATCTGCTGGTTCACGGCATCGTTGTAGGTGGGAGCCTCCACGTCGCGGATTACGCCCAGGGCAATGGGGAATCCGTCCTCGTTGCTCATCATGGCCAGCTTCAGCTGCAGGGTGTTGTCCTCGCAATGGGCGTCGTGCACCAGTACGTCGTCCAGCGTGTAGCCGTCCTTGCCAATCTCCACCACCTTCAGGCCGAAGCCCTCCTGCACCAGTCCGAACTCGTTGTTCTCGCCGAAGACCAGTTTCTCGCCGTGGCGCACATAGATGGCGTTCTTCTTGCGGCCCTCCTTGTTGTACACGGCATCGTGACAATGGTCGTTGAAGATGACGCAATTCTGCAGAATCTCGCATACGGCAGCACCCTTGTGCAGATAAGCAGCCTTCAGCACATTGACGGTCTCTGCTGCATCGGTGGCCACGGTGCGTGCAAAGAACTTGCCGCGCGCACCGAAACAGAGTTCGGCCGGGCGGAACGGGTCCTCTACGGTGCCGTAAGGGCTCGATTTCGATACAAATCCGCGGGGGCTGGTTGGCGAGTATTGTCCTTTGGTCAGACCATAGATGCGGTTGTTCAACAGAATCATGTTCAGGTCGATGTTGCGTCGCATGGCATGAATGAAATGGTTGCCACCGATGGCCAGTCCGTCACCGTCGCCGCTCACCTGCCATATCGTCAGGTTGGGGTTAGTCACCTTCGCGCCCGTTGCAATGGCAGCCGCACGACCGTGGATGGTCTGCATGGCATAGGTGTTTACGTAATAAGGCAGACGGCTCGAACAGCCGATACCACTGATGACTGCCATCTCGTGCGGGGCAACACCCACCTCAGCCATTGCTTTGTGCAGTGAGGCCAGGAAGAAATGGTCACCACAACCGGGACACCACCTGGGTTGTCCTTTCTTATAATCTTGTGCTGTATATTCCATGTTGTACTTGAATGTTATTTGTTGTTGAATATGTTTTACCGAACCACAGATTTCTCAGATTTCTCGGATTTTTTTAAATTTGCTGTTATTATCTCAGATTTCTCAGATTTCTCGGATTTTTTTTTATTTGCTGTTATTATCTCAGATTTCTCAGATTCTAAGTAATGGAACGGAACAAATCAATTTGTGTTATTTATATTCTCCTGTCGCAAAACGCTCAAATCTCAGTGATGTGTCACCAAAATTAAGCAGCAGAGCAACACTATAACCAGCCACTTTTGCATAGTTGATTGTCTGTGAGCGATGTATGTCATCAATTTCCTTCACAGCCTTCAATTCAACAATCACTTTATCTTCGCATATAAAATCTGGTATGAATTCCGTTTTCAGCAGTACATCCCTATACATTACCTGTAAAGGCTGTTCGCGTTTATATGAGATGCCTTGAAATATAAATTCTTGTTCTAATGCATCTTGATACACTTTTTCGGAGAATCCACAACCCAAATAGCGATGAACAGCCATGGCTGCTCCTATGATATCGTGGGTAAGCTGTTTATATTTGAATTCGTCCATTCTATGCCGAAATCTGTGAAATCCCGAGAATCTTAGATTCTCATCAATCTCAATAGATAAATCTGTTCAATCTGTGAAATCTGTGGTTCCTTAACTACGCTTTAAGTATCTTCTCAAACGCATCCACAAGTTCGCTGACCACGAAAGGCTGGCCCTTCACCTGGTTGAACTGATAGGGCACGAAGCCATCCACGTTGGCGCGCAGATAGGCGGCAAGCTGTCCGAGGTTTTGTTCGGCCACCACCACCTTATTATATTTCTTCAGCACCTCGGCGGTGTTCTTCGGCAGCGGGTTGATGAACTTCAGCTGAGCCTGAGCCACCTTATGGCCCTTCTTCCGCAGTTCCTCCATGGCCGAAACCAAGTGTCCGTAAGTAGAGCCGAAGCCCACGATGAGCAGGTCGGCATCGTCAGCGTCACCCGTCACCTCGAGGTCGGGCACCTGTATCTTTGCCACTTTCTCGGCGCGCAGATGGCACATCAAGTTGTGGTTCTCGGGTTCCGTACTGATGGCACCCGTCTTGCCGTCCTTCTCTAAGCCGCCCAGGATATGCGTATAGCCCTCCTGTCCGGGGATGGCCCAGTAGCGCACCTTTGTCTCCTCGTCGCGGTAGTACGGCGTGTAGTTGCCTTTCATCTCGGGAGTGACGTAATGAGGTTTGATGGCGGGCAGCTCGTTGATGTCAGGCAGTTTCCAGGCACCCGAGCCGTTGGCCACGAAAGCGTCGGTGAGCAGGATGACCGGCGTCAGGTGTTCCAGGGCAATCTTCGCAGCCTGATACACCGCATCGAAGCAGTCCGTGGGGCTCAGTGCTGCGATGACAGGCATGGGGCTTTCGCCGTTGCGCCCGTAGAGTGCCTGCAGCAAGTCGGTCTGTTCGCTCTTCGTGGGCAGACCCGTTGAGGGGCCGCCGCGCTGCACGTCGATAATCACCAATGGCAGCTCGTCGATGACCGCCAGGTTCATGGCCTCGCTCTTCAGGCAGATGCCAGGGCCAGAAGTGCTGGTAGCAGCCAGTGCACCGGCGAACGAAGCTCCCACGGCACTCGCGCAACCGCTGATTTCGTCCTCGCACTGCACCGTAATCACGCCGCACGACTTATGTTTCGACAACTCGTGCAGGATGTCTGTGGCCGGTGTAATGGGGTAGGAGCCGAGGAACAGCTTCAGGCCAGCCTTCTCGGCGGCAGCAATCAGTCCGTAGGCCGTAGCCTTGTTGCCCGTGATGTCCATATAGCGTCCGGGCACCTTCTCTTTCGATTCAATGCGATAGGTAGCAGGCACGCTCGAGTGCGTGTTGTGTCCGTAGTCGTAGCCGGCCTGCACCACCTTGATGTTGTTCTCGGCGATGGCCGGTTTCTTGGCAAACTTCTCCCGCAGGAAATTGTTCACCAGGTTCAGGTCGCGGTTGAACAACCAGCACACCAGTCCCAGTGCAAACATGTTGCGGCACTTCAGCACCGCCTTGTTGTCCATGCCCGAGTCCTTCAGGCACTCCTTCACCATCTGTGTGAGCGGGCACTGAATCACGCGGTCCGCGTCGATGCCCATCTCGCCCAGGTAGTCCTCGGTCTGGAAAGCCGCCTTCTTCAGGTCGTTCGGGCCAAACGAGTCCGTGTCAATGATAATCGTCGCCTGCGGCTTCGCATACTTCAGCTGTGTCTTCAGTGCGGCCGCGTTCATGGCCACCAACACGTCGCACAGGTCGCCCGGCGTATAGACTTTGCCAGCGCCGATGTGCACCTGGAAACCGCTGACGCCCGTCAGCGAGCCCTGCGGGGCGCGGATGTCGGCCGGATAGTCGGGGAATGTGGAAATTCCGTTGCCCACGGTGGCGCTCACCGTGGAGAAGATGTTTCCGGCCAGCTGCATGCCATCGCCGGAATCACCAGAGAAGCGGACCACAACCTGGTCCAGCTCTTTCACTTCTAATTGTTCTGCCATAATAAATATGATTACAAAATTTACTGATTTTCTTCTTACATTAAAAAAACGCTGCAAAGTTCGTCATTTTTTGCGACATGACAAAACAATCGTGAATAAAAATGCGAAATTTGCCGTAGAAATATGCATAATCTGAATAATCATGCGCTTCAACAGCGTTTAACTGCGTAAAACCGGGGATTTGCCGCCGCCGCAAGCCCCTTTGTGCTCACCGCGCCGCACACTTCAAAAACGAACCAATTTTTTATATTCAAATTTTCTAGAGAATTTCATAATAAACCTGCACTTTGTTGTCGTAAAGTGCAGGTTTACGGAAACGAAGTGCAGGTTTGTGATAATAACAAAGGGGTTTGTCTGTTAATAGTGGAACGACGAGCCGCCGAGGAACTCGCGGAGGAGTGAGGTGGGCGGTATGTCGCCCTCGGCGATGGGGCGGATGTAGTGGAGGAACTTTTTGAGCCGGTAGGCCTCGGCATATTCCTCGCAGTTTTCGGGCACCTGCTCAAGGAGAGGCTCTGCCTGTGTCTTGATGACGGCAAGCTCGAAGAGCATGGCAGTGTTGAACATGGCGTCGGCGTTTTCCTGGAAGGGGAATATCCACCGGCTCTCTCCTGCCCTGACGCTGGGCCACCGGCGTATGGTCTCGCGTGCTGTGACGGCGCGGTATTTGTGGTCGCGTATGATGCGGCGCAGCAGCCGGTTGTCGGTTGTGGGTATGTAGTTGTGGTTGTCCAGCTGTATGGTGGTGAGTGCTGATGCGTAGATGCGGAATATCTGCTGCTGGGGTATCTGTGCGGTGAGCTCGGGGTTGAGTGCGTGGATGCCTTCGACTACGAGAATCTCGTCGTCGTGGAGCCGCAGCTTGCGTCCGCTCATGCGGCTGGTGCCGGTGGGGAAGTCGTAGCGTGGCAGTTCCACTTCCTCGCCAGCGAAGAGTGCGGTGAGCTGTTGGTTGAACAGTGGCAGGTTGAGCGAGTGGAGGTGCTCGAAGTCGTAGTCGCCTTTCTCGTCGCGGGGTGTGAGGTCGCGGTCCACGAAATAGTCGTCGAGCGAGATGTTGACGGGTTTGATGCCGTTGACGGCGAGCTGCACGGAAAGGCGTTTGCAGGTGGTAGTCTTGCCGCTCGACGAGGGCCCGGCAATGAGCACCATGCGAAGGGCGGAGCGCGTTCCTGCCAGCTGCGGGCCGGTCATGCGGCGTGCAATCTCGTCGGCAATGAGTGCGATGCGTTTCTCCTGCAGGGCCTCGCCTATTTGTATGAGCTGTGCGCTGTGGCCTGCGTCGATGGCCTCGTTGAGGTCGCCCACGGTGCGGATGCCGAGGATGTCCTGCCAGCGGTGGTGCTCCTTGAAAATGCCGAACATCTTGTCCTGGTGGGTCATTTCGCCGAGCTCTGTGGGGTGTGTTGTTGAGGGGATGCGGAGCAGCAGTCCGTCGTAGTATTTCTCAAGTCCGAAGAGGTAGAGCTGGCTGGTGTTGGTGAGCAGCGAACCGTAGTAGTAGTCGCAGTATCCGTCGATGTCGTAGTAGGTGGTGTAGAGTCGGCCTGTGCTTTTGAGCAACTTTACTTTTGACACGGCTCCCATGCTCTCGAACAGTTTGATGGCTTCCTCGGTGGTGGTTTCGTGGCGGTGTATGGGCATGGCGGCGTCGATGATTTCCTGCATGCGGCGGCGTATGTTGCCCACGTCTTCGAGTGTTACGGGCCTGCCGATGCGCACGTCAACGTAGTAGCCGTTGCTCACGGGAATGTCGATGGCGAGCGTGCACTCGGGGAATATTTCGTGCGCGGCCTTGCAGAGCACGAAGAAGAGGCTGCGCGTGTAGGCGCGTGCTCCGCTGGCGGATGTGATGTCGAGGAATTCCACTTCCTTGGGGTTATAGACGCGGTAGTGCATGCCCTCTACCTTGTTGTTGACGCGGGCACTGATGGGGCCGTATTTCATATTGATGCCAGCGAGCTCATAGATGTCGCTCAGTTTGCAGCCGTAGTCGGCCAGAAGTTTCTTTCCGTTGTTTTTGCAGATGATTTCTAACTTTCGTTTTTCCATGGTTATTGGGTGATGGAACTCACCCCAACCCTCCCAAAGGGAGGGAGTAAGGGTGTTAGGTGATGGTTATTGGTTATTGGTTATTGGTTATTGGGCGGTAAAAATACACATTTTTTTGTTTATGTGGTTTTTCTTGTGTTGGTTTTTGTTGAAAATGTTTCAGATTTTAGTTTTTTTTATTATTTTTGCGGAGGAATATGAAATGAACCCACCCCTAACCCTCCCAAAGGGAGGGAGATAAATAGTAAATGATTAAATCTCAAAATGCTACAATAAATTGTAAATTGTAAATTGTCAAATTGTAAAATATCATTTGTATGTCTGTTTTGGTTTTATTCAAGCTGTTAGGCTCGCTTGCCCTTCTCATGTTTGGTATGAAGGCCATGAGCGAGGCTTTGCAGAAGATGGCGGGCCCGCAGTTGCGCCACGCCTTGGGTGCGATGACCACCAACCGCTTCACTGGTTTGCTTACGGGTACTGTCGTAACGGCTTCGGTGCAGTCGTCAACGGCTACCACGGTGATGACCGTCTCGTTTGTGAACGCAGGACTGCTGACATTGGCGCAGGCCATTTCGGTCATCATGGGTGCAAACATAGGCACCACGCTGACGGCATGGATTATGGCCCTGGGTACTTCGTTCGACATCAGCGTGGCGGTCTATCCTGGGTTTTTCCTCGGTATTATTCTGATTTATCTGAAAAAGCACCGCTACGTGGGTGACTTCTTGTTTGGTCTGGCGTTTCTGCTCTTGGGACTCACCACGCTCAAGGCCACGGGAACTGCCATGGACCTTGGCCACAACGAGGCGGTGACGGCTTTCTTCAGCTCGTTTGACCCCAACTCGTTTCTCACCACCATCATCTTCCTGCTGCTGGGTGGCGTGATGACTTTCTGCGTGCAGTCGAGTGCCGCAGTGATGGCCATCACCATGTTGCTCTGCTCAACGGGAGCCATGCCCATCTATCAGGGTATTGCATTGGTGCTCGGCGAGAACATCGGTACCACCATTACGTCGAACCTTGCCGCCCTCTCGGCCAACACGCAGGCGCGTCGGGCGGCATTGGCCCACATGTTTTTCAACGTGTTCGGCGTCATCTGGATTCTGTTTGTGTTCCATTGGTTCATCGACGGGGTAGTGTGGCTTGTGGATTATGCTGGCAACGCATTGGGAAAGGACATGGCCAACATGGCCAGCAACGAGAAGCTGAACTTCGTGCTGGCGGCGTTCCACTCGTGCTTCAACGTCATCAATGCCGGCATTCTCATCTGGTTTATCCCGCAGATAGAGCGATTCGTGTGCTGGGTAATCAAGCCCAAGAAAGTTGATGAGGAGGAAGATTTCCGTCTGCACTTCATTACTGCTGGCTTCATGAAGACCCCGGAACTCTCTGTCTTGGAGGCGCAGAAAGAGATTGTCAGTTTCAGTGAGCGTATGCAGCGAATGTTTGGCATGGTGCGCGAGTTGCTCACAGAGAAAGACGAGCAGAAGTTTGTGAAACTCTACACCCGAATAGAGAAATATGAGAGCATCAGCGACAACATGGAGATTGAGATTGCCAAATACTTGGAGTCGGTCAGCGATGCACATCTCTCAGACGACACCAAGGGCAAGATACGTGCCATGCTGCGCGAAATCAGTGAGCTGGAGTCTATTGGCGATGCCTGCTACAACATGGCGCGCACCATCAACCGCAAAGTGCTTGGCAAGCAAGACCATTTCACCGACCGTCAGTATGAGCACATGCACCAGATGATGGAACTCACCGACCAGTCGCTCACGCAGATGAACAATCTCATGGGCGGGCGCAAGGAGTCGTTCAACGTCAACCGCACATTCAACATCGAGAACGAAATCAACAACTACCGCAACCAGCTGAAGTCGCAGAACATCAACGATGTGAACAACCACGAATACACCTACGCCGTGGGCACCATCTATATGGACATCATCAGCGAGTGCGAAAAGCTGGGCGACTATGTGGTGAATGTGGTTGAGGCCCGCATGGGAACACGTCAGAAAGATAATTATTGAGAAAGGGAATAGTAAATCAGAAAATAGAATACTATTCCAGTTGTCTTTCCGTATTTGCCAGCCAAACGCCTGCCAGAATCATGGCTGAGCCAGCCCAGGCCATCGTTGTCATGGGCTCGCTGAGGATGAGGGCACTGGCTACAACGGTTGTCACCGGATTGAGATAAACATAGTTGGAGGTCGAAAGGGCTCCAACTTTTTTTATGGCCAGATTCCAAAGAATGAAGCAGGCAAACGATGCCACAACCCCGAGAAAAAGCAAGTTGCCCCAGACAACTGGCTGAAGAAACTGCTGCCACGAGAACTCCCAGGGCTGAAAGATGAACACGGGTATCATGGTTAGCAGTCCGTAGGCAAAAACCTTACGTGTGATGAACACCGCTCCGTAGCGGCGTGTGGCCTTGCGCATGAGCAGGCTGTAGGCTGCCCAGCAGAAGGCTGCCGTCAGGGCCAACATGTCGCCGAGCGGATTCAGGCGAAGTACGAAATGACCGTTGAAGATGACCACCGCCACGCCAGCCAGTGCCAACAACGACCCGCCGATGAGTCGTGCCGTGGCTTTGACATTCCTGATAAGAAGAATGGCGAGTATGGTGGTGATGAGCGGAGCCGTGCAGACAATGAACGACACGTTGTTGACGTATGAAATGCCGATGGCCATGTTTTCAGCCACAAAATACATGGAACCGCCCGTGATGCCGAGCAGCACCATGAGCAGTTCGTCTTTCCAATTGTCGGCCCACAGCCTGTGGGGAGCAATTGTCCAGATGCCAAGATAGGCCAGAATGAACCTGACCATGAAAATCTCTGTCGGCCTCATGCCGTGCAGGATAAGCACCTTGGTGTTGATAAACGTGATGCCCCAGACAAGAATCACGGCGATGGCCAGCAGATGATATGGCCATAGACGCTGGTTGTTCTGTTTAGTTTTTGTCATCAGTTGCAGAGAAAGCTTAGGGTGGGATTCGCATGATTTCAACCATACAAATCCCACCCCCGTGCTTTAAATTCACTTCTTGGTTGCCCGGATGAAGTAGGCAATAAGCAGGATGTAGGCCAGCAGCGAGCATACTTCGCTCAGCGGGTTGGCCAGCCACGACTCGCTGATGGGGTTGAAGCCTCCGAAACGGAGCAACGCAGATACGACTCCCATCAGTGCACCTCCGGCAATGAATCCCGATGCGATAAGCGTTCCCTTGTCGCCCCGCTCCTTGTTCACATTGGCATCTTTCGAGCGGGTGGTGACATACCAGTTGACGGCTCCTCCCACCAACAGCGGGATATTAAGCTCCAACGGGATGAACATGCCCAGCGCGAAGGCCAGGGCAGGCACCTTGCACCAGGTGAGCACGATGGCAATCAGCGCACCGATGCCGTAGAGCAGCCAAGGCGCGCCCACGCCGTTCATCAGCGGCTCGATGACAGCCGCCATGGCGTTGGCCTGCGGTGCGGCTAACTGTCCGCTGGTGAATCCGTAGGTCTTGTTCAGGATAATCATCACGCCGCCCACGGTGGCTGCGCTGACCAGTGTGCCGAGGAATTTCCACGTCTGCTGCTTGGCAGGTGTGGTGCCCAGCCAGTAACCTATCTTCAGGTCGGTGATGAATCCGCCAGCCATCGAGAGTGCCGTGCATACCACGCCACCCATGATGAGGGCGGCCAACATGCCGGCAGGGCCTTTAAGACCCACGGCCACCATCACCACCGAGGCCAGGATGAGCGTCATTAGCGTCATGCCGCTCACGGGGTTCGAGCCCACAATGGCAATGGCGTTAGCCGCTACGGTGGTAAAGAGGAAGGCGATGACAGCCACCAGCAGGATGGCCACGATGGCATGCACGATGTTGCCGTGCATCACGTCGAAATAGAAGAAGGCCAGGGTGAGCAGAATGGTGACTACCGAGCCGATGGCAATAATCTTGAAGGGCAGGTCTTTGGCCGTTCGCGGTTGGTTGGCCAGAGCGGCAGCATTGTCGCCCTTGTTGCCTTTCATCTCCTTTGCCGCCAGTCCAATGGCGTTTTTGATGATGCCCCAGCTCTTGATGATGCCAATGATGCCGGCCATGGCAATGCCGCCGATGCCGATGGACTTGCCGTAGGCCTTGAATATCATTTCAGGTGACATGTCGCCCACGGCCGTCGCAATGGAGGGGTCCCACTGGTTGAGCACCGAGTCGGGGAACAGCAGTGCCATACCCGGCACGATGAGCCACCACACCGAGAGCGAGCCCAGACAGATGATGAGCGCATACTTGAAGCCCACAATGTAGCCCAGTCCCAACACCGCCGCGCCGGTGTTGACCTTGAACACCAGTTTGGCATGGTCGGCCACATATTGTCCAGCACCCACCACGCGCGAGGTGAAATTCTCGTTCCACCATCCGAATGTGGCCACGATAAAGTCGTACAGTCCGCCCACGATTCCCGCAATGAGCAGCGGCTTAGCCTGCCCGCCGCCCTTGGCACCACTGACCAGCACCTGCGTGGTGGCCGTTGCCTCGGGGAAGGGGTACTTTCCGTGCATGTCGCTGACGAAATACTTGCGGAATGGAATGAGGAACAGAATGCCGAGGATGCCGCCGAGCAGCGAGCTGATGAACACCTTGGTGAACGACACGGCCATCTCGGGATATTTTGCCTGCAGGATGTAGATGGCGGGCAGGGTGAAGATGGCACCGGCCACGATGACACCCGAGCAGGCACCTATCGACTGTATGATGACGTTCTCGCCCAGCGAGTTCTTGCGCTTGGTGGCGGTGCTCACGCCCACGGCGATGATGGCGATGGGGATGGCCGCCTCGAACACCTGGCCCACCTTGAGGCCCAGGTAGGCTGCTGCCGCAGAGAACACCACAGCCATGATGATGCCCCACGTCACCGACCATGCGTTGACTTCGGGGTACGCTTTTTGAGGTTTCATGAGCGGCTCATACTGCTCGCCCTCTTTCAGTTCCCGAAACGCGTTTTCGGGCAACTGCAACATGTCTTTTTCTTCGTCCATATCTCTCAAATTGTCTATTATCAATTTACTATTATTGAATGTCTCTTTGTCTCTCTGTCAAAAGGCATCACTTTGTCAGAACTCACATTTCCTCGGCTTTGGGCAGCGGCTTGTGGTGCTTCACCTTGAAGCGGTCGAAGCCCTCGCCATAAACACCGATAACTGCGCTCTGGCTGACAAAGGCGTGCGGGTCAACCTCCTCGATGAGCTGGAAAATCTGCGCGCTCTGACTTTGCTTCGAGAGCACAAAGAGCATTTTCACGTCGTGCCCGCTGTAGAATCCACGCCCGTTGATGACGGTGCAGCCGCGGTGGGCACTCTGGTTGATGCTGCGCGCAATATCCTCGTATTTCTCCGAGATGATGAAGAACTGCACCGAGCGGCGCATGGAGTTCACCACCTGGTCGAGGCAGAACGCGGTGACGTAGAGCACCACGTAGCCATAGATGACGCGCTCCCAGTCGCGCAGCACAAAGTAGCTGCTGGTGATGATGATAACGTCGGCTATCAAAATGACGCGCCCCAACGAAATGTCGCGGTATTTGTTGATGATGGCCGCAATGATGTCGGTGCCGCCCGTGGAGCCGTTGCTGCCCAGGCCCAGACCCACGCCCGTGCCGCAGAACGCCGCGCCCAGGATGCTGGCCATGAACGGCTGGTCGGCCAGCAGGTGCAGGTCGGCAGTGTGCTTGCGAATGATGGACAGCGCGATGGTGAGCACCACGACGGCATAGACCGTCTTCACGCAGAATTTCCATCCCAGGATGCGCAGGGCCACGATGAGCAGACAGGCGTTGATGGCGAAATACGAAACTTGTGCGGGTATGTGCAGCGAGCTCCATTCCAGGATTGACGAGATGCCGGCCACGCCGCCCGTGGTGATGTTGTTGGGCAACAAGAAGACGCACCAGCCGATGCAGTACGACAACATGGCTATGGCCAGCAGCACATAGTCGCGCAGCTCTTTCCAAAGAGCTTTCTTACTGATTTCTGGCATTGCTCTTATCTCTCCTTGGTCAGTATCTCTGTCAGCTCCTTCATGCCCGCCGACGCTCCCTTCTGTATCTGGCGTATGTTGCGGCTGCCGCCGTAGCGCACAGGATTGGGGTCGATGAGCCACACCGGCACACCGGGCTTTGCATACTGCACCAGTCCCGCTGCCGGATAGACCACGAGCGATGTGCCGATGATGATGAGGATGTCGGCACTGCTCACTTCCTCGGCAGCCAGCGTGATGTTGGGCACGCCCTCGCCGAAGAACACGATGAACGGCCGCAAGAGCGACCCGTCGCCCGCACGTTCGCCCGGCTTCACGTCAAGGTTGGGAGCCGACAGCGTGCGCTGGTAGGCCGGGTTATCGACATCGCGGCTCGAGCACACCTTCATCAGCTCGCCGTGCAGGTGGACCACATTCGTGGAGCCAGCCATCTCGTGCAGGTTGTCAACGTTCTGCGTCACCACCGTCACTTTGAACCATTTCTCCAGTTCCGCCACCAGACGGTGTCCCTCGTTGGGCTTCGCGGCCACCAGTTTCTTGCGCAGCATGTTGTAGAAGTTGTTCACATACTCGGGGTCGTCCTCCCAAGCCTCGTGAGTGGCCACGCGGGCCACGGGATAGTTCTCCCACAGGCCGTCGGCATCGCGGAACGTGCTCAGACCGCTCTCCACCGACATGCCCGCACCAGTCAATACGACAATCTTTTTCATAGCTATCTTGGTGATTGGTTATTACATGTTTTTCTTTTCAATTGCAAAGGTACGATTAAGCGAGCGAAAAACAAAAGAAAAAAAGGTTTTTCTTTTGTTTTGCCGAACGCTGATATCTGGCAGTCGTTTCTTAGGGAGCCAGACACGGCTTTAACAGCCGTTAACCTGCACGTGGAGGCGACAGATTTTGACATGCCAATCATAAAGCATAACTTTGCAGTAGAATTCTCTACAGAATCTGAGCGTAAAGCAATGCTTTAGACAGGGCAACTGTGGCTTGGACAAAGTAACGGGGGATTTTAGACACAGTAATGGAGGTTTTAGACATAGTAACATACTAACATAATTTTCAGTAACATATTAATAAAGTAAGGAGAACGGATGATGAAGTATAGGATGGTGAAAGAAAACAGACCGACGCTGAAGAACTTCGGGCGGTGGAAGGCTGTGGCGGTGCACGAGCGGACGGTGGAGACGCGGCAAGTGGTTAGGGAGGTTTGCCGACGCACAGGAGCTTCGCGCGGCTCGGTCATGGCGGTGCTGATTGAGCTGGCGGGGGTTGTTAGTGAGCATCTGCGCGAGGGCGACCGCGTGCGGATAGACGATTTCGGACTGCTGAAGCTGGAAATTGAGGGTGATAAGTTGGATGATGAGGAGTTGGAAGAGCTGGAGCGGCAGCGAAAATCTGCGAAATCCGTAAACAACGAGAAAAAAGGGAAAACAGAAGAATCTGAGAAATCTGAGAAATCTGTGGTCCTGAAAGAATCCGGGAAATCTGTGGTTCGGGGAGTGCGGTTGCACGTGTTGGCCGAGAGCCGTCACGGGCGGCAGGCGCTGTACGAGGGAATAAAATTTGAGAAGACGGGTGACAGACCGAAGAAACATACTGCAGATAGGATAGGGAGCAGTGTGGAGGGCAGTGTGAACAGTTTTACGAAGGGCGAAGAAACTGCAAAAAACCTAAAAACTGATGAAAAGAAAGGCGAGAATGACAAAATAGTTGTATCTTTGCGCCAAAATACAAAAATCCGACATGTCAGTTACTTCACAACACCGTTTTATGATAGTGAAGCGCAGGGTGCTCGCAATGGCCTTGTGCTGGATGTTTGTGGCAGTGGCAGCGGTGGCGCAGACCGCCCGCCCGGGGCATGTGAACCCCGAGGACCGCAAGGTGGACATGGACTCGCCCACATTTGTGCCGATGCTGAAGATGGGCAAGGTGCTGCTGGACGGCGACTCGGTGCAGTATATGGAACTGAACAAGGTGTATGTGTATCCCGAACCCACGTTCAAAAACGAGAAACAGCGGGCTGCCTACAACCGGCTGGTGTATAACGTGAAGAAGGTGCTGCCCATAGCCAAGGAAATCAACCTGATTATTCAGGAGACTTACGAGTATCTGCAGACGCTGCCCAACAAGGAGGCGAAGGACGAGCACATGAGGCTGGTGGAGAAGGGCATCAAGAAGGAATATACGCCGCGCATGAAGAAACTGACCTACGCTCAGGGCAAGCTGCTCATCAAACTGGTGTATCGCGAGTGCAACTCATCGTCCTACCAGTTGATTCAGGCGTTCCTCGGTCCGGTGAAGGCGGGCATCTATCAGGCGTTTGCCTGGACGTTTGGTGCGAGCCTTATGAAGAAATATGATGCCGAAGGAACCGACCGTCTCACCGAGCGCGTGGTGCGGATGGTGGAGGCAGGACAATTATAGGATTTTCGGGGGTGGGTAGGAGTTTAGAGTTTATAGTTCAGAACTACGAGTTCAGAGTTATGATTACTTCTCAAATGGAAAAGGTAATCATAACTCTGAACTCGTAACTTGTAGTTCTGAACTTACCCTTACTCAGAACTCTTAATTCTCAGAATAAATTACTTGCACCAGTGTCTGGCCTACTGCCTGAAGGGTGGAGCGGTCGAGGTGCTCCATATCGTCGTTGACGGTGTGCCACGTGGGGCCGAAACCGCTCTGCGGACAGTCGGGATAGTAGGCAATGATGTCGATGGTGGGAATGCCTGCACGCTGGTTGACGGGCAGGTGGTCGTCGGTGATGTGCTCGCCGTCGCGGTCGGGGAACAGGCTGCCGAAGCCCACGGTCTCGGCGGCTCGCCACACTTTCTTCACGATTTTCTTGGCGTACTGCTGCGAGTATTTCTCTTTGAAGAACCGCGCGCCCTGACCGCCCACCATGTCGAGCAGAATGCCGAAGCGAGCCGTGTAGCCCTCGCGGTGGGGATTGGCTGCCCAGTATTGTGCGCCCAGTGCCCAGGTGTCGCTGCCGCCCTGGTCGCTCCACTGTGGTGTACCCCAGTCTTCGGCATCAAAGCAAATGAAGTCGATGCCCAAGGCCACGCTGTCGGTGGTCAGCAGCCTTGCCAGCTCAAGCATGACGGCCACGCCGCTGGCACCGTCGTTGGCAGCCATCACGGGCTTGCGCCAGTTGGCCTCATCGGGGTCGTTGTCGGCCCACGGACGGCTGTCCCAGTGGGCGCATATCATCAGCCTGTCGGTGGCTTCGGGCCGGTAGCTGGCAATGATGTTGGTGCTGTGCAGGGTGGTGCCGTCGTAGCCGGTGAGGTTGGCTCTTTGCAAGGTTATTTCCAATCCGTACTGGCGGAATTTCCGTGTAATCCATGCGCCGCAATGCTCGTGTGCGCTGCTGTTCATGGTGCGCGGGCCGAAGTCGCACTGAGCCTGACAGAACGTCATAGCGCTGTCGGCGTTGAACGCCGGACCCACGGGCTGCCGCTTGGCAGCCACCTCCTCAATCTCTGGGTCGGCCTCGGGCGCATTGCTTCTGAACGAGGGCAGGAAATATGCCAGGGCTGCCAGAGCCAGAACAACGATAAGCATGATAGCCGTTTTTTTGTTTCGCATAACTGTTTTATTCCGTGTTTTCAGTTTCAGTTCCGATGCATGAGGAAAGGAAACACCCTTGTTTTCTTTGTGTCCGTTCCGATGCTCAGTTCTTTTCGGGGAACTGCTGCACCTCGCTCATGACGCGCAGCCAGTTGCCTCCCCAAATCTTCTCAATGTCGCGCTCGCTGTACTTGCGCCGCAGCAGTTGCTGAGTGAAGTTTATCATCTCGCTGCTGTCGGCCAGGCCAATGATACCGCCGTCGCCGTCGAAGTCGGTGCCCAGACCCACATGGTCGATGCCCATCACCTCGATGGCATGTTCCAGATGGGCAATGGCGTCGCGGATGGTGGCTTCGCCCTGACGGCAGAGGAATCCTGAATAGAGCGTGATGTGGGCAACGCCTCCGCGGCGAGCCAATGCGCGCAGCTGTTCGTCGGTGAGGTTGCGCGGATGGTCGCACAGGGCGCGGCAGCTGCTGTGGCTGCACACGATGGGCGTGGCACTGATTTGAAGTGCGTCGTAGAAACTCTTCTCGCCGGCGTGGCTCAAATCCACCATGATGCCGTTGAGGTTCATTTCCTCGATGACGCGCTCGCCGAAAGCACTCACACCGTTGTGGGTGTTGCATCCCTTGGCGCTGTCGCAGATGTCGTTGTCGCCATTGTGGCAAAGGGTGATATACACCACGCCGCGCTGTGCAAAGTGGCGCACGTTGGCGGCATCGTGGTTCAGGGCCAGTCCGTTCTCAATGGCCAGCATGATGGACTTGCGGCCTTTGCGCTTGTCTTGGTAAAGGTCAGCTGAGGTTCGTGCCAGGCTCAGGTAGTTGCTGTTGCGGCGTACAATATCCTCAATGCGGTCGAAAATCAGGTTGGCATAAAGGAAAGGTGTGATGGCGCCGCTCTCGCCAAGGTGTGAGGTGTCAACGGTCGAGGAGAACTGCTCGCCAAGCTTGGGCTGTGGCAGGTAGGCTGCCATGATGACGGCATCCTGATGGCCTTCGCTCATCTTGTGCATATCGACGAGTATGCGCGGGTCGCGCTGCTCGAAATGAATGTCCTGGGGGAAGAACATCGGCGTGTCGCAGTGTGTGTCAAGCGTCAGCACACGGTCGTGTAGCCGTTTGGCAATCTGGAAGTTGGAGGCTTGCTGCACCAGCCATCGGAACAGCGGCAGCCCGTCGTCCAACCACTCAGCATGCCACTGTACGCCCAGGATGGGTTTGAACTCGTTGCTCTCCATTGCTTCCACCACGCCGTCGGGTGCTTTGGCTGTAACAATGAAACGTTTGCCGCCGTCGGCTACAGCCTGATGGTGGAACGAGTTGACGCAGATTTTCTCCTGCTGATAAAGTTTATGGAGCACAGAGCCTTTCTGAATGGTTACTGTGTGGGTGGGTTCTGTGCGGTCGGCGTCTTGCGAGTGCTTGATGGCCTTTGCCTGCTGAACGCTGTCGGTGGTTGTCTGGCTGCTGATGTGCTGGCGCACCTTACCTCCGAGAGCCATAGCCAGCGTCTGTATGCCGCGGCAGATGCCTAAGATGGGAATCTGCCGGTTGTAGGCCAGCCGTGTGATGAGCAGTTCGGGCAGGTCGCGCTTGGCGTTGATGTTTTTCAGGCCAGTCTGCGGCTCCTCTCCTGCCCAGAGCGGGTTGTAGTCACCGCCGCCGCTGAGCAGCAGTCCGTCGATGCCATTGAGTGTGTTGATGATGACTGCCGGGTCGCTGACGGGCGGGATGATTACAGGTGTGCCGCCGGCAGCAACAATTTTTTCATAGTATTTGCTGCGCAGCGACGCGTCTTCGCCCGAGAAATTGGCCGTTATGCCGATTATCGGTTGACGACCGGCTTCGGGGAAAGCCGCATAAATGGCATCTAAATGCGACTGTAGGTTGAAGTGGTTCATGGAGATACGGATTAATCAGCGTCAACGGGAACTTCTCGCTTGATGCTTTGCTCTAAGGAGATGAGGGTTTCGGTGGCCACCACTCCGGGAATGCTTTGCAACTGATTGTTGAGCAGGTCCATAAGCTGCTCGTTGTCACGGGCATAGAGTTTCACCAGCATGGTATAGGGGCCAGTGGTGAAGTGGCACTCCACGATTTCGGGGATGTGCATGAGTCTTTCCACCACAGATTTGTACATGTTTCCCCTTTCCAAGGTTATGCCAACGTAGGTGCAGGTGGAATAACCCAGGCTTTTGGGATTGACATCGAAACCGCTGCCAGTAATGACTCCGTTCTCGGCCAGATGCTGAACCCGCTGGTGGATGGCAGCGCGCGACACGTTGCATTCGGCAGCTACGTCCTTAAAAGGAATGCGGGCATTCTTAGACAAGATTCCTAATATCTTTTTGTCCAGATTGTCGATTTTATCCATTGGTTAATAAGTTTTGTAGTTCTGAAAGCAAAAGTAGGAAAAATAAATGAACTGCGCAACAAAATGACAGAAAAAATAAGGAATTCGGCGCATTTTGCGTCAAATTCCTTGCCTAAGAGTCTGTTTTATCAACTTTTTCCTTGCTTTTGTTATTTTGCTGCCTTGTTGACGTTCACCAGTTCCACCGTGAAAATGAGTGCGCTATAGGGCTTAATCTTGCCTGCCTCGCGCGAGCCGTAAGCCAGCTGGTAGGGTATGTACAGCTGCCATTTGCTGCCTGCGGGCATCATGGTGAGAGCCTCGGTCCATCCTTTGATTACCTGGCTCGGGAGGAACTTGTTGGTCTGCTCCTTGCGCTCGTAGCTGCTGTCGAACACGGTGCCGTCGATCAGTTTTCCCTCATATTTCACGGTCACCTCGTCGTTGACTGTGGCCACAGCACCCTTGCCTTTCACCAGTTCCTTGTATTGCAGGCCGCTGGGCAGCACTTTCACGCCAGGTTTCTTGGCGTTTTCAGCCAGGAACTGCTCACCGGCGCGGCGGTTGGCTCCGTAGAGTTTCTCATCCTTGGCAGCCTTGGCCTCATCAGTCTTTCGTTTGTAGAGTTCTTGGGCATCGGCATCGGTCAGCAGGCTGTTGTCTTTCTTCAGCGAAGCCAGGAATCCCTGTTTGAACAGCTCGTCGCTGATGGTTTGCTGCGCACCCTCGAAGTCGCCTTTGATGCCAGGCAACATGCGTTTGTTCACCATGTTGGCAATCTGCACACCTGCCGCGTAGGCCTTCATAGCCTCCAAGTCCTTTTTGTTCACCGACTCTTCGAAGCCTTTGATGAAGTCGGCCATGTGGGTCGTGTCAACATCCATGTTCTGCTGAATGAACGGGATGAGGCCGTTGGTCATTGCTTTGCCTGCGGCATAGCTCACCGAGTCGGCTGCTGTGCGCAGCTGCGGGGTGTTCTGTGCGCAGGTGTCTGTTGTATGCAAAGAAGCACCCGCCATGAAGGCGAGTGCTATAAGAATTTGCTTTTTCATTTCTTATCCGTTTATTTCTCGATGCCGAGGAGCTCGATTTTGAAGATAAGCATAGAGAACGGGTCGATGTCCTTCTGCTGGCGCATGCCGTAAGCCTGATCCTGGGGGATATACACTTCCCAAACCGAACCAACGGGCATGTGAGTCAGAGCCTCGGTCCATCCCGGAATAACCTGGTTGGCGCGAAGTGTAACGGGCTCGCCGCGCTTGTAAGAGCTGTCGAATACTTTGCCGTCGATGAGTTTGCCCTCGTAGTGCACTTTCACAGCCGAAGTGTCCTTGGGAATGTCGCCAGAACCTTCCTTGATGACTTTGTACTGCACGCCGTTCTTCAGGGTCTTCACGCCTTCTTTCTTGGCATTGTCCTTGAGGAATTTCTCACCGGCTTCCTTGTTCTTTCCATAGGTGGCCATAAGGCTTTCAGACCTGATGGCTTCCATCTTCTTCTGTGCCACAGTACCAGCCTGCTCAACGGTCATCAGGCCGTTCTTGCCGGCGGTGCCGCTGATGAAGCCAGCCAGCAGGTTCTTCAGCGAGATGCTCTTGGTAGAGTCTTCGCCAAACAGCTCGTGGTTGATGCCCTTCACCATCTGGTTGCTAATCTGCTGACCAATCTGGATGCCTGCGAAGCGGGCTGCCTGACGCTTGTCGTCACCGGCGTTTGCGCCTTCGTTCACACCCTTGATGAACTCGTCCATGTAGGCTGTGTCAACGCCCAGACGCTCTGACAGATATTCTTTCAGGCCCTGGCTCTGAGCCATACCCACGGCGTAGCTCAGCGTGTCGATGTCGTTGTTGAGACTTGCTTTTGGTGTAGAGTTGCCACAGCTCGTCACGGCGGCTGCGGCGATAGCCATAGCGGCTACGAATGTTAATTTTTTCATTGCTTGTTTGTTATGTTTTTTATTTGATTGTTTAATCTCTCAATTGTCAATTCTCAATTCTCTATTTCACCTCAATCAGTTCCACGTCGAAAATCAGCGTGGCAAATGGGGGAATCATCTGGCCTGCGCCACCCTCGCCGTAGCCCAGCATATAGGGAATGAAGAAGCGGTATTTTGCGCCTTCCTGCATCAGTTGCAGGCCTTCGGTCCAACCGGCAATCACCTGTTGCAGTCCAAACGTGGCAGGCTCGCCGCGCTGCACGCTGCTGTCGAACACGGTGCCGTCAATCAGGAAACCCTCGTAGTGGCATTTCACGCTGTCGGTGGCTTTGGGCTTGCGGCCGTTGCCCTCGCGCAGCACCTGGTACTGCAGTCCGCTGGGCAGCGTCACCACACCCTCTTTCTTGGCATTCTCAGCCAGGTATTTCTCGCCGTCGGCCTTGGCCGTGCGACCCTTCTCGGCGCGCTCGGCCTGCATTTTCTTTTCCTGACGCTGAAAGAAGTCCTGTACGATGGTTTGTGCTTCACGGTGGCTCACTTTCAGTTCGTTGCCGGCAATCACATCCTTGATGGCTGCACCGAAATCCTCCACGCTGATGATTTCGCCCACACCCATCTGTGCAAGTTGCTGGCCGATGCCCAATCCTAAGGCATAACTCAGTCTGTCCATTGTCTTTTTTCTCTCTTTTTTATATATTTATAAGGTGTAAACCCCAAAATCGCGGCAAAGGTAATCATATTTTCTGACACAAAGCCCATTATGACACGAAAAAATGCGCTCACGGACAGAAAAATCACTTTTTTTAATACAACCGTCGTCAAATATACCGGCTTGCCGCCTATTGCCGAGTCAGCGGATTTTTCTGGTTGGTGAATCTTGGCTGATCAAGAGTAAAGAGTTACCTTTGCACCATGGAACATATCCGACTGCTTCGTGCCATCCTTCCCGATGTGCTCATAGACAATTTCGACGTTGTGAACTTTGAG
>JAFZSI010000013.1 GCA_017619445.1 Prevotella sp.
AGAGAAATGCTCAAACCTCAAAGTTTAAAGCTCAGAGTTCAAAGTTCAAAGTTAAAACCGATTCTCAAACTCGCTGCAATGTTCATCGGCGTGCTGCTGCTCTCGGGCATTGCCTACGCCGCCATCCATTACATGCGCACTGCGGACGGGAAGGAAAGAGGAGAGAGGATAGAGGAGAGAATAGAGCAAGACGTGACAGACAAACCACTTCAAACGCAGCCCAACGACAGTACGCTGCTGAAGCCCGTGGTGTTCGAGGATAAGGAACTGGGCACAATGCTCACAGAGATTGCAGCCTTCTATCAATGCGAGGTCGTGTATAAGAGCGACGCTGCCAAGCATGTGCGTCTTTTCTTCACTTGGGACAAGAGCACAAGCATTGACGATGTCATCGCCACGTTCAACAAGTTTGAGCGCATACACATCACACGCGAGGACCAGAAACTGATTGTTAAATAGCCAAAGCCACACAATTATGAAAAAGACAGTATTCATAGCCATGCTATGTGGCTTTGCCATGTGCCTGAACGCACAGAAACTGACCCGTGACTATCAGAACCAGTCTCTCTCGCGGGTGCTTGAGGACCTGAACGCCGCCACGAGCGACAAGACCATCTACTTCATCTACGACGAGTTGGAGGACTTCACCGTCACCACGCATTTCAGCAACCTCACGGTGGAGGATGCCGTGCGCGAGGTCATCGGTTTCTACCCCATGAAAGTGACGTTCGACGACAACCGCATCTTCATCGAGTGCACGCAGAAAGAAGACACAAAGGTCATCGGACGCGTGGTGGATGAGAAGGGAACCCCCGTGGAATTCGCCAACATCTCGTTGCTCAGTGTTGCTGACAAACAAACGGGCAGCAAAGATTCAACATTCATCAACGGCAGCGTGAGCAACGAGAACGGCGACTTCGTGATTCCATGCAAGGAGCAGCGCGTGGTGGTCAAGGTGTCGTACATCGGCTACAAGACCGTCAGCCGCACCGTAGGCACCGGCCACATCGGCACCATCTCCCTACAGCCTGAGACCTACACCATTAACGGCGTAGTGGTGAAGGGAGAGATTCCGCAGTACAAAATGACAACGGGAGGCATGACGGTGGATGTGCAGCACTCTATCCTGCACGACATTGGCAATGCTGACGACCTGCTGGCCATGATGCCGATGGTGCAGGGCAAGGACGGCAAGTTTGAGGTGCTGGCCAAGGGCGAGCCCGAAATCTACATCAACAACAAAAAGGTGCGCGACATGCACGAACTGAAACAGTTGAAGTCTTTAGACATCAAGAGCATTGATGTCATTACCGCTCCTGGAGCACAGTATAATGCGGAGGTGAATGCCGTGATTCGCATCAAGACGCTGAAGGCACAAGGCGACGGACTGAGCCTGATGGCCACCAGCCAGACGTGGCGCAACAACCAGTGGAACAACTACGACGACCTGACGCTGAAGTATCGTACTGGCGGCCTGGAGGCTTTTGCCAATGTGGCGTTCGACTGGAGCCACTTCAGCAATGACCAGGACTTGGAGCAGGAACTGCACATCAGCAAGGACATGTTTCATATTCATGCCGATTTACCCTTACGAAGCCGTTGGGCGAATTTTCAGTACAAGGCTGGTCTCAGTTACGATTTCAGCGCCGACCATTCAGTGGGACTGAGTTTCTCGTCGCAAAAAAGTCTTTTTGAGCACATGAAGACAAAGATGAATCAGAACTATCTGAAAAACGGGGCCTTCTATGGCGACATCGTTCTGGACACGGATATCGAGGGGCTCGATAAACCAGTATGGGAACTGAATACCTACTATATTGGAAAGGTGGGGAAACTGGGCATCGACCTGAACGGCACATTGCTACGACGCGAATCGGAGGACCATCTTGACCAGCAGGAGTATAGTAAGGAACTTGGCGACCGTCCCATCACCATTGTCAACTCGGAGAAAAACACGATGGCGGCTGGAAAGTTGGTACTGACTTATCCTATTTGGAAAGGCGAGTTGAGTGGTGGGTCGGAGGTTACTTCCACCCAGAGCCACGGCCGCAACTACAACCAGGAGAACATCATACCAGAGGCCGACAACGAGATGAAGGAAAAGAATATCGCCGGCTTTGCCCAGTACGACATGATGTTCAATGTTCAGGATTCAAAGGTCAATGTAAGCGCGGGCCTGCGCTATGAGCATGTGAGCACGGATTACAGTTCGTTCGGCGTATGGCAGGCAGAGCCCAGCCGCACCTATAACGACTGGTTCCCCAACCTCTCTGCAGCATGGCAGAAAGGCAAATGGGGTGCGCAGTTGAGTTACAGCAAACGTATAACCCGTCCGCCCTACAACATGTTGAGTTCGATAGTCATTTACGACAGCCGTATGCTCTACGAGGGTGGTAACCCGCTGCTGCGTCCGTCGGTACGACAGAGCATCGACTTCAACCTGACCTATGCTTGGCTGAACTTCACAACAGGCTTTACCCGCGAGAACGACTTTTTCACACATATTGGGCAGGTGTATGACGAGGAGAACGAGATAGGTATCTTCCGGCCGGCCAACTTCGACCATCAAGACCGTGTCTATGCCACCCTCGTAGCTTCACCAAAGTTTGGGTTCTGGCAACCCACCGCCACGCTGCACTACTATCAGCAGATGTTTGACGCCGAGGCATACGGTGCACCAGAGGGAATGAACAAGCCCGAGTTCAGCTTCAGCCTGCAGAGCTGGTTTGTCATCAATCCCACAACAAAAGCGATGATATTAGCCAGCTATACCGGCAGTAATCACTGGGGATTTATGTATCGCAACAGCAGCTTTATCATGAATGCCCGCGTACAGAAAGCATTCTGGCAGGGAAGGCTGACGGCCACTCTCTTTGCCAACGACATCTTCCGAACAAACAGGACCAAAGCGACCACTTACTACGCCATCGGCCAGACTGCCCAGGACGTCTATAGCTATTCGCAGCAGGTGGGACTCACGTTGAACTACAACTTCAACGTCACTGGTTCTAAATATCGTGGTACTGGTGCTGGAAACGAAGAGAAGAGCAGACTATAATTTCACTCTTTTCTTTACATTATTCGTCTTTTTTTGCTATCTTTGCCCTCGTAAAAAACAAAAGAAAAAACAATGATTAAGAAACACATTATCACCCTACTGCTTGCCCTCGTCGCACTGACGGGGCAAGCACAGGTTAATCCCACCACCGCCCTGCTCGGCGATTGGTCGGGCAAACTCAACGTTGGTCCCGTATCGCTGACGCTGGTGCTCCATCTTGAACAAGCCGACGGTTATGTAACAGCAACGCTCGACAGCCCTGACCAGGGTGCCAAGGGCATTCCGGCATTTAAAGAGTTTCTGAGCGACGACTCGATAGCCATCAAGATAGAGAACCTCAGAATGACCTATCGCGCCCGGTTGAAAGACGGGAAACTCGACGGCACATTCACGCAGATGGGACAGTCGTTGCCGCTCGTGCTGACTAAGGGCGAGATAGCAAAGGCGAAGCGTCCACAATGCCCACAGCCACCATTCCCCTACGAGACGGAGGAGGTGACCTTCCGCAACGAGACTGACGGTGCCACGCTGGCAGGAACGCTCACCTGGCCGGTAGGATATGACCGGCAGTCGAAGAAGAAGCCTGTGGTCGTTCTGCTTGTCACGGGTAGCGGACAGGAGAACCGCGACGAAGAAATCTTTGAGCACAAGCCTTTCCTGGTCATTGCCGACTATCTGGCCCGTCAGGGCATCGCCACGCTGCGCTACGACGACCGTGCCACGGGGAAATCCGTCGGGGGCGAGGTGAAGAACGCCACCACCATCGATTTCATGCGCGATGCTGCCGCCGGACTTCAATACCTGCGCAGCCGCAAGGCATTCAGCAAGGTGGGGCTGCTCGGCCACAGCGAGGGCGGCTGCATCGCTTTCTTGCTTGGCGCAAAGAAAAAGACCGACTTCATTGTTTCCTTGGCAGGTCCTGGCGTGAAAGGCGACACGCTGTTAGTAGTGCAAAGCAACCGCATCCTGTCGCTCTCGGGCCAGCCCGCCAATATGACTGTCGAGAAATATCGCCAGCTGGAAGATTCCCAGCAGATTCCTTGGCTGCGGTGGTTCATCGACTACGACCCGTCGGCCGACATCAGCAGGACGCGCTGCCCCGTGTTCGCATTGAACGGTGACCGCGACTGTCAGGTTATTTCCTCGCAGAATCTCACTGCCATCCAGCACCTGCTGCCTAAATCGAAAAAGAACCTTGTGAAGGAATATCCCGGACTCAACCATCTTTTCCAGCACTGCACCACAGGACTCGTTGCCGAGTACGGTCAGATTGAGGAAACCATCTCGCCCGAAGTCTTGCAGGATATTGCGCAGTGGATAAACTCGCTCTATAAGTAATAGATGTGACTATCATACAGGAAGTTAGCGGGAGTTTGAAGGAGTTAATGAGCCTTTGGCTCATGAAGTTAACGGACATTAGTCCACAAAAAGAGAACTAATGTCCGCTAACTACAGAGGTCGAAGACCTCTTAACTTCTGCTAACTCCCGCTAACTTCTAACACTTGCCACAAAGAGCAAGCTCTACTACTTCTTATACCTTTTAGGATGGAGTTTCACGTCCATCTTGAAATTCATGCGCAGCTCCTTTACGGTGGATTTCGTAAGATAGGCATGAGCTTGTTTCTCACCTACGGTGAACAGGAACTCCAAGCGCTTGCCGCCCAACGGTTTCTTCACCACTACGCATTGAGAGGTACTCAGCTCTCCCAAATTGCCGGCTCCATTAGTGTCGCGGCTCTTAAACTCGGTGGAGGTATCTACGTCTTTGTCATAGAGAGCCAGGATGCTGTCAATCGTGTCGAATGCCTCATCGGCTGTAGTGCCGAGCCAGATAGCAGTCTCCTTGATATTCTTACCTGTCACGCCAAGAATCTCACCCCCCGCCAAGATGTCGGATGTCCGTGCCACACCCATATAGTAGCCCAAGGTACCATCCTCGTCCGTATAGGTGAAGATGCTGTAGTCACCATGATCGGTCTCAGACTCGGCAATTTCCATCCTCATGCCCAATTTCTTCTGTGCTGAAGCAGACATGGTGCCCATAAGCAAAAAGGCTACCAATATCCACAAATAATTCTTTTTCATTTTTTCTGTTGCTTTTTTTAGTTAAACAATCGTTTATTCAGCCATAGCCTTTTCGTTTGCTTGTGTCTTTTTGACGCTTCTCTACTCAGGCTATACGAAAAAACACACGATTCTCTTTTTTAATAATCCGCTGCAAAAATATGAAAACCAATTGAAAACGAACAACCAATTCTCGTTAAAAAATCTTATTAGTCGAAATAAACAACCGAATACTTAAAAAATCCGCGCACTTGCACTATTTCTTAGCCCCTTGGTCTTGTTTTTGGAGTAAATAATTCGAAAAACATTTGGAAATTGTTCACCAATTAATTAACTTTGTACCGTTTTCAATAAGAATATGGAAAAAGTCCGCATCATAAAGCTCTTCAAGTCCTACTTCAAAGACTTCTATTTGGCACAGACCGAGACTGTGCGCAGGAAGATTAACTTCGTACTGAAGCTGGTTGAGACGCAGAGAATCATTCCAAAGAAGTTCTTTCGAATAATTGAAGGCTCCGACGGCATTTACGAGATTCGCGTGGAAGTGGATAGCAATATCTACCGCATTTTTTGCTGTTTGGACGGCGGTGCCCTGGTGGTGCTGTTTCACGGATTCCAGAAAAAGACCCAAAAGACTCCACAGAAGGAAATCAAACGGGCAGAAGCTATCAAGAAAGAATATTTTAAAAGCAAGGAGACAGAATAATGGACGAAAAGAAAAAAGAAACCATCATGGAGTGCACGAGTTTCGACGAACTGCTCGATGCCGAGTATGGTGAGCGCGGAACAGAGGCTCGCGAAACGTTTGAGGCCGAGGCAGAGGCCTTTTGCCTGGCCGAATGTCTGAAAGAGCAGCGCCGTCTGGCCGGTCTGACACAGGAACAGCTGGCAGCAAAAATCGGCACAAAGAAAAGCTATATCTCAAAGATTGAGAATGGCCATGCCGACGTCCAGCTCTCCACACTCTTCCGAATCTTCGGAGGATTAGGAAAGCGCGTGTCGCTTACCATCTTATAAGAACGCAAGCACCAAACTGGTGAAGCAATCATTACAAAAACAGCCCCTCAGGTCAAAAAACATTCCACATTGTATATAATTGTGGGATGTTTTTTGTATTTTTGCAGCCAATTATCAACCCGAACAATCAACATGGAGAAGAAACTACGTATTGCCTCACTTTGTGTGCAGGCTGGATATAAAGCCAAGAACGGCGAGCCCATCGAGGTGCCCATCATTCAGAGCACCACATTCAAGTACGACGACAGCGACGAGATGGCAAAGCTCTTCGACCTCGAAAAGGAAGGCTACTTCTACACCCGTCTGCAAAATCCCACCAACGACGCGGTGGCAGCAAAGATTGCCGCGCTCGAGGGAGGCGTGGGCTGTGTGCTCACCTCCTCGGGACAGGCGGCCAACTTCTACGCCGTGTTCAACATCTGCCAAGCGGGCGACCACATTGTCACCTCGAACGAGATATACGGCGGCACGTTCAATCTCTTCGGCGTGACGCTGAAGAAACTGGGCATCGACTGCACGTTCGTGTCGCCCGATGCCAGCGACGAGGAGATTCAGGCTGCCTTCCGCCCCAACACCAAGGCCCTGTTTGGTGAAACCATTTCAAACCCCGGTTGCGCCGTCCTTGACATCGAGAAGTTCGCACGCATAGCCCATCGCAACGGTGTACCGCTGATTGTCGATAACACCTTTGCCACACCCGTCAACTGCCGCCCGTTTGAGTGGGGCGCCGACATTGTGACCCACTCCACCACCAAGTACATGGACGGACTGGCCACGCAGGTGGGCGGTGCCGTGGTGGACAGCGGCAATTTCCCCTGGATGGAACATGCCGACAAGTTCCCCGGACTCACCACGCCCGACGAGTCGTATCACGGCTTGACCTACGTGAAGGCCTTCGGACGAATGGGCTACACCACCAAGCTCGTGGCACAGCTCATGCGCGACCTCGGCAGCATTCCCGCACCGCAGAACTCGTTCCTGCTCAACATGGGACTGCAAACACTACACCTGCGCATGGCACAACACTGCCGCAACGCTCAGCGCGTGGCCGAGTTCCTAAGCAAAAACGAGAAGGTGGCGTGGGTGCACTACTGTGGACTGCCCGGCGACGCCAACTACGAGCGCGGACAAAAATACCTGCCCAACGGTTCGTGCGGCGTGATTGCTTTCGGGCTGAAAGGCACGCGCGAGACGGCCATCCGATGGATGGACTCGCTGCAGATGATTAACATCGTCACCCACGTGGCAGATGCCCGCACCTGCGTGCTCCATCCAGCCTCGCACACCCACCGCCAGCTGAGCGACGAGCAGCTGCGCGAGGCCGGCGTGGCTCCCGACCTTATCCGCCTCAGTGTGGGCATCGAGGACGTGGAGGACATCCTCGACGACATCCGCCAGGCACTTGAAAAGTGCTAACACCCGTTTCGTTAAATCAGAACAACGCTTTATTATCACAAACCCATGCTTTGCGCTCGTAAAGCATGGGTTTGCTTTTAAATTTTCTAGAAAATCTGTACGTAACTCATCGCTTTGTTTCCACCATGTTTTGAGACGGAAACACAAAGCATAACTTTACGGATAAATTTTCTAGAAAATCTGCACACAACTCATCACTTTGTTTCCACCATGTTTTGAGACGGAAACACAAAGCATAACTTTACGGATGAATTTTCTAGAAAATTTGAACGTAACTTCCCACTTTGTTCCCACCATGTTTTGAGAAGGAAACACAAAGCACTGCTTTACGAATGAATTTTCTAGAAAATCTGCACGCAATTCATCGCTTTATTCCCACCAAGTTTGGAAGCACAAATGCAAAGCATGGGGTTACGGATGGATTTCCTGTAACTATGACGCTGAAAGCGTCGCCGCTTCATAACCGAGGGTACGCCGACAGGCGCACCCCCGGACAAACGGAAGGCAGAGGTGGCATCGACCCTAACGGGGTCGCCCGTCAGCACAGCGGGGCACTCCTTTAGAGTGCTTTTTGCTGGGCTTGCTCTTTCCGGGGGTACTCGCTTCGCTCGTACCCTCGGTTATGAAGCGGCAACGCTTTCAGCGTCCGTGCACCCACGTGCGAAAAACTATCAACAAAATCCCTTTCATCTGTGCAATCCGTGTGCGAATTATGAACAAAAGAATCCTTTTAAGAACTGTAATATAGGTAAGAAAAAAGTTGAATTTAACATTATGTAACTCTATACAGAAAATATCCACGGAAAAAGTTTGGAACTTACTCATATTTTTCCTACTTTTGCCGTACAATCTATAACACATTGTTAATCTTACACAATCTAAAAAATCATTACTATGGAAGTTGAGAAAATCATGCAGCACCTGGAGGCAAAGCATCCGGGTGAATTGGAGTTCTTACAGGCAGTGCGCGAAGTGCTCGAGTCTATCAAGGATGTGTACAACCAGCATCCTGAGTTCGAGAAAGCGAAAATCGTGGAGCGCATCGTGGAGCCCGAACGCATCACCACGTTCCGCGTGCCTTGGGTTGACGACAAGGGCGAGGTGCAGGTGAACATCGGCTACCGCGTGCAGTTCAACAGTGCCATTGGCCCCTACAAAGGCGGACTGCGCTTCCACCCGTCGGTAAACCTCTCCATCCTGAAGTTCCTCGGATTTGAGCAGACATTCAAGAATGCGCTCACAACGCTGCCCATGGGCGGCGGCAAGGGAGGCTCGGACTTCTCTATCCGCGGAAAGAGCGACAACGAAATCATGCGTTTCTGCCA
The DNA here is from genome assembly GCA_017619445.1 of Prevotella sp. Classification (GTDB taxonomy): domain Bacteria; phylum Bacteroidota; class Bacteroidia; order Bacteroidales; family Bacteroidaceae; genus Prevotella. The sequence goes on from JAFZSI010000013.1 coordinate 8,882, forward strand.
GGCTTTCATGACAGAACTATATAAGGTAATCGGTCCCGACATGGACGTGCCCGCCGGCGACATCGGCGTGGGAGGCCGCGAGATTGGCTACCTCTTCGGAATGTACAAGAAGCTCACCAGTCAGTTCCACGCTGCCACACTTACGGGCAAGGGACTGGAATGGGGCGGTTCAATCCTCCGACCCGAGGCAACGGGCTTCGGCGCACTCTACTTCGTTGACCACATGATGAAGACCCACGGGCTTGACATCAAGGGAAAGACCGTGGCACTCTCGGGATTCGGCAACGTGGCATGGGGCGCTGCAAAGAAAGCCACCGAACTGGGCGCGAAGGTAATCACCATCAGCGGACCCGACGGATATATCTACGACCCGGCAGGGCTTGACGCAGAGACGATTGAATACCTGCTGGAGCTCCGCGCCAGCGGCAACGACATCTGCTCGCCCTACGCCGAGGAGTTTGAAGGCGCCACCTTCTTCAAGGACAAGAAACCTTGGGAACAGAAGGCCGACATCTATCTGCCATGTGCCACACAGAACGAGCTCAACGGCACTGACGCCGACGCCATCCTGGCCAACAAGCCGCTGTGCGTGGCCGAGGTGAGCAACATGGGATGCACCGCCGAGGCCGTCAACAAGTTCATTGCCGCCCATCAACTCTTCGCACCGGGCAAGGCAGTCAACGCGGGAGGCGTGGCCACCAGCGGACTCGAGATGACGCAGAACTCTATGCGCATGGCATGGACCGCCGACGAGGTGGACAAGAAACTCCACCAGATTATGGCCGGAATACACGAGCAGTGCGTCAAGTACGGACGCGAGGACGGCTACATCAACTACGTGAAGGGCGCCAACGTGGCCGGATTCATGAAGGTGGCCCACGCCATGATGGCACAGGGCGTCGTCTAAAAACAGAATGGACAGTAAAAAACAGATATTAATCGTTATTCTAACCCTTTTAAGCTTTACCTTCCTGCAGGCACAAACGCAGCAAGGTAAGGCTTCTTTTTATTCAAAAAGAGCAACCGGAGCACGCACAGCCAACGGCGAGCGATTCCACCACGACAGTCTAACCTGCGCACACCGCACCTACCCCTTCGGCACCAAGCTGCTCGTCACCAACCCTGCCAACGGCAAGCAGGTGGTGGTGCGCGTCACCGACCGCGGCCCCTTCGTGCGCGGCAGAATCATCGACCTCTCCTGGCGCGCCGCCAAGGAGATTGGCATCATATCGGCGGGCATCGCCATGGTCAACGTGCAGGTGTACAAGCAGGCTCCAGGCATACCCTACAAACCCGTAGAGGAGGATGAAAAGCTTCCCGAAATAGACTTCGAAATGGCCGAAGTGGGCTACAGCTTCATACCTGAATGGCAGGACAACGACCCGGAGCCTGCCGCTGCCGAAAAGGAACTGCCGCAACGGATAGTGAAACAGCAGCCCGTCCGTCAACAGACGGCCAGCCCAGCGCAGAAGACCGCCAGTCCTGCACCAAAAACATCTGATGCGGCGACCAACAAACAACAGCCTGTCGATGCCACAAAAAAAGAGCCGTCGAAAACGTCCTCATGGAACATCTTCGAACGGCTCAAGAAATGGGGGCAGAGGAAATAGGCTATTACCTTTGCATCGGCACACTTACCTCCTCTACATTCGACGTGGCGCGGCCATTGGCCTGGACTGCCTGCACGCGGAACACAGCGGTGCCTGCCTTCAGGCGACGGTCAGCCTTTACCATTGCCGTATAGCGGATGCCTTTGCCGGGAGCCAACGACTCCACACGGGCATCGGGAGAGATATACACCTTAGCACCAGACACTTCCTCAACATGCGGACGCACATCGTAGAGCGTGTGCGGCGACATATTGCGCACCTCAAACACAAGGCGCATGGTCTCGTTGGACTGCAGCTGCTGGTCGCGGTTCTCGTCAAAGAAACGCACATTGCGAATCTCTAAGCCCTGACCGCCCTGCCCCAACGGAGCAACGCTCGATGTGGCGGCCTCAGGACCGAATGTGAAGTCGTCAGCACCGTTATTACCACCAGCAGAGAACTCGATGCGGTCGTCACCGCTGTTGGTGGGGTCGTAACCGCTGTCGGCAGGATTGTTGGTACCATACTTTGGCGTGCCGCTGTTCATGTTATAGTCGCTGTCGTAACCATAGTTCGAGCCGCGGGTGTTGCCGTATGTGCGTGCCTGCTCCTTCTCTGCGATGCGCGAACGCACCTCAGCACGTTTACGCTCAATGCGCTCCTCCTGCGCACGGTCGGCAGCACTGCCCACAGCCGCACCGACCACCGCACCACCGGCCATGCCGAGGATGCTGCCCCAGTCGCTGCCGCGAGGACCGTCGCTCAGACCACCAATGGCGCTGCCCAAAATACTGCCCAACATTGAGCCTGTGTAAGCCCCGCTGGCGGTATAGCTGCCGCAGCTGCTGACCAGCAGCGCGCCTGCAATTGCATATACAAAAACTTTCTTCATTTTCAAAACTCCTTTATTTTAGGTTCCACATCTTTTCACGTTGCAAAGATACAACGAAATAACCATCCGACAAGGGGAATTTCCCCAAAACGATATAGGAAAAACCCTATTTTGTTTTTTCGACAAAGAGATCGTTCGACAGAGAGATTGTTCGACAAAGAGACAAAGAGATTTTGACTATTAAACAGATAGACAAAAAATAACTTCTCTTTGTCTCTTTGTCAGAATCATAATAACTGTCTAAATGTCTAATAGTCTAATTGTCTAATAGTCTAAATGTCGAAAAATAAAAACAAGGCGTGTCGTCGCGACGCGCCCTGTCAAGATATAAAACTAATACTAATGTTTTTCTTTGAGAGAGGGGGCGAGCCCCCTCTCAGCATGTTGCCAGTCATCACTAACCGGCTATGCGTTACATTACACTATACTGTCAAGTTCTCTATTCGTCCCACAAGTTTTTCTTGTTGGTTTCGAAGATGGGATCGTCAGACTCCTCCCACATATTGTTCTCCTTACCCATGGGATCGTCTGCCACACCACTGTTTTCTTGCATCAAGATAAAAGAATGGGTGACAACTTCTATCTCTGGCTGATTATATCTCTTTTTCATAACAAACTACTCTCTTATTTTATGACAAATTTCTTACCGTTCTTAACCACGACACCCTTGGTGGTAAATGTGGTCTTCGTACCATTCAGCAAAGAGATAATAGGATCATCCGCTTTACCAGTAGTTCTGGAGTCTTTAAAAGTGTTATCAGAATCTATCTTTGGTTCTGGCTCGTTAATGGCCTTTGAACGGAGAACACCTAAAGTTCTAGCGCGTGGTCCCCAGTTTCCTGTTGAAACAGCTGTATTCCATTGAGCTTCACGGAATGTTCCTGTTGTTGGAGGAGTATGTCCATCTGGTTTGACAACTATTGCCTCTGCTCCTTCAGCCAAATTAAATACAGTTGCGGGGAAACTCAGATAAGCTTTGTTTGGTCCACATTTTACACCTGACTTAACGCGGAAGAAGCCCACATAATCATCCACAGAACTATTTTTCAATGTAGTGCTCTGGAACTTTGACATGATGAAGTTGCGATCCGTTACAACTCCGTTGTTTGTGACAACATAAGGCCTCAATGTCTTCTGAGCAACACATTCCACCAGATAATTCTTCATAGATACTGCTTTGTTATCGACAGTCATTGTTCCTGAATTCCTGTCGTATGGAGCAATATTAAGCCAATCACCTTTCAATACAGGCAAAGTAAACGTATATTTTCCGTTTGCATCTGCTGACACCTCTCCATAAAGGATTACACCCGTATTCGCAGGAATGGCAAAAATCTCTTGAAGAACCAAGGTGTAACCAGTTGTTGGGCTCGAATCTGCAGTAACACCATTCACAATATATGCCCTGAACTGCATAGGAACCATGTGAGCTTTGTTGTCACTGTATGTTCTGAGGATTACTCCTGCCGGCACTTCTTCAGGGTCACCACCTCCAGAAGACATGAACTCTTTCCATCCATTAGGATTTGAACAAGTTTTTGCTGCTTCGTAATGCTGATTAAGCCAAGCCTGAAACAGACCCGCATTTAAAGAAGTTGCCTGATCCAACTGATGTTCCTGGTTCGTGAAATAGTCTTCTTGACCCTCGGGAAAATGCAGAGTGGCATATCGTTCATATCCTGCATCTGTCTGACCTACAGTGGTCTGCTTGTCAAATGCTCCGTTTGCAGCAGCGGTGTAACCTTTAACCGTCACGTCAATCAGATTCTTAATCTCTGAATTCTGAAAAGCTTGATTCTCAATATATTGAACAGTCGCAGGAATCGTGATGGAAGCGATGGGGGTGTCGTCAACTGCATGACCGGCAATAACTTGAACTGTAGATGGAATAACAAATGTTGTTGTCACCTCAAAATTGTTATCAAATGTACTTGCACATAACGTCTGTACATTGGCAAGGACTGCATTCTCAACGTTGGGAAAATACTTAAACGTCATGCTGTTATAAGTTTTCTGCACCGTTGCAGTCTCTGTTTGCTTAGTAGTAGGATTCCAACGCTGATAAGTAATTGTTCCAACAGGTGTCTCAACAAAAGTAGCCTGGCTGAAATCCACCGTTGTAGCGGCAAAAGGAGGAGTCTGAAATGCCTGTATATCTGAACCGATTGGATTATTTGCATCAGCCACAAAATTCAGGGTCAATGCTGCTCTAAGCAAATCAGCTCCATTCTCGCCAGCATTAAGGCCACTATACTGGATATCACTAAAATTGTAACTCTGACCAGATTGACTGGTAATAGTGGCAACGGTACGATCGGCATTGAAAGTAACGATCCACGCATTAGCTCCAACCCATGCGAGCACACATACTGCAAGGGTTAAAAATCTTTTTTTAAGTGTAAGTTTACGCATAATGTTAAGTTTTAAATCTATTATTATTCTAAGTTTATTAAAAACACATTGCTAAAGCAATGATAAATGCCTAATTCAGTGCAAAGATACAATAAATATTTTTCCCTTTTCACAAAGAAGCGTAAAAAAATCTTAAATTAATGGGTTTATATGTGTTTTTTCTATTTCTGACACCGAAAAATAACGTTTTCGTATTGTTTTTGGATAATTAAGCTTCGAAATGAAAGCAGACCGGCTACGGAAAACCGGTATCCCTACCCAGATACGTAAAACACGCAGACAGAATAATCATGAAAAAGCCACCGCCGGAAAGGTATCGGGCGGTGGCTCTATGGATAGAGATTGTCTTGTCTTACTCGGCTGCGGCTGCTTCTGCTGCTGGAGCTTCTGCTGTTTCGGCAGCGGGTGCTTCGGCCTTGGGTGCTGACGACTTGCGGCTGCGGCGGGTTTTCTTGGCAGCCTTGGGTGTCTTGGCCATGTTCTCGTCGAAGTCAACGAGCTCGATGAATGCGATGGGGGCAGCGTCGCCCTGACGATAGCCGAGCTTGATGATGCGTGTGTAGCCTCCGGGGCGGTCGCCTACTTTTTCGGCGATGGGGCCGAACAGCTCTTTGATGGCTTCCTTGTTCTGGAGATAGCTGAACACTACGCGGCGCGAGTTGGTGCTATCGTCCTTTGAACGTGTGATGAGGGGCTCAACATACTTCTTGAGTTCCTTGGCTTTTGCGAGGGTCGTAGTGATTCTTTTGTGCATGATCAGCGAGATTGCCATGTTAGCAAGCATGGCCTGACGGTGGTCTGCAGTACGGCCCAGATGGTTGAATTTCTTTCCGTGTCTCATTTTTTGTTTTTTCTTTTTTGGGCAACTATGAATTATGCATTATGAATTATGCATTATTCCTTGTCCAGTTTGTACTTTGAAATGTCGGTTCCAAACGACAGATTCAGACTCTCGAGCAAATCATCAAGCTCTGAAAGCGATTTCTTGCCGAAGTTGCGGAACTTAAGAAGGTCGGTCTTGTTGAACTGCACGAGGTCGCCGAGTGTCTCCACATCGGCAGCCTTGAGGCAGTTGAGTGCGCGCACGCTGAGGTTCATGTCGATGAGCTTGGTCTTCAGCAGCTGACGCATGTGCAGTACTTCCTCGTCGAACTCCTGGTTGCCCTCTGCGTCGGTGTTTTCGAGCGTAATTTTCTCGTCGGAGAAGAGCATGAAGTGATAGATGAGGATTTTTGCGGCCTCCTTGAGGGCGTCTTTCGGGTGAATGGAACCATCCGTAGATACTTCGATGACGAGTTTGTCGTAGTCGGTCTTCTGTTCGACACGATACGGCTCAACTGCGTACTTGACGTTGCGGATTGGTGTGTAAATAGAATCGATGGGTATTACGTTAACATCGGTGCAGAACTCACGGTTCTCGTCGGCTGTGACATAGCCACGGCCTTTGTTGATGGTGAGGTCGATCTGCATGGATGCTTTGGCGTCTAAATGACAAATCACCAAATCTGGGTTTAACACTTCAAATCCAGTGAGATACTTGCCGATATCACCAGCTTTGAATTCTGTAGAATTCTCAACGGTGATACTAACTTTCTCGTTCTCGAATTCTTCTACTACTTGCTTGAACCTGACTTGCTTCAGGTTCAGTATAATGTTGGTGACATCCTCCTTTACGCCGGGCACTGAGGAGAACTCATGCTCAACACCAGCAATCTTGATGGTGTTGATGGCATAGCCCTCGAGCGACGAGAGGAGAATGCGGCGGAGGGCGTTACCAATGGTAACACCGAACCCAGGCTCCAAGGGGCGGAACTCGAACTTGCCGAACCGCTCTGTGGCCTCCAGCATTACTACTTTGTCGGGTTTTTGAAATGCTAATATCGCCATTAATTTAATGATTTATTTAGAGTACAACTCAACGATTAACTGCTCCTTAATGTTCTCGGGGATGTCGGCGCGGTCGGGCTTGTGGAGATATTTGCCGCTCTTGGTCTGCTCGTCCCACTCAATCCAAGGATATTTGCTGTGGTTGAAGCCTGCAAGGGCTGACTCGATTACCTCAAGTGACTTTGACTTCTCGCGTACGCCAACAATCTGACCGGGCTTTACAGAGAAAGAAGGAATGTTGACCACCTGACCATCAACAACAATGTGCTTGTGGCCTACGAGCTGGCGGGCAGCTGCGCGGGTGGGAGCAATACCAAGACGGAACACCACATTGTCGAGTCGGCTCTCAAGGTTCTGAAGAAGAACCTCACCGGTGATGCCTTCGGCCTTGGCTGCCTTTTCAAACATGTTACGGAACTAGCGCTCAAGCACACCGTAGGTGTACTTAGCCTTCTGCTTCTCTGCCAACATGACACCATACTCCGACTGCTTGCGGCGGCGGTTGTTGCCATGCTGTCCAGGAGGGAAGTTTCTCCTGGACAAAACTTTGTCCGGGCCGTAGATGGGTTCTCCAAAACGGCGGGCAATCTTAGATTTCGGTCCAATGTATCTTGCCATAATCTTTTATAAAAAAATATTTATTTGTGGGTTGTTTGGGTGGACTAGATTGTCTAGAGATTCTAGATATTCTAGATAATCCAGATTAATTACACGCGGCGGCGCTTTGGAGGACGGCAGCCGTTGTGGGGCAGCGGAGTGACGTCGATAATCTCAATAACTTCGATGCCTGCACCGTGGATGGCGCGGATGGCCGACTCGCGTCCGTTGCCGGGACCCTTAACGTAGGCCTTTACCTTGCGCAAACCAAGGTCGTAAGCGATTTTTGCGCAGTCCTCGGCAGCCATCTGTGCTGCATAGGGGGTATTCTTCTTTGAGCCGCGGAAGCCCATCTTACCTGCTGATGACCAGGAAATGACCTGACCTTCACCGTTGGCGAGTGTAACGATAATATTGTTAAACGAGCTATGCACGTGGAGCTGTCCAAGAGCATCAACACGGACATTTCTTTTCTTTGAAGTGACTGTTTTCTTTGCCATAATCTTTAATTCTTAGTCGTTAGTGATACTGAAATAGGATTACTTCGTAGCCTTCTTCTTGTTAGCAACAGTCTTCTTCTTTCCTTTGCGAGTGCGGGCATTGTTCTTTGTGCTCTGACCGCGAACAGGAAGTCCATGACGGTGCCTGACTCCACGATAGCAACCAATATCCATCAGTCGCTTGATGTTCATCTGGATCTCGCTACGGAGATCACCTTCTACTTTGAATTCAGCGCCGATGATTTCACGGATTTTGGCTGCCTGCTCGTCAGACCACTCGTTGACTTTCAACTCGCGGCTCACGCCTGCCTTATCCAATATCTTTGCTGAACTACTTCGACCTATACCGAAGATATAGGTCAATGCGATTTCGCCACGCTTATTCTGGGGCAAATCTACTCCAACAATTCTTATTGCCATTGATAAATGATTAAAAAAAATGATTAAAAACGATACTTTGTCAAAAAAGCGTACAAAGGTAAGAAAAAAATATGGCATTCCTCGCCTTTTATGCTATTTTAACTTTAGCCCTGACGCAATTTGTACTTAGGGTTCTTCTTACAGATAACGAACAGCCGACCTTTGCGACGCACGATCTTGCAGTCGGGAGTGCGTTTTTTTACAGATGCTCTTGTCTTCATAATGATATAGAAAGTTTATTTGTATCTAAAAACGATTCTACCTTTAGTAAGGTCGTAGGGGCTCATCTCCACCTTGACCTTGTCGCCGGGAAGGATTTTGATGTAGTGCATTCTCATCTTGCCAGAGATATGCGCTATAATCTGTACTCCGTTCTCCAGTTCAACGCGGAACATTGCGTTTGACAATGACTCCAATATCGTTCCGTCCTGCTCTATAGCGGATTGTTTTGCCATGTTTTGTTGATTTCCTCTTTATTGGTAAATTGTTCTGATTGAAAATAGATGAAAGAAGTGTCACGACCGTGAGGCCTCGACAGCTTCCGCTTCTTCGAATGATGATAAAATCTCAGCTGCACCCCGTCTGACGACGATAGTATGCTCAAAGTGGGCAGCAGGCTTGCCGTCGCGTGTGCGCACCGTCCATCGGTCAGGCATCAGGTATATGGCCCTGTCGCCCATGGTAATCATCGGCTCGATGGCAATGCACATGCCAGCTTTGAGCATGGTGCCGTTGCCCCGGCGGCCATAGTTGGGCACTTGTGGATCTTCGTGCATCGCGCGGCCAATGCCGTGGCCGGTAAGTTCGCGCACCACTCCGTATCCTCGCTGCTCGCAGTAGTCCTGAACGGCACTGCCGATATCTCCGACATGCTTGCCGGCGCAGGCATTCCTGATGCCTTCATAGAGCGATTCCTTCGTGGTGCGGAGCAAGGCCTTGACCTCTTCGGACACTTCACCAACCATGTAGGTATAGCACGAGTCACCGTTGAAACCGTTGAGCAGGGTGCCACAGTCGATGGAAATGATGTCGCCGTCGCGAAGAACGGTCTTGCTGTCGGGCACACCGTGAACGACAGCGTCGTTGACAGATGTGCAGATGCTTGCAGGGAACGGTGCTCCGTATGGATTGGGGAAGTCCTTGAAAGTGGGAACTGCCCCGTGGTCGCGGATAAACTCATCAGCGATGCGGTCCAGTTGGAGCGTCGTTACACCAGGCTTGATATGCTTAGCCAATTCGCCAAGCGTTTTACCAACAAGTTGGTTCGCTTGGCGCATTAGCTCAATTTCATCTTCAGTCTTCAGATAAATTTTCATCAGTACGAAATACTAATATGCGGAAACTCCACCCTTAGCATGTACTTTTCCGGCATTGAGGAGACCATCGTAATGACGCATCATCAGATGGCTCTCAATTTGCTGAAGGGTATCGATGACGACACCGACCAGAATGAGAAGCGACGTACCTCCAAAGAACTGTGAGAATCCCTGCTGAACATTCAGCAGTCCTGCGAAAGCAGGCATGATGGCGATGAAAGCGATGAACAGCGAGCCGGGCAGGGTGATGCGCGACATCACCGTGTCGATGTAGTCGGCTGTGGGCTTACCGGGCTTAATGCCAGGGATGAAGCCGTTGTTGCGCTTCATGTCTTCTGCCATCTGGGTGGGATTCAGCGTGATTGCGGTATAGAAATAGGTGAATGCGATGATAAGCAGCGCATAGACTATGTTATACAGCAAGCTCCTGTTGTCAGTGAGCGACTGAATCAGCCAGTTTGTGCTTTCTGCTGAGTAGCGGATTACCGTCAGCGGGATGAACATCAGAGCCTGAGCAAAGATGATAGGCATCACGTTGGCTGCGAACAGCTTCAAAGGAATATACTGACGGGCACCACCAAACTGCTGCTTTCCGTTTCCTACAAGACGCTTGGCGTATTGCACGGGAACTTTGCGCACGCCCTGCACCAGAAGAATTGATGCACAAACAACTGCATAAAGGATAAGAATCTCAATGACAAACATCACGAGGCCACCACCTGTGATAGCGGTGAAACGAGAGCTGACCTCCTGGAAGAATGCCTGGGGGAGGCGAGCAATGATACCAATCATGATGATGAGTGAGACACCGTTTCCTACACCCTTGTCTGTAATGCGCTCACCCAGCCAAAGGATGAACATACTGCCAGCTGCAAGAATAATTGACGCTGTGAACATGAATGTGGACCAGTTGACACCCGTTGCAAGAGCGCCTGCAGCCTGATACTTCAGGTTCATAAGATAAGCAGGTGCCTGGAAGAACAGGATGGCGATGGTCAGCACACGTGTGTACCACATGATTTTCTTACGGCCGCTCTCGCCTTCACGCTGCATCTTCTGGAAATAAGGCACAGCAACAGCGAGCAGCTGCATTACGATGGAAGCAGAGATGTATGGCATAATTCCCAAGGCGAAGATTGACGCATTGGAAAATGCACCTCCTGAGAACATGTCGAGCAGCGACATAAGGCCGCCAGCTGTCTGCGACTGTAGTTTTTCCAACATGCCCGGGTTGATTCCAGGAAGGACAACGAACGAGCCGAAACGATAAATTGCTACAAACAGCAGAGTGATGAGGAGTCGCTGGCGCAAATCCTCAATCCTCCAACAGTTTCTCAGGTACTCAATAAACTTTTTCATTTTTTTAGATTATAGTTGTGTTACCACCAGCTGCCTTGATTGCTTCTTCGGCAGTCTTAGAGAAAGCATTAGCTTCAACTTCAAGTTTAGCCTTCAACGAGCCGTTGCCCAAGATCTTGACGAGTTCCTTGCCGTTGGTGAGACCAGCGGCCTTGAGCTCCTCAATGCCAATCTTGGTGAGGTTTTTCTTCTCAGCAAGTTTCTGCAGAGTAGAGAGGTTGATGGCCAGGTACTCCTTGTGGTTAATGTTCTTGAAACCAAACTTGGGAACGCGGCGCTGCAGCGGCATCTGTCCACCTTCGAAACCAACCTTTCTCTTATAACCAGAACGAGCCTTGGCACCTTTGTGACCACGAGTAGAAGTACCACCCAGACCGGAACCTGTTCCGCGACCGATACGACGACGTGAATGTGTAGAGCCTTTAGCTGGCTTTAAATTATTTAATTTCATAATTCTATTCCTGTTTAAAAGATTATTATTCAACAACGGTCACCATGTGACGAACCTTGCGTATCATACCACGGATAGTAGGAGTATCTTCCAATTCCACAACCTGTGAGATTTTATGAAGGCCAAGCGCTTTGAGTGTGCGCTTCTGGTCAATAGGATAACCAATTTTGCTCTTAATCTGTTTAATCTTGATTGTTGCCATAGTTGTTATCTCCTTTATCCTTTAAATACTTTTTGCATACTGATACCGCGCTGACCAGCGATAGTATAGGCATCACGCATCTCGCTCAAGGCAGCGATGGTTGCCTTCACCAAGTTGTGGGGGTTTGATGAGCCCTTTGACTTGGCAATCACATCGGTCACACCGGCACTCTCAAGAACGGCACGCATGGCACCACCAGCCTTAAGGCCAGTACCAGGAGCGGCGGGCTTGAGAAGCACTTTGGCGCCGCCGTACGACACCTCAGCCTCATGGGGAACAGTGCCTTTCAGCACAGGTACTTTCAAGAGATTCTTTTTGGCTGACTCCACGCCCTTAGCGATTGCTGTGGTCACTTCGCCAGCTTTTCCAAGACCCCATCCGATAACACCATTACCGTCACCAACAACGACGATGGCAGCGAATGTGAAGGTACGGCCACCCTTTGTTACCTTGGTAACACGGTTGATGGCGACCAAACGGTCTTTCAACTCAACGTCACTATTTACTTTTACTTTATTAATTGCCATAATCGTTATTAGAATTTAAGTCCACCTTTACGTGCTCCGTCAGCAAGTTCCTTCACACGGCCATGATAAAGATAACCGTTACGGTCGAAGACAACAGTCTCGACACCTGCCTCAAGTGCTTTCTTTGCAATAAGCTCACCAACCTTGGCGGCCTGCTCTTTCTTTGGCATGGTTTCCATACCCAGCGAAGAAGCAGAGACCAAAGTCTTGCCAGTCAAGTCGTTGATAATCTGAACATAAATCTGCTTGTTTGAGCGGAATACACTCATGCGAGGACGCTCAGCAGTTCCGTTAACTCTCTTGCGAATTCTGTATTTGATTTTGATTCGTCTTTCTACTTTCTTTGTTGTCATAATCGTAATTAATTTAATAGATTAGGATTATTACTTAGCTGAAGCTGACTTACCCGACTTGCGGCGGATAACCTCGCCCTTGAACAAGATACCTTTTCCCTTGTAAGGCTCAGGCATGCGGAAAGAACGAATCTTTGCACAGATAAGACCAAGCAGCTGCTTGTCGCAAGACTCCAGGATAATCTGAGGGTTCTGGTTGCGCTCAGATTTGGTCTCAACCTTCACTTCGCTGGGGAGCTGAAGGAAAATGGGATGAGTATAACCCAGTGAGAACTCAATCAGGTTGCCCTGGTTGGAAACACGATAACCAACACCCACAAGCTCGAGCTCCTTTTTGTAACCCTCGCTCACACCGACAACCATGTTGTTGATAAGAGAGCGGTAAAGGCCATGGAAAGCCTGCTTCTGCTTGACGTTAACGGGGCTGTTCTCGTCAATCTCGAAAGTAATATGACCATCCTCGACTTTCATCAGGATAGAAGAATCCAGTTTCTGCGAGAGTTCGCCCTTGGGGCCTTTCACAGTAACGATGCCGTCTTTGTGGCTGATGTTAACACCGGCAGGAATATTAATTGGCAGTTTACCTATTCTTGACATAATAAAACCCTCCAATTAATAAACGTAGCAAAGAACCTCACCGCCGATTTTCAGCTCAGAGGCTTCCTTGTCTGTCATTACACCTTTGGATGTGGAGATAATGGCTATACCCAATCCGTTAATAACTCTCGGCATGTCTTTGTAACCGGTATATCTGCGCAAACCGGGTGTTGACACTCTTTTCAAACACTTGATAGCGTTTGTCTTTGTTTCAGGGTCGTACTTCAAGGCAACCTTGATTGTACCCTGAGGACCATCCTCAACGAACTTGTAGTTCAGGATGTATCCTTTCTCGAAGAGGATTTTTGTAATCTCTTTCTTCAAGTTAGACGCAGGAACTTCCACAACACGGTGATGAGCCATGATTGCGTTTCTGAGTCTGGTCAGATAATCTGCTATTGGATCTGTCATAAAAAATAATTGTTTAATTAATCGGGACTCCCCCGACAATATTAAAAAATAAAGAATTCTCAAGCGTTAAAGCCTCAGGAACCCTGGATGAGCCTGCCCGTTGCCGGGCTTGCATGGCTCAGGTTCCGCCAGCTCATCCTGCCATCCTTCGCCGCTCTTACCAGCTGGCTTTCTTCACACCGGGAATCAGACCGGCAGAAGCCATCTCGCGGAACTGGATACGTGAAAGACCAAACTGGCGGATGTATCCCTTGGGACGACCCGTGATCTTGCAACGGTTGTGCAGGCGGATGGGATTGGCGTTCTTGGGTATGCTCTGCAGTTTGCGAGCAGCCTCGTAGGCCTCAGCAGGATCCTCTGTGGTTGCTATGATTTTTTTCAGGGCTGCACGTTTCTCGGCATAACGGGCAACGAGCTTAGCGCGTTTCACCTCGCGTGCTTTCATCGATTCTTTTGCCATGTCTCTTAATCGTTTTTAGCGTTCTTAAATGGAAGTCCGAATGCCTTGAGCAGAGCATAGCCCTCTTCATCAGTCTTGGCAGATGTAACGAAGGTGATGTTCATGCCTTGAATTCGGTCAATGGTGTCAATATTGATTTCAGGGAAGATAATCTGCTCCTGAATACCGAGGGTATAGTTTCCACGACCATCGAACTTCGACTCGATTCCTTTGAAGTCGCGGATACGCGGCAGAGCAATGCGGACGAGTTTCTCGAGGAATTCGTACATGCGCTCGCGACGCAGGGTCACCATGACGCCGATGGGCATCTTCTTACGCAGCTTGAAGTTGGCGATGTCCTTCTTTGAATAGGTGGCAACGGCCTTCTGTCCTGCTATGGCAGAAATCTCGTTGATGGCCACGTCGATGATTTTCTTATCCTGTGTAGCGTCGCCGAGACCCTGGTTGATGACGATTTTCTTCAGTACAGGAACCTGCATGGCTGAAGAATAGTTGAACTGCTTCTTCAGTGCCGGAGCAATGCTCTCAGCATATTGTTTTTTTAACTGTGCTGTATTCATTACTTAATCTCCTCTCCTGACTTTTTAGCGATACGAATAACGTTTTTACCCTCGTGCTTGATAGACACGCGTGTAGGCTTGCCGCTCTTGGGGTCGATCAGGCTCAAATTGGAAATGTGAATAGGAGCCTCCTGCTTGATGATGCCTCCCTGAGGATTCTTGGCAGAGGGCTTTGAGCTTTTCGAGACGACGTTGACGCCTTCCACGATAGCGCGCTGCTTCTCTACCAGCACCTTGAGCACCTTGCCAGTCTTGCCCTTGTCCTCACCGGCAAGAACAACGACTGTGTCATTTTTTCTGATATGTAACTTTGCCATTAGTCTTATTGTTTTTAATGTTTAAAGAACCTCAGGTGCCAAAGATACGACTTTCATATTCACTGCGCGGAGCTCGCGGGCCACAGGGCCGAAGATACGGCTGCCACGAAGCTCGCCAGCATTGTTCAGCAGCACACATGCGTTGTCATCGAAACGGATGTAAGAGCCGTCGGCACGACGAATCTCTTTCTTTGTGCGAACAATCAAAGCCTTAGATACTGCACCCTTTTTCAAATCACTTGATGGGATAACGTTCTTGACAGCAACGACAATCACGTCACCAACACTTGCATAACGGCGGCGGGTTCCACCCAGCACACGGATGCAAAGAGCCTCGCGTGCACCGCTGTTGTCTGCTACGGTAAGTCTTGATTCTGCTTGTATCATAATTACTTAGCTTTTTCTACGATTTGTACTAATCTCCATCTCTTTGTCTTCGACAAGGGACGTGTTTCCATAATGAGCACTGTATCACCGATGTTGGCCTCATTCTTCTCATCATGAGCGTGATACTTCTTTGTCTTCTGGACAAATTTACCATAGATTGGGTGTTTCTCCTTGAACTTGGATGCAATAACAATGGTTTTATCCATTTTGTTGCTGATTACGACACCCTGTCTTGTTTTTCTTAAATTTCTTGTTTCCATCTGGACCATTGTTATTTGTTAAGTTCTCTCTGACGAAGTTCTGTTTTCATACGTGCAATGTCACGACGAGCAGCCTTAATCTGTGATGGATTCTCAAGTGGAGAGACTGCGTGGTTCAGTTTCAACTGGTTATACTTCGTAACCTCATCCTCTAAGCGCTCTGCCAACTCGTTGGTCTCGAGCTTCTTAATTTCTGTCATCTTCATAGCTTAAGCGTTTTTATCGTAATCACGTCTAACAACAAACTTTGTCTTAACAGGCAGTTTCTGGGCACCCAGGCGAAGGGCCTCCTTGGCCACATCGAAGGGAACGCCTTCAACCTCAAACAGAATGCGTCCCGGCGTTACGGGAGCTACCCAGCCGGCGGGGTCACCCTTACCTTTACCCATACGCACGTCAGCGGGCTTGCGGGTAATGGGTTTGTCGGGGAATATGCGAATCCAGACCTGGCCTTCGCGGTTCATGTAACGGTTGATGGCCACACGGGCAGCCTCAATCTGGCGGCTGTCAATCCACTTTGCGTCGAGTGTCTTGATGCCGAAAGAACCGAAAGCCAGTTGCGTACCTCTGTGGGCGTTGCCTTTGTTGCCGCGGCCGTCCTGAGGTCTTCTATATCTAACTCTTTTTGGCTGTAACATGATGTTTCTTTCTTTTAACGGTTATTGTTTCTCTTACGGTTGCCTCTCGACTTGTTGCCGGGGTTGGCGCCGCGTCCGCCTTTGCTCTCCTGAGCAAAGTTGGGGGTGAGGTCACGCTTGCCGTAAACCTCTCCACGGCAGATCCACACCTTGATGCCGAGGATACCTACCTTGGTCAGGGCCTCTGTGTGGCAATAGTCAATGTCGGCACGGAAAGTGTGCAGCGGTGTGCGACCTTCCTTAATCATCTCACTACGTGCGATTTCGGCACCGTTCAGACGGCCAGAAATCAGCACTTTGATGCCTTCAGCACCTGCACGCATCGTGTTGGCCACAGCCATTTTGATGGCACGGCGGTAGGCAATCTTGCCCTCAATCTGCCGTGCGATGTTGTTTGCTACGATTGTTGCGTCGAGCTCAGGCTTCTTGATCTCGAAGATATTGATTTGAATCTCCTTGTCGTAGAGTTTCTTCAACTCTTCCTTCAGCTTGTCTACATCCTGACCACCTTTACCAATGACGATACCCGGACGGGCTGTGCAGATAGTGATGGTGACAAGTTTCAATGTGCGCTCGATAACAATCCTCGACACGCTGGCCTTTGCCAGGCGCTCGTTAAGATACTTGCGGATTTTCTGGTCTTCCACGATGTTCTCGCCGAAGCTCTTTCCACCGAACCAGTTTGAATCCCATCCTCTGATAATACCGAGACGGTTGCTTATTGGATTAACTTTCTGTCCCATTCTGATTATTCTTTAACGTCATTAGGTTTTGCATCTACAAACAATGTCACATGGTTGCTACGCTTACGGATGCGGTAGCCACGGCCCTGGGGTGCGGGGCGCATGCGTTTCATCGTGACGCCTTCGTCAACGAAGACTTTAGAGATGAACAGTTCGCCGTCTTCTGCCTTGCGGTCATTCTTCTGCTCCCAGTTAGCGATTGCCGAGCGAAGCAGTTTCTC
Source organism: Prevotella sp. (assembly GCA_017619445.1). Lineage (GTDB taxonomy): Bacteria > Bacteroidota > Bacteroidia > Bacteroidales > Bacteroidaceae > Prevotella. Next base: position 25,981 of record JAFZSI010000013.1, read on the forward strand.
CACATCGACAGCAGCATGCTTCTTGGAGAAGCGCAGTACGCCGAGGGCACGGTTCACCTCCATGCCGCGGATCATGTCCACGACATAGCGCATCTTGCGTGGTGAAGAAGGTACCCCGTTCAGCTTTGCGAAATACAATGATTTACGGGCTTCTTTTCTTTTTTCAGCCGCTATTTTCTTTCTTCGTCCCATTATTCTACTTTCATTTTAAATGGTTTGCCCTGATTATTTCTTGTTACCAGCATGACCGCCGAACTTACGTGTCGGTGAGAATTCTCCCAGCTTGTGGCCGACCATGTTCTCAGTAATGTAAACAGGGATAAATTTGTTTCCGTTATGAACTGCAACAGTATGCCCCACGAAATCAGGGGAAATCATTGAAGCTCTGGCCCATGTCTTGACGACGGTCTTCTTGCCGCTCTCGTTCATGGCGAGAATCTTATTCTCGAGCGACACGTTGATGTATGGACCTTTTTTTAATGAACGACTCATAATTTGCTCTTTACTTTACTTCGTGATTACTTCTTGTTAGCTCTTTCGATGATGTACTTGTTCGAGTGCTTCTTAGGAGAACGGGTCTTGAGGCCCTTAGCGTACAAGCCCTTGCGTGAGCGCGGATGTCCGCCAGACTGGCGGCCTTCGCCACCACCCATCGGGTGGTCGTGGGGGTTCATTACTACACCACGGTTGTGCGGGCGGCGTCCGAGCCAGCGGGTGCGTCCGGCTTTACCAGACTGCTCCAGGGCGTGGTCGGAGTTTCCTACACTTCCTACGGTTGCCTTACAAGCGCTCAACACCTTGCGGGTTTCACCCGAGGGGAGCTTAATAACACAATAACTGCCTTCACGAGAAGTAAGCTGGGCAAAGTTACCAGCCGAACGAACCATCTTGGCACCCTGTCCGGGACGCAGCTCAATGTTGTGAACCACTGTACCCACGGGGATGTTGGCCAGCGGAAGGGCATTGCCAACCTCGGGAGCAACGTCTGCGCCTGAGAGCAGCGTAGCGCCCACTTCCAGTCCGTTAGGAGCAATAATGTAACGTTTTTCACCATCAGCGTAGAACAACAATGCGATACGTGCCGAGCGGTTCGGATCGTACTCAATTGTCTTTACTACTGCTGGAACACCATCTTTCTCTCGTTTGAAATCGATGATACGGTACTTTCTCTTGTGGCCGCCGCCTCTGTAGCGGACGGTCATCTTGCCGGTATTGTTGCGGCCACCAGTTGAGCGCTTACCGTAAACGAGAGACTTCTCTGGCACGGATGCAGTAATTTCCTCGAACGTGCCAATAATCTTGTGTCTTTGACCCGGTGTAACGGGTTTAAATTTACGTACTGCCATTTCTTATTAAATATTGCTGTAAAAATCAATTGTTTCGCCCTCTTTCAGGGTAACCATTGCCTTCTTGAACGCAATGCGCTGACCTTTGATCAGTCCGGCCTTGGTGTAGCGGCTTGAGCGCTTGCCGGCATATCTCATTGTGTTCACATCGACTACTGTAACATTATACTGGCTCTCAACTTCATTCTTAATCTGGAGCTTATTAGCCTCTGGGCGCACAACGAAACCGTAGCGGTTGGGGCGCTTGTCTGTCATTTTGGTCATCTTCTCAGTGACCAAGGGTTTGATAATAAATGCCATAGTTAAATACTCTCCTTTTTAATTATTTCGTTAAGACACTGTCAATAGTTTTCAGCGAGCCTTCGGTCACCACCAGAACGTCTGCGTTCAGAATCTTGTAGGTGTTGATGTTCTTGGCTTCCATCACTTCGGTGCGCTGCAGGTTACGAGCCGACAAATATACGTTTTTATCCGTAGCTGGCAAAACGAGCAAAATTTTCTTTCCGTCAACTTTCAGATTTTTAGCAATATTTACAAAATCTTTAGTCTTCGGGGTTTCAAGTGTAAAGTCCTCAACCACCACAATGGCGTCTTCCTGGGCTTTGTACGACAGGGCCGACTTGCGTGCGAGCACCTTTGTCTTCTTGTTCAGGTCTGTGCGGTAATCGCGGGGACGGGGGCCAAACACGCGGCCACCACCTCTGAGCAGCGGTGAGTTGATGTCACCATGGCGTGCGCCGCCGCCGCCCTTCTGGCGACCGAGCTTGCGCGTTGAGCCTGTGTGCTCGCTTCTCTCCTTTGCCTTGGCGTTGCCCTGGCGCTGGTTGCCCATGTACTGCTTCACTGAAAGATAAATGACGTGGTCATTAGGTTCAATGCCGAAGATTTCCTCATTCAGAGTCACCTTCTTTCCGGTCTCCTGACCTTTGATGTTTAATACGCTAAGTTCCATTACTTGTTAATAATTACTGTTGAACCATTATAACCAGCGCAGCTGCCTTTCACAAGAATCAGGTTGTGCTCCGGTATTACCTTCAATACTCTCAGATTCTGGGTAGTGACTCTGTCTGTACCCATGTGGCCACCCATGCGCATGCCCTTGAACACCTTTGCGGGATAAGAACAAGCACCAATGGATCCCGGCTTGCGGGCGCGGTCGTCCTGACCGTGTGTTGCCTGGCCCACACCACCGAATCCATGACGTTTCATGACACCCTGGAAACCTTTACCCTTCGAGGTGCCGACTACATCGACAAAATCCACGTCGTTGAAGATTTCCACCGTAATGGTGTCTCCGAGGTTATACTCCTCGTCAAACTTGAACTCGGCCAAGTGCTTCTTTGGTGTTGTACCAGCTTTCTTGAAGACGCCCATCATAGGCTTCGAGGTGCGCTTTTCTTTTGCCTCGCCGAAGCCCAGCTGAACGGCTTTGTAACCGTCCTTCTCAACAGTCTTCACCTGAGTAACAACACAAGGACCAGCTTCGATAACAGTGCACGGCACATTCTTGCCGTCGGCACTGAAAACGGATGTCATTCCGATTTTCTTTCCTAATAATCCTGGCATTTCAGTTTTAATTTAAATAATAATAATGTGAATATTTTCTTCTCTTTTTAAGTGCCGTACCGCAACTGCGCACGCAAAACACACTTAAAAAGAATCGCCCGCTTCTTCGCAATTGAAGGCTAAGTCGTTCTCTTTCAGCGTATTGTTAGCGGTCAAGCCAGCGCAATACTCACTTTAGCGGCTGCAAAGGTACACATTATTATTAACACACGCAACACCTTTGCCCCGACAGATAACAAAATTTAATGTTTTTTACGAAAAGATTAAAGATTTTGCGGTTAGAACAAAAGCAATTACTCATGCAACCAACCACACAAACCTCCTGTTACTTCATCATCACCTTCTTGCCGCCACGAATTAATACGCCTTTTGTCTTTGGCAGCCACTCCATGCGCTGCCCGTTCAGGTTGTACATGGGCGCAGCACCGAATGGTGTAGCCGAATTGTCTATGGACTCTATGCCGTTGGCAGCCTCGCCCCACTGACGGCGCAGGAAATCCACTTTCTGGGTCAGACAATGCCTGAAACTCTGCTTGCGGTCGTTGATGTTGGCCTGGCTGTACTGCGGCCACCGCTTCCCATCGCTCACCACGGCGGCAGCAATCTGGTCAGCGAAACCGTCGATGAACGCGTCCAGGCCGGGATAGTCGTTGGCCAGGAAAGTCTGCCACACGCTCCTTACCACCTGTTGGAACCGAGGGAAGCGGGCAATCTCGCCTATCCAGTTCTGGCCAAAGGGCGGATTCTGGTAGATGAACTGATTGTAGCCCCGGCGGAAGGCGTTGCCGAAGTCCCACACGGGTCCGAACACCAGCTTTGTGTCGTTGCCGCGCTCTTTATGCAGATAGCAGCTGCCATGGAACGACTCGGCATCGTCCATCACTTCCTGTACGATGTAGTAGCGTGCAAGCGCGTCCATATCGATATACTTTTCCCACTCGGTGCTGCTTTTGTCCTGGTTGTAGATGGCGCGGTCGGTGTGCTGCAGGAAGTCTGTCATATAGTTCTTCTGCTCGGCAGAGAGAACCTCGGGCGAGTGGCAGGTAAAGTTCAGCGCGCTGCCGTTGGACTCGGTCATACGCAGCTGGTTCTCCTCCTCGTAGTTGTCTATCTCCAACAGCCATCCGCCGGTGATTTTGTCGGGGTCGGTCTCCTCATTGTCCTGCTCGGTGATGTTCACGCGGGTCTTTGCCACGCGTATATGCTCGGTCAGCATGTAAAGGCCGATGTATTCGCCATTGAGCACCACCTCCACGGGTTGCTGCGAGGGGGTGTAGGCAAGCTTCATCATGCGGCTCAGCTCGAAGCCAACGGTGTTGCGCAGGAATGCCATGTCGTCGTCGGCATGTGCCAGCAGGGTGAAGTGCTTGTTGCTGTTCATGCCGAGGGGCTGCACCTTGTCGGCGAACTTCAGGCGGTAGGGTTTCTTGTCGAAGGCCGTCCACGTGTAGTTGCCGCGACCCTTCACCTGCAACGACAGCGGACTGTCTGCGCTGCCCATCGACTCGTATCCCTCCAAACCCAGCGCGTCGATGTAGCAGGTGCCGGACACATAGCTGTCCTTCGACGTTACTGGCTGTCCGGTGTTGATGAAAAGCACCGGCAGTGTTCCCGACCATGCCTCGCGTGGCGCGTCGCCGTCGGGGATAATCCGAAATTGCATCGTTGTGGGATTGATGCTGATGGTATAGGTCTGTACCCCACTCTTGTTGGGCAGCAACCAGGCGCCTTCATTGCCAAACACCATTGTCCCGCTCAGTTCGCTACACCCGTCGTAGGGTGCACAATAGAGATTGTCCCAGAAATGGCTGGCACTGTAGGCCGATGCCGGGGCAACCTTGAACCAGCCGTCATTGCCGGCAGCAGGCACGGTAATGGCCCATGTCTGCTTGTCGTCCTGTAGCGAAAGGGGATAGCTCTTGTCGGTTGTGCTCCAGTTGTTCAGCCAGCCCACCAGGTAGAAGGCGGTCTCGTCGGCAGCATGGCAGGAGCCCGTTCCTATCAATAACGCGATGAAAAGGAGAAAGATGTTTTTCATGCTGAAGGAATTCGTGATTCTTTTTGTTGCGTCATTTCATCAGCACCTTTTTGCCGCCACGAATAAATATGCCTTTTGTCTTTGGCAGTCCCTCCATGCGCTGGCCGTTCAGGTTGTACATGGGCGCAGCGTCGGAAGGTGGGACAGCCGAATTGTCTATGGCCTCAATGCCCGAAGGTGCCGACACGTTAACCGCGCGCACCTGAAGACCAAGGAAACGATAATAGGCACAGCCAAAGAATGCATCGTCATTGTCAAAATGCAGTGTGCCGCCGTACAGAGGGGAGGACTCGTCGTAAAATGACAACCAGTAATCGCCCTCTTTCCCTACAAGATAGACGCCGTTATACCCGCGATAGCCCGATGCGGGAAAAAACAAAGTCGCTCCGTTGGTGGCGGTGAACAGATAGCCGTCCACGCCATTTTGGTTATTCCACTCCGACTCGCAGTTTTTGCAGAGTTCTGCCATCTGGTCATACGACGGCATCACCCAGTTGCCGCCCCACTGTTGGTGGGCTACGTCGTACTGAGTGCCGGCAATGTCAGCGCCCAGATACTCCAACAGGCTGTAATCCCCGTCGTCGTTATAAGTGCCGTGGAGATAGGTGCTCCAGAAGTATTCGGTCTTCTCCTCCGTCTCGCCCCAGGCATAATAGCCGCCGTTGCCCTCGGGCTTGTCGGCGCCCACGTTGCAGCAGGCCCACTTCGTGCCTGAAGGCAGGCCAAGGTCTATCTGGTGGGGATGACGGTTGTCGGGACACTGCGCGCCCGATACGCTCGGCAGCAGCGCGAAAAGAAACAGCACGATGCCCGTCTTTGCAACGGAAGCTGTAAACAGATGGCTGGGTTTTCTTATGATGTTCATACAATAAGGCTTTAGAATGGTTTGATGCCGCAAAAATAAGAAAAAAGCCGGAACAGACCAAGACAAGACCATTATTTTTTCATTTTGTGCACAAATTGTGCACAGATTGGCCAGCCGTCTGTTTTTTTGTGCACAATTTGTGCACAAAATGGCCAACCGCCTTTTATTCAGTGCTAACAAACACGACAAAACCAACCGCTAAGCACGGAGTTAGAATCCCAAAGCATAGGTTTAGAACCGCAAAGCACGGAGTTAGAATCCCAAAGCACGGAGTTAGAACCGCAAAGCATTGCTTTATGAACAAATTCTCTAGAAAATTTGCACGTAAAGTGCTGGTTTGTGTTTTTCACGTACAGATACAGAAAAGCGGCGTGCCCAGATGCTCCAGACACGCCGCGCTTTATTATGTCAGAATCAATCGCCTGTGAATTTGCCTACGAAGAGGATAACGCCCGAGGACTGTTCGCTGATGACATAGGCGAAGGGGCGGTTGGCATGGAAGGTGGCCTTGGGATATTCAACAGGCTGGGCACCTACAGAATTGGGCATCGCGCCACCAATGGTCACGGCAGCAGCTTCCGAGCCTTCCTCATTGACCTTGATTTTGGCCTTCTGGCGCATGATGTCGATATACACCGGTTGAAAGCTCATGTTGGGGATTTCGGCATAGATTTCGTCAAAGGCCAATTTGATGCCCATCTTTTTCATGAGTCCTATGAGCCCCTTCTCCGTGTCGAGTTGGTCGGTGTCAGAGTCAGTTTCGAAGCGTGGCAGTTTCAAATCCACCTCGTAGGGTTGGAATGTGTTGCCTCCCGTTTCGCACCAGCCATGATTATTCAACAGATAGCTTTCCGTCACCTCGCTGATAACGTCGTCAACGGTCTTGCCGTCCTCGGGCAGCAAAACAGTCATGTTCCAAAGACCTGTGCCGTAGGGCATGATAACGGCAGAATAAGTGTCGCTCTTCAGATAGCTGATGAGAACGTTCTGGTGCATCAGCGGCAGTTGCTTCTTGCCGCCCGTGGTGGTGAAGGTCTCCGTGCGGGTGTTCTTCTGGTCGAACTTCGAGGCCCAGTCGGCCTTGAAATAAATGGCGTTGAGCAGATAGGACAGCATTTCCGGGTCCACATCGTCAAGAATCGAGGGAATCATGCCGCTGGTCTTCTCGTTGCACCAGCCGTTGATATGGTCGAGCGTCTGCGGCGCGGAGAAGTCGAGCGACTCGGCCAGCGCACCGTAATAGGTCTGCATGTCCTGCTGGAACTGCGGCTTCAGCGTGTACTTCTTGTTCAGGAAAATGGCGTTGGCTATGGTCAGCGTAACCTTGTCGTCCACCTTCGGCAAGCCCTCAATCAGTTTCTTGCAATACTCGTTCACGGCCTGAATGCCTCCCTTGTGGAATCCCAACGTCTGCTCCAGTTCCTGCTCGGTCTGTCCCGTGGCGGCATCGTTCACCATACCCAATACATAGGTGATGCTCAGCGGCGAGTAGATGAAACTCTTGCCGCTCTTGTCAACATCGTTGACCGCTTTCAGAAACTTCAGCGTGAAGCCGTTGTTGTCGTAGGCAAACTGTTTCTGCTCCGTTGTCAGCTCTATCGTCACTGGCTCAGACAGCATGTTCACCACTTGTTTGGTTTCACCCAAATCATCACTCACCTCCTCTGACGAGGAACAAGACATCAGCCCGCAACTCAGCACGATGGCCAATCCTAACAGTTTACTCGTTGTTTTCATTGTTTTATTGTATATCTATCAATTCGAAAATTTCATTGTTTGGATAAAAGGCACTTTTATGTAAACCCTATCGTGTCCCTCTTCGAACGGGGTAGCCGCAAAGCCGCCATAAGAACGAATCACCATACGGTCTTTGGTCAGACTCGTGACTTTGTAGTACATTTCATCGGGGTTGGGTTCCTTCGTTCCATATTTAAGATGCAGCGTTCCCTCATCATCAAACCAGAAATATCCCCAATGCCATTCATGGTACTCGCCGTTGCCAGTGACCGCAGAATATTCCCACTGCTTGATTTCACCATCATCTGAGAGAAACATCAATCCACCTCGATTATCAATTGTTGCTTCACTTTCCCACCAGCCAAAAATGTTTTTGTCGTTGACAGTGATGTTGTCATCATCACTACTGCATCCAGCCAGCATCAGCAGGAGTATGCTCATCAGAATCAGACTCATCTTTTTCATCGTTGAATTCGTTTTAGGGGTTCTTCCTGCTTATACAAATGCGGAAAACAGCAAAAACTTGCATGGAAAATTGTTAAAAAACGCAAACCAACACGATTTTTACTTCATCCAACAATAAAAGCGGTGCATCCACAATGGACACACCGCTTTTATAAAAACGAGAGAGATGATTTACTTTTTCTTTTTCGTGGTAATGGCAATCTTCTTGGGCTGGCCGTTCTTGGCTGGCACTACGTCAATACTGACAATTTCGTCGGCAGGAATATTGGCTATATCGGAGTCGTGGGCCGCCTTACCGTCAATCTCCAGGACATATTTCTCAGCAGGCGCGGCACTGTCGAGCTTGAACGTTACGGGAATGGAGTATTTCACCCGCGCAGGCTCTCCGTTCTGTCTGCCGGGAACCCAATTGGGCATGGCATCAATGACACGCAGGGCCTCTGCATCCAGACTCGGGTCAACAGACCTCACCACATGGGCGTTGCTGATGCGACCGTCCTTCTCCACGATGAAGGTTGCAATGACGCGGCCCTGGATTCCGTTTTTATGTGCTTTTTCCGGATATTTCACACTCTTGGAGAGGTACTCCAGCAGTGCGGCGGGGCCTCCAGGGAACTGGGGCATTTGCTCTACAACATCGTAGGTCTTTTCTGTCACATCGCTGTCGTCCTTCTCCAACACGAAGGCGTAGTTATCCCGAGAATCCTTGATGACGATGGCATCGCTGCTATAGCCTACGTAAGACGCTACGACAACATCACCCTCCTTGACATCAATGGAAAACTCGCCGTTCTGGTCGGTAACGGTGCCAGCCTTTGAATTGCCAACCTTGATAATGGCTCCCACAACAGGCTCGCCTTTCTCCTTGTCTCTGACAATGCCACGTACCTTTAGTGGTTTTCTGTCTGCCTGCTCCGTAGGAGCGCTCTCGGTTACAACAACCTCAATGTCTTGGCTGTTCATCTTGATGGTGCCAGCCTTCTTGCCTTTCTTGACGGGTTGTTGCTTCTGGGGTTGGTCATAAACATAGTCGGTGACTGTATTGGCGTTGAGGGCGAGACCGATGCCCACGATGGGAACGAGGGCAAGAAGTTTCAACATGCTGTTGCGGGTTGATTGGGGTTTCATAATCATTGTTACTCTTTTTTTAAGGGCACTGTTTGAGATGCCGTTGGCCAGAGAGTACCCGCCCCGACCAGCAGCCTTACGGATTAATAGTTGTAGATACTGAATGTCATTGAATCCGTGAGAGAGTACCTGCTGGTCAGCCTCATACTCGTGGATGGTGCGCAGGTCGGCGCGGAGCATCCACATGGCAGGGTTGAACCATTGCAGGGCAGTGAGCAGTTCCACCAGCACAACATCGGCGGAGTGATGCTGTCGCAGGTGTTCCAGTTCGTGTGTCAGCAGGGCTGTGGTGCCCTCCTCATAATCGTTGTGATTCATAAACACTGTGTTCCACCAACTGAAAGGCATGTCAACCTTCTCGCTGACAGCCATAAGATGGCCATCAGACAAGGGATGAATCTCGCTTTCGGCTGTCATTCTGTGCAGTCGCCATAGCGACAACAGCATTCTCAGCAGTACAACCACCACACCAATTATATATATAATGGTCAGTGGCAACTGCCAGTAATAATGGCGTTCCAGCCCAGCAGTTGCCGCTGTGGAGGCGGTTTCCGCTGGCACTGGCATTGGCATTCCGTCTGCCGGCCATGTGGCCGCGTCTGCCGCAGGCATGAGTTCAACTGTGTGGTGAATGGTAATCACACAGAGCGGCAACACAAACGAGGCAACAGCCGTGGATAGCAGCACGATGCGGTTGAGCCGGTGCCACGTCTCGTTGGCTAACAACAGCCGCCAGAAGATGTAGAACACGGCTATCAGCACAGCCACTTTCAGTTCGTAGGTGAGAAACAGCGTCATCGTTGCTTGGATTCTTTGTAGGCTTCAACTTGGGAGATGAGTTCGCGAAGTTCTTCGACGGAGAGTTTTTCCTCCTTCAGGAAAGTTGACACCAATCCCTTGTAGGAGTCCTCTATATAGTCGTCAACCAGGCGGAAGATGTTTTTCTTCGCATAGTCCTGTTCCGAGATGAGGGCATGGTATTGGTAGGTGGAGCCATACTGTTTATGGCCTATATAGCCTTCATGCTCAAGACGGCGGACAATGGTTGACAGCGTGTTGAAGTGAGGGCGCGGCTCGGCATAGTGTTCAAGCAGCTCCCTGACAAACATGGGACCATGCTGCCAAAACAGTTCCATCGCTTCACGTTCTTTATTCGTTAGTTTTTTCATTTTCTTTGCTTTCTTTGTTAAACATCAACGACGTTTTCAGTATCTGAGGACAAAAGTAACTAAAAAAAGCGGAGCGCACAACTATTTTTTGTAGTTATGCGCTCCGGTTAAACTCTTTAAATAGTTGTTCACCCAGCTTAACATCAATATCCATCGGCAGGTTCCCGTAGGTGATAGTGTCAACACCCGCCCGCAGACAGCTTCAGGGAAAGGATTTCATGGCAGTTCACTAATTGTCTATACACCTCTACAAAAAAACAGCGTATCCAGTTGCTACCAGATACGCCGCTTTTATTTGGCATAAACAAATGTTACTATACCTTGATTTCAACCTCTACACCGCTGGGCAACTCGAGCTTCATCAGCGCGTCAACGGTCTTGGCTGTTGAGCTGTAGATGTCAATCAGACGCTTGTAGTCTGACAGCTGGAACTGCTCACGGGCTTTCTTGTTGACGAATGTACTACGATTCACGGTGTAGATGCGCTTGTGTGTGGGGAGGGGAATCGGCCCGCTCACAATAGCACCTGTGGCCTTCACGGCCTTCACGATTTTCTCTGCTGACTTGTCAACCAACTTGTGGTCGTAACTCTTCAGCTTGATTCTGATTTTCTGACTCATAATCTTTAATTTTCAATTTTGTGATTTACTTTTATTATTATTGGAAGGTGTGCCGCTAAAGAGTCATTTGCTCAGCGGCACTCCTCGAAATTCTTTATCTGACAATTACACCAGATCCACGCGGCCTTTCACTTCCTCGAGCACCGTCTTGGCAATCGAGCTGCTCAGCGGTGAGTGGTGGTCATACTCCATGGAGCTGGTGGCACGGCCTGAAGTGATAGTGCGAAGGGCGGTGACATAGCCGAACATTTCCGACAGGGGAACCATGGCCTTGATGACACGGCCACCGCTGCGGGCCTCGTCCATGCCTTCCACCTGACCACGGCGCTTGTTCAGGTCGCCAATCACGTCACCCATATTCTCCTCGGGAGTGATGACCTCAAGTTTCATCATGGGCTCCATGAGCACGGGACCTGCCTTGGCACATGCGTTCTTGTAGGCGTTGCGGGCAGCAAGCTCAAACGACAGCTGGTCGGAGTCTACGGGGTGGAACGAACCGTCGAGCAGGGTCACCTTCAAGGTGTCCATGGGATAGCCTCCCAGGATTCCGGCCTTCATGGCCTCCTCGAAACCTTTCTGCACAGCAGGGATGAATTCCTTGGGTACGTTTCCACCCTTCACCTCGTTCACGAACTGCAGACCACCGTTCTCCTTCACGTTCCAGTCGTCGTCAACCGGACCGATGTTCACGATGATGTCGGCAAACTTACCGCGACCACCCGACTGCTTCTTGTAAACCTCGCGCAGGTTGACGGTCTTGGTGATGGCCTCCTTGTAGTTCACCTGGGGCTTACCCTGGTTGCACTCCACCTTGAACTCACGCTTCAGACGGTCGATGATGATGTCCAAATGCAGCTCACCCATACCCGAGATAACGGTCTGACCGCTCTGCTCGTCGGTATGTACGGTGAAGGTGGGGTCTTCCTCGGCCAGCTTAGCCAGTCCGTTGTCGAGCTTGGTGATGTCAGCCTGGCTCTTGGGCTCAACGGCGATAGAAATCACGGTGTCGGGGAAGGTCATAGACTCGAGCACGATGGGAGCGTTCTCGTCGCAGAGGGTGTCGCCCGTGCGGATGTCCTTGAAGCCTACACCTGCACCAATGTCGCCAGCGTCAATCGACTCCATGGGAATCTCCTTGTTCGAGTTCATCTGGAACAGGCGGCTGATGCGCTCTTTCTTGCCCGAACGGGGGTTATACACGTATGAGCCAGCCTTCACACTGCCCGAATAGACACGGAAGAACACCAGACGGCCCATATACGGGTCGGTGGCAATCTTGAATGCCAAAGCTGCTGTGGGTTCGTCCTCACTGGGCTTGCGGCCTTCTTCCTCGTCGGAGTCAGGGTTGGTTCCCATCACAGCCTCGGTGTCAACAGGTGAGGGCAGGAATGCGCACACATAGTCGAGCAGGGGCTGCACGCCCTTGTTCTTGTATGACGAACCGCAGAGCATCGGTGTGCAAGCCATCGAAATGGTTCCCTTACGGATGGCGGCGATGATTTCCTCCTGGGTAATTGAGTCGGGATCGTCGAAGAATTTCTCCATCAGCGCCTCATCGTACTCGGCAGCTGCCTCAAGCAGTTTCTCACGCCATTCGTTGCACTCGTCAACGAGGTCAGCGGGAATCTCTTCGATGTCGTATTCGGCACCCATTGTCTCGTCGTGCCACAGGATGGCCTTCATCGTGATGAGGTCAACCAGACCCTTGAAATGCTCCTCTGCACCGATGGGCACCTGCACTACCACGGGATTGGCTCCCAGAATGTCGCGCATCTGCTGCACGGTCTCGAAGAAGTCAGCACCCGAACGGTCCATCTTGTTCACATAACCGATGCGGGGCACATTATACTTGTCGGCCTGACGCCATACGGTCTCTGACTGAGGCTGAACGCCGTCAGCTGCCGAATAGGTGGCCACGGCTCCGTCAAGCACACGCAGCGAGCGCTCCACCTCAGCAGTGAAGTCCACGTGTCCCGGAGTGTCAATGAGGTTGATTTTATATTTCTGTCCGTTCCAATCCCAGTTACAGGTGGTGGCAGCCGATGTGATGGTGATGCCACGCTCCTGCTCCTGCGCCATCCAGTCCATGGTGGCGGCACCGTCGTGCACCTCACCAATCTTGTGGGTCTTTCCGGTGTAGAACAGAATACGCTCAGACGTAGTGGTTTTACCGGCATCGATGTGAGCCATGATACCGATATTGCGAGTGAGTTTTAAATCATGCTTTGCCATTATTCAAATTCCTTTCTCTTTTTTACCTTAAACAAATAAAATACTGATGTCGTTATCCTTCGTACAATTAGAATCTGAAGTGAGCAAATGCACGGTTAGCCTCGGCCATGCGGTGCATGTCTTCCTTACGTTTGAAGGCACCACCCTGGTTGTTGTAGGCGTCCATGATTTCGGCAGCCAGCTTCTCAGC
>JAFZSI010000065.1 GCA_017619445.1 Prevotella sp.
CGAGGGCCGCTCTCTGTTTCCTCCCTGCCTCTGTGTGAGACTTATTCTCTCTGTAAAAGACTCTGCGCCTCTGCGTGGGATAGCTTTTGAACAGGGAAATGTTAAAACCGAAAAAACTGTGCACAATTTGTGCACAAAAAATCGGGTTGAGACAAGGTAACGCGGTTTTAGACATAGTAACAGAATAACATCATTCAGGAGAGGGTATTTAGACATAGTAACAGAATAACATAACATGCTTACGGCGCGGGAATTCAGGAAGAAGGTTATGGGTGGTTCTCATAAGGCGCTGGGTTGTGACAATAACTATGCACGCTGATTCTGCAAAGTGGCACTTTACAACTCCAAAGTGGCACTTTACAACTCCAAAGTGGCACTCTACGGATGAATTCTCTAGAAAATTTGGGCGTAAAGCAATGTTTTGTTTCTGGCGGGCCGAGGATGGGGATGACAGTGCTGGGGTTTATGGGGTTGGGAAATAGGGATTTGTTGGTGAATTGGGGGCTTGGGGTGCCAATTTGTCATTAAGAAGGTTGAAAAATAGCGAAAAAGACAAAATAATTTCGTGGAATCAGTTTTTTGCATTATCTTTGTCGGGAATATGGTGGGGAGGGGTTGGGGCTGCGCTGATAGCGCAGCGTACAGAACTGGAGGAGGGAAATAAAGAAAAGGGGGAGGGAAATAAAGAACTGGAGGAGGGAAATAAAGAACTGGGGGAGGGGAATAAAGAACTGGAGGAGGGGAATAAAGAAAAGGAGGAGGGAAATAAAGAAAAGGGGGAGGGATTATGAACTGGGAGATTAATAATATAGAAAAGAGAGTTTACTTAACAAAGGAAGAAACAAACCGTAAAAAGAATTGACTATGGACGAAAGAAAGTATTATGACATTGTGGATGAAAAGGAAGTGATTGGCGCAATGGACTTTCCTGCGCTGATGCGCAAGGTGTATGTGTGGATGACGCTGGCGCTGGTGATTACCGGCATCACGGCCTACGGTGTATCTACGAGTCCTGCCATCCTGCAGGCCATTATGACGAACCGGGTGCTGTTCTGGGGCCTGATGATTGCCGAGATTGGTCTGGTGGTATGGATTTCGGCAGGCATCAACAAGCTGTCGCTGACTTCTGCCACGCTGCTGTTCATCTTGTATTCGGTGATTAACGGCGTTACGATGTCGTTTATCTTCATTGCTTACACGATGACTTCGATAGCGAATGTGTTTTTCATCACTGCGGGCACTTTTGCGGTGATGGCCTTCATTGGTTATACGACGAAGACCGACCTGAGCAGCCTGGGCAAGTATCTGCTGATGGCGCTTGTGGGCGTGATTATCGCGAGCATCGTGAACATTTTCCTGAAGAGCAGTATGTTTGAGCTGATTGTGAGCATGTTGGGCGTGCTGGTGTTTGTGGGACTGACGGTCTATGACACGCAGAAAATCAAGAACATGCTGCAGTATCAGGACGGCGGCGAGGGTGCGCAGAAGGTTGCCCTCTTGGGTGCGCTGTCGCTGTATCTCGACTTCATCAACCTGTTCCTCTATCTGCTTCGCCTGTTTGGCAGAAGGGATTGAGGGAATTGAGAGTTGAGCGTTGAGAATTGAGGATTGAGAATTATTTCCAACAGATTATAATATGAAGAAGAAACTGAGCACTTTGGCAGTTGCGGCCTGCATGTTGCTGACCGGCTGCGGAACAATGGGCATGAACGGTGCCAACGGCACTGGCGGCGGTAACATTCTGGGCGGCATACTGGGTGCCATCACGGGTGGCACGGGCGTTGTTGACGCCATCACGAGCGTCATCGGACTTGACAAGCTGACGGCCGAACAGCTGATTGGCACTTGGACGTATGCGGGTCCTGGCTGCGCGTTCACCAGTGAGAACCTGCTGGCCAAGGCCGGCGGTGAGGTGGCTGCGTCGCAGATTGAGCAGAAACTGCTGCCCACCTACCAGAAGCTGGGCTTCTCAAGCAGCAACACGTTCATTACGTTCAACACCGACCGCACTTTTGTGGCCAAGATTGACGGCCAGAACTTCAGCGGCAACTACACGTTTGATGAGGCGAAATGCAAACTGACGCTGCAGGGCATGATTCTCAGCATCAACTGCTACGCCAAGCGCGAGCTGAAGGGCATCTCCATCTTGTTCGAAGCCAAAAAACTGCTGACGCTCATCCAGACCATGTCGGCACTGAGCGGCAACGCCAACTTGGAGACCATCGGCGAGCTGAGCAAGAACTATGACGGTGTTCGTCTGGGCTTCGACATGTCGCGGTAGGAAAGCCTGTGGCCAATGGCCATGAACAGAATCCCACACAGAGGAACGGAGGAAAGAGAGTTTATTGATTGTACACTCTTTTCTCAGTTCCTCTGTGTTAGTTTTGAACTTACGGACGTTGGGTTTTTGCATAAAAATGTGTTGATTTTCGAAAATATCTGCATATTTATTTGTGTATATGCAAGAAATTGCATAATTTTGCGCGCAAAATCAACAAAGCGAAGTAAAATGAAGGTTAAGAACAACAGAATGGAAACCCTGAAGATGCTCATCTCGAGCATGGAACTGGGTAGTCAGGAAGAAGTGCTGCAGGCACTCGAGAAAGAAGGCTACAAACTGACACAGGCAACGCTGAGCCGCGACCTGAAACAGCTGAAAGTGGCCAAGGCAGCCTCGATGAACGGCAAATATGTGTATGTGCTGCCCAACGAAACCATGTACAAGCGCATCAGTAAACCGCGCCCCGCCAACGAGATGCTGCAGACATCGGGTTTCGTGTCTATCAATTTCTCGGGAAACATGGGGGTCATCAAGACGCGCCCGGGCTACGCCAGCAGCATAGCCTACAACATAGACGACAGCGAGATTCCCGAAATCATCGGCACCATTGCGGGCGACGACACCATCTTCATCGTCATCAAGGAAGGAGCCGCCTACGAGGACGTGATTGACGGGCTGAGCATTGTGATTCCGAACATTAAATAAGTATAGAGTTAAGAGTTAGAAGTTTGGAGCAGGAAGACCAAACCTCATAGTTCAAAATTCAAAAGAATAATGGAAGAAATACAGGTTGTGGTTGCCGACGCTTCGCACGAGAAGTATGTTGACACAATCTTACAGACTATAGCAGATGCCGCCAAAGTGAGAGGCACCGGCATCGCCAAGCGAACACACGAATACTTGACCACCAAAATGCGCGAGGCAAAAGCGGTCATCGCCCTCTCGGGCGAGCGATTCGCAGGCTTCAGCTACATTGAGACATGGGGAAACAAACAGTATGTCACCACTTCGGGTCTCATTGTGCATCCCGACTTCCGCGGCATGGGCGTGGCCAAGAAAATCAAGGACATGACCTTCACACTGGCACGCACACGCTGGCCGCACGCGAAAATATTCTCGCTCACCAGCGGAGCAGCCGTCATGACCATGAACACGCAGCTGGGCTACCAGCCCGTAACCTTTGCCGACCTGACCGACGACGAGGCATTCTGGCGCGGATGCGAGGGCTGCATCAACGTTGATGTGCTGCACCGCACAGACCGCAAATACTGCATTTGCACCGCCATGCTCTATGACCCCACCGAGCACTTGCCCGCCAAGATTCCCGACGAGGTGCTGGAGCGCATCAGGAGGATAGACGGTAAGAATTAAGAATAATGTACAGGAAACAAGATTATAAACAAGAATATGGACAAGAAAAAAGTTGTAGTAGCCTTTTCTGGTGGGCTTGACACCAGTTACACCGTGATGAAACTGACACAGGACGGCTACGAAGTGTATGCCGCCTGCGCCAATACGGGCGGTTTCAGCGACGAACAGCTGAAGAAAAACGAGGAAAACGCCTACAAACTGGGCGCAGTGAAGTATGTGACGCTCGACGTCACCCACGAATATTATGAGAAATCGCTGAAATACATGATTTTCGGCAATGTGCTGCGCAACAACTGCTACCCCATCAGCGTGTCAAGCGAGCGCATCTTTCAGGCCATCGCCATTGCGCGTTATGCCAACGAGATTGGCGCCGACGCCATTGCCCACGGCTCCACAGGTGCCGGAAACGACCAGATTCGTTTCGACATGACGTTCCTCGTCATGGCTCCGGGTGTGGAAATCATCACCCTTACCCGCGACAAGAAGCTCACGCGCATGGAAGAAGTGGATTATCTGAACGAACACGGCTTCTTTGCAGACTTCACCAAGCTGAAATACTCCTACAACGTGGGCATCTGGGGCACCAGCATCTGCGGCGGCGAGCTGCTCGACCCCACCCAGGGACTGCCAGAAGACGCTTACCTGAAGCATGTGACGGCCAAGGAGCCTGAACAGCTGCTGAAGATTGAGTTCAACAAGGGCGAGATTGTTGGCGTGAACGGCGAAAAGTTTGACGACCGCGTGAAGGCCATACAGAAAATTGAGGAAATTGGCGCCAGCTATGCCATCGGCCGCGATGCCAACGTTGGCGACACCATCATCGGCATCAAAGGGCGCGTAGGTTTCGAGGCCGCAGCACCCAAACTCATCATCGAGGCACACCGTCTCTTGGAGAAATCAACGCTGAGCAAATGGCAGCAGTACTGGAAAGACCAGGTGGCCAACTGGTATGGCATGTTCCTGCACGAGAGCCAGTACTTAGAGCCCGTCATGCCCGACATCGAGGCCATGCTCACCAGCTCACAGCGCAACGTTACTGGTACTGCCATCCTCAAGCTGCGCCCTTACGGATTTGAGACCGTGGGCATCGACTCCGCCAACGACCTCACGAAGAGCAAGCTCGGCGAATATGGCGAGACACAGACCGGCTGGACCGCCGACGAGGCCAAGGGCTTCATCAAGGTCAGCTCTACCCCGCTGCGTGTGTATTACGGAATCCACAAAGACGAAAAAAGATAACCAGTACTTGCAACTTTTCTGATTGTCTGCTCGTCTAATGAACAAAGAACAACCAAAAAAGGATACAATTATGAATAAGAAATTCTATTTGTCTGAAACCGACAAAAAAATCGGTGGCGTCTGCGGCGGACTGGCCGAATATTTTGATGTTGACTCACTCATTGTGCGCATCATCTTCGTTGTGTTAGTCTTTGGCTACGGCACAGGCGTACTGGCCTATCTGCTGTTGTGGCTCTTGGCTCCGAAACGTGCGTAAAATTCAAATGAACGCTCATCAGCTATGATTAGAATAGGAATATTAGGCGCCGCCGGCTATACCGGCGGTGAGTTGATTCGTGTGCTGCTCAACCATCCCGAGGCACAAATTGTGTTTGCCAACTCGGAGAGCAACGCCGGCAACCTTGTCAGCGACGTGCATGAAGGGCTCATCGGCGACACCGACCTGCGGTTCACCGACCAAATGCCATTCAACGATGTCGATGTGGTGTTCTTCTGCTTCGGCCACGGCAAGAGCCAGCAGTTCCTGAAGGAACACGCCATCCCCGACAGCGTGAAAATCATCGACCTTGCGCAGGACTTCCGCATCAAGGGCGACCACGACTATGTCTATGGCCTGCCCGAAATCAACAAGGCCGACATTCAGCAGGCGCAGCACGTGTCCAACCCCGGATGCTTCGCAACCTGCATCCAGCTTGCATTGTTGCCTGCCGCCCACCTGAACTTGCTAAAAGAAGATGTTGCCGTGAATGCCATCACGGGCTCAACGGGAGCAGGGCAGAAACCCGGTGCCACCACGCACTTCTCGTGGCGCGCCGACAACCTGAGCATCTACAAACCGTTCCAGCACCAGCACATTGCTGAGATACGACAGTCGTTGAAACAAGTCCAAGGCTATTTGGATGCCGACATCGACTTCATACCCTATCGCGGAAACTTTGCACGAGGCATTTTCTGCACCGCCGTAGTGCGCACAGCGGCGCCCATCGACGACATTGTGCAGGCTTACAAAGATTTTTATGCCGATGCAACTTTCACCCACTACAGCGACAAGCCCATTGACCTGAAGCAGGTGGTGAACACCAACAAGGCCCTGGTTCACTGTGAGATGTATGGCAACAAACTGCTCATCACCTCCGCCATCGACAACCTGCTGA
Source organism: Prevotella sp. (assembly GCA_017619445.1). GTDB lineage: Bacteria > Bacteroidota > Bacteroidia > Bacteroidales > Bacteroidaceae > Prevotella. Next base: position 6,046 of record JAFZSI010000065.1, read on the forward strand.
AGGGAGCCGTAGGCCAGGCCGTGCAGAACATGAACCTGATGTTCGGCATCGACGAGACCGCAGGACTGCGGCTCAAGCCATCCGCATTCTGACGCTATCACTGTTCTTCCGCTTTGCCTGAGCAGCAAGACATTCATAGAACGGGGATTTTTCGCGAGAACGAAAAATCCCCGTTCTCGTTTCCTGACAGGAAGGAGAGAAACATTCCTACAGGCAGTTAACATTTTTTACGCTCATTTTAAGGTGAAGATAGCGCATTTATCACTAACTTTACGGCCGAAACAGAAAATGTTTTGAGATTTGAGAATTGAGAATTTATAATTGAAAATAACCCATAAACACCATGAAAACCTACAACAACATTCTGCAAGCCGCGATGCGCACAGCAGGCGCGGCCATGATGGTGGCACTCATGCTTGGCATGGTTGCCTGCAGTTCAGGCAACGACACCGTTGAGCCCACCCCCGTAACACCACCGACACCCGAAACACCAACACCCGAAACACCCACCGAGGATGGCGACTGGCACACCGTTTCCTCCGCGGGCGGAACCATTGAGAAAGGCGACATTTCCATCACCTTCCCCAGCGGCACGTTCAGCACAGACACGAAAGTAGCACTGACCGAGGTGGCGAAAGGGGACATTCTTGGCAATGACGAAGCATCGGTGTTCTATCAACTGACTGTTCCAGCACAAGTAGAAAAACCATTTACGGTGAAAATAAAGTGTGCCGAACAAGGTGAAGGCATCAATGTGGTGGCGCACATACCCTCTTTCAGAGTCTCAGAGGAGGAGGCTACCTATTCCGACATCATTCTGCCCTCAGAGTATGCTAATGGTGAATACACTGCCACCATGCCAGAAAGCAGCAACAAAAACACTGAAAACTACACAATCCCACTCTGTTTCGGAGTGGCACACTATGAATACTGGGGCGTTCGTGGAAGCCAGGCAAAAGCCACCAGAGCAGCAGACGCACATTCACAGTATGCTGAAGCATTTACTGAGGGCAATTTCTCCTGGCATCTCAACCTGAGCCGCGGACAAATCATGAAATACGATGCACAGCTGTCCAAATACTATGACGACATACACAAAATCATCCGCGAGGCCATTAAGAAAATCCACGATTTAGGCTTCATGACGACCAAGCGCGACGTGGCCATTGATTTCGTGGAAATGAAGAATCCAGACCCGAAAGACACGAAACTTGACAAATTCGGAACATTCAACCAGAGTGCTTGGAAAAACGAACTGAGCACCGTTTCGTTCAACGAGCTGATTCTCACAGACTTTGACACCCACCGCAACAGTTTCAAAGCGTCAGCTATCCACGAATTGACTCACGACTTTCAGGCCGACTATGACGTAGCCAGCACAAAATGGTTTTTCAGGAGAGAAGACGACAGGGTGTTGATGTATGAATGCGGAGCCGTTTGGGTAGAGCAATTTATGACAGGCTCTTTTTCCGTTGGTTTTGCAAAAGATTATATCTCTGATTTCGTCAAAGGATTCACCGACAATATTTATGACATACATAAAGACGATCCTACCACCAAGGGCAGCACCTATATGATGCATTCACATCATGGTTACGGAATGTCATCCCTACTACAGTATTTGTCAAAGGAATGCACCGATTACAACATGAACGACAAAAGCATCGTAGGACTATACAAAAAATGGTTTGAAAAAGACAAGATAACCAAAGAAACGTTCAAAATGTGGACCGAAGAGAAAGGTTATGACATTACTTTCCCAGACCACTACGACGAGTTCCTGGTGAGCCTGCTCAGTGGCAATCTTATCAAGGGATACAGCATTAACGATGCTGCGCCCACCATAAAATCGGGTACCTTGACTAACTCTACTCTCCAAGGAACAGCCGCCGCGACATGCTATCCGCTGGGTTGCGCCATTAATGTATTCAACGTCAACATCACTGGAAAAAAACTGACCGACAAGAAACTCGTCATCAAACAACTGCAGGAAGGCGCAAGAACATACGTGCTCACCATTGGCAGCGGAAAAAATGAATACGAGCGTCGGGGATACAGAGCCGTGCTCAACGACTCCATCGTAATCATGGGCAGCCAGCTTGAGAAAGACTACTACAACGAAGCCAACGGCAACACGAAAATGATGTTATACGTGTTCACAACCCCAAACGATGCATCAAAAGGCTGCACGTCGAAAGTAAGCGTGGAAATTCAGAAAATAGACGTCTCCGTCAGCCCCACCGAGCTTAACTTCCCCGCAGCAGGCGGAACGAAAGATGTGACGGTGAACTACGGCACATATAAACGCTACGGCGCCACCGTGCGCGCCGAAGGCAAGGGCTGGGTGTCGGTCAAGGCCTCGGGCGGAAAAATCTCTATCACCACCACCGCCAACGACACAGGCAAGAAGCGCGAGTGCTATGTGGACTGCTACGTCACCAATGTGCAGAACGCCACCGATGCCGAGAAAGTGTTCATGCCCGTCAAGGTAACACAAGAGGCAAACACCGCGCCAACCTTCCAGCCCAGGACAGACATCAGCCACGTTGACATCATGGTGAACATCAAAGCCCTGCGCAGCGACAACAAAACAGTCACCATCGAAGAAGATTTCGAGCAAAACGACGACCGCGGCGGCAGTGAGAAAATCAATGTCACGAAATCGGGCAACACCCTGAAAATATCCGGAAGCATGGGCGTGGGACTCTGGGGCGCCTCACTGATTGTCTCCAATGCCGAATACAGCATGACAATACAATACGATAACAGCGGAATGTCGGAAATCACTGAACTCAAACTGACGGCCAAGGACGTTATGGGCGATTACAGGATGGAATACAAACTTGAAGCCAAAGGCATCAAACAAGACTACGCATACAACTACAACAACACCAACAAAAACGCCTACGTCACCTGGGAGACAACCGAAGCCAAAGGAATGAGAATCGGCGAATTCAGCTGCCTGTACGACTATTGGAGCAACGGCATTCAGACAAGAACCTTCAAGTATGTCAGCGACCCCACGAACAAGATAAGAGTAAGAATAGACTACGGCAAGTAAAAGCCGCTTTCGAACCTCGGTGCCACGCCCAATTACCAGCGTGGCACCGGGAGTTATCGCAGCCAACACAAACATCCTGAAAACAAAGTGGTGCTTTACACCCAAATTTTCGAGTCAGCGGATTTTTCTGGTTGGTGAATCTTGGCTGATCAAGAGTAAAGAGTTACCTTTGCACCATGGAACATATCCGACTGCTTCGTGCCATCCTTCCCGATGTGCTCATAGACAATTTCGACGTTGTGAACTTTGAG